>NZ_JBHUEE010000001.1:0-398849 GCF_042680605.1 Georgenia deserti
ACAACACCCCCCGGATCATCAACGACAGGGGCAGACAGTCATGCCGGACCCAGCGACCACAACCCCGCCCACGCGGGATCACCAAGAAGGTAACGGGCGCGACGGTCGTCAGCCGGCGGACAGCGCCTCGACGATGTCGACGTCCTGATACGGGTCGCCGCCGAGCATGCTGCCCGTGGTGCGCTGGTCGAACCGGTCCCGCACCAGATCGTGGGCCTCGGCCGGCAGCCGGTAGAAGTACACCCGGGGCAGGATGTCGTAGACGTGCTCGAGGTAGTACTCGACGAACTCCTCGGCGTCGTCATGCTCCTCGAGCGCAGCCGTGGAGACGTAGATGAACAGCGGGCGGGTCAGCGGCTCGTAGGTCCCGTCCTGCGCGTTGCGCAGGCTCGGCTCGACGCCGTCGACCGCAACGGTGGTGATGACGTCGCGGACCTCCTCGTCGGCCTCGAGGTAGTTGCCGGCGCCCATGAAGCCGAGGCTGTCGACGTCGTCGGCGACCCAGCCGGCGAGCTCGACCATGTCGTCGCTGGTCCGGTAGTCCTCCCGGATCGCCCCCACCTCGCCGGTGACCTGGTGGGTGAAGTACTCGAACGTGCCCGACCCCTCGGGTCGGCCGACGAACTCGATCTCCTCGTCCGGCCACGCCGGGCGCAGGTCGCTCCAGGTCGTCACGTCGGAGTCCGGGGCCCAGGCCTCGCGGAGTTCGTCCAGGGTCAGCGTGGTGGCGAAGTCGTTGTCGATGTGGCGGACCACGCTGAGCGCGTCCAGTGCGATCGGCAGCTCGATGTACTCGACGCCGTTGTCGGCGCACATCTGCACGTAATCGGTCGGCTGACCGGCTCCGGGGATCGCCTCCGAGGCGTTGTTGATGTGGGACTGCCCGCTGCAGAAGCGCTCGAAGCCGTCGGTGGTGCCCTCGGCGGCCATGTCCACGTCGATGCCGGACTCGCGGGCCACCGTCTGCGTGATCGGGTACACGGTGCTCGACCCGGAGACGACGAGCTCGTCACCGTCCGCGCTGGCGTCCGCGCAAGCCCCGAGTGCCCCGACGGCGAAGGCCGCCGTGATCGCCAGGATGCCTCGTCTCACGGCGCCGTTCCTTCCGCCGAGGTTCCGGTCGGGTCATCGGCTCCGGACACCGGTCGACGCCGGCGCAGCTCGTCGATGACCTCGTCGAAGAAGGCACGCACCTCGCTCCAGCGCACCCGGGTGCTCGCCAGGTGCTCCTCGAGCCTGTCGATCTCGGCGTGCTGCCGGGCACGGAGTCGCTGCTCGGCGAGCTCCTTCCGCAGCGCGGAGATCGAGCTCTCCGCCTCGCGCAGGATCTCCTCCAGCTCCTCCTCGATGCTGCGCGGCGGGAGGCGGTCGTCGCCTTCCGGCGTGGGATATCCAGGGTCGGTCACCGGTGCCTCCTCAGAGGATGACGGTCGCGAAGATCAGGGCGAGGGGAAGGGCGACGAACACGCCGAGGACCCAGACCGCGGCCCACACCTTCTTCTCTGCGGCCAGGCCGGCCAGCCAGGTGGCCCCGCGCAGCGGGATCACCCGCAGCGGCGGCAGGCCGAAGATGACGATGGTGGCGTACAGGTTGAACAGCAGGTGGACGAACGCGGCCTGCAGTGCGGTCTCCGCCTCCAGTCCGGTGAAGGCGAACGCCGCGATGAGGGCCGTGATGGTGGTGCCGATGTTGGCACCGATGGTGAACGGGTAGATCTGGCGCAGGGAGAACGAGCCGGAGCCGGCGAGCGGGATGGCCAGCGATGTGGTGGTCGAGGACGACTGCACCATGACCGTCACGACCATGCCGGACGCGATGCCGGTGAGCGGCCCCCGGCCGATGGCGGTGTGCAGGACCTTCGCTGCCCGACCGACCATGAGGACCTTGAGCAACCGTCCGATGACGTTGATGACGGCCAGGATGAGCCCGATGCCGATGGCGATCATGACGATGCCGTGCCAGGGCTCGGGGATGAACGCGGTGACGCTCTCGAGCAGGTTCGCGAGCGGCTCGGTGACCCCGTCCACCACGGTGCCGATGCCCGCGAACACCGCGGCGACCACGCCGCCATCGGTGCCCGAGGTCTGGCCGGACAGCCAGCTGGAGGACCGCTCCAGCAGTCCGAAGATCATCTCCAAGGGCAGGAAGATGACGACGGCGAGAAGGTTGAAGAAGTCGTGCACCGTCGCGGCGGAGAAGCCACGCCGGAACGCCTCCTTGTCGCGCACCATGCCGAGACTGACGAGGGTGTTGGTCAGCGTGGTGCCGATGTTGGCGCCCATGAGCATCGGCACCACGATCTCCATCGGCAATCCGCCGGCGGCCAGGCCCACCGTCACCGAGGTCGTCGTGGAGGAGGACTGCGTCGCGGCGGTGGCGACGACACCGACCATCAGCGCCACGAACGGGTTGGAGGCGAAGGCGAACAGGTCCGCCGCCTGACCACCGGTGGCGGCCTTGAACCCGCCGCCGATGACGTTGACGGCCGTGATGAGCAGGTAGATGCCGACGACGACGGCGAGCCAGTTGGCCACCTGAAGCGTCTGTCCCTGCAGTCCGAACCGCTCCAACGGGCTGCGCAGCGCGGCCGCGGACGACTCGGACGGCGCGGGCGCATCGGCCTGGACGGGGATCTCGCGTTCGGTCGAGGACGACATGCGTGCTCCTGCCGTGCGTCGGGCGGCTGCGCGGGAGGCGAGCCGACGGCGCACACGCTAGAGCGGCCCGGTGTCTCGGAATCGTCCGGGACATGAACGGTGGCCGACCGCGCGGGATCGTCGCGCTCGTGCGCGTCGGGCGCTCGAGGCGACCACCCGATCCCCGGCGGCGGTCCGGGTGGGCGTGATGAGATGACCTATGGTCGAACCGCTCCGCCCGACGTTGCGTACCCTGCCGTCCCTGACCGGGCGCAGCCCGGTCCCCGACCTCGCGGCGCTGCCCGCCGACCCGATGCGCATGTTCCGTGACTGGCTCGACCTCGCCATCGCCTCCGCGGTCCCGGAACCGCACACCATGACGCTGTCCACCGTCGACGATGACGGGGTGCCGGACGCGCGCGTGCTCATCCTCAAGGAGGTCGACGAGACCGGATGGGCGTTCGCGAGCACCGCCGAGAGTAGGAAAGGGCGCCAGCTGGCCGCCCGCCCGGCGGCGGCGCTGTCCTTCTGGTGGCAGCCGCTGGCCCGTGCCGTGCGGGTCCGGGGCCCCGTGGTCGAGGCCACCCGGGCGGAGAGCGAGGAGGACCTGCAGGCCCGCAGCCCGACCGCGCAGGCCGAGGTGGCCGGCGAGACGTGGACGCTCTGGCGTGTGCGGCCCACTCGCGTGGAGTTCTGGCGCGGATCCCCCGATCGCCGGCACCTGCGGATCGTCTACCGCCGCGACGGCGAGAGCTGGAGGGCGTCCGTGTCGTGACGTGCCTTCCGCGGGCCGCGGGCTGGACGCAGCGGTGGTGGAACTCGCCTGAACTCAGGCCCGGTCGACGAGTTCCGGGTCCCCGGACTGCCGGGCGCAGTGGGCGCAGCAGTACACCGCGCCGTCGGACTCGACGCCGTGCCCCAGGATCCGGCAGCCGCAGTGCTCACACGTCGGCGCCATGGTCTGGATGGCGCACTCGAAGCTGTCGAACGTCCCGGACACGCCGTCGCGGGTGAGCGTGAACGTCTTGTCGTAGTCGTTCCCGCACGTGTCGCACGTCGCCATGGCGCACTCCTTTCCCGAAGCTGGTCACTCGTTCGGTCGCTGAGCGGAGATGTCGGCCAGGGCGGACTGCTGGTCCCGTTCCATGGCGAGGTCGCCGATGGAGAGGATGCCGACGAGATCCTCGCCCCGGGTCACCGGGACGCGGCGCACGGCGCGGTCACGCATGAGCGCGACGGCGCGGTCCTGCGGGTCGTCCGGTGAGACGCTCACCAGGCCGGTGCTGCACGCCCGGCGCACCTCGTCCTCGGCGGTTCCGCCGTCGGCGAGGACCCGGACCACGAGGTCGCGATCGGTGACGATGCCGACCGGCGCGCCGTCCTCGAGGACCACGAGGTCCCCGATGTCCTGGGCGCGCATCAGTTCGGCGGCCTCACGTACGGACTGGTTCGCCCGGATCGTCGTCGGGTTCGCGGTCATGATGTCTTCGACGGTTCCTGCCATGGTGCCCCTCCTCGGATCGGTGCGAGGTTCTGGCGTCACCGTCATGGTCGTGCTGGGCTCAGTGCTCCGCATCCCGGCCCGGCGCGTCGCGGGTGCCGGCGAGGTAGGACGGCAGTTCGTCGAGCCATGCCAGTGCCGCGCGCTCGTAGTGGATGCCCAGGGCGAGCGTGGCGAGCCGGCCGCGTCCACGGTCGGAGGTGTCGGACGCCAGTTCCTCTCGCCATGCCTCGTACCGGGTGAGCCGGTCCTCGTGGCGACGGCGTTGATCGTCCAGCAGCTCGTGGAACCGCTCCTCGGGGACGTCGTCGGCGAAGGCCACGGTCAGGAGGAACGGAACGCGGACGTTCTCCTCACCTGGGCTGCGCTCGAGCCAGTCGAGATAGGCCTGACGGCCCGAGTCGGTGATGCGGTAGCGCCGTCGGCCGCGCCCCTCGGCCGGGAGCGCCTCCGCGAACCCGCGCCGCTCGAGCTGTGCCAGCTCGCGGTAGGCCTGGCTGCGCTGGATGGTCCAGAAGTTGCCGACCCGGGACCACGCCTCCTCGACGAGCTCCCAGCCGGTCATCGACCTCTCGTTCAGCAGCCCCAGCAGGGCACCGGCCGTCACGCTGACCTGGTCCGGGCTCGGCACGCATGCTCCTTCCGACGACGCAACGCCCCATCCTCGCACCGCTCAGCGGGGCAGGGTGGGGCGCCTGTCGACGGCCGGGTGCGCGCGGCGGTGGCCCGCGAGCCACTGGCCGGTCGCCGCGAGGACGGCGTACGCACCGAGGTTCCCCGCCGCGAGGAGCAGGGAGTTCTCCGGCGGCTCGCTGAGCGCGACGAACCCGCCGAAGCCGATCATCGCGGCGGCGAGGACGGGCATGCCCGCTCGGCCCAGACGGTCGGCCGGGACGGTCGAGCGCAGATAGAGCGCGAGACCGGCGAGCACAAGCACCACCTCGACGGCGAACCCGGCGCCGCCGGTGAGGCCGAGACCGACCTCGCTGCCCCGGCCCAGCAGCGGGAGGTCCGGCTCGTGCACGACCGCGTCGAGCACCCAGTGGCTCAGCACGACGGCGGCGACCAGGCCGCCCGCGGCGTGCCGCTCCCGTCCGCGTACCGTCAGGGCCATGACGCCGTAGGCGGCGAGTGCCATGGCGGCGGTGGCTACGAGCGAGTGACTGAACGGCACCGAGACCATCTCCACCGCATCGGGCCCGACGCCGTCGTGCACCCGGATCTGCTCGATACCGGCGGGCACCAGCACGGAGTAGACGACGTCCGGAAGCTGGCTGGCGATGACGAGACCGGCGAGCGCGCGCCTCGGTTGGGCGGCCTTGGCGGCGAGGGCGACGCCGATGTGACCGATGAACATCGGCCTCACCCGACCGGTCGCTGCTCGGCGCACCCGGCTCGGTGCGACTCGACGTGCCCGAACCGACGGAGGAGGACGCTGCCGAGAACCGGGATCACGACGGCGGTGGCGGTGACGCCGACGGCGCCACCGCCTGCCCGCAGGACGACGAGCACCAGGAAGCCGACCACGAGCGAGATGACGTTGAAGCCCACGTGGCCGAGCACCGCGAGCCGCCGACCCGAGCGTTGTGCACGTTCGGCGAGTACCCCGCGCACCACCATGACCATGGCCAGCACGGTCAGGGCGACGAAGACGGCGCTCGTCGCCGCCGCCAGCGTGGGCCAGGCAAGGGCGAGACTGAACGGCAGGACGCCGGCCATCCCCGCCAGCGCGAGCGTGTGCCCACGCAGCAGACCCGGCCGCCGCCAGGACATGACACCGAGGACGAGGGCGAGGACGGCGGCGACGGCGTGGACGAGGACCAGGGTGGCGTGCATGGCGGCCTCCAGGAGCGGATGCCGCCACCGTGTCACCTGACACAGTGACCTGTCAATGTGTCATGTCGTCGCGGATCATGGAGTCGGGGAACCGCCGTTGACGTTGAGCGTCTCGCCGATGACATAGCTGGACTCGGGGGAGGCGAGGAAGACGAACGCCGGGGCCATCTCGGTCGGCTGCGCGGCCCGGCCGAGGGGAGTCGACTGGCCGAACTCCGGCAGCGCTTCCTGCGGCTGCCCCTCGGACGGCTGGATGGGCGTCCACACCGGGCCGGGCGCGACGGCGTTGACCCGGATGCCCCGCGGGGCGAGCTGTTGCGCCAGACCCTTGGAGAAGTTGTTGATCGCGGCCTTCGTGCTCGCGTAGTCCAGCAGGGTGGGTGAGGGCTGGTAGGCCTGGATCGAGGTCGTGTTGATGATCGTCGAGCCGGCCGGAAGGTGCGCGAGCGCGGCCCGGGTGACCCGGAACATCGCGAGGATGTTGGCGTGGAAGGTCTCCTCGAGCTGCTCGTCGCCGATCTCGGTGAGGCTCTCCGTGGCGACCTGTTTGCCGGCGTTGTTGACGAGGATGTCCAGCCCGCCCAGGTCGCCGACCGCACGCTCGACCACCTCGGTGCAGAACGCAGGGTCGATGAGGTCTCCGGCGATGGTGACGGCGTTGCGACCGCAGTCGGTGATGATCTGCGCGACGTGCTGCGCGTCCCGCTCCTCGGCCGGGAGGTAGGTGATGGCCACGTCGGCACCTTCGCGCGCGAATGCGACCGCCGCCGCGGCACCGATGCCCGAGTCGCCGCCGGTGACCAGCGCCTTTCGCCCTTCCAGACGTCCGGTGCCCCGGTAGGACTGCTCGCCGATGTCCGGCGTGGGAGCCATGTCCCGCTGCAGGCCGGGCTCTTCCTGATGCTGCTTCGGCGGACTGATCTCCGGGAAGCGGTCGACCGGGTTGACGAAGGCGAGCTGGTCGGTGCTGATCCGTGCGTCGTCGTTGCTCAACGGGCTCCTCCTCGGGAGACGGTGGGTGGGCAGTCACGCAGACTGCGGCGTCCACCTCAAGTCTCCGGCCGCGGCCCCCGAGCCGCACGCGGAGCGGTCAGTGCGCGGCTTCCGTGCGGACCTGGCGGAGCAGGTACAGGCCGACCAACGGGGTGGCGGCCACGACGGCGACGATGCCGACGACGCCGGAACCGGCCTGGCTCGCGGCGACGGCGAGCAGGCCCGTGGTCAGGATCACCACGTTGAGGCCGACCCGGCCCACCATGCGGCGCTCGCGCCCGGCCGTGGCGTCGCGTTCGGCGAGCGCCCCCTGCACGACCATGGCTGCGGTGATCATGGCCAGACCCACGTACGCCACACGGACGAGCACGGTCTCCTGCGGCCAGCCCGCGGCGATCAGCGCCGCGAGAGCGATCACCATGACCGCCAGCGCGATCGTGTGCGCCCGCAGCAGCCCGCGCGCGCGTATGCCGAGCATGCCGAACACGAGCGCCGACACCGCCGCCACGGCATGCACCATCACCAGGGCCAGATGCCCCATTGCGACACCTCCGGAGGGGGAGAGGTTTCGGACACTCTCCCACTGCCCCGCAGGACCTGGCAATGTTCTCGGTCGCGTCGGCGTGCTCAGGTGCCGGGGCTCAGCTGCTCAGCGTCTGCGACGCCGGTCCGGCAGGGCGACCGCCGTCACCGCGGCCAGTGCCGCCGGGAGGAAGAACAGGCCGAACGAGGCGAGCGAGACGAGCACGAACACGAGCAGCAGGCCGGCGGTCAGGATCGCGATCGCGCGGCTATCCCGAAGCATGACCGGCGCCGCCGCAAGGCCGACCGGGACGGCGCACGGCCCCAGCACCCACGGGCCCTGGGACTCGACGAAGCTCACCCGTCGGACGACCTCCTCGCCGGAACCCGACATCGAGGTCTCGACGCCGAGCGGGGCGAGCGCCACGACGAGGGCCGCGACGATCGCGAGGACGGTGGCGACGAGGTGAGCGACCTGCCGCGGCGAGCGTCCTGTCGTTGGGGTGCTGTCGGCGGGCACGGGTGACCTTCACTCCTCGTGGAACGTGGGCGCCGTCCTCCTCCGCGACGGCCGGCGGCCAGCATGTCACGCCTGTGGGGCGAGGCGGACCGGGCTCCTCGGGCTAGGGGAGGGCGTCCGCTACGACAATCCGACGATCTGCCCGTCGTCGTCCAGGTCGATGCGCTCGAACGCCGGCGATACGGGCAGTCCTGGCATCGTCATGATCGAGCCGGTGAGCGCGACGACGAAGCCGGCACCGGTCCGGGCCAGCAGGTCGCGCACGTGCAGCGTGAAGCCCTCGGGGGCGCCGAGTCTGCTCCCGTCGTCGGAGAAGGAGTACTGGGTCTTGGCCATGCACACCGCCATCTCGCCCCAGCCGTTCTCCTCGAACTCGGCCAGGCGCCGCCGTGCGGCGGCCGCGAACTCGACGTCGTCGGCGCGGTAGATCGTCCGAGCGATGGTGCGGATCTTCTCCTCCAGTCCCGTCGACGGCTCGTAGAGGCGGGTGAAGGTTGCGGCGGTGTCGGACCCGTCCAGGGCGTCCAGGACCGCTGCGGCGAACTCGTCTCCGCCGTCGTCGCCACCGCCGCGGGCCCAGATGTCGGCGACGGCGCAGCGCACGCCGAGGCGCTCCGACCACTGGTGGACCACGGCGCGTTCGTCCTCGGTGTCGGTCGGGAAGGAGTTGAGGCCGATCACCGGCTCGAGGCCGAAGGTGCGGATGTTCTCCACGTGGCGCGTGAGGTTCGGCAGGCCGGCCTCGACCGCGGCTGCGTCCGGCGTCGTCACCTCCTCCGCCGGAACGCCGCCGTGGTACTTCAGGGCGCGGATGGTGGCCACGAGGACGACGGCGTCCGGGACCGCGTCCCCGGCACGGGTCTTGATGTCCAGGAACTTCTCCGCGCCGAGGTCGGCGCCGAAGCCGGCCTCGGTGACCACGACCTCGGCGAGCGCGCGGGCAGTCGTCGTCGCGATAACGGAGTTGCAGCCGTGTGCGATGTTCCCGAACGGTCCGCCGTGCACCAGCGCCGGGGTGCCGGCGATGGTCTGGACGAGGTTCGGCTTGATCGCGTGCCGCAGCAGCGCGGTCAGCGCCCCCTGTGCGCCGAGATCGCCGACGGTCACCGGCCGACGATCGCCGGTGTAGGCGACCGTGATCCGGGCGAGCCGGGCCTTGAGGTCCGCGAGGTCGGTCGCGAGGCAGAGCACGGCCATGATCTCGCTCGCGGCCGTGATGTCGAAGCCGCCCTCGTGCGGCACTCCGTCCGTGGGGGAGCCGAGCCCGACGACGACGTTGCGCAATGCGCGGTCGTTGACGTCCAGCACGCGGCGCCAGGTGATCCGGCGGGCGTCGATGCCGAGCGGGTTGCCCTGGTAGAGGCTGTTCTCCACGATCGCGGCGAGCGTGTTGTTCGCCGTTGTGATGGCGTGGAAGTCGCCGGTGAAGTGCAGGTTGATGTCCTCCATCGGCAGCACCTGTGACCGGCCGCCGCCGGCGGCGCCGCCCTTCATGCCGAGCACCGGGCCGAGCGAGGGCTCGCGGACCGCGACGATGGTGCGCCGCCCGGTGCGGGCGATCGCATCGGCGAGGCCGATCGACATCGTCGTCTTCCCCTCGCCCGGAGGTGTCGGGCTCATGGCGCTGACGAGGACCAGCTTGCCCCGCCCACCAGGTGGCAGCTTCGTCACGTCGACCTTAGCCATGTGCCGGCCGTACGGCTCGATGGCCTGAGCCGGGATCCCGGCCTTGTCCGCGATCTCCTCGATCGGGCGCATATCTGCGGCTCGGGCGAAGTCCAGATCGTCCACGACCACTCCTTCGTGCCGGTGGCGCCCCGCCCGGTCCGGACGAGGTCCTGTGCACGCCGCTGACGTGCCGGGTTACCCAGGATGGTGCCAGGCCGGTGGGCGGAACGCTATCCCTGCTCGCCGCCGTCCGTGGCGTCGGCGCGACCTCGTCGAGTCGGTCTGCGCGCCCCGTCCCGACGATGTGTTTCACCGCCGGGAACAAACGACGCCGACGGATAGTTGAGCCATACAGACTCAAGTTCGGCGCTCTCGATTTGGTGCTGAGCCCGTCGGAGAGCAGACTTGAGTGCATAGGACTCAAGACCGGCGCGACAGGCGCCGGCGATCCGAACGAAGGAGCGAGCACACATGGCACGAGCTGTCGGTATCGACCTCGGAACCACCAACTCGGTGGTCGCCGTCCTCGAGGGTGGCGAGCCCACGGTCATCGCCAACGCCGAGGGATCGCGCACCACCCCGTCCGTCGTCGCGTTCAGTAAGTCCGGCGAGGTGCTGGTCGGTGAGGTCGCCAAGCGGCAGGCCGTCACCAACGTGGACCGCACCATCTCCTCGGTCAAGCGCCACATGGGCACCGACTGGAAGACCGAGGTCGACGACAAGAATTACACCGCGCAGGAGATCTCCGCCCGCATCCTCGGCAAGCTCAAGAAGGACGCCGAGTCCTACCTGGGCGAAGAGGTCACCGATGCGGTCATCACCGTCCCGGCCTACTTCAACGACGCCGAGCGTCAGGCCACCAAGGAGGCCGGCCAGATCGCGGGCCTGAACGTCTCGCGCATCGTCAACGAGCCGACCGCCGCCGCTCTGGCCTACGGCCTGGAGAAGGGCAAGGAGGACGAGACCATCCTGGTCTTCGACCTCGGTGGCGGGACGTTCGACGTCTCGCTGCTCGAGGTGGGCAAGGACGAGGACGACTTCGCCACGATCCAGGTCCGCGCCACCAACGGCGACAACCGCCTCGGCGGCGACGACTGGGACCAGCGCATCGTCGACTGGCTGGTCAAGCAGGTCCAGAACAAGGAAGGCGTGGACCTGTCCAAGGACCGCATCGCCCTGCAGCGTCTGCGGGAGGCCGCGGAGCAGGCCAAGAAGGAACTGTCCTCCGCCACCACCACGAACATCTCGCTGCAGTACCTCTCGATGAGTGAGTCCGGCCCGATCCACCTCGACGAGCGCCTCACCCGCGCCGCGTTCGAGGACATGACCTCGGACCTGCTCGAGCGCACCAAGCAGCCCTTCCACAACGTCATGAAGGACGCCGGGATGTCCGTGGGCGACATCAACCACGTCATCCTGGTCGGCGGCTCGACCCGGATGCCGGCCGTGACCGAGCTCGTGCGCGAGCTCACCGGTGGCAAGGAGCCCAACAAGGGCGTCAACCCGGACGAGGTCGTGGCCGTCGGCGCCGCGCTGCAGGCGGGTGTCATCCAGGGTGACCGCAAGGACGTCCTGCTCATCGACGTCACCCCGCTCTCCCTCGGCATCGAGACCAAGGGCGGCGTGATGACCAAGCTCATCGAGCGGAACACGGCCATCCCGACCAAGCGCTCCGAGGTGTTCTCCACCGCCGAGGACAACCAGCCGAGCGTGCTCATCCAGGTCTTCCAGGGCGAGCGTGAGTTCGCCCGGGACAACAAGCCGCTGGGCACGTTCGAGCTGACCGGCATCGCGCCCGCCCCGCGCGGCGTGCCGCAGATCGAGGTCACCTTCGACATCGACGCGAACGGCATCGTGCACGTCTCCGCCAAGGACCGCGGCACCGGCCAGGAGCAGTCGATGACCATCACCGGTGGGTCCGCCCTCCCGCAGGAGGAGATCGACCGCATGGTCAAGGAGGCCGAGGCGCACGCCGCCGAGGACGCCAAGCGTCGCGAGGAGGCCGAGACGCGGAACACCGCCGAGCAGCTGGTCTACTCGACGGAGAAGCTCCTCAGCGACAACAAGGAGAAGCTCTCCGACGACGTGGTCAACGAGGTGCAGGAAGGCGTCGACGCGCTCAAGAAGGCCCTCGAGGGTGACGACATCGAGGCCGTGAAGTCCGCGCAGGCGGACCTGACCACCCGCAGCCAGAAGATCGGCGAGGCGCTGTACGCCCAGCAGGGCGACGGCGCGGCCGGCGCTGCCGGTGCGGACGCCTCGGCCGAGGGCGCCTCCGGGTCCGCGGACGAGGACGTCGTCGACGCCGAGGTCGTGGACGACGAGGACAACAAGTGACGGCAGAGAACGAGCGTCCCGAGGCCGGGTATGAGCCGCCGGTGGTCAATGACCGCCGGAAGGTGGACCCGGAGACCGGGCAGGTGCGTGAGGACCGTGAGGAATCCGAGGCGGGTGCGCCGTCGTCCGGCGACGGCGCCCCGCCCGGGGCGGGACCCGACGTCGCCCAGGCGGCGGACGGGATCGTGCCGGAGGACGCGGCTGAGGCCGATCGCTCGGACGCGGAGCAGGCACCGGCCGGCGAGCCGGCCGCTGAGGACGACCCGCTCGCCCAGGCCCGCGCCGAGGCCGCCGACCTACAGGACCAGCTCGCCCGCCGCAACGCGGACGTCTACAACATCCAGCAGGAGTACGCCGGCTACGTCCGGCGCTCCAAGGCGGACGCCGCGAACCAGCGGCAGGCCGGGGTGCACGAGGTCCTCGAGTCGCTCATGGGCGTGCTCGACGAGGTCGAGCTCGCTCGCCAGCACGGCGACCTGACCGGCCCGTTCGCCTCGATCGCCGAGAAGCTCGAGCAGACGCTGTCCCAGCGCTTCCAGCTCACCCGCTTCGGCGAGGTGGGTGAGGAGTTCGACCCCGAGGTCCACGAGGCGCTCATGCATGCCACGGACTCCGAGGCCACCGCGACCACCGTGACCCAGGTGCTGCAGCCGGGATACCGCGCCGGTGAGAAGGTGCTGCGGGCCGCTCGGGTGGCGGTCACGAGCCCTGAGTGACCGGGGGTCGCGTCGATGAACAACACTGTCTGCGTCCGGTGCGGTGCCGGTCGGTCCGCCGGCCGGCACCGCAGCACGGCACGATCCGGGAGGTGACGTCTTGACTGGTCAGGATTGGCTGGAGAAGGACTTCTACGCCGAACTGGGTGTGCCCAAGGACGCCGACGCCGACACGATCAAGAAGGCCTACCGGAAGCTGGCACGGCAGTACCACCCGGACCAGAATCCCGGTGACGCCACCGCCGAGGAGCGGTTCAAGTCCGTCGGTGAGGCGTACGCCGTGCTCTCGGACCCCGAACAGCGCAAGCAGTACGACGCCCTGCGGACGATGGCCGGCGGCGGTGCCCGGTTCTCCGCGGGAAGTGGCGGCACGGGCGCGACGGGCGCCGGCTTCGAGGACCTGTTCAGCGACATGTTCGGCGGGGCCGCCGGCGGTGGTGGTCCGCGCGTGCGGTACACCTCCACCGGCACCGGACAGGGAGCCCCGGGCTTCGAGGATCTCTTCTCCGGGATGTTCGGCGGAGGGGGCTTCGGCTCTCGCCGCCGGCCGCAACGCGGAGCGGACGTGACGACGTCGGCCTCGCTGCCGTTCCGCAACGCCGTGGAGGGTGCCACCGTCCAGCTCACGGTCGAGGGCCGCACCATGACCGTGCGCATCCCGCCCGGCGTGCACGACGGCCAGAAGATCCGGCTGCGCGGTAAGGGGCGCCCGGGGACCAACGGTGGCGAGGCCGGTGACCTCATCGTCACCGTCGACGTCGAGCCGCACCCGCTGTTCTCGCTCGACGGGAACAACGTGCGCCTGACGGTGCCGATCACCTTCGACGAGGCGGCGCTCGGCGCCACCATCGAGGTGCCGACGCTGGACGGTCGACCGGTCAAGCTCAAGGTGCCCGCCGGGACGCCGTCCGGCCGGACCCTGCGGGTGCGCCGCAAGGGCCTGCACGTGAAGAACGGGCCCGACGGTGACCTGCTGGTCACCGTGAACGTCGTCGTGCCCAGCAGGCTCTCGGGTGCGGCGAAGGACGCCGTCAAGAAGTTCGCCGAGGCGAACGACGGCGCCGACCCGCGCTCCGGCCTGATGGAGCAGGCCGCGCGATGATCCGGTGG
The DNA here is from genome assembly GCF_042680605.1 of Georgenia deserti. Taxonomy (NCBI): domain Bacteria; kingdom Bacillati; phylum Actinomycetota; class Actinomycetes; order Allobogoriellales; family Allobogoriellaceae; genus Georgenia; species Georgenia deserti. Next base: position 13,841 of record NZ_JBHUEE010000001.1, read on the forward strand.
GCCGGGCGGCAGTGACCGCCCGGCCCACGTCGTTCGTAGACTCGGAGGCAGGAGGGCAGAGCGATGGCTGACTGGCGTGAGGACGCGCCGTTGCTGACGATCTCTGTCGCTGCCGGACTTGCCGGGATGCACCCGCAGACGCTGCGGCAGTACGACCGTCTCGGGCTCGTCGAGCCCCGCCGCACCCGCGGGCGCGGCCGCCGGTACTCGATGCGTGACGTCTACCGGCTGCGCGAGGTGCAGCGGCTCAGCCAGGAGGAGGGCGTCAACCTCGCCGGCATCAAGCGCATCCTCGAGCTGGAGCGCGCACTGGAGGACGCCCGCGAGGAGAACGAACGGCTGCGGGTCCAGGCCGACCCCGGGCAGCGCATCTTCGCCGCGGACCCCACCGGCGACGTCGTGGCGGTGCCGCGCGGCACCCGGGTGCGCCGCGTCTCGGCGTCGAGCTCGGGTGCGATGGTGCTCTGGCGTCCGCGTTCGCGCGGCTGAGGTACTGACGCTCGCCCACCGTCGGGGCTACGCTGAGAGCGACCCGGGGAGGCTGATGATGAGCCGTGAGACGTCGCAGGCCACACGCGCGGCCTCGGGTCGCGTCGAGGTCTCGCTCGGGCAGACCTTGGTGCTGCTCGCCGGCGCCGCATTCGGCGGATTCTGTCTGGGCTTCCTCGTCCCCGGGGGAGGCGCGCCCAAATGGCTCCTGACTGTGGCGATCATCGGCGGCCTGCTGATGCAGCTTGCCCGCACGGGTCTGCTCGTGGTGCCGGCGACTCGCGAGCGCACCTCACGCGTCGGCGCCGTGCTCCTCGGTATCGGCCTCGCGGGCGGCCTCCTCACCCTGCTGGCCGAGCGACTCTGACGCTGTCTCGGCTCACCTGACGTAGGAGGTTTGGGAGATGAGCAGCGGCGAAGCGGCGCCTTCGTGGGCTGAGACAGCGAGCGAGAGCGACCGCGTCGAAGTCTCGCGCCGACACACGATCCTGCTGGTGGCTATGGCGGTCCTTGCCGGCTTCTTCGTGGCGCTCAACGCACTCCGCTGGGAGGGGGCTTGGCAAGGTTTCATGCTCGGCCTGGTGTTGTGCGGCCTGACGGACCAGCTGTCGCGGACGGGTCTGGTCGCCGACGCCGCCGCCAGTCGCAACCTGTCGCGTGCGGCAAACGTGGGGGTATGGCTCGCCCTGGTCGGCGGATTCATCGCTCTGCTCGCCGGAGAGTTCTGAGGCGCCGGCCGGCCTGCGTCGAGATCGCCGTTTCGGTCGCTACCTACGACCTGAGCCGCACTTTGTCCGTCGTCACGAGTAGCTGAACAGGTTGGCGAAGACGATGGCGCCCACGATGCCGGCGAGCAACAGCCACAGGCTGAACCGCCGCCAGAGGTTCGGCATGAGGTGCTCGCCGCCAAGTGCCTGCAGCGCCTCCTCGTCACTGACGGGGCGGGTCGCCCAGCCCTGCGGGGTGGCTGTCGCCAGCTCGTAGCGGTACTTGAACGCCACCGAGAAGATGAACATCAGAGCGAAGTAGCGGTACGTCCGGATGACGACGTGCTGCGGTGAGACCTGGCGGTTCAGGCTTCGGCTGCCCCAGCCCCAGAAGATCATCGAGTGCCCTTCGTCCTGCGTGGCCTGCGTTCCCGCACAGGGATATCACGGCCGGCCCCAAGCGGTCGCTGAGTGTCTGCCAGGCATGCCGGGGTGCGCCGAGATCGTCGTGTCGGTCACTGAGAGAAACCGGAACGACAATCTCGCACAGCGAGCGCACTCAGCCGCGGGGCTCACCTGCGCATTGCCGGAGCGCCGCGGCCAGGTCGCGCGCTACCGCGTCCAGCTCGCCGCGAGATGGGCGCTGCGGCGGGTTGTCCTCAACGATCCGCATGCCGTCACTTGTACGGCGCGGGATGACGTGCATGTGCACGTGCCCGACGCTCTGGCCGGCGATCTCACCATCCGACAGGTGGAGATTCACTCCCTCGCTCCACGTCGGATTCTTCCGCAGCGCCACGGCGACGCGATGCGCCACCCGCCACACCGCGACGCCGTCGCGATCCGACAGACCAGTCAGCCCACTGGCATGCCTGCGCGGCGCGACGAGGACATGCCCGGCGTTGACAGGTGCCGTGTCCAGGAAGGCGACGACCGCGTCGTCGGCGTGAACCACGCTGGCAGGCTCGGTCGCGTCTGCGATCCGGCAAAACAAGCATGTCGTTCGGGCCGACCCTCCTGGCGTGGTCACGACCCGATCCGCTGCCAGAGGAACTCGAACGCCAGGGCCTGCATGAAGGCCGCCTGGTCGTTGGTCGCGGCGCCGCCGTGGCCGCCCTCGATGTTCTCGTAGGAGGTCACGTCCTTGCCGGCGGCGAGCAGCTTCGCCGCCATCTTGCGTGCGTGCCCGGGATGGACGCGGTCGTCCCGGGTAGAGGTCGTGAACAGCACCGGCGGGTACTCGGCCGCAGGATCCACCCGGTGGTACGGCGAGAACGTCTTGATGAACTCCCACTCCTCGGGCTTGTCCGGATCGCCGTACTCGGCCATCCAGGACGCCCCCGCCAGCAGGTGGGAGTACCGCTTCATGTCCAATAGCGGCACCTGGCAGACGATCGCGCCGAACAGGTCCGGGTAACCGGTGAGCATGTTCCCCATGAGCAATCCGCCGTTCGAGCCGCCCTGTGCGCCGAGGTGCTCCCGGTCGGTGACCCCGCGTGCCACCAGGTCTCGGGCGACGGCCGCGAAGTCCTCGTACGCCCGGTGCCGGTTCTCCTTGAGCGCCGCCTGGTGCCAGCGCGGTCCGTACTCGCCGCCCCCGCGGATGTTCGCCACCACGTACACCCCGCCACGGGCCAACCAGGCTCGCCCCACCGAGGCGGAGTAGGCCGGGACTCGGGGGATCTCGAAGCCGCCGTAGCCGGCCAGCAGGGTTGGGGCGAGGGAGGAGGTGTCCACGCCCGCCCCGGTGGCCTGGAAGTACGGCACCTGTGTTCCGTCGTCGGACGTGGCGAAGTGTTGCTCGACCCGCATGCCTTCGGCATCGAAGAACGCCGGCAGTGACTTCAACGCTTCGACCGACGTCGTCGTACCGTCGGAATCGAGATCGAGCCGGGACAGGGTGGTCGGCGTGGTGAACCCGGTCGTGGTGAGCCACAGTGCGTCGGAGGTATCGGCATCGACCGCCCCGACGGCGATCGTCGCCAGTTCCGGCACCGCGGTACTCCCCCCGGAATCGCCGGTCGGATCCAACGGACGACGGCGCCACCGGCCGCCTCTCTCCGGCGGCGTCAGCACCTCGAGCCGGTTCGTCACGTCCTCGAGGACGTTGAGCACGAGATGGTGACGCGTCCACGTCGTACCCGCCAGCGCCGTCGAGGACGTCGGCCGGTAGAGCACCTCGAAGTCGCGGTTGCCGGCCAGGAAGTCCGTCAGCCGGATCCCGAGCAGGGCGCCGCCCGGGTATGTGGGGCCGTCGGTGCCTGCCGGCGTCCAGTCCTCACGCAGCTCGACCGTCAGCCACTCCCGATGCAGGTCCGGCTCGGCCGAACGCGGCAGGTCGAGCAGAGTCAGCTCGCCGTCGTCGTCGCGCAGGTACAGCTCGGCGTCGTAGAAGGCCCGGTGACGAAAGACGAGATCACGCTCGAACCCGGGTGTCTGATCCCGGGCCGCGCCGATGACCATGTCCGTCGGCTCGCCCGCGAACACCTCCGGAGCATCCTCGACAGGGGTGCCGCGCTCCCACCGGCGGACGGTCCGCGGGTAGCCCGAGGTGGTCATCGCGCCGGGGCCGAAGTCGGTGTAGACGAACACCGCGTCGCCGCTCTCGTCCGCCCATGCCAGACCGCCCTTCGACTCCTCCCGAGTGAACCCGTCCGGCACGAACTGCTTGGTGACGAGATCGAACTCGCGGGTCACGTCCGCATCGGACCCGCCACGCGAGAGCGCGACCAGCGCCCGCCTGTGTGAGGGGCGGAGCACCCGGGCTCCGTGCCACACCCAGTTCACGCCCTCCTCGGCGCCGAGCGCGTCGACGTCGATCAGCACCTCCCACTCTGGTGAGTCACTGCGGTAGGAGTCCCACGTGGTGCGACGCCACAATCCGCGCTCGTGCTCGGCGTCGGTCCAGAAGTTGTACAGGTACTCGCCGCGCTGGACGACGGCCGGGATCTTGTCGGTGGAATCGAGGACCTCGCGGATCTCCGCGCGCATCCGGTCGAATCGGTCGCCACGCAGCTGGGCCTCGGCGTGCGCGTTGCGCTCGCGGACCCAGGCGAGCTGGTCCACGCCCTCGACGTCCTCGAGCCAGCCGTGCGGATCGTCGGCCCCGGGCGTCCGGTCGGTCGCGTCCGCCGGGCCCTGGTCGGACGGGTGCTGGTCGGTGGTGGTCTCGGCGAAAGGCTCGGTCACTCTGCTATCTCATCACGGTGTGTCCGCCGCGGGGGCTACCGTCGAGTCATGAGCGAGATCCACGAGCTGTCCGCCCTCGAGCTCGCCGCCGTGGTTCGGTCGGGGGAGGTCTCGCCGGCGGAGGTCACCGAGCACACGCTGGACCGTGCAGAACGACTGGGGCCCGGCGTCGGTGCGTTCGTGCACGTCGCCGCCGACCTCGCGCGCGAACAGGCGAGCCGGGCCGCCACCCTGCTCGCGGACTCCCGCGGCGTCGACGCAGCCGCGCTCCCACCGTTCCTCGGGGTGCCGGTGCCGATCAAGGACAACCTCATGGTCGCCGGGCTCCCGTTCCGTGGCGGCTCGGCAGCGCTCGACCTGATGCCCACGGTCGACGACGGCGTCGTCACCCTGCTGCGTGAGGCCGGCACCATCATGGTCGGCAAGACCAACCTGCCCGAGCTCGGCCTACCGCCGTACACCGAACCGGACATCGCACCTCCCGCCCGTAGCCCGTGGGACACGCACCGGACCGCCGGCGGATCGAGCGGTGGGGCAGCGGCGGCGGTCGCCGCCGGGATCGTCCCGGCCGCGCACGGTAACGACGGCGGTGGGTCCCTCCGGATCCCGGCCTCGGCCTGCGGCCTCGTCGGGCTGAAGGTCTCACGCGGGCGCATCTCGCCGGGGCCGTACGGCGTGGACGGTGTGGGCTTGTCGACGAACGGCGTACTGACCCGCACCGTGCGAGACACCGCGGCATTTCTCGACGTCCTCGCCCGGCCATGGCCTGGGGAGACCTTCCATCTGCCTGATCCCACCGACACATTCCTGGCGGCGTGCGAGCGTGAACCGGGTCCGCTCCGGATCGGCGTCCTGACCGATCCGATCGCCGTGGACGGCGCACCGGTCCACCCGGAGGTGCTCGCCGGCGTCGCGCGTGCCGGACGGCTGCTGGAGCAGCTCGGCCACCACCTTCAGGTGATCCCGCCGCCGTTCAGCGCGCAGGACTGGGACGCGTTCGGGCCGCTGTGGGCCGTGGGTGCGCTGCAGGCACCGATCCCGCCGGAGGCGGAGTCGGCCTTGCTGCCGCTGACGCGGTGGTTGCGCGAGCGTGGGCGAGGCGTCTCCGGCGCGGAGTACGCGGACGCACTGGCCGCGCTGCAACGCCTGACGCGGCGGACTGCGGGGGCGTGGGCCGGGCTGGACGTCATCCTCAGCCCGACGCTCGCCCAACCGGCGGCACCGATCGGGTCCATCCGTGACGACGCCGACCCTGCGGGCGACTTCGCCGCGCAGAAGGCGTTCACCCCCTGGACGTCGACGTGGAACATCATCGGCGCCGCGTCGATCAGCCTGCCGTTGCACCGGGCCGAGGTGGACGGCATCGAGTTGCCGTTCGGCGTCATGCTCGGCGGGCGCACCGGTGATGAGGAGACCCTGCTGAGCCTGGCCGCGACGCTCGAGGCGGCCGACCCGTGGCCGGCCTTCCCGCCCGGCACGTGAGCCGAGCGCCCGATCGAGCGTCGCCGGGACGAGAGATGGGGCCGGGATCGCTCCCGGCCCCATCTCGTTCTCAGCTCACGTCACCGCTGGGCGGTGATGTGGTCACTGGCATCCGCATCCCTGCAGGCCGCCGCTGAGCTCGCTGCCGTTGGCGGTGTTCACGGTGACCGTGAACTCGCCGCCGGTCAGCGCGGCGATCTGCTCCTCGGTCAGCTCGAACGAGCCGCCTGCGCCGCCGCTCGTCCCACCGTTGGCCGTCAGCTCGAGGTCGCTGCCGGTGCCGTTGGTGTCCAGCGAGATGGAGGTGACCTCGGAGTCCATCTCGGTGTAGATGCAGGTGACCGTGAAGGTGTTGCCGGTCAGCGTGCCCTGGCACTGGCCCGCGCCCGAGGTCTGGTCGCCGGACAGGATCACGCTGAAGTCGGTCGTGGTCGACGCGTCGCCGTCGCCACCCGGGAGGCCGCCGCCCGGCAGGCCACCACCGAGCAGGCCGCCGATGCCGCCGAGGAGGTCGCCGTCACCACCGACGAGGCCGTCCTCGCCGCCGAGCAGGCCGCCGTCACCACCGAGCAGGCCATCCTCGCCGCCGAGCAGACCGTCGACGCCACCGAGGAGGTCACCGGCGCCGCTGTCGCCGCCGGAACCGTTGTCGCCGTCGCCGGAGCCGTTGTCGCCGTCGCCGGAGCCGTTGTCGCCGTCGCCGGAGCCGTTGTCGCCGTCGCCGGAGCCGTTGTCCCCGTCACCGGAGCCGTTGTCGCCGTCACCGGAGCCGTCGCCCGAGCCGGCGTCGCCACCGAGACCGGGCAGCAGGCCGGAAAGCGCGTCCTCGCCGAAGAGCTGCGTCAGCGTCTCCTCGTCGAGCACTCCGGTCAGCGCCTCTTCGCCGATCACGCCGGAGAGGGGCTCGTCGCCGAGCACACGCGTGAGCGTGTCGCCGTTGAGGACATCCCCCACCGCGTCTTCACCGACGACGCCGGACAGCGACTCGAGCGTGTTGATGTTCTCCGTGATCTGCAGGACCTCGAGCACTCCCTGCGGGTCACCGGTGGTCACGGCCTCGAGTGCGGTCTCCCACAGCAGGCGCCAGGTGTCGATGTGGTCACCGGCGAAGCCCACGTACTCGTCCAGGTTGGTCAGCGTCTCGGGGGTGAGGCGCTGGAGGATCGCCGAGGCGTCGGTCGTCTCCCAGATGTAGTTCGGGTCCGTGAGCATGTCGGGCGACGGCAGCCCGGGCATGATCAGGTCCGAGAGGTTGGTGAGCTCCTCGACCGACGGCACGTTCAGCGTCGTCAGGTCGTTGCTGTCCAGCGGGATGCCGATGCCGCCGCACGAGGTGAGCAGCGTGACGTAGTCGGTGTCGTGGCCCTTGACGTGGTCCGGGTTGAACACCGGGATCCACCCGAGCGGACCGCCGTAGATGTCGATGACCGGCATGTTGGAGTTGCCGATCGCTCCGCTGGCCAGGGAGAGCACCAGGTTCTCGTAGGTGGGGTCGGTGTGGTGCTCGTTGAGGTGGGAGAAGCTCCCGAGGAGCGGGATGCCGTCCTCATTGGCCCACATGTGCTCGAGGAAGAACTCGCAGGCGTCCGCACCGCCCCCGTGACCTCCTCCGTGGCCGCCGCCGTGCCCTTCGTCCGCGGCTGCGGCCGGTGCCGTGACCATTCCTCCGCCGAGGACGATCGCCGAGGCGGTCGCCGCGGTGGCCAGCCACTTCCGGCCTAGCCGTGCGATTCTGCTTGACATATCACTGGCTCTTTTCTGTGAGCGACGGGAATTGTCCTGGCACACCGAAACGCCCGTGTCGACGTGCTCGAGGTGAGCCCGTTGCCGCACAGCCGGAACCGTGACCGGGACCGAGGCCGTGGGGCACGGTTCCGGTCACGCGGACCGCTATGACCGACGCCGTCGACGGCTGACCGTGCAGAACGACGTCGGACCGACCGGAGCCGACGTGGTGAGGGCGAATCTCTGCGCACCGGTGGCGACTCTATGGATGGCCCGGCGCTGCGGCCAGAGATGCCGGGCACGGGCGTCCGAATTCTGCGGCCCGCCGCAACCGCTGCGGGAATCCGCAGCGGCGCGTCCCTCGCTCCTCGCCCCCGGGGTCAACGCTCCGGGATCGAGCCCGGTGGTGGACCCGGGCTCTTCGGTGCCTCGGGCGAGTCGGGAGACTCGGGCGAGGCGTGCGGTTCGTCGGGCGTCTGACCGGGAATGCTGCCCGGTGGCGGGCCCGGACTCTTCGGTGCGTCCGGCGTCTCCGCGGTCCGGGCCGAAGGGTCCGGCTCGGCAGGGTCGGGCGTCGGACGTGGGTCGTCGGTGCTCATCGGGACCTCCGTCGGTCGTCGTCCCGACGATCGTCACCCCGATTCGTCGTCGTCGCACCTGGAGGACGGCACCCGCCGTCCGTGGTCCGGAAGCGCGGCGCGACGGTGCGCCGCGGGCGAGGTGACGCCCGGATGCGACGACGACGGCGCCCGGCACTGTCGCCGGGCGCCGTCGTGTGTGGTCGCTCAGGGACGATCGCGGTCCGCGGCCCCGTCGTTGCCGATCCGCTCGTCCGCGGCGTCGCGCGCACTGTCGATCTGGTCGCCGAACCGGCCACCGGTCAGGCCGTCGGCCTTCTCCGCGGCCGTTCCGAGGGCCGAGTCGCTGATCTCCTCGGCCTTGTCCGACCGCAGCGCGTCCTGGACCTTCTCACCGCCGATGGCGTCCTTGGCCTTGTCCATGAAGTCGCCGATACCCATGTCGGGCTCCCTTCCCCCTGCTGATTGCGGCTGCGCCCGGCCAAGGATCCTGGTGCACCCTTGCCCGGCACGCTCGACTATGGCACGGCGCCGTTCGACGCGACAGGTCTGTTGCCAAGCATGTGCACGCGCCAGGTTGCCCGTCGCCCTGGCCGCGCCGACGCGCGGCCGGGGCGGCGGTCTTGGGAGGCATGATTTGCGGTTCGAGGCACGCTCTGTGTCCCTTCAAGGGCGGAAGCTGTCTCCGACCGTCCTGAACCGCGGCGAAGGGTGGGGACGTTTGGTTGGCCACGAGCGGGGACGGCCATTGACACCGCTCATCCGTCAATCGATTTCCAGCTGTGCGTCAGTAAGTGGACGGTCCGCGTAGACGAGCCGCACCGCGTCGGCGTCCGGGTTTCCGGCGTCTGGGCCTCGCCAAACGAGTGAGAGGCCTACGCGCTCGGCTGTCGCTCGCGAGGCATGGTTATGTTCCAGGAGATATGCCGTGACGGGGGCCTCTGGGTGAATCTGGGCGGCGGTATCGACTGCCGCGCGGGAGATCTCGACCGCGAAGCCCTGGCGTTGCTGGCCGGGTGCGACTCGGTAGTAGAGGTTCCAGATCCCGCCGTGTCGTAGCCGCACTCCACCGATACCGACGAACGCACCGTTGTCGCGACGGTGGGCGTTCCAGTATCCGAGCCCGTCGCGCTCCCAGTCCGCAGCGAACGAGGTTAGCTGCTTCAGCGTCTGTCGCTGGTCGACGTGACGGCCTGACGGGAAGTGCGTCCAAACGCGCGGGTCGGAGTGCAGGGCGAACTGCTGATCGATGTCTCGGACACTGACCGGAACGAGCTTCAGCCGGTCGGTTAGCAGCCCCGCGGAAGCTTCGAACACCTGGGGGATCGTAGTCCGTCGCGCCGACCTGGCTAGTTCGTCCTTGACGCGGTAGTTGTCCGAACAAGCCGAACCCGAGCGCACGGGCCTACCAGTCATCCTGAGCACAGGAGCCTCCACCACGGCTCCATCAGCCTCCTCCGCGCGATACCACGGTTGTCGGTCGTGCCCGCCGCGATGCTCCAGCCGGCTTTGACGATCGGCGACCGCAGAACTCGGACGGTGCGGTTTGTGTTCTTCAGCGGTCGGCCGGAATTCACCAGGTGCCGTAAACGGGGGCGACGCGGCGAGAGGTTCACACGGGGATGTGGTAGGACGTCTTCCGGGCCGCCGGATGGCGAGCGAGGTACTCCTCGAAAGTGATCGAGCCGTACGCGTTCCCCGGCGTCAGGTTCGCTCCGTCGCGGTAGATTCGGAACGCCCGGCCCGGGATCCGGAAGCCCACGACAGGGCGACGGCGGCCGGTCGCCCGCAAGTAGCTACGGGCCAGCTCGGTAAGCCGATGTACCTCGGGTCCACCGACGTCCGCGACGCGACCCGCCGGCTTGCCGAGCGCCAACTCGACGAGGCGGTCAGCCACCTCGCCGGCGTCGATTGCTTGGACACAGACGTCGGGCACGAACATGACTGGGCTCTTGGCGAGGGTTGCAAGCATGCTGCGGACGAGGTCGTGGAACTGGGTAGCGCGTACGAGTGTGACCGGCAGGCCGGACGCGACAATACGTTCCTCCGTGGCGACCTGCACCTTCATAAAGCCCATGGGAATCCGGTCGGCACCGACGATCGCAATGTAGATGAAGTGACGTACACCGGCATCGAGTGCGGCCTCGGCCAGCCGGCCCGTCGCGTCCGGCTCGTCGCGCATGGCAAACGCGAGATGGATGACGACGTCCACGCCATCAACGGCGGCACGGAGACCCGCGCCGGACCGTAGGTCCGCCGTCGCCCACTCGGTACTGCTGCCTTCCGTCCGCGGTCGGCGGCTCATGACCCGGACCGTGAGGCCGCTTGCCGTGAGCCTTTCGACAACGCGGCGGCCGAGCTGGCCCGTGCCACCGGTCACCAGGATTCGTTCAGTCATGCCCCTGCTCCTTTTAGCCGTGTGACTGTTCTCCATATGACGAAGTTGACGGCGTGGCCGTGACACGACCTCGTGCGGAAGCTGCTGGTGATCTGTGTCGTCACTGACCGGGCAGCTTGGCTCGGGACGGTCACGATGTCACCGGTGAGGAGGGAGAGCGCCTGTCGCTGACCTGGAAGCCGATCCGGTACACCCAGTCCAGCCGCGGGCCGATCGCCGTCGCGGCCCTGTCGGGTCTGGCTACCGCTCCGACGTGGATCCGTACACAGACCTAATCTCGGTCCAGCAGCACGAAAGTGAACCCGGAACGCGTCGGACGGTTCAGCGGGAGGTCACATCGCACCAGGCGTCGAGCCTCGCTTCTGCTCACGCCGACACCAAGCGCGATGAGTGCATCCGGCCGTATCGGTATCGGGTCGTCGAAGACGACGTCGACCCGGAACGGCAGTATCTCCTCGCTGTGAGCCGGCGAGGTTTCCAGCCGCCAGGCGTGTGACCAGTCCAGAGTGAAGCGGTTGCGGCGGCCGAGCCTCGGAGCCAGCAGGGTCGATGCCACCAGTTCGGGGTCGTCGATCTGGTAGCTGTGCAGTTCGGCTGGATCGAAGGATCTGACGGGCATGCGCTCGTGGACCGTGAGCTTGCGTGGCCGATCGCAGGAGACGCACCGGGCCAGGAGCCACACATCCAGCAGCTTTCCATTGGCATTGACCCGGAACCTGCCGTCGCCGACGGTAGCCGACTTAGACGGACACGCCACGCACCGAAGGGACAGCAAAGGCAGCCTGGTGCGCCGAACGACCCAGGATCGCGCCGACTGAGATTGTGAAGACATGAATGCCCTCGCCTGAAGGACGTAGGTGCGAAGCGGCCTCACCCTGTTGTCAGGACTGGGGCCGCACACCAGAGCAACTGAGCAGAGCCGACGTCGCTGTCGGCGTACGGGTGAGCGGAAGTCCATGTCAGGAATCGCTCCAGGGCGCCAATCCGTTGTCGGGCCGGAACCTCGTCAACGATCGCCGCACGCGGTCAGTGACCGCCGCGTTCCCGCGCGGCCCACGGCCGATCAGTGCTGCCACCTAGGTATGACACGAGCGACGGTCTCGGACCGATTCCGCCTGACGTGTACCAATCAGCCGCAGTGAGCTTTTCGGACGTTCACCTCGCTTCCGCCTCGGTAGTCGACGTACCCGCTGAAGTCGATGCAATGGCCACCGGCGTTGAGCAGGACGACGGCGCCCGCGTACGAGCGATACGTGCCGAAGTCAAGTGCGTAGTCCATTCCCGTGCCCGATCGGGCAAGGTAGATGTGCGTTCGGCGGGCGATACTCGTCGAGTTGATCGTCTGGAGACAGTTGGCGTCCTTCGCGCTGCTGAAGAACACCTGGACGTAGCCACCCGCGTTGTCGAGCTTGTAGTTCGTGGGTCCTGCGAAACCGAGCTGTTCACACGTGCGATCCGGATAGGCCCTGCCGTCCCCGCGTGCCTCGGTGTTGCCGGCGGCGCCGGAGGAGGAGGCGGCCATGACGAGCGTCACGGCGGCCACGAGCATGACCAAGAAGATCGCAAAGCTTCGGCTACGAGTGGTTCGGCCGGCGATCATGAACTTGCCTTTCGTCGTCAGAATGGGTGACATCTCCTAGGACGATCTACGGCACTGGGTCGTGAGCCCTGTGTCCTGGAGAGGCCGCCCCTCTGCCGACGACCGCCGGGCAACAGCACGGTCGCTCCCGCCCTCACCAGCGGGAGTAGGCAAGTTCCGGGCTTGCGAGGTCAATCTCCTTGATCCGCGAGGATTGGTTGCTCGCACGCCAGCGGGCGAGCGCCGATGAGAGGATCGGGACCCTGCTCATTCGGGCCATAGCGCTGCGCTGCGCGCGTTCGACACGGGTGATGGGGACGAAGAGCGGACGCATCCCCAGTCCCGTCGACTGGATGTACTCGACGGACGGACGGAGGTGAGCGTCCCACGCCGGCAGAGCTTCGGGCACGACGGCTCGATGACGCTTGAGCATCGTACCCAGCAGGTCGGCGCCGGCGAGTGCGGTCGATGCGCCCATACCGGAGTACAGGCTCGCGCACCACGCGGCGTCTCCCACGAGGGCAACCCGGCCCCGGTGCCAGCTGTCCATGTGCACCTGCTCGACGGAGTCGAAAAGCACATCTTGGGCCGATCCCAGTTCGTCCAGCGCTGCGGCGAGGACGGGCCCGAGCGGTCTGGAGCCGAACACCTCGCGGATTCGCTCCGGCATCGGGCGACGGAACTCGGCATCGACGTCGTCCGTGTGGTAACTCAGCAGAACAGTGGGTGGTTGTCCCTCGAACGGGAAGACCCACATCGATCGCCGATGCTCGGTCAGGATGACCGAGTCGTCCGCGCCGAATCCGGGAAGTGCGCGAGACGTCTGGAAAGCGACGGCCATACAGTTCAACCGGCGCAGGAAGCTCTCGTCCGGACCGAACATGAGCCGCCGTACCTCAGAGCGCAGCCCATCGGCACCGACGACGAGGTCGAAACGTTCCACGAGTGAGCGCCCGTCACTGGTGTTTCTGGTGGTCACAGCCACGCCTTCGGCGTCCTGCTCGATGTACGTCGGCTCGGTCGTGTAACGGATCTCGACGTCCGGCAACGCCTCGAACGCGGCTCTCTCGAGGTCGCCACGCAGCAGCGTCCATGGCGGACCGGGGAAATCCTTGAAGCTGATGCCCGGACGTCGACCGCCGTCTCGGGTGATCTCGTAGCTGGTGCCGTGCGGCCACCGGTCGGCAAGGTTCTCGAGAATGCCGAGCCGGTCTGCCGCGGCGCGGCCGGCGCCGAAGAGTGCGATGAAGTATCCGTCGGTTCGCCGGCCTGCGGACCGTTCGATGATGACCGGGGTCCACCCGATCTGGAGCAACCTCAAAGCGGTGGCGATTCCGCTGATGCCGAGCCCTACGATGAGCGCGCGGCCGCCCTCGCGCGATGCGCGCATCTGTCCTCCTGGTGGATCGTTGGCACGTCGGCCGCTCGCGGAGGAGCGCCGGCTGGGGTCAGGGGCATAGGTGGTCACGCAACGAGGCAGAGACCCCTGCAAGCACAGACCCCTGCAATAAGGACGATGAAGCGGTGGATCGTGTGAGTCGCGATGGCCTGGGTGGCGACGCGGCGCTGCGTTCCTTCCAGCCCACGATGAGACCTGGGTACAGGCTCCTGCTCATGCGTTGGGCCGGTATCGTGCCGACGACATCACGAAAACGGCCGCGGCGGATGCGACGAGCGTTGCCAGGCTGCCGGCCAGGAAGGTGGTCCTGACGGTCGCCACGTCGCGGACCAGCCCACCTCCGGCGGCGCCGAGGGCGATGCCGACGTTGAAGACGGCCGAGTTGGCAGCGAGTGCCATCTCGGTGCGGCCCGGTGCCACGACCATCATCCGGCTCTGGTCACCATGAAGGCTGGTGCAGCCGCTGCGCCGAAGACCGGGACGCCGGAGAGCGTTACGGGGCGGTGGTGACCCGCTATGTAAAGCAGCAGCATGATCGCCGCCTGGAGGAGGACGGGGAGCAGGAGCGTACTCGCGGGGTACCGGTCCAGAAGCGGGCCCACCAACATCACGCCGGCGAACCCACCGATCCCGAACAGCCCGAGCATGCCGCTCACCGACGCACCCGAGATCCCGCTCACTGCAAGCAGAAAATCGACGATGTACGTGAAAGTGCAGAACGTACCGCTCACCGACAGACCGGTAACCGCGAGGACAGCCGCAAAACGACGGCGGTCCGGCCGGGCGCCGTACGCTGCGTGTGTGCTTTCAGCGGGCATCGTCGGCAGTAAGGCGCCGATGGTGACGGACGCGAGAACGGCGAGGACGCTGACCACGATGAACGGGGTCTGCCACTCGTTGCGGTGCGCGATCCAGTTGCCTGCGGGGACGCCGGCGATGGTTGCGAGGGCCCCACCGACCGACAGCAGGCCGATGATCCTGCCTCGGTACCGGGTGTCGAACATCCCGACGGCGACCAGGCCCATCACGGCCCAGAACAGTGCTTGCGCGCAGGCGGTGGCAAGGCGGGTCGCCAGCACGGAACCGAAGGAGTCAAGGTACGTCGGCATGATGCTGCAGATCGCCAGCACTGCGAGCACGACAGTCACCAGTGGACGCCGAGGCAGCCGGCGCTTGATACGGGCCAGCGGCAGCGACACTACGGCGACCACTAGTCCATAGCCACTGACCAGGAGGCCCGTGCGCGGAAGTGACGCATCCAGATCCGTGGCGATCATGTCCAGGAGCCCGATGGGTAGGTTCTCGGCGGTGTTGAAGGCGAAAGCCGAGAGCACGATGGCGACGACCACGCAGGCGCGGCGCCACCATGCGCCGGTTTCGACGACCGGCCCATGGCTTATGCGGCTCATCGTCAGACTGACGACGTACCGTCGCCAAATGTGACGCTGTGACAGATGGATCGGTGACCCGGGCGTTCTGGGCGCGGCATCACAGGCTCAGCATCCCGTCCGCCCTGCCGCTCGCTACAGCGGTAGTCGATCTTCGTGACGTGCTCCCCTTCCCGGAGTTTCTCGGTCAGGTTGGCGAGCCCCATGGCCCGGTCGGCCGCGGTCGGGATCCGGTATCGCCGCGGCAGCGGCCAGGGCATATGCCGCGAAGGGCGTTGCTCGCCCCGACGCTTCCGTCGATCCGGTCCCGAAGATTGTTCAGCGACTTCACATCGCGGTGGCCGTGGGGTTCCGCTCCGGCTGCAACAGTCCCTGGGACTCGTGGAACCGCAGCTATTGGGGACGTACGCTGTCCTCCGGCTGAGTTCACCTCATGGGCTGCGCATCCATGCCGACTGGCTGCCTGGCTACGCCTCGCAGGTCGACAGCGGTTCCCTTTCCGGCCGAGGTCTGGTCCCTGGAGACCGACGTGGCCGAGATGGCGCACCTCGTCGCAGAGAGCCAGGCCGTGGGCGTCAGCACCGAGCTTCCCGGCTGATCAAGGCGATCACCGACCGCGGCGTCGCGGCGGACCATGGTCACGAACTTTAATTCGGTACTGATCGTGGAATTCGTACGCCGTGCCCCGCAAGGCAAGGGGGCAGGGTGCCGCGCGGTCCGCTCTCGCGTCATCGAGATCAACCCGGACGGTCGTCAGCTCATTGCCAGCGGCACGGACGAGGAGGCTGTTGATGGGACGTAGTTTCCTGAGCCGAGCGCGGGCGTCGTCGTCACGCATCACTCTCGCTGTTCCGCGATGCCACTGATTGGCGAACCGCACGCGGACATGAGGGTTCGCCACGATGTTTCGGACGTACTGCGACTGCATGCCGAACTCGCTGACGAGCCAGAAGCTGTGGCCGATCAGGCGGCCGCCGACCGGCGTCTGGCGTGGTTGTCCAGTCTTCCGTCCGACAGTTTCGATCAGCGCCTGCCCTGGCAGGAGGCCACTTCGGCCCCATCGCCTTGCGATCGGGTTGGCGATGCGTCGTTGGAACGGGGCGACCACCCTGTACCTCAGGGTCGATCGCTTTGGGCCACTTGACATCGTCCCTCCTCTCTGCCAGTAGCATCATGAGCAGGCTCCTTCTTGCCGCTCTGTCGGCACTGCCTGGCACGTGCTAGAGACGACGTGCACCGCGGTCGGAATGTGACAGACGGACGCGAGCAGTTCTCGCGAACGGTCGCGACTGGCCTTCGAGGGGTGAGGGCATGCGAGCCGCACGACTGTTGGCTCTGTGCTCATCCGGACATCGCCCGATACGGCGTGCTGCTCGGATGCTCAGCGACTTCCGGGGCGACCTACACATTATTGTCGGGCAGCTAGACCCCCGACCTGTCAGGCCCACGAGCTGATCGGGGCTCGCTACCCAGAGCAACTGCCACCGAGGTCACCGGCGCCGGCCACAACCCACAGCTCACGCATCCAGGAAACGTGGCGGCCGCGTTGGGCGTGGGCACGGTTGCCGAGATGGCGCCGACGCGCCTGGCACTCCGGCGCGAGTACTGGAGGTTGACGCGTCGGTTGCCGGGCGGGTCGGCAAAGTGTCGGTACTGCGTGCCGTGGAAGTCTGACAATGTGGCCAGCTGCCTCGTCCTTCCGGATGTCAGGGATTCTTCGGGAGGGAGTGGCCGATGCACACGGCGCTTGTGGTGCTCACGATCGTCGCGATCGGCTTCAGCGCATTCACTGCTCTGGTCTCGCTGACGGATCGGCCGCGGGCGGTCGCCCGCGGGGCGTACGAGTCCCTCGACGCGGTCGGCGTGCCGAGGTCGTGGCAGCGGTTCCCGATCGGCGTTGGCAAGGTGCTTGCCGTGCTTGGGCTGAGCGCGGGTCTGTTCGGCATTCCAGGGGTCGGTACGGCGGCGGCCATGGGCCTGACCGTCTACTGGTCGTGCGCCGCCTTCGCTCACCTGCGCGCCCGGCACTACGACTACCACCTGCCTTTCACGGTCAGTTGGATCGTGATCTCGGTGTCGATCTTGGTGCTTGATCTGGCAACGTGGTGCGCGCCATGACAGGGCCGGACCGCATTTCGGCCGCCTGGGACGAGGATCGCAGCTTCCTGCTCGCCGTCGCCCGGCGGGTGCTCGGTGACGCCACCGAGGCCGAGGACATCGTGCAGGACGCGTTCGTGCGGCTGACGCTGCAACGGATCGAAGAGATCCAGGACGTGCGTGCCTGGCTGGTCGTGGTCGTTCGACGCCTCGCCGTGGACCGGCTCGGTTCCGCGCATCACCGGCGCACGCGCCCGAGTGATACAACGGCTCTTGCGGAGCAGGTGCAAGAGGTCGTCCCGGACCCGGCCGACCGCATCACCCTCGACGACGAAGTCCGCCATGCGCTCGACGTGGTCCTGGACCGGCTCACCCCGGCCCAGCGAGCGCCGTTCCTCCTGCACGACGTTTTCGGGGTCCCGTTCAACGAGGTCGCCGAGTTGGTCGGACGTACCTCAGCGGCCTGCCGCCAGCTCGCAAGTCAGGCGCGCAAGATCGTCCGCGACGGCGGATCTGCGGTGGCCAGTCGGCCGGACCCGGTGGCCGCAGAGGTGGCGCGCCGTTTCGTCCTCACGACGAAGGGGGGAGACCTGCGTGCTCTGATCGAGCTGCTCGACCCGTCCGTGACCGGCTCGGTCACGGCGGATGGGCGACGTGTGGGCTGGGAGGAAGGACCGTTCGACCTCGCCGAACGCACGCTGTACTTCCTGGGCCCACGAAGCCCGTGGCAGCTCGCTGCAATCCCCCTTGAGAACGACGTGGGAATCATCGCGACCCGCCGCGCCGAGGCAGTGTTCGTCGGACGGCTGCGGCTCGCAGGCGACAGAATCCGCGAGATGCGCGGTGTCGTGCTGTCCCGGACCAGCGTGGACTGAAGTGGACGATCGCGGCACTGTCGTGCCGCTTGACCTCGGTGAGGACATTTACAGGTGTCCAGCCGAGCGTTCCACCGTTCGGCCTTCCGGGCCGTGATCGTCTTGCCGCGCCGTCAGACAACGAAGCTATCCAGCCCGGCAGGTTTCGTTGTCCGCTGGCGTCCGGTGCTGGCTCGGAGGTGGGCGCAGCATGGTCGCGACTGGCGACCCCCGGAAGAGCGGCGGAGAGGCTGGCGAGCCAAAGTTGAGCGGAATAGACTCAAGTTGGTTGCGGTTCCGGTAGCAGTACCGCATCTCAGGAGGCTCAATGGACACCAAGCTCACCACCAAGTCGCAGGAGGCGATCTCCTCCGCGATCCAGGCCGCGTCCGCGGCCGGCAACTCGCAGCTGGAGCCGATCCACGTCCTCGCCGCACTGCTCGAGCAGGACGGTGGAGTGGCGGCCGCACTGATCGACGCCGTCGGCGCCGATCGCGGGGTCATCGGGCAGCGCGTGACCGCGGCACTCGCCACCCTGCCCGGCGCGTCCGGCTCCTCGGTGGCGCAGCCGCAGACCTCGCGCGCCGCGATGACGATGATCACCGATGCCGGCCAGGAGGCTCAGACCCTCGGCGACGAGTACGTCTCCACCGAGCACCTGCTCGTGGCGATCGCCGCATCCTCCTCGCCCGCCGGCGAGATCCTGCGCGCCGCCGGTGCCGACCGCGACGCCCTGCTCGGCGCGTTGCCCTCCGTCCGGGGGTCGGCGAAGGTCACCTCGCCCGACCCGGAAGGGACGTACCAGGCCCTGGAGAAGTACGGCAACGACCTGACCGCCGCCGCCCGCGAGGGCAAGCTCGACCCGGTCATCGGCCGCGACGCCGAGATCCGCCGCGTCGTCCAGGTGCTCTCGCGGCGCACCAAGAACAACCCCGTGCTCATCGGCGAGCCCGGCGTCGGCAAGACCGCCGTCGTCGAGGGCCTCGCGCAGCGCGTGGTCGACGGCGACGTGCCCGAGTCCCTGCGCGGCAAGCGCATCGTCGCCCTGGACCTGGCGGCGATGGTCGCCGGCGCCAAGTACCGCGGCGAGTTCGAGGAGCGGCTCAAGGCTGTTCTGCAGGAGATCAAGGACTCCGACGGCGAGATCGTCACCTTCATCGACGAGCTGCACACCGTGGTCGGAGCCGGTGCCTCCGAAGGTTCCATGGACGCCGGCAACATGCTCAAGCCCATGCTCGCGCGCGGTGAGCTGCGGCTGGTCGGTGCAACCACCCTGGACGAGTACCGCGAGCGCATCGAGAAGGACCCCGCGCTCGAGCGCCGGTTCCAGCAGGTCTTCGTCGGTGAGCCGTCCGTGGAGGACACGGTCGCCATCCTGCGCGGCATCGCGCCGAAGTACGAGGCCCACCACCAGGTGACCATCGCGGACGGTGCCCTGGTCGCCGCCGCCACGCTCTCCGACCGGTACATCACCGGCCGTCAGCTCCCGGACAAGGCCATCGACCTGGTCGACGAGGCCGCCTCGCGGCTGCGGATGGAGCTCGACTCGTCCCCCGAGGAGATCGACGCGCTGCGCCGCCAGGTGGACCGGCTGAAGATGGAGGAGTCCTACCTCGTCGAGTCCGAGGACGAGGCCTCGGTGGAACGGCTCGAAAAGCTGCGCGCCGACCTCGCGGACAAGAACGAGGAACTCGCCGCCCTGACCGCCCGCTGGGAGTCCGAGAAGGCCGGCCACAACCGCGTCGGTGACCTCAAGCAGCGGCTCGACAGTCTGCGCACCGAAGCAGACCGTGCCGAGCGCGAGGGCCGATACGAGGAGGCCGGGCGTCTGCGCTACGGCGAGATCCCCGCCGTCGAGCAGGAGATCGCCGACGCGGAGGCCGCCGAGGAGCACGCCGAGGACGAGCAGCAGACCCCGATGATCGCGGACAAGGTCTCGGCCGACGAGGTCGCCGAGGTGGTCGCCGCCTGGACCGGTATCCCGGTCGGGCGGCTGCTCCAGAGCGAGACCGAGAAGCTGCTGCGCATGGAGGACGTCATCGGGCAGCGCCTCATCGGTCAGCGCGACGCCGTCCGTTCCGTCTCGGACGCGGTGCGCCGCACCCGGGCAGGCGTGTCCGACCCGGATCGCCCGACCGGTTCGTTCCTCTTCCTCGGTCCGACCGGCGTCGGCAAGACCGAGCTGGCCAAGTCCCTCGCCGACTTCCTCTTCGACGACGAGCGCGCCATCGTCCGCATCGACATGTCGGAGTACTCCGAGAAGCACTCGGTGGCCCGTCTCGTCGGTGCGCCTCCGGGCTACGTCGGCTACGAGGAGGGCGGCCAGCTGACCGAAGCGGTCCGCCGCCGTCCGTACTCTGTGGTGCTGCTCGACGAGGTGGAGAAGGCCCACCCCGAGGTCTTCGACATCCTGCTGCAGGTGCTCGACGACGGGCGGCTGACCGACGGGCAGGGACGTACGGTGGACTTCCGCAACACGATCCTCGTGCTCACCTCGAACCTCGGGTCGCAGTTCCTCGTCGACACCTCGCTCCCGGCCGGCGAGCAGAAGGACGCCGTCATGCAGGCCGTGCGCGCCCACTTCAAGCCGGAGTTCCTCAACCGCCTGGACGACGTCGTGGTCTTCGACGCACTGTCCATGGACGAGCTCGGGGCGATCGTCGACCTGCAGGTCGACCGGTTCGCAGCCCGGCTCGCCGACCGGCGGATCCGGCTGGAGGTCACCGACGCCGCGCGCGAGTGGCTGGCCCTGGAGGGCTACGACCCGTCCTACGGGGCGCGGCCGCTGCGCCGGCTCGTCCAGCGCGAGATCGGTGACCAGCTCGCCAAGATGCTGCTGGGCGGCGAGACCCGCGACGGCGACACGGTTGTCGTGGACCAGGCCGAGCTGGACGCCGCCGCGCTCGAGTCGGGCACCCAGGCGCCGCGGCTGGTCCTGACGGTCCGGGCGGAGCAGCCCGCTATGGCCTGACCGCCCAGGTGTGTTGGCGGCCGTGGCAGGCTGGACGGGTGAGCCCCGACAGCACCTTCAGCGCGATCGCGAACCTCGACCACGACGTCGCCGTCGTCGTGACGGACGCCGGCGGCGTCGTGGCGACCTACGGCGAGACCTCGCGGGTATTTCCGTGGGCGTCGGTGACGAAGCTGCTGTCCGCGACGGCGGCGCTCGTCGCGGTCGAACGCGGCATGGTCACCCTCGACGCCCCCGCCGGGCCGGAAGGGTCCACGGTGCGCCACCTGCTGGCACACGCCTCCGGCCTGCCGTTCGACTCCGGTGCGGCGCTGTCCGAACCGGGCAAGCGTCGCGTGTACTCCAACCTCGGCATCGAGGCGCTCGCCGCGCACGTCGAGCAGGCGGTCGGGACGGACTTCGACGGCTGGGTGGACGAGACGGTGGTCGCCGCGCTCGGCATGAGGACGGTGCTGCCTGAGGGCTCGCCCGCACACGGCGCGTCCGGGTCGGCCGACGACCTCGCCCTACTCGGTCGCGAGCTGCTCGCCCCGACCCTGCTCGGTCGCGACCTGTTCGACGAGGCAACCTCGGTGGCCTTCCCCGGGCTGTCCGGGGTACTGCCCGGGTACGGCCGGCAGGAGCACAACGACTGGGGGCTCGGGTTCGAGATACGCGACCACAAGTCGCCGCACTGGACGGGCGGGCAGTCCTCGCCGCGGACGTTCGGTCACTTCGGCCAGTCCGGCAGCTTCCTGTGGGTCGATCCCGACGCCGGACTCGCCACGGCATTCCTCGGCGCCGAGCGGTTCGGCGACTGGGCGATCGAGGCCTGGCCGGCATTGACCGACGCCATCCTCGCCGCGCACGGCCGCTGAGCCGGGCGGCACCGTGGCGTGTTGCGGCCGCGGGAGCGGGCGGTGTCAGCGGACGGTGAAGTCGCCGCCGGCGACCGATCCGGACATGTTCGGCCCGCTGGCGTGGACCACGAGGCACAGCGCCGAGGTCAGTCCCTGGTCCCAGGCCTCGCGGTTCGGGGTCAGCGTCGAGGTGCGTAGGTCGCTGACGTCCGTGTCGCTCGGGAGCGCCAACGATCCGGCGGCGTCGGCGCAGGCGTCCGAGGCCATCTCGTAGAGCTCGTCGTCGCCCGGGTAGGCGCCGCTGCCGAGCTCGACCTCGGTGAACGCCTCGGCCTGATGCCACTCACGGCAGTCGACCAGGGTCACGACCGGGGCGCCGGCGCTCACCGTGTAGGCGCAGTCGCCCACCTGCATCGCGCCGATGGGTACCTCGCCACCGTCGGGTGCGTCGGGCTCGGGCTGCGGATCGGACGGTTCGTCGGTGGCTTGCGGATCGGGCGCCGGGGCCGGCCCGTCCGGCGGACTGTAGGCGGACATCGCGGCCGCGAGGGTCGACAGCACGACCAACGTGACCACGGCGGTGGACAGTGCGCCGATCACCATGCCGGCGATGCCGTAACCGCGCGGACCGTTGCCTCGCTTGGCCTTCTGCGAGGCGATGAAGCCCAGCACGATGCCGAGCGGGCCCAGCGGGATGCCGACCGGGATCGAGACGATCCCCATCGTCTTGCCGGCGTTCGTCGTCGGACGCTGCTGCGGCAAGGTGTTGTACGGCTGGCCCGAGGAGAACGAGATGCCGTACGACTGCGGCGCGGTGGCCACGCCGCCCTGCTGCTGCAGACCGTAGGGTCCCGGCTGCGCGCCGGGCGAGGGCTGGCCGTACCCGCCCTGCTGCGGCGGCCCGAAGGGGCCCGAGCCGTACGGTGACTGCCCGGGCGCGCCCTGTCCGTGCGGGCCCGGCCCTCCTGGCTGCTGGGGCCCAGACGTGCCTTGCCCCCACGATGACGTCATGCCCGCACCTTATCGGTGCCTGGACATCGGAGGCTGGACGCGGCCTTCATCGAACCAGTGTCTGCGTCACGGGCTCGGGCCACAGCCCGAGGCACACCACGCGCCCCGCATCGGCGCCGAGCAGGGTGACCGGCTCTGCCTCCGAGCCCGTGTCACCGCCGTGGTCGGCGCAGAACTCCTGGGCACGTGACTGCGCCTCGTCGGCCCCGGAACCGTCCGGCCCGAGCTCGCCGTCGGCGACCACCTGGGCGCGGTGCGGCTCGGCGCACGGCACCACCGTCACCTCGGTGAGGCGGCCGTCCGGCAGCTCCTCGACGCAGTTCCCGCGCCGCAGATTCTCCGCCGGGACCTCGATCCTCCCTGAGGCGTCGCCCTCGACCACTGGCCCCTCGATCATCGGCGGCAGCAGGACGACGGCGGTCAGAGACCACGCCAGCCCCAACACCAGACCCGCCAACGCCAACGGCCGGCCGCGTCGACGCCGGCGCCGTGTGCGGCGCACGCCCAGGACGCCGAGGACGACGGCGACCGGTCCCGTCGGGAGCACCCCGGCCACCAGCGCCGCCACACTGACCGGGTCCCGTTCCGCCGGCGGCGGCGTGCCCGGCGCCGGGTCAGGAGCCTCGGGCATCACCGGCCCCGGCGCCGCCCACTGACCGCTCACGACTGCACGTCCACGACGACGGGCACGTGGTCCGAGGGCCCCTTGCCCTTCCGCTCGTTCCGCTCGATCGTCGCGTCGGTGACGGACGCGGCGAGCGCCGGCGAGGCTTGGACGAAGTCGATTCGCATGCCCTGGTTCCGCGGGAAGCGCAGCTGCTGGTAGTCCCAGTACGTGTACTGGGTGACGCGCTCGCGGGTCACCTCGGTGAAGCCGATGTCCTCGAACGCGCGGAACGCCTCCCGTTCCGGCGGCGAGACGTGCGTGGCGCCGTCGAAGAACGACATGTCCCAGACGTCCTCGTCCCGCGGCGCGATGTTCCAGTCGCCCATCAGGGCGATTCTCGCTTCCGGATCCTCCTCGAGCCAGTCCGCGGCCGCCCCCCGCAGTGCGGCCAGCCAGTCGAGCTTGTAGGCGTAGTGCGGGTCTGCCACCACCCGGCCGTTCGGCACGTAGAGGCTCCAGATGCGCACACCCGCACACGTCACGCCCAGGGCGCGCGCCTCGTGCGCCGGAGGGTCGCCCCACGCCGGCATACCCGGGAAGACCGTGGCCACGTCGTCGGCGAAGCCGACGCGGGAGGCCACGGCCACCCCGTTCCACTGGTTCAGCCCGTGCGTGAGGACGTCGTACCCGGCGAGCTGAAAGGGCAGGTGCGGAAACGCCTCGTCCGTGCACTTCGTCTCCTGCATCGCCAGGACGTCGATGTCGGCGCGTTCGAGGAAGGCAGCGACGCGATCCGCCCGGATACGGATCGAGTTGACGTTCCAGGTGGCCAGCCGCATGGCTGTCACGCTACCGGCCGGCACGGACACGGTCCGCCTACCCTCGAGGCATGGGAACCGCGCTCATCACCGGAGCAACCTCGGGCATCGGACTGGAGCTGGCCTGGCAGCTCGCCGCCGCGCGCCACGACCTCGTCCTCGTCGCGCGCAGCTCGGAGCGTCTGGAGCGGCGCGCCGAGGAGATCCGTGCCGCCGCCGGAGTACGGGTCGAGGTGCTCGCGGCGGACCTGGGAACCACCGAGGGGCGGGGTGCCGTCGTCGAGCGGCTCCGGCAGCAGAGCGCGCCGGTCGGGCTCCTCGTCAACAACGCCGGCTTCGGGCTCGGGCAGCGACTCGTCGGCGGCGACCTGAGCCGCGAGGAGCTCGCGCTGGAGGTCATGGTCCGAGCGGTCCTCGAGCTGTCGAAGACGGCAGCGGAGGAGATGGTCCCGCGCCGCCGCGGCGCCATCCTCAACGTGGCCTCGATCGCCGGGCTGACCGCCATGGGGACGTACTCGGCGCACAAGGCCTGGGTGCGGACCTTCTCCGAGTCGCTCGCCAGCGAGTTGCAGGGCACGGGCGTCACGGTCACGGCGTTGTGCCCGGGCCTGGTGCGCACCGAGTTCCACGACTCGGCGGGAATGGACGACTCGGCGTGGCCGTCGATCAGCTGGTTGGCTGCCGAGTCCGTCGCGGCGGCCGGTCTGCGTGCCGTGCGCCGGGGGCAGGTCCTGTGCACGCCCTCGGTGCGGTACGCGGCCCTGGCCGCCGGGCTGCGCGCGGCCCCGCGGTTCCTGGTCCGCCGGTTCGCCGGCGCCGACCACTACGCCCGAGCCGTCGTCTAGTCCCGGACCGTTAGGCTCGCTGCCCGTGAGCACAACGAACGACACCCCACGGGCGGAGCTGGCCCGGTTGGTCCGCGAGATCGCCGTCGTCCACGGGGAGGTCACCCTCTCCTCGGGACAGGTCTCCGACTACTACGTGGACATGCGGCGGGCGACTCTCCATCACGCCGCGGCACCACTGATCGGGCACGTCATGCTCGATCTGCTCGAGGAGCACGGATTCGGGCCCGAGGAGATCGACGCCGTCGGCGGGCTCACCCTCGGCGCGGACCCGGTCGCCACCGCGGTGCTGCACGCGGCCGCCTCGCGCGGTCTCGAGCTCGACGCGTTCGTGGTCCGTAAGGAGACCAAGCGACACGGGATGCAGCGCCGCATCGAAGGTCCGGATGTCGCCGGGCGCCGCGTCGTCGCGGTCGAGGACACCTCCACCACCGGCGGCAGCGTGCTCACCGCGGTCGAGGCGCTGCGTGAGGCCGGTGCCCACGTGGTCGCGGTCGCCGTCGTCGTGGACCGGGACACGGGTGTCCACCAGCGCATCGCCGAGGCGGGACTGCCCTACCTGGCCGCGCTCGGGGCGGCGGACCTCGGCCTGGCCTGACCCGACGCGAGGTGAGTGGGAGAGAACTCCCCATCGTGGCTCGGCCCGGCGGCCGGGCCGCTGTGATTGAATCGCTAGCCGGACAACCAGCAGCGGGAAGGAACCGCCATGGAAGGCTTGGCCGTCATCCTGGTCTTGCTCGGCATCATCGCCGTCGTCATCCTCATCTGGGCGATCGTCACCTACAACGGCTTCGTGCGGTTGCGGAACCTCGTCCAGGAGGCCTGGCGGCAGATCGACGTCGAACTGCACCGGCGCTACGAGCTCATTCCCAACCTCGTGGACACCGTCAAGGGGTACGCCACGCATGAGCGGCAGCTCTTCGAGGAGGTGACGCGGGCCAGGGCCACGGCCGCCACGCCCGGCTCGACGCCGGCTCAGCAGGCCGCGCAGGAGAACGAGCTGTCGAGCGCTATCGGCCGCCTGTTCGCCGTCGCGGAGGGATACCCGCAGCTGCGCGCGTCGGAGAACTTCGTCGCCCTGCAGGAGGAGTTGACGAACACCGAGGACCGGATCGCCGCCGGCCGGCGCTTCTACAACGGCAACGTGCGCCAGCTCAACACCAAGACCGAGTCCTTCCCTCCGAACATCATCGCCTCGATGTTCGGATTCCGCCGCGCCGAGTACTTCGAGGTCAACGACCCGGTGGTGCGCACGGCACCGCGGGTGGAATTCGGCACTCAGCAGGGCGGCGGCTACGCCCCGATGCCGCAGCAACCTGTCGCCCCTGGTCAGCCGACGCCGTCCTTCGGTGGACAGCGCGGGGGCTACGACCCGCAGCGCGACGGCGGGCGAGGCACGGAGGGGCAGCAGGGGCCGCCGCCGCAGGGGCCGCCGCCGCAGCCGGGGCCGCCGCCGCAGCAGGGCGGCTACCCGCCGCCGCAGGGGCAGCCTCCGCAAGGCTGAACTCACGCCACCTCCCGGCCGAGGGGCCGGTCGGTTGGCGACGTGGCACCCCCGACTGCGACAGTGCCACCGTGCTCCCACCAGCCACCGATCCCCAGCCAGGCGCCCCGACCGGTACGTCGCGGCGGCGCGCCACCTTCGCCCGGCCGGTGCTCGTCGGGGACGTGCTGTGGTTCGGCGGCGGCATGCTCGGCGCGACCGCTCTCGGCCTGGCGATCGCCGCGGTCGTGCTGCGCGTCTTGGGGCAGGACTGGTTCGTCGCCTGGCTCGTCCCGCTGACCACGGCGCTCTGGGCGCTGGCACTGTGGATCGCCGCCCGGCGCCGCCGCTGGTCCTCGGCTGATCTCGGCTTCGTCCCGAGCAGCCGGTCGTTCTGGCATCTTCTCTGGGAGGCGCCGCTCGCGTGGGTGCTCGCCATGACCGCCGGTGTCGGTCTCACGACCGCGTTCGAGCTCAACCCGGGCGGCGTGTCCAACACTGACGTGCTGACGGCACCCGGGCTGGGCACGCTCCCGCTGATTGCCACCGCGCTCGCGGTGGTCGTCGGGGCACCTCTGCTCGAGGAGATCGTCTTCCGCCGCGTCGTCTTCGGATGGCTGGAGCGACCGTTCGGCTGGATCGTGGGTGCGGTGGCCTCCGCCGCGGTTTTCGCCGTCGTGCACGTCCTGCCGCCGCTCATGGTCGTCGTCGGCTGCATCGGGCTGGCGAACGCGGTGCTCGTCCGTGCCCACCGGTCGCTGTGGCCAGGGATCGTCCTGCACGCGGCCAACAACGGCTTCGTGACTTTGGCCGTCCTGTCCGGCACCTCGTGAGCGGCCGGGCTGGACGGCGCCCGGGCTCACAGGCTGCTCAGACCAGCTCGATGAGCTCCTGCACGGAGGCTCGCACCTCGGTCGGGCGGAACGGGTAGCGCTCCACCTCGTCCTCGGTGGTCGATCCGGTGAGCACGAGATAGGTCCGCAGGCCCGCCTCCATCCCGGCGAGCACGTCGGTGTCCATCCGGTCCCCGACCATGGCGGTGGCCTCGGAGTGCGCCTCGATCCGGTTCAACGCGGCACGGATCATCACCGGGTTCGGCTTGCCGATGAAGTACGGGTCCCGCCCGGTGGCCTTGGAGATCATCGCTGCTACCGCGCCGGTCGCCGGCAGCGGCCCTTCGGCGGACGGACCGGTGGAGTCGGGGTTCGTCGCGATGAAGCGGGCCCCGCCCTTGATGAGCCGGATGGCGGTGGTGATCGCGGAGAACGAGTATGTGCGCGTCTCGCCCAGGATGACGTAGTCCGGGCGCGTGTCGGTCAGGACGTAGCCGGCCTCGTGCAGCGCCGTCGTCAACCCGGCCTCGCCGATGACGTACGCGCTGCCGCCGGGCATCTGCTGCGCGACGAACGTGGCCGTCGCCAGCGCGGAGGTCCACAACCGCTCCTCGGGCACGTCGATGCCGGAGGCGGAGAGCCGGGCGGACAGGTCGCGGGGGGTGTAGATCGAATTGTTCGTCAGCACGAGGTATGGGCGGCCCCGCTCCGCGAGCCGTCCGATGAACTCCGCGGCGCCCGGTAGCGCCACCCCCTCGTGGACGAGCACCCCGTCCATGTCCGTCAGCCAGTTCTCGATCGGCGCAGATTCGCTCATCGCTCACCTCCCCGGGTGAGACTACCCGGGTGGAGGAGACGCGACCCGTGGGCGTCGGCCCCTGGCCCGGAGGCCCCGAGGCTTGGCCTGACGACCCCCGCTACGACCCGGAGCTGCTGGCCCACGGGGACCGGCGCAACGTCGTCGACCGGTACCGGTACTGGACGGTCGAGGCGATCGTGGCCGACCTCGACACTCGTCGGCACCCGTTGCACGTGGCCATCGAGAACTTCTCCCACGACATGAACATCGGTTCCGTGGTGCGCACGGCCAACGCCTTCGCCGCGCAGGAGGTGCACATCGTGGGACGACGCCGCTGGAACCGTCGCGGCGCGATGGTCACCGACCGCTATGTCCACCTGCGTCACCACGACGGCATCGAGGATCTGCTCGACTGGGCCGGCCGGCGCGGGCTCCCGGTGATCGGCATCGACAACGTCCCGGGGTCGGCGCCCCTGGAGGGGCGCGCGCTGCCGCGGGAGATGGTGATGGTCTTCGGGCAGGAGTCCGCCGGGCTGAGCGAGGCGGCACGGGAGGGGTGCGAGCAGGTGCTGTACATCAGCCAGTACGGCTCGACCCGCTCCATCAATGCCGGCGCCGCAGCCGCCATCGCCATGCATACGTGGATGGTGCAACACGCGCGTCCGGCCTGACGCGGGAACTCCCGCACCGCCTGGGGACTACGCGCCTGTGCGGATCCCGAACGGACTTCGCGTGGCGGGCCCATTCGGTGGAATGATCGGTGCGTACCGACAAGCCCAATCAGGGAGACATCACCGTGCCCATCGCAACCCCCGAGTCCTACGCCGAGATGATCGACCGGGCCAAGGCGGGCCGCTTCGCCTTCCCGGCCATCAACGTCACGTCCTCGCAGACCGTGACGGCGGCGCTGCGCGGCTTTGCCGAGGCCGAGTCGGACGGGATCCTGCAGGTATCCGTCGGCGGCGGGGAGTACGCGTCCGGCTCCACCGTCAAGGACCGGGTGACCGGCACAGTGGCGCTGGCGCGTTACGCCCACGAGGTCGCCAAGAACTACGGCGTGACCGTTGCTCTGCACACCGACCACTGCGTCAAGGAGAACCTCGACAGCTGGGTCCGGCCGCTGCTCGCGCTGGAGGCCGAGGAGGTCGCCGCCGGCAAGAACCCGACCTTCCAGTCGCACATGTTCGACGGCTCGACCGTCCCGCTCGAGGAGAACCTCGTCATCGCCGAGGAGCTGCTGGCGCTCTCCCAGCAGGCGCGCACCATCCTCGAGATCGAGATCGGCGTCGTCGGCGGCGAGGAGGACGGTCACGAGGCCGAGATCAACGAGAAGCTCTACACCACCCCCGAGGACGGCCTGGCCACCGCCAAGGCCCTCGGTACCGGCGAGAAGGGCCGCTACCTCACCGCGCTGACGTTCGGCAACGTGCACGGTGTCTACAAGCCCGGCGCCGTCAAGCTTCGCCCTGAGCTGCTCGGCCAGATCCAGGACCACGTCGGCCAGCAGGTCGGCAAGGAGCGCCCGTTCGACCTCGTCTTCCACGGTGGCTCGGGCTCCACCTCCGAGGAGGTCGGCACCGCGGTGGACAACGGTGTCATCAAGATGAACATCGACACCGACACCCAGTACGCCTTTACCCGCCCGGTCGCGGACCACATGCTGCGCAACTACGACGGCGTGCTGAAGGTCGACGGCGAGGTCGGCAACAAGAAGGCGTACGACCCGCGCGCCTGGGGCAAGGCCGCGGAGGCCGGCATGGCCGCCCGCGTGCTCGAGGCCTGCCAGTGGCTGCGCTCGGCCGGCCAGAAGATCTGAGCCCGTCGACGACGTCCGGCCCGGTCGCCACATCCGGCGACCGGGCCGGAACATATGCGCAGCGTCAGGATGTGCCGGGCTCCACGTGCGGCCGGCCCGGGAAACCGGGATCGTCGTCGACGACGGTGACCAGGTCCCCGATCCGGGTCACGTCGAGCAGGAACCGGACGACCTCGGGAGGCTGGATGAGCGTCAACTGCCCCGGCGTGCGGCTCGCCAGGCGGGCGAGCACCGAGACGCCGGAGGAATCCATGAACGTCACATGCCGGGCGTCGATCTCCACCGGCTGCCCGGACCGTTCCGCCTCGGTCACCGCCTCGGCGAGGTCCGCGCCGAGGGAGACGTCGATCTCACCGGACAGCACGAGCCGGGTACGGTCCTGCCCCACCATGACGTGGACGGAGCCGCTCTCGGCGCCGCCGGTGCCGGTCCCGAGCGACTCCTCCTCGTCAGGCCGTGGTGTCCGCTGTGGCACAGTTCGTCCTCTCGCTCAGCTACTGCCCGGGCACACTGCCGGGCACTGGACTGCACGGTAAACGATCGGAAAGGACGATGGGGACTCACCCGGCGGAAGACCGCGCGGAACGACTCCTCGGCGGCTCGCTCGCGGTACTGCGGCAGCTGCGCGACGGCGTCGTGCTGCTGGCGCTGGGACCCGACGCCGTCGCCGGCGACTTCGAGGTCCTCATGGCCAACGACGCGGCCCTCGAGCTCTACGCCCTGCGGCGTTCGGACCTGACCGGCCGCGGGCACGACCTCATGCGCACGTCCGGGCTGGACGAAGCCGCCGCGCGAGAGATCACCGCCGCGCTGGCAGCCGGCGAGCCGGCCACCGTGACCGCTCTCGTCAGCCGGGCCGACGGCGCACGGCTGTGGGTGAACATCGAACTCACCCCGCTGCAGACGCCCGAGCCCGGTGCCGGCCTGTGGATCGCCGTCTCCCGGGACATCTCCTCGCAGGTGGAGAACGCGCAGCTCGAGCAGGTGCGCCTCGACATCGAGCGACGGGCTCGGCTGGCGCTGAGCATCGTCGCGCGCGTCTCGGACATCCTCCAGGAACCGGACTCGGCCGACGTACTGCGGGCGATCGCCGACCTCGTCACCCCGCAGGTGGTCGCCTGGAGCGGGTTCTTCGTCCTCGGGCGCGACCTCGAGGAGGTCGAAGGCATCGTGGACCGGCCGGACCACCGCAGCAGGCTGCCGAGGCACGCCGCCGACCCCGCGGGTGACCTGCTGCGGGAACCGGTGATGCGCACCGTCCGCCTCGAGCCCGGGACGACGCCGGAACCGGGCACCGTCACCGCCCGGCTCTACGAGCTGCTCGAGCCACGCTTCGCCCAGGCCCCCGGGGCCGAGGGCAGTGTCCTCGTGCTGCCCGTGCTCGGCAGGGTGCGCACGCTCGGCCTCTTCGTCGCGCTGCCGTACCAGGGCGCGACGTCGGCACGTATCGACGGTCCGCTCGGCCAGCCCGGCACGGAGTCGATCGCCATCCTTCCGGACGAGGTCGGCACCGTGCTCGAGCTGGTCGCGCGGCGCGTGGGCATGGCGATGGACAACGCCCAGCTCTACGCCCGTGAGCATCTCCTCGCCGAGACGCTGCAGCGGGCCATGCTGCCCGAGCAGGCCGACGTCCCGGACCTCGACGTCTGGACCTACTACGCACCGAACGTCGAACACGCCCAGGTGGGTGGCGACTGGTACGACGTCGTCAATCTCGGTGCCGACACCGCGGCCGTCGTCGTCGGGGACGTGGTCGGTCACGACGTCGAGGCCGCCGCCGCGATGGGCCAGCTCCGCTCGGTCGTGCGGGCGTACGCCCAGGAACTCATCGACCCGGCGATGGTGCTCTCCCGGGTGGACAGCCTGGTCACCGGGATGCGGATCCCCCGGACGGCCTCGCTGGTCTACGCCACTCTCACGCGCCGGGACGGCTCGTGGACCCTGCGGTACTCCCGTGCCGGACATCTGCCGGCCTTGCTCCGACGTGACGGGAAAGTCGAGGCTCTCGACGCCGCCGGAGGCCAGCTCGTCGGCTTCGACGGTAGCGAGCGTGAGACCGCGCTGCACACCTTGCTCCCTGGTGACGTGCTCGTGCTCTACACCGACGGGCTCGTCGAACGGCGTGACCGCAGCATGCGGCGCGGACTCGAGGAGCTCGTGCGGCTCACCGAAAGCATCCGGGGCCCGGACGCTGCTGGGATCGGCGAGGAGCTGCTCCAGCTCGCGGACGCGCCCGAGGACGACATCGCCGTCGTCGTCATCCGGGTGCCCGGGGGAGAGGGGGCCGAAAGCCAAGACGCCCCGCGCCGGCGCCGCTGGCAGATCCCTGCGGACCCGTCCGCGATCTCCCGGGCACGCCAGGAGGTGCGCCAGGCCTGCGAGGTGTGGCAGGTCAGCGACGCCGCGGCCGCCGAGCTCGTGGTCTCCGAACTCGTCTCCAACGCCGTCATGCATGGCCGGGGACAGATCGGCCTACGGCTGCAGGCTCTTGGCGACGGCGGTCTGCGGATCGAGGTCGAGGACGGCAACCCGGCCCCGCCGGTCACCCGCGAGCAGCACACCTCACGGGTCGGCGGGTACGGCATGCACATCGTCGATCGCCTCGCGGACTGGGGCTGGCGGCCCACACCCGGCGGGAAGGTGGTCTGGGCCCGGATGCGGCACCACGCCGCACCCTGGGCGGTGGGCGACTGAGTCCCGGTCTCCGCCCGGTTCGTATCAGTCCTCGTGCGGGTGCGGCGGCTCATTCCCACACGAGTGCTGCTCGTACAGCGCCAATGCGCCGCAGATCTCGAGCACGAACACGATGGATTCGTCCGTCACTCGTAGGACCGGCTCGCCACCGCGGTCGAGCACATCATGGCCCAGCGCCACGAGGAAGGCCGCACCGGTGGAGTCGACGAACCGCGCCCGGCACAGGTCGACGGTCAGGTACCGGATCTCGGCCAGGCGCACGAGCAGCTCAGGGAACCGGTCCCGCTCCGAGAGGTCGAGGTCACCGACGACGGTCAGGGTGGCGGCCGACCGGGAGACGGAGATCTCGATCACGTGAGGGCCCTCCTGCCGCATGCCTCGCCCGACCGTAGTTCGCCCGGCCGACGCACGCACGCCGGGCAATGAGCGCCGGCCTGGAGCGACGGCGCGGTCGCGCACCTCAGCTCGTGTGAATTCCCGCCGCTCAGCTCGCTGCCAGACGTCAGCGGGCTTCCGTGGTGCTCCAATTCGGTCCCAGGCGGTGAGTTCACGGCCCGAGCGCCGCGAGTACGCGTGGCGTTGATCTCGGTGTGCCTCCCTGGTTCGTAGGCCGGCCACAATCGCGGGCGCTGCTGGCCGAGACCGAGCACATGCTGCGGCGCTTTAGGCCTGCGCGCCGGAGCAGTCGGCAGCATTAACGACGACGAAGGAATCGGCGCTGGTACCCGACAGGATCGATCATCTCACCAGTACCTGTCGCGTCTGGGCTCGTCGCACGCGTCGGCGTAGAGAACAAGGGTCGCGGCGATGCCGTCGGCCCCGCGTGAGTAACTGGCCATCCATTCGGGGATTGCGCACGGCACGCCTTCGGTCGCGGTCACGAGGAGTCTGCCTGCGCAGGCTCGGCCTCAGCCTGCGCACTACGCAACTGTTGCAATGGCCATTGCGGCTCGAGCCACGGTCATGGAACGGACAATCGACTTACCGCGTCCCCGCTTGCGCGCTCATGCACGCGACGCCAGCAGGGCTCGGTCTCCCGACGTACGGCTGGCGAAATCCACCGTCCGCCGCGGAGAACCCCGGCCGCCGTCGCAGCCGACGCGTCCGCTCCAAGGCAATCGCACCAAGGGTCACACTCCGCTCCGGCCATAGCCTCTCGGTGCCTCTGATCCGGGACGTTGACACGACGACCGTTGCACCTTAGGTTAAGTTGCACGTAACTTGCATAACCGTGTGCCGGCCAGTAAAGGCCAGCCTGCGCACCAGGTCTTGCGGCGTCGTCGCCGTACCGGTCGCTCGCTGAGGAGCGCAACGAGGAGGAAGACATGTCACGAGAGACGTGGTCTTGGCGGAGAGCCGGCGTGAGCGCAGTCGCCGCAACGGCGCTCGTGTCGGTCGCTGCATGTTCCGGCGGTGGTGACGGTGGCGCACGGGGGTCCGCCACGGAGGGCACGATCACGTGGTGGGGGTGGACCCCCGACGCGCCGGTCGCCCAGTCGCTGATCGAGGCGTTCAACGAGGATTACCCGGACATCCACGTGAACTTCGTGTCCAAGCCCATCTCCGGATACGACGCGGTGTTGAGCCCGGCGATCACGTCGAGCGACGGACCGGACGTCTTCAACGTGGCGCCCGGCTCTGCGAACGGCGGGGTGGAGACGTTTGCGGGAGGCGCCATCGATCTTCGCGACGCTGTGACCGAGGCCCTCGGCGAGGACTGGGAGACTCAGCTCGCGCCCCCTGGGGTCGACGGGCTCGTGGTCGAGGACAAGGTTGTCGGTCTCTCCGCCGGATCCGTGTACTCGGGCACTCTGTGGATCAACCAGGACATCTTCGACGAGCACGGACTGACCCCTCCGGTGACGCTCGAGGAGTGGCGGCAAGTGTGTGAGGACCTCGAGTCTGCTGGCGAGGGATGCTTCGTCCAGGGGGCCGGCAACGGTGCGTTCGACATGGACTCCTTCGAGGCGATCATGGAGAACATCGAACCCGGCCTGTACGCCGACGCTTCCCGTGGCGAAGCTCCGTACACCTCGCCCCAGTTCGTGCAAGGCATGCAGATCTGGAAGTCGTTGTTTGACGACGGGATCATGCAGGCCGGGGCCGTGGGTCTCCAGCAGTACCCCGACGCGAACAACGAGTTCATGTCGGGCAACTACGCGATGATCATGATGGGCACCTGGTACAGCCAGTACACAGTGGAGCCGATTATGACCTCGGCGATGGAGGCCGCCGGTGTCGCGGATCCCGAGCCGTTCACGATGGTGCCGATCGACTTTCCCGACGTCGCGGGTACCGGCAACGTCGGAAGCCTGTTCGGTGACGCTGACTACGGCTTGGCGGTGAGCGGTCGAAGCGATCAGCAGGCGGCCGCCACGACTTTCGCGGTCTGGCTTGCAACGTCCGAAGCGGGGCAGCAGGCGGTCGCCAACACGCTGAACGACATCCCCTCCCTCACCTCGGTCCAGCCGGAGTGGGACGACATAGACCTCGTCGACCCCGAGGAACAGACCGAGCGGATGCAGGACCTGACGGCACATGCGGCAGAGTCGACCGAGCCGCGTTTCGCGACTGTCAGCGCCGATCTCAACGACGTCTTTCAGGAGGTGCTGATCGGCGTGGCACGTGGCGAGACCTCGATCGATGACGGACTGGCGCAATTGCAGGCCGTGGTTGACGCCGAATGAGCAGCTCCGATCGCATCACCGGAGCGAGAACCGAGGCAACGCGCATGGCGGTCGTCACGGCCATGGGCTCCAAGGCCCGGTCACGTTCACGGGCGGGCAATGGCGCTTTCGGCGGACTGCCTTGGGTCCTTCCCGCGCTCATTCTCGTCGTCGGGATGATCTACTTCTCCATCGGCTACACGGGATGGATGTCGACGCTCGACTGGAACGGTTTCATCCTCAGTCCGTTCGAGTCAGTCGGCGGCGAGAACTACGCCCGCATGGTGAGCGATCCCGTGTTCTGGCGTGCTCTGGGGCATACCGCGATCTTCTTCGTCGTGACGTTCACGGTGCAGATCACCCTCGGGTTCACGTTCGCGGCACTCATGCATTCCCGAGTTCACCTCGCGCCGGTCTACAAGGTCATCGTCTTCGTGCCGAACGTACTGGCTCCCGCGACGATGGCGCCCGTATTCCGGGTCATTTTCGACGCGAACGGCACCCTTAACAATGTGCTCGCCGAGATCGGACTGCACGGGCTCACCCGTCCGTGGCTGGCCGGAGACGCGACTGCGATGGCCGTCGTCATGCTCGTGACGATCTGGCAGTGGACCGGACTGACGTTCATCCTCTACTACGCCGCGATGAGTCAGATCGAGCCCGAGGTGCTCGAGGCTGCCCGAGTGGACGGAGCCGGCAACCTCCGGACGCTCGCATCGATCGTGTGGCCTGCCTGCCGGGGGACCACGTTCGCCTTGGCCACGCTCGGCGTGATCGGTGGTCTCAAGACCTTCGACGTGCCCTGGCTAATCGCAGGGGGCGGGCCGAACCACGCGACCGAGTTCCTCGGAACCTATATCTACCAAACCATGGTCGAGCAGAAGCACTTCGGGTACGCCGCGGCGATCTCGGTCGCACTGCTCGTTCTCGCCGTCGCAGGTGGCTTACTGACGACCCTGCGCAGGAAGGAGGACGGCTGATGTTCGAAACCCGATCGCGCTGGTCCCGGGTCGGCGTGCAGCTGCTGGCGACCATGATCGCAGTGCCATATCTGCTTCCGCTGGTGGCCATGGTGCAGGGCTCGCTCGCGGGCCGTGGGTGGGGCAACTACGCGAAGGTGTTCGACACGGGCGTCGTGCCGACGTATTTCCGTAACAGCATTGTCGTCGCGGCCTGCACCATCGCCCTGGTCTATGCGTGCACGATGCTCGCCGCTTTCGGCTTCGCCAAGCTGCGTATCCGGGGCAAGGAGATCTGGTTCTGGACGCTGCTCGTTGCCCTGACGATGCCCGAGGCGGTGCTGTTGAGCCCGTTGTTCGTGACAGCCTCGACGTTCGATCTGTACAACGAGTTGATTGCGGTGATACTCCCGCTGGCCGCGCTGCAGGTGCCGTTCGCGGTGCTGCTCTCGCGCAGCTTCTTCGCGGGTATCCCGACCGCACTGATGGACGCTGGCCGGATCGACGGAGCAGGCGTTATCCGGGTCTTCTGGTACATCGTGCTGCCGCTCACCCGCCCGATCGCGAGTGCGATCGTCGTGCTGACATTGATCAACAGCTGGAACGCATATCTGCTGCCGCTGTTGATGCTGAACGATCCGGGAAAGCAGGTCGTCACGCTGTTGCCGACCTACTTCCTCAGCCAGTACACGAACGATCAGACGGGTGTACTGGCGGCTGCGGTGATCACCGCAGTACCGGTTGTCGTGGCGTATCTACTGCTGCAGCGCTCGTTCGAGCGTGGCCTCGCGGCTGGAGCGCTCAAGTGATCACCGGCCTGCTGCGCGGCCAGCTCGATGTCGTCGTGGGGGAGGCTGACCGCGACGTCAATGTCACCCCGATCGTCGAGACGATGCACCAGGATTTCGATCACCCCAGCGGCGGCGACATAGGCGGCGCCATTCCTCACGGCGCAGAAGGCCGTCTCGCAGCTCGCGGACGGGCCGCGCATCGTGCTGGTCTTTTCGATCGACGCCAGCCACCGCAACACGGGCACGGAGCAGGCAACGCATGGAGGGCGGCCGCGCGGTCGTTCGAGCGCATAATCGCCACCGATCTGCGCTCGTGCGGCACTACCCGCGGCACTTTGGAGCACGGGACCGATCGTCACGGCCGTCTTCGACCGGTTCACGGGCGAAGCGGGCGGAGTCGAACAAACGGAGGTCGTGATGGTGTCGATCGGCCTCGACGAGCCCGGTGTGCGTCGCGACAACACGTTCATTGCCATCACCGAGAACACCCTTCAGGACGGCTACCCGCCGCGCGGAACAGAGACAACGACGTTACGGAGGTCGTCCATGGCTGACCTGTCGCACCGGCGCGCTCGAGTGGCGCGGCCGTTGTTCGACGATTGTGGTGCGCCGCTCGCTCGTGCGCGTGTCTGCGCGCATCAGATCTGCCATGCGTTCGGTTTCGGCAACATCGGCTTCGACTTCGTCAAATGGATGGGCGGC
Source organism: Georgenia deserti (assembly GCF_042680605.1). Lineage (NCBI taxonomy): Bacteria > Bacillati > Actinomycetota > Actinomycetes > Allobogoriellales > Allobogoriellaceae > Georgenia > Georgenia deserti. Next base: position 51,560 of record NZ_JBHUEE010000001.1, read on the forward strand.
GCGTCGCGCACCGAGGCCACTGCGAGCTCGAGCTCTTCGGCGAAAAACTCGTCCCGGATACTGAGCCGCTCACGGTCGACTGCGTGGCACTGTTCGACATCTCCACGTTGTCGTTCGACTGGCGCGGCTACGAGGCCGTGGGCCACCGTCCCGATGCCGGCCGCCGGGAGCTACCGCGCGGCGGGTGAGGCCGGCGTGGCCGGCGTACGCCCTGAAGCGGGAATGCACGAACTCGATGCGAGGCTCGACCCCAACGGGAGGACACTATGAGTAGAAGCGTAGAGTTCTACGGCGGCGAGGACCGCAACGCGTACATTCATCGGGCGTGGATGCGTCGCGGCGTGCCGGATCACGCCTTTGACGGCCGTCCGAACATCGCGATCGCGAACACTGCCTCCGACCTCTCGCCATGCAACACCCATCTCGATGAGGTGGCGCAGAGCGTGAAGAACGGCGTCTACGAGGCCGGCGGCGTGCCCCACAACCTGCCCATGGTGTCGCTAGGCGAGACAACCATGCGCACGACCGCGATGCTGTGGCGCAACATGGCGGCAATGGCCGCCGAGGAACTGCTGCGCGCCAACCCGGTGGACGGTGTCGTCCTTTTGGGCGGGTGCGACAAGACGATCCCGGCCCTCCTGATGGCCGCTGCGTCGGTCGGCATCCCTGCCATCGTGATCCCGGGCGGCCCCATGCTGAACGGCACGTTCCGCGGGCGGCCGCTCGGTTGCGGAACTGATGTGTGGCGCCTGAGCGAGGAGGTCCGCGCGGGCGGGTTGTCGAACAGGGAGTTTCGCGCGACCGAGTCGTCGATGATCCGCAGTCGCGGGCACTGCAACACCATGGGTACCGCCTCGACCATGGCGTTCATGGCTGAGGCGCTCGGCATGACGCTTCCGGGGATCGCGGGCACACCGGCATCCGACAGCCGTCTGCTCGAGCGCTCGCACGCAACCGGCCGCCGTATCGTCGAACTCGTTCACGGCGGCGTCACACCCGCCGACATCATGACGAAGGAGGCGTTCCACAACGCGATCGTCGCGCTGGCCGCGGTGGGCGGGTCGACGAACGCGGTCGTCCACCTGCTCGCGATCGCAGGACGACTGGGGGTCGACCTCTCCGTCGACGACTTCGATCGGATCGGTGGCGGGGTGCCGTTGCTCGTGAACCTGCAGCCCGCGGGCCAGCACCTGATGGAGGATATGTTCCGCGCGGGCGGTTTCCTCGCCGTCCTGCGCGAGGTGCGTGGATTGCTTGTCGAGGCGCCGCCCACCGTGGCAGGCCGGAGTCTTCTCGACGAACTCGAGGACTGGGAGATCTGGGACTCCGACGTGATCCGCTCTGCCGATGCGCCGCTACAACGCGACGCGGGTATCGCGGTGCTACGCGGCAACCTCGCGCCGGCGGGCGCCATCATCAAACCTGCCGCCGCTACACCCGGGCTCCTCACGCATACCGGTCGCGCCGTGGTGTTCGATTCGGTGGAGGATATGCGGGCGCGCATCGACGATCCCGACCTCGACGTCGACGCGGATTCGGTGCTGGTACTGCGCGGTTGCGGCCCCCGCGGCTACCCGGGCATGCCCGAGGTAGCGAATATGCCGTTGCCGCGCAAGGTGCTCGAACGCGGTGTGCGCGACATGGTCCGCATCTGTGACGGGCGTATGAGCGGGACGGCGTACGGGACTGTGGTGCTGCACGTCGCGCCGGAGGCGGCTGCCGGTGGCACGCTCGCGCTCGTCGAGGATGGCGACTTGATCGAACTCGACGTGGCTGCACGGTCGCTGACCCTGCACGTGTCGGACGACGAGCTGGCCGCCCGCACGGTCGCGGCACGACTGCAGGACGCCTATGCCGCTCCCACGCGGGGATGGGAGCAGCTCTACATCGACCACGTCCAGCAGGCGGATGCGGGTGCGGACCTTGATTTCCTCGTCGGGGCCACCGGTCCTGGTGTGATGCGTGAGTCCCATTGAAGTCCGCAGACTGAAGGAGCGTGGATGCCACGGACCATTACTGCCGCGGTGCTGAGAGAGATCGGGCAACCGCTGCACGTCGAACGCCTCAAGCTCGCCGATCCTGGCGACGAGGAGATCCTTGTCGAGATCGAGGCGGCCGGTGTCTGCCACTCTGACCTGCACTACCTGCGCGGCGAGCTCGCGGCACCGCTGCCGCTCGTGCCCGGGCACGAGGGATCCGGCCGGGTGGTCTCGGTCGGGCCACGCACGAGCGGGGCCATCCGACCGGGTGACCGCGTGGCGTTGTTGTGGCGCCCAAACTGTGGCCGCTGTGCGCAGTGTCTGGCGGGTGCGCCCATCATGTGCGAACTGGGCGGGGTGCAAGCGAAGGTGGGCGGGCTGCCCAACCGCGCGATCAAGATGTCCGACGGCGCCGGTGCCGTCCACCACCTAATGGGAGTCTCGTGCTTCAGCGATCACGTCGTCGTGCATGAGCGCAGCGTGGTCACCGTGCCTGAGGACATCCCGGCCGAGGTCGCCGCGATCGCGGGATGTGCCGTCATCACGGGCGTCGGGGCGGTGCGAAATGTGATCGGGACCTGCGTGGGCGAGCCTGTCGTCGTGATGGGCATCGGCGGTGTAGGGCTCGCAGCCATCATGGGAGCAAAGCTAGCTGGGGCGCATCCGCTGATCGCGGTTGACATCGATAACAGCAAGCTCGCCCTGGCGAGGCGCTTGGGTGCGACTCATACGGTGAACTCCCGTGAGGCCGACCCTGTCGCCGAGGTGTTCGGCGTCGCCGATTCCGGGGCGGCCTGGGTGATCGAGGCGATCGGCCATCCGCAGACGCTGAGCGCCGCAATGCGCATGCTGCGGCCCCGCGGCACCGTGATCGCCGTCGGACTCGGCGCCGGGGGGCAGACGTTCGAGGTGCCCATCAACGAGCTCGTGCAGCGTCAGAAGCGTGTGGTCGGTTCGTTGTACGGATCCTCGATCCCGGCGCTCGACCTCCCAGCCATCTTCGATCTGTACCGCTCAGGCCGGTTGCCGCTCGACGAACTCGTCGGCGAGCGGTTCGCACTCGAGGACATCTCCGACGCGTTCGGCGCCCTCGCTTCGGGTGCCGTCGGCCGATCCATCATCGTTCCGGAGGGAGCACCGTCATGACCTACGCCACCTACCCCAGCATCGTCGGCCGTACCGTCGTCGTGAGCGGCGGCGCCAGCGGCCTCGGCGAGGAGTTCGTGCGTCAGTTCGTGGCACAGGGCGCTCGTGTCGGCTTCGTCGACATAGATGAGGAGCGCGGCCGTGCGCTGGCTGAGGAGCTGGGCGCAAGTTTCACACCGTGCGACGTGCGCAGCGTGCCCGCGCTCCAGGCGGCGATCGACGGGTTCGCGAACGATCTCGGGTCCGTCACGGTACTTGTCAACAATGCGGCCCACGACATGCGGCACACGATTGAGGAACTCGACGCGGCGTACTGGGAGGATCGGCAGGCCGTGAACCTGCGCCACCAGTTCTTCGCGGCGCGCTCTGTCGCGCCCATGATGGCCGAGCAAGGGGGCGGGTCGATCATCAACCTCGGTTCGATCAGCGCGCACATCGACCTGCCCGACCTGGTCGGTTACATCACGGCGAAGGCGGGCGTCGAAGGTCTCACCCGCGCACTTGCCCGCGAACTTGGGCCGCAGCGTATCCGTGTCAATTGCGTCATTCCTGGGTGGGTGATGACCGAGCGGCAGCTGCGCGAATGGGTCACACCGGAGGCGACGGCGCACATCGAGGCGAGTCAGTGCCTGACCGAGAAGCTGTACCCGGCCGATGTCGCTCGGATGGTGCTGTGGCTCGCCGCGGACGACTCGGAGCATTGCACGGCGCAGAAGTGGGTGGTCGACGGTGGCTGGCTCTGAGTCCCAGTGCTGGATTGGCGACCCCTCTGTGGGACACGGCGAGGGTGGCTGGTGGGACAGCGGTATCGGTGTGCTGCGCCATGTCGACATGCACGTCGGCGACATCGTCACGGTCACCGATGCCGGCGCGGACCGCACACCGGTCTCCGACGTGGCTGCGCTGATCCGCGCTCGCCGATCCGGCGGCTATGTGGTGGCCGTGCGTGACGGGTTTCGGCTGCTCGACGAGGACTGGCGTCTTGAGTGTGAGGTGCCGGTCTTCCACGACCCGGGCATGCGGATGAACGAAGGTGGCGTCGACCCTTCCGGCCGGCTGTACTGCGGATCGATGGCCTATGACGCCAGCACCGGTGCGGGCACCCTGTACCGGCTCGATCCCGATCTGGCGGTGCACGTCGCACTAGAGAACGTCTCGATCCCCAACGGTCTGGTGTGGACCGACGATGGTCATACTGCCCTGCACGCCGACACGTTGGGTGGCCAGATCCGCGCGTATGACTTCGACCTTGACACCGGCCTGTTCGGCGCGTCGCGAGTGCACGTAGCGGTGCCGGCCGACCACGGCGGGCCGGACGGCATGGCGCTCGATGCGGAGGGAGGCCTCTGGGTAGCGATGTGGGGCGGCGCGGCGGTGCATCGGTACGCGCCGGACGGTTCAATCGCGCAGGTGATCGACCTGCCGGTGACCAACCCCACCTCGTGCGCATTCGGTGGAGCCGACGGCACCACATTGTTCGTCACGACCTCGAAGGAGGGCGTCGACATCGGAGCCGAGCCGCTGGCCGGCAGGGTCTGCGCGGTCGACGTGGGAGTACCGGGCGCCGACGTTCACGCGTTCGCGGGCTGAGTGCGCCGTCGACGTTGTGTGGTTCGGCGTGACCCGTGCTTGTGAGGGGTAACCTCGTCGGGGCGCCGACCGGCGTCTCGGGGCAGTGAGAGGAAGCAGGCAAGATGCCAGCCGTGGTGGTCGTCGGCGCGCAATGGGGCGACGAGGGCAAGGGCAAGGCGACGGATCAGCTCGGATCCCGGGTCGACTACGTCGTGAAGTTCAACGGTGGGAACAACGCCGGGCACACCGTCGTCGTCGGCGACGAGAAGTACGCCCTGCACCTGCTGCCGTCGGGCATCCTCTCGCCGGGATGCGTCCCGGTGATCGGCAACGGTGTGGTCGTCGACCTCGAGGTTCTCTTCGAGGAGATCGACGGGCTGCAGGCCCGGGGCGTGGACACCTCGAAGCTGCTCGTCTCCGCCAACGCCCACCTGATCCCGCCGTACAACCGCACCCTCGACAAGGTGACCGAACGGTTCCTCGGCAAGCGGCAGATCGGCACCACCGGCCGAGGCATCGGGCCGACCTACGCGGACAAGATGAGCCGGGTCGGGATCCGCGTGCAGGACTTGTTCGACGCCTCGATCCTGCGGCAGAAGGTCGAGGGGGCGCTGGCGCAGAAGAACCAGTTGCTGGTCAAGGTCTACAACCGTCGCGCTGTCGAGGTCGACGAGATCACCGACGGCCTGCTCGCCTACGCCGAACGGTTGCGTCCGATGGTCGCGGACACCTCGCTGGTGCTCAACCAGGCGCTCGACGCCGGCAAGACCGTGGTCTTCGAAGCCGGCCAGGCCACCATGCTCGACGTCGACCACGGGACCTATCCCTTCGTGACCTCCTCCTCCGCCGTGGCGGCCGGCGCGTGCACGGGCTCGGGCGTCGGTCCGACGCGGCTGGACCGCATCGTCGGCGTCATCAAGGCCTACACCACGCGGGTCGGGGAGGGGCCGTTCCCGACCGAGCTGCTCGACGACGACGGAGAGTTCCTGCGCAAGACCGGGGGTGAGTACGGCGTCACCACCGGCCGTCCCAGGCGTACCGGCTGGTACGACGCGGTCATCGCCAGGTACGCCGCACGGGTGAACGGGCTGACCGACCTCGTGCTCACCAAGCTCGACGTGCTCACCGGCCTGGAGCGGGTACCGGTCTGTGTGGCCTACGAGGTCGACGGCGTGCGCCATGACGAGATGCCGCCGGACCAGTCCGCGTTCCACCACGCGAGGCCGGTCTACGAGTACCTGCCCGGCTGGTGGGAGGACATCTCGGCGGCACGGACGTTCGAGGAACTGCCCGAGAACTGCCAGCGCTACGTGCTGGCGCTGGAGGAGATGTCCGGCACGCGCATCTCCTCGATCGGCGTCGGACCGGACCGTGAGGCGACGATCGTGCGGCACGATCTACTCGACTGACGTATCGAGGCAGCGACGACGCGACGCGGTCGTTGTTTCCGTGCAGGACATTCGTCGGCGCGCGAGCAGGCACCTTACGCCGTGACATAGACACAGAAGCTCGTGGACTGGGACGTCCGACGAGCTGCTTTGAGGACACTGTTACCGAGCATCCATGCAAAGGTGAACGCAAGTTACGGTATGGTGAGACTGTAAACTGGTCCTCAGGTGGTCAAGCGTGGTTGCGCCCTGGTACCGAGGAGGACGAATGGGGAGTGGGGGGACGACCCTTGCCGAGATCGCTGCGGACGCAGCAGTGTCGGTGGCTACGGTGTCGCGGGTCCTCAACGGCAAACCGGGCATATCGGACCGTAAACGTGTCTACATCGAACGCCTACTCGACGAACGTGGCTACGAGCGTCGCAAGCCGCGCCGACCCGGTGCCCTGATCGATCTCGTCATGAGAGGCATGGACACGCAGTGGGCGGTCGGCCTCCTCCGCGGGGTCCATGCGGAGGCGGCACGTTCGAAGGTCGACGTCGTCACGACCGTCACCAACGGTCTGCCGGCCGGTTCGTCCGACTGGGTCGAGCGCGTGATGACGCGCGGGACGGACGGGGTGGTGGTCGTCGTCTCCGAAATCGACGAGACGGCGCGTGAGGAACTCGCGGACCTCCGGGTCCCCATCGTGCTGATCGACCCTGTCGGCACCGATACGAACGCGTACGTCAATGTGTCGGCGACCGACTGGGCCGGCGGGCGTGACGCCACCGAACACCTCGTCCACCTCGGCCACCGTAGGATCGGGTTCGTCACGGGCCCCATGCGCCTCGAATGCCACGTCGATCGGCTCGATGGGTACTACGCCGCGCTCGGGCGCGCGGGCATCGCGTCCGATCCCGAGTTGGTGCGACACGGGGACTCGCTCACCGCGGGTGGCGAGAGGTTCGGCGGCGAACTGCTCGACCTCGATCACCCGCCGACCGCGATCATCAGCGGATCCGACGAGCAGGCCTACGGAATCTACCTCGCGGCACAGAAACGCGGGCTACGCATCCCCGACGACCTATCGGTCACCGGGTTCGACGATGTCGATCTCTGCAAGTGGGTGACGCCCCAACTGACCACGGTGCGTCAGCCCCTGGAGGACATGGCGTCTGAGGCGACCCGCCTCCTTCTTGCCCTCGCGCGCGGAGACACGATCTCGAGTCGCCGCGTCCAGCTCGCGTCGGAGCTGATCGTTCGCGATTCCACTGGCCCGGCGCCGGATCGGACCTAGCCCTCCTGGTTCACCTTGCCACTGGTTGCGAGGTGAACCACGGGCGAGTGATGATGAGGAGTTTGGTCGACGGGATCCGGCACCGGGGCGACGGCGTGCGCAGGTCGGCTCACCCCGCGCGGAGTTGGCTCAACAGCGTGTCGCGTACCTCGCAGTTCTCGAACGCGAAGGAGTCGGCAAGAGCGCCGAGCTCCGAATCGTCCAATCCGCGGAGCAGGTCGGCGTACTCCTCGGCCATCGGCTGCGCCAGCAGTATGTTGACCAGGAGGGTGCGTACCCAGTCGAAACGCCCCCACGGGTACGGGTCGAAGCTTGGGAACTCGCGCGCGACCAGGTCCTGCACGGGTTGAGTGACCTCCCCGACGCCGACTCCGTCGCTGCCCCACTGATCGACCGAGAGGCGGCGCTTCTTGGCGACGAAGTCGTCGAAAAGACGACGATACGGCGACTCCGCCCGTGCATTGACGATGCCCTGCCGGCCGAGATCCTTGTACATCCACGAGGTCCAACTGGCACCGTACTCGCGGTAGATGTCGAGCTGGTCGTCGAGCATGACCCGCCGAGGCGCATCGATCGCCTCGTCGTTCTCATAGATCGGCGCGAACTCGCCCACGAAGAGCGGTGTGCCGGTGGAGCGCGCGAAGTCAGATCGCTCGAGGAACTTCTTCAGTGCGATGTCCTTGCTGTAGTGCGGGCTGCGTCCGAGTCCCGCTGCGACATAATCGTGCAGCGCGTAGACGGTGTTCGGTTCGGGCGTGTCGAACATCGAGAAGTCGGTTGAGTAGGTGTTGCCGTCGAGGAAGATGATGTGGTCCGGGTCGACCTCGCGCACGATCCGGATGAGCTCGGTGTAGACCCGGCCGACGACCTCACCGGTCTCATCGGCAGGTTCGTTCATGAGGTTGTATCCGGCGACCCATGGATTGCCACGGTATCGCTCGGCGATCGCACGCCACAGGTTGGCGACGCGCTTCTGGAAGTGGCGGTGCTGCCAGAACTGCGCGAGATGCGTGGGGTTGTCGGAGTGCCAGTGCTGGTTCTGTGAGCCGGGCAGCGCGTGCAGGTCGATGACCGAGTAGATGCCGTGACGGCCGCACGACTCGATCGCACGGTCGAGGTGACGAAAGCCGCCTTCGAGGATCTCGAACGGGCGGTCGTCTCGCTCCAGATGGCGGTAGTTGATCGGGATTCGCACGACGTTGAAGCCGTTCTCCCCGAGAAAGGCGGCGTCGGCTTCGGCGAAGAAGCTGTTCAGGATGCGTTCGAAGAACGCATCGGCCCGGTCCGCACCGAGCACGTCGCGCACCTTTGCGCGCATGAGCGTCTCGTTCGCCGCGTAACCGGTGATGAAGTTCTCCATGTTCAGCCAGCCGCCGATGCAGACGCCACGCAGCCGAACGGGCTGGCCGGCGGGATCGATGAACTGGGCGCCTTCTGTGTGCATGACGGGCAAGGACGGTGCGGACATCACAGGACCTCTCGCGACGATGTGGGTTCCTTTCGCTAAAGACTATACGCAAGTTGCGATCGGTATGATGTAGAGTTGCGTTACTGATCCTGACTACCGCAACCACAGGGTCGGCGCGCAGGAGTCCGCCGATCGACCACCACGAAACGGAGACGATGATGTTTCACGCGAGGACTGTTCGCCGTAGTCGATGGCTCGCCGTCACAGCTGCCGCCGCGATGACTACGAGCCTGACGGGATGTCTCGGCGGAGGTGGTGCCGCGAACGCGGGGTCCGAAGGGTCTGCGACGGAGGGGACGATCACCTGGTGGGGGTGGACACCCACACCGGAGCTGGCGGAGCAGTACATCTCCGCGTTCAACGAGGAGTACCCCGACATCACGGTCCACTACCGCTACTTCGGGGTGAGTGACGACTACGTGAACGCGATGCGGCCCGCTCTCGCCGGGAGCGAAGGACCGGACGTCTTCGGAATCTCGGGCGGCAAGCCGACGAGCAACATCGACACGTACGGCCACGCCGCGGTCGATCTGGAGCCTGCGATCGAGGAGGCGCTCGGGGCGGACTGGCAGGATGAGGTTTCTCAGTCGGGCATCGACACGTTCACAACGGAAGACGGCAAGGTTGGCGGACTCTCCCTAGGCGACGTTGCGGCCGGGAATCTCTGGATCAACCAGGACATCTTCGACGAGTACGACCTGGAACCTCCCACGGATCTTGCGTCATGGAAGCAAGTCTGTGAGGAGCTGCGCTCGCACGACGTCGGATGCCTTGCCGCTGGAGCCGGTCAGGGAATCTTCAACCTCGACGTGCTGCATTCGATCTCAGACACGATCGATCCCGAGTTCTTCAACGATGCCGCCAGGCAGGACGAGTCGTGGGATGACCCCCGCTTCGTCCAGGCGCTCGAGATCTTCCAGCAGCTCCAGGACGACGGGATCATGGATCCCGGAGCTCTCGGCCTGCAGCAGTATCCCGATGCGAACAACATGTTCCTGTCGCAAGAGAGCGCGATGATCCAGATGGGTACCTGGTATCGCCAGTACACGACACAGACGGGCGCGAGGGCCGGCATCGAGGGAGCGGGCGTCGGTGACTCGGAGCCGTTCACCATGATCCCGATCCCCTACCCAGATGTCGCCGGTCAAGGCAACACGGGTCTTCTCTACAAGGATCCCGACGTGGCGCTCGGCGTGAGCACGAGCTCTGACGTCCAGGCTGCTGCGACGACATTCGTCACCTGGCTTGCGACATCGAACACGGGGCAGACGCTGATTGCGAACTCGTTGGACCAGAACCCCGCGCTGGCCGAGGCTACCCCCGACTGGGATGCGATCGATCTCGTGGACCCGCAGGTTCAGCAGCCCGCGCTCGAGGCGCTGCTCGAGATGACCCGCGCGTCGGACCAGCCCCGAAATGCCCTGCTGAACGCGGACGTCGCCACCGCGATCCAGGACGCGTCGATCGCCGTGCTCGACGGGACCATGACGCCGGAGGACGCCGCCGCGTCGGTGCAAGCCGCAGCCGAGGGATCCTGAGATGTCGGTGACGAACACCGAGCCGGCCCTCACGGGGAGACCGCCATTGCAGCGTCGACGCAGGTCTCGCAGGGTGGAGCGTGGCTCCGGCTTCCCGTGGATTCTTCCGACGCTGATCCTGTCGGTCGGGTTCATCTACTACTGCGTTGGTTACACGGGCGTCATTTCACTGTACGACTGGAATGGCGTCGGCCCAACCGCGACGCCGGTTGGCCTCGCGAACTATTCCCGGCTGATCAGAGACGACGTCGTCCTACTGACGCTGTGGCATACGGGGATCTACGTCGCGGTCACCTTCATCGTGGAGGCCGTCCTCGGCTTCGCGTTCGCGGCGATGCTCCATTCGAACGTCAGGCTCGGCATTGTCTACAAGGTGCTGGTGTTCTGCCCGGTGATCATCGCCCCGGCGGTCATGGCGCCGGTCTTCCGGCAGATATATGCCGCCGACGGTGCTCTGAACGAGCTGCTCGGCGCGCTCAACTTGGGAGTGTTCGCCCAACCTTGGCTCGCGCAGTCGAGTACGGCGCTGGGCGTCATCATCCTCATCGGCATCTGGGAGCGTACCGGCCTATATTTCATCCTCTACTACGCCGCGATGAGCCAGGTGGATCACGGGACGATAGAGGCGGCCTGGCTCGACGGCGCCGGAAACATCCGAGTGCTGTGGAGCATCGTGCGCCCCAGCGTCGCAGGAACGACCATCGCGCTATTCGTGCTGCAGGCCATATACACGCTGAAGCTGTTCGACGTGCCCTTCCTCGTCTCGCAGGGAGGGCCGAGCTTCTCGACCGAGTTCCTCGGAACGTACATCTACCGGCAGGGGATCACACAGGCGCACGTCGGGTACGCCGCGGCACTGTCGATTGCGTTGCTCGCGATCGCGCTTGCTCTGACTCTCGGGCTGAATCTCCGGCGGCGAAAGGAGGGCAGCTCCTGATGTTCGACCTACGACGACGCTCGTCGACGGTAGCCATTCAGGTAATCGTCACGGTCATGATCATCCCGTTCGTGTTCCCCCTCATCGCGATGGTGCGGGGATCCCTCGAAGGCCAGGGATGGCAGAACTACCTTACGGTTCTCTCGGTCGAAGAGCTGCCGCTGTTCTTCCGAAACAGCATCGTCATCGCCCTCGGCACGCTCGTGCCCGTGTACCTCTGCACGATGCTCGCCGCGTTCGGGTTCTCGAAACTGCGGATCCCGTTCAAGGAGCTCTACTTCTGGCTGCTGATCGCAACCTTGGCGCTTCCAGAGGTCGTTCTGCTGACGCCGATGTTCACGACCGCAATGGCGCTCAATCTGTACAACACGTATCTCGCCGTCATCATCCCACTAGCCGCGCTGCAGCTTCCGTTCACGGTGTTGCTCACGCGCAATTTCGTGAACGGTATCCCGGACGAGCTGATCGAGGCGGCAGAGCTCGACGGCGCGAGCTTGATGCGCACATTTACACATGTTCTGCTCCCGCTGACCAAGCCCATCGCTGCGGCCGTCATCGTGCTGACCGTGGTTACGGCGTGGAACAATTTCCTGCTTCCGCTTGTCTTCCTGCAGGACGCCTCGCATCAGACGATCACGCAGCTTCCTCTCTTTTTTGTCGGCGAGTTCAGCAATGACCAGACGAAGGTACTCGCGGCCGCGGTCGTCACCATCATTCCCGAGGTGATCACGTACATTGCGCTGCAGAAGTACTTCGAGCGGGGGATGGCTGCAGGCGCCATCAAATGATTGAGCCGGGTTCCGACAAAGGATTGAACCCATCCGATACGAAAGGAACGACAATGCCACTCATTCAGGTCCATCTCGACAGGGCGCTCTACGATGAGAAGTCCGACGAGATTGCGAACGCGATCCACGAGGCGCAGGTCGATGTGCTGGCGATACCCGCGAACGACCGGTTCCAGATCTTCCAGCCGCATGAACCGGGCGAGTTGCGCTTCGACCCCACGTACGGTGACGTCGACCGCCGCAGCCTGTTGGTCATCCAGATCACGATGGTCGCGCGCTACCCGGTGAAACTGAAGCGCGCACTCTATGAGGAGATCGTCGCACGCCTCGAGAAGGACGCCGGTGTCCGACACGAGGACGTCCAGATAGCGCTGCGAGAAAACCACTACGAGGACTGGTACGCCGGCTTCTGAGTCGCGCACCTTCACCTTCCCCACGTTTAGAAGGAGAAAAACTCTTGTTCCAGTACGACTCGGCACCTCTGAAGGTCCTCTTCCTCGGCGGGTCCGGAACTATCAGCACCTCGGCCGTGCGGCTGGCGTTGGCTAGCGGGATGGACGTCTACACGCTCAACCGCGGGAACAACGCGAAGAAGCGCGATCTGCCGAAAGGCGTCACGTCGCTCACGTGCGATGTCACCGACCAGGCGTCTCTCGTCGCGGCCCTCGCGGATCTTCACTTCGACACTGTCGTGAACTTCCTGTCCTTCGGTGCCGAGGATGCGAGCCGTATGGTGAAGACGTTCACCGGCCGCACGGAGCAGTACATCCACATCAGCAGCGCGTCGATCTATGGCAAACCGGTGAAGAACTGGCCGATCGTCGAGTCGATGCAGCGTCATAACCGGTTCTCGACGTACGCGCGAGAGAAGATCGAGGCGGAGCATGTGCTGGCGGAGGCGTTCTCGTCGGGCTTTCCCGTGACCGTCGTGCGCCCCTCGCACACCTACGACGATGCCAACCCACCGTTGCCCGGTGGATGGACGATGCTCGATCGCCTTGCGCGCGGTGACGATGTACTCGTGCAGGGCGATGGAACGTCGTTGTGGACGTTGACCCACGCCGAGGATTTCGCGCAGGGATTAGTGGGGCTGTTCGGGAACTCGCGCTCGATCGGCGAAGCCTTCCATGTCACGGGCAACGACGTGGCGACGTGGGACCAGATTTACGGCATGCTCGGTGCGGCGCTCGGCGTAGAACCGAAACTCGTGCATGTGCCCTCGGAGCTCATGCTCGTCGGCGCACCCGACTGGTTCTGGTCCGAGATGATCGCGGGTGACCTCGCGCACAGCGCGGTCTTCGACAACTCGAAGATCCGGTCGTACGTCCCGGCCTTCAACCCGAAGCTGACGTTCGAGCGAACGGCGCGACGAATGGTCGAATGGCGGGCCGCACATCCCGAGACGACTGGTCCTGACCCCGCGACGGACGCTGTCATTGAAAGGCTCGTAGGCGGCTACCATGCGGCGCGCGAGCACTTCGCGTCGCTGGCGCCGTAACCACCGATCGGTCGTGGGGCGGGAGCGTGAAGTGAGCTACCGCCCCACGTAGCCGCACGACGGAACGGACATCGCACTATGGCATCGACGGTACGAGTAGGCATCCTCGGGGCGGCGGGGATCGCGCCCCGGTCGATAATCGGCCCCGCGCGGCGGACTGACGACGCGGAGGTTGCCGCCGTCGCGTCCCGCTCGCAGAGTAGGGCGGACGAGTACGCCGCCGCCCACGGCATCCCCCTTTCCTACGGTGACTACCGGCGACTGCTCGAGAACGAGTCGATCGACCTCGTCTATGTCGCGTTGCCACCTTCCGAGCACGCTCAATGGGTCATCGCGGCGCTTGAGGCAGGCAAGGACGTGCTCTGCGAGAAACCGTTCGCGATGAACGAGGGCGAGGTAGCGGACGTGCTGGCAATCTCGGAACGCACCGGTTGCCGCGCGATCGAGGCGTTTCACGACGAGTATCACCCGCTGTGGTCGAGAACACGGGAGATCGCGGCGATGCTGGGACGCGTCCGGCGGGTCGAGGGGGAGTTCTGCGTGAACAACCCGTTCACCCCCGGCGCGATCAGGCACGAGCCGTCGCTCGGTGGCGGAGCACTGATGGATCTCGGTTGCTATCCGCTCCACTGGGTGCGCTCGCTCATGGGGGAGGAACCACACGTGGTTTCGGCCGCCCACGTCGCCGGACCTGCGGGTGCAGACGAATCGATTACGGCCGAGCTGGACTTCCCCTCGGGCGCGACCGGAAGGGTCGACGCGTCGATGGGCAACGACTCGTTCGACGATTTCCGTCGCATCGATGGAGAGCGCGGATCTCTCATGGTCCAGAACGTGGTCTTCCCGACGAACGGCCACCGGGTCGTGTGGACTCTCGACGGGGTCGAGTATCAAGAGACTGTGGGTGGGAGGCAGACTTACGACCACCAGTTGGAATGCGTCGTCCGTGCCTTGCGCACCCACGAGATGCTCCCGACCGAGGGATCGGACATCCTTGGCAACATGCGTGCGATCGACGCGATCTATCGCACGGCAAAGGTTAGATGATGAAGGCAGACGACGCTTCGGGCTGGCCTCGCATCGGATGTCATCCCATCCAGGTGGTCGGGGGCGGGGCGAGTGTCTCCAGCTCCTCCCAGAGCGCGTGGGGGATGTCAACCTCTCGCATCGCCGCATCGATCCGGGACGGGCGCGACCCGCCGACGACCGTCATGTCGACGATTGGGGCACGCAGGGAGAACTGCAGCGCGGCGGATGCAAGTTCGACGCCATATTTGCCACAGGCCTCCGCCATCCGCCTGGCGTATTCTCCCATCGAATCGTCGCCCCTTCCGTAGGCGTACGTCGGCCGCTCGGCGGGTCCCTTGGCTAGCATGCCGCCTCCGAACGGCGCCGCGTTGATGACGCCGATCCCTCGAGCTGACGCGGCCTTGAAGAGCGAGTGCGCGGAGCGGTCGAGGAGCGAGAAGCGGTTGTGACTGAGGACCGCATCGAACACATCCGTCTCTATGAACCGCGTCAGCATTTCGGTCGGGCCGCCGGCGACACCGAGATAGTCCACACGCCCCGAGTCACGTAGGGCGATCAGGGCCTCGACGGGACCGCCCTCCGCCATGCTCGCCTCGAAACCGATCTTCTCCGGGTCGTGAAGATGCAGTAACTCAATCCGGTCGACACCTAGTCGCTCGAGACTTTCCTCGAACGACGCGAGTACGCGGGCGCCGGAGAAGTCAGACGATCCCGGAGCCGGGTCGACCTTGGTGGCGAGCAACACGCCGTCCGGTAGGCCCCCTCGCCGGCGCAACGCTTCGCCGACGATTTGCTCGCTGTTTCCGCCGCCATAGCTGTTGGAGGTGTCGATCGCCCGGATTCCACGGTCGAGCGCCTCGTCGACGGTCGCGATCGCAGTCTCCTTCTCCACCGAGTGTCCGTAGAGCTGTGGCATCGAGCCCAGTGGGCTTGTGCCCAGGCAGAGCGCCGTCACCTCGATTCCGGTCCGTCCGAGAGTATGGATGTCCAGAGGTGAGGTGCTCATAGCGGCATTCTGGGTGAGAGTGCAGCTCTTGCGCAATGTTTGCACTAAAGTTACGTAGAGGAAGAGTGTTCCTCACCCCTCCGGCCCGGCGTCGAACGCGACGGTCCCGTCCGGTGCGGCCGGGAACGAGACGTGCTGGTGGATCATCTGCCAGCGCCCGTCGCGGCGCGCGAACACGCGGGTCCCGCGGGACCACATGACCCGGCGGTCGCCCTCGGGCGTACCGCCCGCGGAACTCATCCGATTGAGGCCCCAGGTCACGGCGAGATCCCCGCTGACGAGCACCTCGAGATCCGGGATCTCCCACCTAAAATCCTCGCCCTGCTTGTCGAAGCCCGCCTGGCACTCCGGCCGGATCGCCTCGACGCCCCGGTAGGCCAGTGGCGCGCTGTGCTCGTAGGAGAGGATGTCGGCCGCAATCGGTGCCATGGCGCCGTCGATGTCCTTGCGTGAGGACGCGGCCAGCCACTCGGCGAACAGCGCCCGGATCTCGGCCTCAGCCGACGGCGGCGGATCGTCGCCGGCCAGTGACCGACCGAGCAGGTCGAAGCACTCCTGCCACCCCTCGTCATTGCCGTCGCGGTGTCCGCTGTCCGTGTAGCCCGTCTGCGTCATACGTACTCGCGTGCCGTCCTCGACCTCGGTGAACCGGACGGTCACGGTGGTCTCCGGGCCGGTGAAGCCGCCGTCGACCTGGGTGAGCGTGAGGACGATCCGGGTCTCATCGATGGCGAGGTAGGACCCGTGCTCGGTGTAGACGTGGCCGCCCGGGCCGAGGAAGTCCACGCGCCACGTTCCGCCGACGCGCGGATCCAGGGTGCAGGCGGTGACCTGGTAGCCGTGCGGGGCGAACCAGGTGCGGACGGCCTCGGGATCCAGCCAGGCGTTCCGGGCCGGGCCGAGCGGGACGGGAAAGATGCGTTCGACGTCGATCGCCGCGACCGACGTCGTCTCACGTGGTGTCATCGGTGCTGCCCTCCAGGTGCTGCGCGAGGTTGTCGAAACGGTCTTGCCATACCGGCCGGTACTCCTCGAGCCAGGCCTCCACCTGAGCGAGCGGACGGCCCTCGAGCCTGCTCAGGCGGCGTTGTCGGTCCCGCGTCCGGGTGATGAGCCCGGCCGCCTCGAGCACGCCCACGTGCTTGGAGACGGCGCGCACGGTCAGCTCGAACGGCTCGGCGAGCTCCGCCACGGACGCCTCGCCATGACGCAGCCGGTCGAGGATCGCCCGGCGGGTCGGATCGGCTAACGCCGCGAACGTGGTGCTGAGCTCATCTGTCGACACTGTGGAACCTCATAGTTCTGGAACCGACTAGTTCCAGAGTCCTCGGTTCCTGCTCCGGTGTCAAGGTGCTCCGCACCGCGGTTGCCCGGGCAGGGAGGGGGACTGGCCCAGCCGGAATTGGTGAGGGCTAGTGGTACCGGTGGGGCCGTGCACCGTCAGTCGTCGCCGGGCGCGTGACGTTCCAGGAAGTCGTACAGCTCGACGTCGTCGACGCCGGGGAAGGTGCCGGACGGCAGCGGTGAGAGGACGTGCGCGTGCATCGCCGCCGACGGCCACGACCGGTCCTTCCACCGTTCGGCCTGGCCGGGATCCGGGAGCCGGCAGCACGAGGTGTCCGGGCAGTGGGAGACGGTGCGGCGGGTGGTGTCCCGGCCGCGGAACCACTTCGCGTGGGCGAACGGCACCCCCATGGTGATGGAGAACTCGTACTCGCGCGCTGTTCCGGTCTGCGTGCTGCACCAGAACGTCCCGGCGGGCGTGTCGGTGTACTGGTGATACTCCGTGGAGCGGTTCCGGCGGGCGAAGGCCGAACGGGCCGCCCACTTCCGGCACAAGGGTTGGCCCTCGATGGCGCCGGTCGGGTCCGCCGGCAACGGGACGCCGTCGTTGGCGTAACCGCGGTAGAGCGACCCGTCGTCCATGGCGCGGATGAAGTGCAGCGGGATGCCCAGCAGCGAGGTGGCGAGGTTCGTGAACCGCTGTGCCGCCGAGTGGTGCGTGATGCCGAACGCGTCCCGGAAGTCCTCCATCGACAGGTCTTTCTCGGCCTTGGTGCGCTCGAGGAAGGTTCTCGCCGCGAACCGCGGGACGAGGCAGCACGCGGTGAAGTAGGCGATCTGCTGGCGCTGACGCAGGAAATCGCCGTAGTTCCTGGGGCGCTCGTGGCCGAAGAGCCGGTGCGCCATCGCCTGTAGCGCGAGCGAGCGCAGCCCGTAACCGCCCGGGATCGACGCTGGCGGCAGGTAGATGCGCCCGTTGGCGAGGTCCGTGACCGTCCGGGTCGAGTGCGGCAGGTCGTCGACGTGGAGGATCGTGAACCCGAGCCGCTCCGCCATCTGCGCCACCATGTGGTGGGTCAGGGCGCCGCCGGTGTACCCGACGGCGCGGACCTGCTCCTCGGCCATCGCCTCGATCTCGGGCACGTAGTTGTCCCGCGCCTGCATCTCCAGCCGCAGCTCGGTGTTGATCCGGCGCGCCTCCTCCGGTGTCGCGATGGTGGCGCGGGCGCGCCGCTCGAGCTCGGCGTGCAGTCCCACGAGCGACTCGAGCGCGTCCATCGGCAGGCGCCGCCCCGGCCGTACCGCAGGTACCCCAAGCGAGGCGAACAACGGCCCGCGCTGTGCCCGTTCGAGTGCGATCTCGAGTTCTGCACGCCGGTCCGGCGGAGGTTCCGGACTCAAAAGCGCCGCGACGGTGGTGCCCAGCTCGCGGGCGAGCGCCGTCAGCAGGGACAGTCGCGGCTCCCTGCGTCCGTTCTCGATGAGGGAGAGCTGGCTCGTCGTCGAACCGACCGAGTCCGCGAGCTGACGCAGGGTCATGCCGTGCCCGGTGCGCGCGTGCCGGATCCGGCGGCCGAGCACGATCGGATCCGTCCCGGACTCCTCGGCGGGGGTGGTCGATGGTTCCGCCATGGCGTTGACCATAGCGAAACTTCTCCAGATTTTTCACGGCCTCGGTGGTTGTAGAGGGACCAAGGTCGGCGGACAGTGGACGCAGCGGCGCCGTCCGGCGCCCACGACTCTGGAGGGAACACCAGCCATGGTCATGACCGACGCCGTCGCCCCGCCCGCCGTGCCGGCCCTCGAGGGCCTGACCGTCACGGATCCGGACCTGCTCGCCTGGATCCGGGAGATCGCGGCGTTGACCCGGCCGGAGCGGATCCAGGTCTGCGACGGCTCCCGGGAGGAGTACGACCGGCTCACCTCTCGGCTGGTCGACACCGGCACCTTCATCCGACGCAACCCGGCCAAGCGGCCGGGCTCCTTCCTCGCCCGCTCCGCGCCGTCCGACGTCGCCCGGGTGGAGTCCCGCACCTTCATCTGCTCCCCGGAGCAGGCCGATGCCGGCCCGACGAACAACTGGGCGGAGCCGGCGGCGATGAAGCAGGAGCTGCGCGAGGTCTTCGACGGCGCAATGCGTGGCCGCACCATGTACGTGGTGCCGTTCTCGATGGGCCCGGTGGGCGGCCCGATCTCCCGGATCGGGGTGGAGATCACCGACTCGCCCTACGTCGTCGTCTCCCTGCGCCTGATGACCCGGATGGGAGCGGCGGCACTGCAGCAGATCGAACGCGGGGCGGACTGGGTCCCCGCCGTGCACTCCGTCGGCTACCCGCTCGTGGTGCGGCACGGCAACGAGGTGGTCACCCGGCCCGACGTCCCGTGGCCGTGCAACGACACGAAGTACATCTGCCACTTCCCGCAGACCCGGGAGATCTGGTCCTACGGCTCCGGATACGGCGGCAACGCGCTGCTCGGCAAGAAGTGCTACGCGCTGCGGATCGCCTCGGTGCTCGGGCGGGACGAGGGATGGCTGGCCGAGCACATGCTGATCCTCAAGATCACCGGCCCCGACGAACGCGTCCACCACCTGGCCGCCGCATTCCCCTCCGCGTGCGGCAAGACCAACCTGGCCATGCTGCGGCCGACCATCCCGGGCTGGACGGTCGAGACCGTCGGTGACGACATCGCGTGGATGCGTCCCGGCCCGGACGGGCGCCTGCGCGCCATCAACCCCGAGGCCGGGTTCTTCGGCGTCGCACCGGGCACCGGCGAGTCCACCAATCCGACGGCGATCGCCGCTCTCGATCACGACGTCATCTTCACCAACGTCGCCCTGACCGACGACGGCGACGTGTGGTGGGAGGGCTTGACCGACACCCCACCCGATCACCTGATCGACTGGCAGGGCAACGACTGGACTCCCGAGTCGGCGACCCCGGCGGCCCATCCCAACTCGCGGTTCACCGTCCGTGCCGACCAGGCACCATCCATCGCGCCCGAGTGGGAGGACCCCGACGGCGTCCCGATCGACGTCATCCTCTTCGGTGGCCGCCGCGCCTCCAACGTGCCGCTCGTCTCCGAGGCCTACGACTGGGAGCACGGCGTCTTCATGGGCGCCACCGTCTCCTCGGAGCAGACGGCCGCGGCCGAAGGGGAGGTCGGACAGCTGCGCCGTGACCCGTTCGCCATGCTGCCGTTCTGCGGCTACAACATGGCCGACTACTGGGGGCACTGGTTGCGGATGGGACGGATGCTCGGTGAGCAGGCTCCCCGCATCTTCCAGGTCAACTGGTTCCGCAAGGACGACGACGGCCGGATCGTCTGGCCCGGATTCGGCGAGAACTCACGGGTGATCGAATGGACACTGCGCCGGGTCAGTGGCGAGGTCGGGGCGGTCGAAGGCCCCACCGGGCGGCTGCCGCGGCCCGAGGACCTCAACCTGGACGGGCTCGATCTGACCGAGGATGACCTGGAGCTTCTGTTCGCCGTCGACCCGGAGAGCTGGTCCGCCGAGGCCGACCTCACCGAGGACTACTTCGCCCAGTTCAGCCTGCGGCTCCCGCGGGAGATGACCGAGCAGCTCGACGCCCTGCGGGACCGGCTCGCCCGTTAGCCGATACGCTCGGCGGTCGTGAAGATCCTCCTCATCGGCTCGGGCGCCCGTGAGCACGCCCTCGCCCGAGCGCTGGCCCATGACCCATCGGTCGACGAGCTCGTGGTCGGCCCGGGGAACCCGGGGACGGCCACGCTCGCCCGGTCGATCACCCTCGACATCCTCGACGGGGCCGCCGTGGCGGCCGCGGCACAGGAGATGGCGGCCGACCTCGTCGTCGTCGGCCCGGAGGCGCCGCTCGTCGCCGGCGTCGTCGACGCCGTCCGCGAGGCCGGCATTGCCTGCTTCGGCCCGGGCGCGGCGGCGGCCCGTCTCGAGGGCTCCAAGGCGTTCGCCAAGGAGATCATGGCCGCGGCAGCGGTCCCGACGGCGATGGCGCACGTGTGTACCACGCTCGAGCAGGTCACGGCCGCTCTCGACGCGTTCGGCGCTCCGTACGTCGTCAAGGATGACGGGCTGGCCGCCGGGAAGGGTGTGGTCGTCACCGACGACCGGGAGGCGGCGATCGCGCACGCGCGCGCCTGCCTCGACCGGGACGGCGGCGACCCGGCCACCGGCGGCGCGCCAGGCGTCATCGTCGAGGAGTACCTCGACGGGCCGGAGGTCTCCCTGTTCTGCGTCTGTGACGGCACCGACGTGGTCCCCCTCGCCCCCGCCCAGGACTACAAGCGCCTCGGCGACGGCGACGCCGGACCGAACACCGGCGGCATGGGCGCCTACTCGCCGTTGCCGTGGGCGCCCGAGGACCTGACCGACCAGGTGGTCACCCGCGTGGCCAAGCCGGTCGTGGCCGAGATGGCGCGCCGCGGCACGCCCTTCACCGGTCTGCTCTACTGCGGGCTCGCGCTCACCTCACGCGGCCTGCGCGTGGTCGAGTTCAACGTCCGCTTCGGGGATCCGGAGACCCAGGCGGTGCTGGCGCGCCTGACCTCTTCCCTCGGTGAGCTGCTGCACGCGGCCGCCACCGGCCGCCTCGGAGCCGTGCCATCGCCGGAGTGGAACGCCGGCGCCGCAGTCACGGTCGTCGTCGCCGCCCACGGCTACCCCGGAAGCGTCCGCAAGGGGGATGCGATCGGCGGCGTCGAGGAGGCCGAGTCACTCGCCGGCGTGCACGTGCTGCACGCCGGGACCGCCACGGACGGCGGCGCCCTCGTGGCGTCGGGCGGCCGGGTGCTCTCCGTCGTCGGCACCGGATCCGACATCGCCGCCGCGCGCGCCGCCGCCTACCGCGGTGTCGACCGGATCGGGCTCGCGGACGCCCAGCACCGGACGGACATCGCCGCCGGTCTCTGACGCGCATCAGTTCGTGCACCGGGCCGGATCCCGACGCCGCGCCCGGTCTGGCGCACGAGGACCCCGCGGCCTGGCGCCCCGAGCAGGCGGGCCCGCCCTCGCTCACACGCCCGACCGCGACCGGACGCTCCTGTTGCGGCCTCCCCGGCGCGCTGGTCGACTGGCCCGCGGACCCGCGAGCGAGGAGGCACGATGACGCAGACCGACCGCATCGCCGACGTCTGGGGCACCCGGACTCCGTATCCCCGTGACGGCGTCTGGCCGGTCCGGGTGGACTCGTTCCTCGAGCACGACGTCGACCCCGAGACCGTCGACTGGGTGCAGACGGCGTCGATCCTCCACTCCAACGGCGACGCGCTGGACATCGCCGTCAAGGACGGGCGGATGGTGGGCGTCCGTGGCCGCGCACAGGACCGCGTCAACCACGGCCGACTCGGACCCAAGGACCTGTTCGGCTGGCAGGCGAACGGCTCCCGTGAGCGCCTGACACGGCCGCTGGTCCGCCGCGACGGCGAGCTCGTCGAAGCCGGCTGGGGCGAGGCGATGGACCGGATCGTCACCCGTACCCGCGAGCTCCTCGACGAGCAGGGTCCCAGCGCGCTCGGCTTCTACACCACCGGGCAGCTCTTCCTCGAGGAGTACTACACGCTCGGCGTGCTCGCGCACGGCGGGCTCGGGACGAACCACGTCGACGGCAACACCCGGCTGTGCACCGCCACCGCCGCGGCCGCCCTCAAGGAGTCCTTCGGCTGTGACGGCCAGCCCGGCTCCTACACCGACATCGACCACGCCGACGTCATCGCCCTGTGGGGGCACAACATGGCCGAGACCCAGACCGTGCTCTGGATGCGGGTGCTCGACCGGCTCGCCGGGCCGAATCCGCCGGAGGTCGTCTGCGTCGACCCGCGCCCGACGCCGGTCGCCCGGGCGGCCACCGTCCATCTCGCGCCACGGCCTGGCACCAACGTCGCCCTGATGAACGGCCTGCTCCACGAGATCATCCGCAATGACTGGGTGGACCACACCTATGTCGACAGCCACGCCGTCGGATTCGACGAACTCGCCGAGCGCGTGCGCGGGTACCCGCCGGAGAAGGTCGCGCGGATCTGCGACGTGCCGGAGGACGACGTGCGGGAGGCTGCCCGGATCCTCGGCACCACCGACCGGCTCCTGTCCACCGTCCTGCAGGGCTTCTACCAGTCCCACCAGGCCACCGCGGCGGCCGTCCAGGTCAACAACATCCACCTGGTGCGCGGCATGCTCGGCCGGCCCGGATGCGGCCTGCTGCAGATGAACGGCCAGCCGACGGCGCAGAACACCCGGGAGGCCGGCGCGGACGGCGACCTGCCGGGTTTTCGGAACTGGTCGAACGACGCGCACATCGCCGATCTGGCGAAGGTGTGGAACGTCGACCCGATAGAGATCCCGCATTACTCGCCGCCGACGCACGTGATGAAGATGGTCCGGTACGCGGAGGAAGGCTCCATCCGCATGCTCTGGGTGCAGGCCACCAACCCGGCGGTCTCACTACCAGAGCTCGCCCGGATCAGGTCTTTGCTGTCTCAGGAGCGGCTCTTCCTCGTCGTCCAGGACATCTTCCTCACCGAGACCGCCGAGCTCGCCGACGTCGTCCTGCCCGCCGCGACCTGGGGCGAGAAGACGGGCACTTTCACCAACGCCGACCGGACGGTCCACCTCTCCGAGAAGGCGGTGGATCCGCCCGGCGAGGCGCGGCCCGATCTCGAGATCTTCCTCGATTACGCACGCCGGCTCGACCTGCGCGACAAGGACGGTGGGCCGCTCGTGCACTGGCACGACCCCGAGTCGGCCTTCGAGGCCTGGAAGGAGTGCAGCCGCGGCCGGCCGTGCGACTACAGCGGCCTGAGCTACGACGCGCTTCGGCAGGGCAGCGGCATCCAGTGGCCGTGCACCGAGGACAGCCCGGAGGGGACGGAACGGCTCTACGCCGACGGCCAGTTCTTCGCCGCACCCGACTACTGCGAGAGCTACGGGCGCGACATGGTCACCGGGGCACCGCTGGAACCGACCGAGTACCGGGCGATGAACCCCGAGGGCCGAGCGATCATCAAGGCCGCCGAGTACCTCCCGCCGCACGAACTGCCGAGCGAGGACTTCCCGCTGCAGCTCATCACCGGACGGACCGTCTACCACTTCCACACCCGCACCAAGACCGGGCGCGTGCCGCAACTGCAGGCCGCAGCTCCGGACGTCTGGGTCGAGATCTCCACCGCAGACGCCGACCTACTCGCCCTCACCGAGGGTGACCTCGCCGAGATCACCACGCCGCGCGGCTCGGTGCGCGCACGCGTGCGCGTGACCGGCATCCGTGAGGGGGTGGTCTTCCTCCCGTTCCACTACGGCTACTGGGACGTCGGCGCCCCCGGACCCGACGGCGCCGGGCGCGCCGCCAACGAGCTGACCATCACCGAGTGGGACCCGGCCTCGAAGCAGCCGATCTTCAAGACCGCGGCCGCGCGGGTCCGGAAGATCGACGGCGCCGCAGGTCCGCCAGCGTCGGCGCCCACGACCACCGCCTCGGCCCCGGCGTCCGGTCCCGCCGCGCCGACGCGGGGAGGCGACGCCGCGCTCGCGGACGAGCGGATCGACGGAGGGACGCGATGAAGATCGGCCTGGTGCTCAAGGAGCTGCACCGCTCGGAGAACGACCTCGCGCACGAGCTGCTGCAGGCGGCCGACCGGCACAAGGCCGACCACGAGGTCTTCCACGTGGCTCAGGACCTGGCGGCCTGGTCGCAGCGTCACGTCCGTGAGATCGCGGCGATCGGCGAGCGGTACGGCCAGTCACTGGACCCGGAGCCGGAGGGAGAGGCGCACGCCGCGGCGAAGCTGCTGGACAAGGGCAGCGAACTGCTCGGACGTGCCCGGACACCTGGGCTGCTACTCCTTCGGGACCTGCGCATGCTGCACATGAAGGCCGCGGGTGTCTCCGTGGACTGGGAGATGCTGGCGCAGGCCGCTCAGGGCATCAAGCACACCGACCTGCTCGCGGTGGCCCAACGTTGCCATCCGGACACGCTCCGGCAACTGCGGTGGGCGAACGCGATGCTCAAGGAGAGCTCGACGCAGATCCTCATCAGCTGAGCGGCCACGGGTGCTCAGCCCGCGGCCGGTCACGCCGTGCCGCCGCGACCGGCCGCGCCGTCTCAGTCCTGCTGCTCCTCCGACCGGTCGCCGGACCACAGCGTGTGGAACGTTCCCTCCCGGTCGACGCGCTTGTAGGTGTGCGCGCCGAAGTAGTCCCGCTGGGCCTGGACCAGGGCAGCCGGCAGGCGCTCGGCCCGGACGGCGTCGTAATAGGCCAGCGAGGAGGAGAACGCCGGCGTCGGGATGCCGCTCGTCGCCGCACCGGCCACCACCCGCCGCCAGGACGGCAGGCCCTCGCCGACGGCGTCGGTGAAGTACGGGTCCGCCAGCAGCAGTGGAAGGTCGGGACGGGTCTCGTATGCCTCGGTGATCCGGTCCAGGAACCGCGCCCGGATGATGCAGCCGCCACGCCAGATGCGGGCCATGGCCCCGCGGTCGATGTCCCAGCCGTACTCGGCGGCCGCGGCGGCGATCTGGTCGAAGCCCTGGCTGTAGGCGACGACCTTGGATGCGTACAGCGCCTTGCGAACGTCCTCGATAAAGGCGTCCCGGTCCGTCACGGTCCATTCGCTCGCCCTGGCGGGCAGGGTCTGATGACCGGCCTCGCGCTGGGCCACGCCGCCGGAGAGCGAGCGGGCGAACGTCGCCTCGGCGATGCCGGTGATCGGCACGCCGAGGTCGAGCCCGTTCTGCACCGTCCACCGGCCGGTGCCCTTCTGCTCCGCCTGGTCCAGGACGACGTCGACGAACGCCTTGCCGGTCGCGGCGTCGGTGTGCTGGAGCACCTCGGCGGTGATCTCGATGAGGTAGGACTCCAGATCACCGCTGTTCCAGGTCTCGAAGATCGCGCCGATCTCGGCGGCCGAGGCGCCGAGCCCGTGCCGCAGCAGGTCGTACGCCTCCGCGATGAGCTGCATGTCGGCGTACTCGATGCCGTTGTGGACCATCTTGACGAAGTGGCCCGCACCGTCGGTGCCGACGTGTGTGCAGCACGGCACGCCGTCGACCTTGGCCGAGATGTCCTCGAGGATCGGGCCGAGGCGCTCGTAGGACTCCGCCGATCCGCCCGGCATGATCGACGGACCGTTCAGCGCGCCCTCCTCGCCGCCGGAGACGCCGCTGCCCACGAAGTGCAACCCGCGCTCGCGCAGCGCCTTCTCCCGCCGGATGGTGTCGGGGAAATGGGCGTTGCCGGCGTCGACGATGATGTCGCCGGGCTCCATCTCGGCAGCGAGCTCCTCGATGACGGCGTCCGTCCCGGCTCCCGCCTTGACCATGATGATCGCCACGCGCGGCTTCTCCAGCGAGGCGACGAAGTCCGCCACCGAGTCGGACGGGACGAACTCGCCGTCCGAGCCGTGCTCGCTCAGCAGCCGCTCGGTGCGGGCATAGGTCCGGTTGTGCACGGCCACGGTGTGCCCGTGGCGGGCGAGGTTACGGGCGAGGTTGGCGCCCATGACGGCCAGGCCGGTCACTCCGACGTCGGCGGTCGCTTCCTTCATGGCTCCTCCAGGAGTCGCGGCGAGAAGTCCTCGGTCGGCAACGCTACGCCGGATGGGCGAGGATGAGACCCATGAGTTCCGCTGATGAGACGGCCGACGGGGTACCAGCTGTCCCCGGATGGCGGCACGTGTACTCCGGCAAGGTCCGGGACCTGTACGTCCCCGAGTCGGACGACGGCGCCGAGGACGGGGACCGGGTCCTCGTGGTCGCCTCGGACAAGATCTCCGCCTACGACCACGTGCTTCCGACGGTCATCCCGGACAAGGGGCGCATCCTCACCCAGCTCAGCCTGTGGTGGTTCGAGCAGCTGTCCGACGTCGTCGACCATCACGTGGTCTCCACGGACGTGCCCGAGCAGGTGGTCGATCGGGCGATGGTCTGCCGCCGGCTGGAGATGTATCCGATCGAGTGCGTCGCGCGGGGGTACCTGACCGGCTCCGCCTTGGCCGAGTACCGGCAGACCGGGGCGATGGCCGGCAACCCGCTGCCGGACGGGCTGCGCGACGGCGACAAGCTCCCCGAGCCGATCTTCACACCGGCCACCAAGGCCGAGGTTGGTGCCCACGACGAGAACATCGACATGACGCGGATGGCCGAGGTGGTCGGGGCCGAACGCGCCGAGGAGCTGCGCGAGACCACGCTGGCCGTGTTCGCGCGGGCGAGCGAGCTGGCCGAGCGGGCCGGCATCGTCCTGGCGGACACCAAGCTCGAGTTCGGGTCGGCCACGGACGGTGCGTCCGTGGTGCTGGGCGACGAGGTCCTCACACCGGATTCCTCGCGCTTCTGGCCCGCGGACGAATGGGAACCGGGGCGGGCGCAGCCGAGCTACGACAAGCAGTTCGTGCGCGACTGGCTCGCCTCGCCCGAGTCCGGCTGGGACCGCGCCTCCCAGGCGCCGCCTCCACCGCTGCCCGGTGAGATCGTCGAACGCACGCGCGCCCGCTACGTCGAGGCGTACGAACGCCTGACGGGGGAGCGGTTCGTCGTCTGAGCTCGCCGGCCGGCCGGCACCCCGCCGAGAGCGGACAAGTGAGTCAAGAGCGGACGTTTGAACGTCCGCTCTTGACTCAGGTTTCCGCTCTCGGCGGGGGATATCCCCCCAGTTCGCCGGATCAGGTCGTCCCGGGCCACGGCGGCACGTGGATCCGTGCCAGACTCGAATCAGCGGCACCCGGTCGCGTCAGCGGCTCCCGTCGCTGTCCTCAGACGTCAGGTGGCGGCCCATGAGCCAAACCCTCCACACGCCCACCGCCCCTCCGACCCCCTCGCCCGCGCGTCCGCGTGACCGCCATGTGAGCGACTTCAAGGCGCTCATGGCGCAGGTCCGCGAATCCGGGCACATGCGTCGGCGCTACGGCTACTACTGGTCCAAGCTGATCGGGTTGACGGCCGCCGGCGTCGGCCTCGCCGTCGGCTTCGTCCACCTGGGCGACACGTGGTGGCAGATAGTCACCGCCGTCGCCCTGGCGCTGCTGCTCACGCAGATCGCGTTCGTCGGGCACGACGCCGCACACCACCAGATCTTCCGGTCCGGCCGGTGGAACGAGTGGACGTCACTGGTGGTGATCAACCTCTTCGCCGGCATGGGCCACGGCTGGTGGAACAAGAAGCACTCGAAACACCACGCGGCCCCGAACAAGTTGAAGGCCGACCCGGACATCGAGTCCGAGGTCGTGGCGTTCACCGGCGAGGGCGCGCGACGCCGCACACACCCGGTCAGCCGCTGGTTCACCGCCCGGCAAGGGTGGTTCTTCTACCCGCTGCTGCTCCTGGAAGGGGCCAACCTCCACGTCCACGGCCTCAGGCGGGTCCTGAGCCGCGGACCGGTCCAGCGCCGCTGGGTCGAGCTCTCCTTCATCCTCGTGCGCCTCGGCGGCACGGTGACCCTCGTCTTTCTCGTACTCTCGCCCGACAAGGCGGCGGTCTTCCTCGCCGTCCAGCTCCTGGTGTTCGGCCTCTACATGGGGCTGTCCTTCGCGCCGAACCACATCGGGATGCCGGTGGTGCCGGCGGACATGAAGATCGACTTTCTGCGCCGTCAGGTGCTGATGAGCCGCAACGTCACGGGCGGCCGATGGGTCGACACGTTCATGGGCGGCCTGAACTTCCAGGTCGAGCACCACCTGTTCCCGTCCATGCCCAGGCCGTCACTGCGCAAGGTGGCGCCGCTGGTGCGTCAGTACTGTGAGGAGCGCGGCGTCCGGTACACCGAGATGTCCATCGGTCGCGCCTACGCCGCGGTCACCGAGCACATCAACCGCGTGGGACGCGGCGGCCTCGACGTGTGGGCCTGCCCGCTGGCCAGCCAGTACCGGA
The DNA here is from genome assembly GCF_042680605.1 of Georgenia deserti. Taxonomy (NCBI): domain Bacteria; kingdom Bacillati; phylum Actinomycetota; class Actinomycetes; order Allobogoriellales; family Allobogoriellaceae; genus Georgenia; species Georgenia deserti. The sequence goes on from NZ_JBHUEE010000001.1 coordinate 80,325, forward strand.
CCTGAGCCCGGCCTACCATCGGGCCATGCCCACCGTGACCCTCGTGCCGGCGGACGTGCGCGGCGCCGACCGTGACGCGCTCATCGACTTCCTCACCGGCCACGAGTGGCCGTTCCACGTCGGCCGGCGCCGGACCCGCGAGGAGGTCGCCGACGCGATCGCATCCGGCCGGTTCGACGGCGCCGACCACGCCACCTTCTGGCTCGAGAGCCAGGACCGCGGACGCGTCGGCCTCGCCGTGCTGGAGGACCTCGACGACGACACGCCCCTGTTCGACCTCCGCCTCGCCGCCGAGCACCGCGGCCTGGGTCTGGGTACGGCCGCGGTCCGGGCGATTGCGGACCACGTGTTCACCACGCTCGACGTGAACCGCCTCGAGGGACAGACCCGCGAGGACAACGCCGCGATGCGCGCCGTGTTCGTCAAGGCCGGCTTCGCCCTCGAAGCCGCCTACCGCGAGTCCTGGCCGGTCGAGGAGGGCCCGGCACTGACCTCGGTGGCGTACGCGATCCTGCGGCGCGAGTGGGAGGCCGGACGGCACCGCGGCGACGACGACCGTCCCTGGCTCGTGGTCATCGACCCGCAGCGGGTCTTCGCCGATACCGACAGTCCGTGGACGGCACCCGGCTTCCCGGCCATCATCGACCCGGTCCGCCGCCTCGCGGACGCCCACCCAGAGCGCGTCGTCACGACGCGGTTCATCGCGCCGACCAAACCGATGGGCTCGTGGGAGGACTACTACGCCGAGTACCCGTTCGCGTTCGTGCCCGCCGATCACGAGCTGTACCAGGTGGTTCCCGCCCTCGCCGACCTCGGCGGACCCGTGGTCGCCGAGCCCACGTTCGGCAAGTGGACCCCCGCCCTGTCCACGGTCACCGGACCGACACCGCATCTGAGGCTCGCCGGCGTCGCGACCGACTGCTGCGTCCTCTCGACCGCCCTGGCCGCCGCCGACGCCGGGGCCCGGGTGGAGATCGTCGCCGACGCCTGCGCCGGTTCGGACGCCGACGCGCACCGGAAGGCGCTGGAGATCATGGCCGGATACTCCCCGCAGATCACGCTGACGACGACGTCGCGCCTGATCACCGCGCGACCGTAAGCCCGGGCGGGTCCGCCCGCGACGGCTCGACCGCCGCCGGCCCCGGCGGCCTGCGATGTGGACCGTCGTCTCAGGAATCGGGACGGCCCGGATCCGGCCGACCTCGCCGCTCGCCGCTGCGCCACGGTAGGCGCGAGGCGATCGGAGGAGGACGCGATGACGGCGCAACTGTCCCTGGCCCGCACCGGGCAGGACCGCGGCGAGGCGGCGCCGGCGCTCGCCGTGTCCTACGAGCGGATAGAACGCGTATTCGGCGCCGGGAGCGCGACCCAGACCGTCCTCGGCGGCATCGACCTCGACCTCGCCGCGGGCGAGATCGTCGCGGTGCTCGGACCGAGCGGATGCGGGAAATCGACGCTCCTGCGCCTGACCGCCGGACTGGACGCGCCGACAGGCGGAGCGGTGCGGATCGACGGCACGGTCGTCACCGGCTCGGATCCGCGCTGCGCCGTCGCGTTCCAGGAGCCACGCCTGCTCCCGTGGCGCACCCTCGCCGCGAACGTCGCCGTCGGACTGCCGCGAGGCACCGACCGCGCCGCCGGACGCGACCAGGTCGCGCACCTGCTCGACCTCGTCGGACTCGGCGCCCACGCCGGCCACCGGCCCCGCGAGGTCTCCGGCGGCATGGCCCAGCGGGCCTCGCTCGCCCGCGCCCTGGCCCGGCGCCCCGGGGTCCTGCTGCTGGACGAGCCGTTCGGCGCCCTCGACGCACTCACCCGGCTGCGGATGCAGGACCTCCTCCTCGAGGTGCACGAGGCCGCCCCGACCACGGTGCTGCTCATCACCCACGACGTGGACGAGGCGCTCCAGCTCGCCGACCGCGTCGTGGTGCTCGGCACCGCAGCGGACGGCCCCGGCGCCCGCGTCATCCGCTCCCTCACCGTGCCCGGCGACCGACCGCGCAGCCGCGGCTCCGCCGAGCTCGCCCGGCTGCGCAGCGAGCTGCTGGAGTCGCTCGGCGTCGACAGCCATCGCCACTGATGGGCCGACCGTCCGCGACGGGCCACCTGAGACCACCACCACCCGAAACCGGAGTCACACGATGAGATCCACCCGCCTCACGGCCGCCGCAGCGGCCGCGCTCACCGTCGTCGTCCCGCTCTCCGGCTGTCTGGCCGGCGAGGCCGAGGACGCCGCCGATGCCTCGGCCGGCCCGAGCGACGGGGACGAGCTCGTCGTGGACTGGGCGACCTACAACCCGCTGAGCATGGTCATCCGTGACCAGGGCTGGCTCGAGGAAGCGCTCGCCGACGACGGCGTGGACGTCACCTGGGTCCAGTCCGCGGGATCGAACCGGGCCAACGAGCTGCTCCGCTCCGGAGAGGCCGACGTCGCCTCTACGGCCGGCTCGGCCGCGCTTCTCGCCCGCGCCAACGGCTCACCCATCCGCACCATCGACATCTACAGCCAGCCGGAGTGGTCGGCACTGGTCACCGACCCCGGGTCCGGCATCGAGGAGGTCACCGACCTAGCCGGCCGTTCGGTCGCCGCCACCAAGGGCACCGACCCGTACTTCTTCCTGCTCCAGGCGCTGCTCGAGGCCGGCGTGGACCCGGCCGACGTCGAGATCCAGAACCTCCAGCACGCCGACGGGAACACCGCCCTGCAGAACGGCTCAGTCGACGCGTGGGCCGGGCTCGACCCGATCATGGCCGACGCGGAGCAGGACGGCAGCGAGCTCTTCTACCGCAACGTCGACTTCAACACCTACGGCTTCCTCAACGCGCGTGAGGACTTCCTCGAGGACTCGCCCGAGGTGGCCCAGGTCGTCGTCGATACCTACGAGTACGCCCGCACCTGGGCGGCCGAGCACCCGGAGGAGACCGCTGAGATCCTGGCCGAGGACGCCGGCATCGATCTCTCCCTCGCGCAGCAGGTCATCACCGAGCGCAGCAACCTGGACGTGGACGGCGCGCCGGGGCCTGCCCAGCTCGAGGTTCTGACCACGATCGGCCCGATGCTCGTCGAGACCGGGGACGTCGCCTCCCAGGAGCAGATCGACGAGGCGCTGGCGGACCTGCTGGACGACTCGTGGGTCCGGCAGGCCGACCCGGAGGCTGTCGCCGACGTCGTGGGGCAGGCGCCGTGACGCTGGCACTGAACGGCCCCGGAGAGGCGAACGCGCGCGCCTCGCAGGTCGGGTCGCGGACCCGGCGGACCCGCCCGGCGCCCGAACCGGACGGCGTCGGCCCCTCTGACGCCCCGGGGCGGTCGGCACCTGCGGCGAGACGCCGGCGGGGAGCTGTGCTGCTCGGCCTGGCCGTGCCGGTGGCCATCCTCGCGACCTGGCACGTGGCGTCGGTGTCCGGGTGGATCGACCCCGTCACGCTGCCCGGCCCGCTGTCCGTGCTGGCCGCAGCCGGAGAGCTGATCGAGCGTGGCGATCTCGGCTACCACGTGGCGATCTCGGCGCAACGGGTCATGCTCGGTTTCGCCTTCGGGGCGGCAGCCGGCCTGGCCCTCGGCTCGCTGCTCGGCCTGTCCCGGCTCGCCGACGCGCTGCTCTCGACCACGGTCGGCGCGCTGCGCGCCGTGCCCTCACTGGCGTGGGTGCCGTTGCTGCTGCTGTGGATCGGGATCGGGGAGGACAGCAAGGTGACCCTGATCGCCATCGGCGCGTTCTTCCCGGTCTTCACCACCGTCTCGATGGCGTTGCGGCACGTCGACCGCCAGCTCGTCGAGGCCGGTCGCGCCTTCGGTCTGCGTGGCCTACGGCTGTTCACCACCGTCCAGCTGCCCGCCGTCGTCCCGGCCGTCATCTCCGGCCTGCGGCTCGCTCTTGCGCAGGCGTGGCTGTTCCTCGTGGCCGCGGAGCTGCTCGCCTCCTCGATGGGGCTCGGCTTCCTGCTCACCGACAGCCAGAACAACGGCCGGGTCGATCGGTTGCTGCTTGCCATCGTGTTGCTCGCCGTCCTGGGCAAGGTCAGCGACGCGCTGCTCGGCCTCTTCGAGCGCTGGGCCATCCGGCGGTGGGCCTGAGACGCGTGGGCGCGTAGCCGCAGAACGATGCGAGGGTAGGGCCGTGAACGACCACGAGTTCGGATTCCGTACCCGGGCCCTGCACGCCGGAGGCATCCCTGATCCGGTCACCGGCGCGCGTGCGGTGCCCATCTACCAGTCGACGTCGTTCGTGTTCTCCGACGTCGCCGACGCCGGCAACCTCTTCGCCCTGCAGAAGTTCGGGAACATCTATTCGCGGATCGGCAACCCCACGGTGGCCGCGTTCGAAGAACGCATCGCCTCGCTGGAAGGCGGCATCGGCGCGGTCGCGACGGCGTCGGGTATGTCCGCCGAGTTCATCACCCTGGCCGCGCTCGCGGGCGCCGGTGACCACATCGTCGCCTCGTCCCAGCTCTACGGCGGCACGGTCACCCAGCTCGACGTGACGCTGCGCCGCTTCGGGGTCGAGACCACCTTCGTGCCGGGCACCGACCCCGCCGACTACCGCGCCGCCCTGCGGCCGGAGACGAAGGCGGTCTACGCCGAGACCGTTGCCAACCCCTCCGGCGAGGTGGCCGATCTGGCGGGTCTCGCCGACGTCGCCCACCAGGCCGGGCTGCCGCTGATCATCGATTCCACGCTGACCACGCCGTACCTCGTCCGTCCGTTCGAGCACGGCGCCGACATCGTCGTGCACTCGGCGACGAAGTTCCTCGGCGGACACGGCACCACGCTCGGCGGCGTCGTCGTCGAGTCCGGCCGCTTCGACTGGGCGAACGGCACGTTCCCGCAGATGACTGAGCCGGTGCCCTCCTACGGCGGCGTGAGCTGGTGGGGAAACTTCGGCGAGTACGGCTTCCTCATGAAGTTGCGGTCGGAACAGCTGCGTGACATCGGTCCCGCCCTGACACCGCAGGCCGCGTTCCAGCTGCTCCAGGGCGTGGAGACGTTGCCCCAGCGGATGGACGAGCACGTCGCGAACGCCCAGGCCGTCGCCGAGTGGCTCGAGGCCGATCCACGCATCGCGTACGTCAACCACGCCGGGCTGGCCAGTCACGTCCACCACGAGCGTGCTCGGACTTACCTGCCCCACGGCGTCGGCTCGGTGTTCTCCTTCGGTGTCCGCGGCGGTCGCGAGGTCGGCGCCCGCTTCATCGAGGAACTGCAGTTGGCGAGCCACCTCGCCAATGTGGGCGACGCCCGCACGCTGGTGCTGCACCCGGCCTCGACCACCCACCGCCAGCTCACTGCCGACCAGCTCGTCACCGCCGGCGTGCCCGAGGACCTCATCCGTATCTCGGTGGGTCTGGAGGACGTCGCGGACATTCTGTGGGACCTCGACCAGGCGCTGACCGCCGCGGGGGCCTGACGGGTGGGACGTCATGCCGCGGACGGTCCGAGTTCGCCGGAGCGGACACCAGCGGTGGCGGTCAGCGTCGGCGTGCTTCGATAGGAGGATGACGATGACGCGCACCTGGCAGGGACCGTCCGCGCTCGAGCGGCTCGCGATCCTGCGCCGAACCCGGTCGGTCGCGATCGTGGGCGCCTCACCCAAGCCCGAACGGGCCTCGTACTTCGTCGCCACCTACCTCCTGGCCGACTCCCCGTACCGGGTCTACTTCGTCAATCCCCGGGAGCGCGAGATCCTCGGCCGGCCGGTCTATCCGTCACTCGATGCCCTGCCCGAGGTGCCCGACATCGTCGACGTCTTCCGCCGTCACGAGGACCTCCCCGCGGTGCTCGAGCAGACCGAACAGGTCGGGGCGAGGGTGCTGTGGCTGCAGCTCGGCTCATGGCACGAGGAGGTCGCCCGGGACGCCGAGGCCGCCGGGATCACCGTCGTCATGGACCGTTGCCTGAAGATCGAGCACGCCCGTTTCCACGGCGGCCTGCATCTGGCGGGCTTCAACACCGGGGTCATCTCGTCGAAACGTCAGCTCCCCGCCTGACCCACCCCCCAGCACGCCACTCGTCACTCGTGTGCCGACTGGTCAGTGGTGTGCCGGACGATCAGTCCAGTGCGCCGTCCTCGACCTCTCCCGCCCCGGCCGAGGAGTTCAGCGTCTCGGCGCGACGTACGGCAGGCAGGCGGCTTTGCGAGAAGATCAGGCCGGCCGTGAAGGCGACGGTCATCACCCCGAACGCGATCCACGACTCGTTCAGCATCATGACCATGAACGACACCCCCAGGAGGGCGAGCACCCACCACTGCCGGAGGAGAAAAACCCCGCCGGTCTCGCTATAGAGCCGGGCGTACGCCGTGGCGAGCGGGGCCAGCTGGGGATCACGAACCGCACGGCCGGAGTTCACCGCCGAGAACACCTCGTTGCGCTCGCCTCGGTCGAGCTCACGCAGACGTGCGAGAACCTCAGCGGGTTCACTCGAGTGCACAAGCACCACCTCGCCCACGCGGTCCCGTCCCAGGCTAGTGCCGCGAGGCCGTACCGCACCACACGGCCCTCGCCAGGAATCGGACCCCGCAGGCACCTTCGGCGGCAGTAGACTGCGAGTGCCGCCGCCGTCCATCCAGGAGCAGCTACACGTGGGTCACATCGTCGTCGAGGTCATGCCCAAGCAGGAGATCCTCGACCCGCAGGGCAAGGCCGTCGTCGGAGCGTTGCACCGCCTGGGGCACACCGCCGTGACCGATGTCCGGCAGGGCAAGCGGTTCACGCTCACCGTCGACGGCCCGGTTACCGAGGAGCATCTCGCCGCAGCCCGCGACGCCGCGACGACCGCCCTGTCCAATCCGATCATCGAGGACGTCGTCGGCGTCTACGAGCTCACCGGGGCGGACGCCGCGCAGACCGCCGGGGTCGAGGCGTGACCGCTCGGATCGGCGTCGTCACCTTCCCCGGTTCTCTCGACGACCGTGACGCCCAGCGCGCGGTGCGGCTCGCCGGCGCCGAGGCCGTCGCCCTCTGGCACGCCGACGCCGATCTGCACGGTGTCGACGCCGTCGTCCTGCCGGGCGGGTTCTCCTACGGCGACTACCTCCGCTGCGGCGCGATCGCCCGATTCTCACCGGTGATGACCGAGGTTGTCGCGGCGGCCCGCCGCGGCCTCCCCGTGCTCGGCATCTGCAACGGCTTCCAGATCCTGTGCGAGGCACACCTTCTGCCGGGCGCGCTCATCCGCAACGACCACCAGCACTTCATCTGCCGCGATCAGCAACTCCGGGTCGTCAACAACGCGACCGCCTGGACCCGCGAGCTGAGCGCCGGTGACGTCATCACCATCCCGCTGAAGAACGGCGAGGGCGGCTACGTGGCCGACGACGCCACGCTCAGGCGTCTGGAGGAGGAGGGTCAGGTGGTCTTCCGCTACGAGGGCGGCAACCCGAACGGGTCGCTGCACGACATCGCCGGCGTGACGAACGAGCGCGGCAACGTCGTCGGCCTCATGCCCCACCCCGAGCACGCCGTTGAGCCCGGGTTCGGCCCCGACATGGCGGATGCACCACGCTCGGGCACCGATGGGCTCGGGCTGTTCACCTCTGCGGTCCGGGCGCTCGTCTCGGCCTGAGTCCCTGACTGAGCCTGGCGGGCGCGTCAGCCGGCGGTGCCGCAGCCCAGGACGTCCGTCAGTGACGTCGGCGCCATACTGTGGGCGGTCGCCACCGGTTCGCAGGTCAGAGCGCCGTCGTGCGTGTTGAGGCCCAAGGCCAGCGCGCGGTCCTCACGCATGGCCGCGCGCCATCCGTGCTCGGCGAGCTCGACGGCGTAGGGCAGCGTCACGTTCGTCAGCGCGTACGTCGAGGTGTGCGGGACCGCCCCGGGCATGTTCGCCACGCAGTAGAACTGCGTGCCGTGCACCCGGTAGGTCGGCTCGGTGTGCGTCGTCGGGCGGCTGTCCTCGAAACAGCCGCCCTGGTCGACGGCGATATCGACGACGACGCTGCCGGGCTTCATCCGGGAGATCTGCTCGTTGCTCACGAGTTTGGGGGCCCGCGCGCCCGCGACGAGCACCGCGCCGATGATGAGATCGGCGTCGGCGATCGCGTGCTCGATCTCGAGGGCGTTCGACGCCATCGTCCGGCACGGGAACAGCGCGCCGGCCTGTCGGAGCTTACCGATGTCCTTGTCGAGCACCACGACCTCCGAGCGCATCCCGGCGGCGATGGCGAGCGCGTTCATGCCGGCGACGCCGGCGCCGATGATCACCACGCGCGCCGGGCGCACGCCCGCCACGCCACCCATGAGGACACCGCGCCCGCCCTGCGGGCTCATCAGGGTGTGTGCGCCGACCTGCGGGGCGAGTCGGCCGGCCACCTCGCTCATGGGCGCCAGCAGCGGGAGGGAACGGTCGGGCAGCTCGACGGTCTCGTACGCCACGGCCGTGACGCGGCGCGCGAGCAGTTCCTCAGTCAGCCGGCGGTCGGCGGCGAGGTGGAGGTAGGTGAACAGGACCAGCCCCTCCCGGAGCCGGTGGTACTCCGCGGGGATGGGCTCCTTGACCTTGAGGACGAGCTCGCCGGCGGCCCAGGTCTCGTCGGCGCCGTGGACGATCCGGGCACCCGCCGCGGCGTAGTCGTCGTCGGAGATCGCCGAGCCGACGCCGGCGCCCGCCTCGACGTGGACCTCGTGCCCGTGGCGGGTGAGCTCGTGCACTCCGGCCGGCGTGATGGCCACCCGCTGTTCGCTGTCCTTGATCTCGCGCGGGACCGCGACTCTCACGTCATCACCGCCCTCTGTGCCAGGATGGGCCGCCGAGTGGCCACCGCTGCTGCGCAGTGTAGGCCCGCCCGGGACGACCCTCACGTGCCGGGACCGAGTGCCGGTCGCCGACCGGCGGAGGAGACACGATGACCGAGACGGACCAGTCTCTGCGTGGTACCTGGCTTTTCGACCCGACGCACACCCGCCTGGGCTTCTCCGCCCGGCACGCCATGGTGACCCGCGTGCGCGGGTCCTTCAACGACTTCGACGGCCGGATCGAGGTGGCGCCGGCCAGTGCCGAGAGCGGCCTGGACGCTCACGTCGAGGTGCGGGTCCGCACCGCGAGCGTCGACACACGCAACGCCGACCGCGACGCGCACCTGCGCAGTGAGGACTTTTTCGACGCCGAGCGGTTCCCGGAGATGGTCTTCCGGTCGACCACGATCGACGAGGTGGGCGAGAACGCCTACCTCGCCGTCGGTGAACTGACGATCAAGGGCATCGCCAAGCAGGTCGGTGTGCCGATCGAGCTCACCGGCGTCCAGCGCGACCCGATGGGCAACCTGCGCGCCGGCTTCGAGGGCACGCGCCGCGTCGACCGTCGTGACTGGGGCCTGGAGTGGCAGATGCCGCTGGACGCCGGCGGGGTCCTGGTCTCGGAGAAGATCACCCTCGAGCTGGAGATCAGCGCGGTCAAGCAGGAGGACGACGCGGCCTCCGACGGCGGCCAGCCGGCGGATGGCGAAACGGCGGGCGAGGAGCCCACCGGCGTCTGACCGCCCCAGGTCACCTCGATCCGTCGGCCGAGACCAGCGTCTCGGTCAGCCTCCCGGCCGTCATCTCCCAGCGACGGTTCGCCCGGACGCTCTGCAGCATCCGACGGTCGTGCGTGACGAGCAGGACCGTGCCGTCGAAGGACTCGACGGCCTGCTCGAGCTGAACGATCGCCGGCAGGTCGAGATGGTTCGTCGGCTCGTCGAGGACGAGCAGATTGGCCCCGCGGGCTTGGAGCAGGGCCAGTGCCGCGCGGGTGCGCTCGCCGGGGGAGAGGGACGCGGCCGGCCGGAGCGCGTGCTGCCCACCGAGTCCGAACTTGGCCAGCAGCGTCCGCACCTGCGCCTCCGCCCAGCCCGGGAGGAGACGCCCGAACGTCTCGGCGACCGATTCGTCGCCCGCGAATGCCGCACGGGCCTGGTCGATTTCGCCGACCGCCACACCGGACCCGAGTGAGACGCGGCCGTCGTCGGGCGTGAGGCGGCCGAGCAGCAGGGCGAGGAGCGTGGATTTGCCGGATCCGTTCGCGCCGGTGAGGACCACACGGTCGCCGTAGTCGATCTGTGTGGTGATCGGTCCCAGCCGGAAGGTCCCGCGCCGGACGACGGCGGAGTCGGCGGTCGCCACGACCGTCCCGGACCGTGGCGCTCGGGCGATGGACAGACGCAGCTCCCACTCCTTGCGCGGTTCTTCGACCTCCTCGAGCCGCTCGATCGCCCGCTCGGTCTGGCTGATCTTGCCCGCCTGCTTCTCGCTGCGTGCCACGTTCCGGTGCACGATGTGCTTGTCGCCGTCGGACGCCTTCCTGCGGGCGTTCCGCACGCCCTTGTCCACCCATTGCCGCTGGGTCTGCATGCGCTCGTGCAGTGCGCCGAGCTTGTCCGCGTAGTCCTCGTACGCTTCCCGCGCGCGCCGGCGCGCGATCTCCCGCTCGGCGAGATAGGCCTCGTATCCGCCGTCGAAGACGGTGATCTGCTGCTGGGCACGGTCGAGTTCGACCACGCCCGTGACCGTCCGGGCGAGGAACTCGCGGTCGTGGCTGATCACCATCATCGGCGTACGGGTGCGGTTGTCCTCGACGAACCGTTCGAGCCGCTCCAGGCCGGCCAGGTCCAGATCGTTGGTGGGCTCGTCCAGGAGCAGCACGTCGTAGCGGGAGAGCAGCAGCGCGGCCAGCCCGGCGCGGGCCGCCTGCCCGCCGGAGAGCGCCGTGGTCGGTGCGTCGAGGTCGACGGTGAGCCCGAGGTCGGCGAGGACGGCGCCCGCCCGGTCATCGAGGTCGGCGCTCCCGAGGGCCAGCCACCGCTCCAGGGCGACGGCGTAGCTGTCGGCCGCCGCGGCGTCGTCCGGGTGGTCGGCCATCGTGCCGGCAGCGGCGTCCATGGCCGCCGTGGCCTGGGCGACCCCGGTACGACGGCGCAGCAGGTCGAGCAGCGTCTCGTGGGGCCGGCGCTCGGGTTCCTGGGCGAGGTAGCCGACGGTGGCCTCGGGTGGGGCGAGCGTGACCCGGCCGTCGATCTCGGCCGTGGTGGGCAGGCCGGCGAGAATCGTCAGCAGCGTGGACTTGCCGGCTCCGTTCGCGCCGACCAGGCCCCATACGTCGCCTGGAGCGACCGTGACCGTCAGCCCGGAGAAGAGCCGGTTCGGCCCGCGAGCCGCGCCGAGGTCAGCAGCATGCAGGGTCGCGGGCATGCCGTGAGAGTACGGAGTTTCCCCCGGCGTTCGTCCACCGGATTCCGCGGTCGCTATCGGTGCCTTCGTCGATAGACGGTGAGGAGAACCCCGTCTCCAACGACCCGAGAGTCGGTCAGCTGCCACGCCGTGAGGTCGGACATCTCGCCGAACAGTCGCCGACCGGTGCCGAGAAGGACCGGGAACGTCATGAGCCGGATCTCGTCGACAATGTCGTGGTCCAACAGGTCGGGGACGAGCGTGAGGCTGCCGGGTACCTGGATCTCGCCGTCGACCCGTTCTCGCAGTTGCGCAGCGCCGGGGATGGCGCCGTCGGAGAGCACCGTGGTGTTGTGCCACGTCGGCTCGGTGAGCGTTTGCGAGATGACGAACTTGGGCATGGAGTTGTACTTCTCCGCCAGCGGACCATCCATATGCGGCCACGCGCCCGCGAAGGACTCGTACGTGCGTCGACCCAGGAGCAATGCGGCAGCGCCGAGAGCTTCGTCGGTCTTGAACTGCTCACCGTCGTCACCACGGTCGAACCGTAAGCTCCAGCTCGGATGCCGGAACGGCTCGCCGCCCGGCGCCTCGGCGACACCGTCCAGGGACACGAACTCGGTCACCACGATTCTTCCCACGTCATTCTCCTTCGCGCGTGTTCGGCCACCACAGGCCGTAAAGACATCGGCACCGTCATGGCGCTTCCGTGGCTGCGGTGGTCGTCGACGGCCGGTGGGTTCCGGACAGAGATTACGGATGCTCCCAGGCGGCGTTCTTGTACAGCAGCGACAGTGCCTGGCCTGACTGACTCGTGACGCCCGTGCGAAGCTCACCTGCTGTCCTCCCGATGAAGCGGCGGAGCGACCTGGCGAGATGTGGCTGGTCGTAATAGCCCAGTCGATGGACGACGTCGAGCGGGCGGGTGCCCTCCCGGAGGAGGAGCGCGGCTTGCCTGGCGCGTTCGATCCGACGGATCGCGCCTAGTGTGAGCCCGGTACTCGCCACGACACGGCGTTGTACCGTGCGCAGGCCGTGCCGAGAGGCCTCGCCGGCAATGGCGTCGGCCACCAGTGGGTCCCGAATGAGCAGGCCTCGGCGGACCAGGCGGTCGACAAGGATCTCGGCTGTATCGAAGTCGGGTAACTCCCACCGGTCACCAGCCAACAGAAACGATGTGGCCGTAACGTGCGGACTGCATGCTTCGGCGTCGACAAGTCGTGTGACGGGTATGGACGAGATCGCGACGCCGTGGGCGAAGACGATCCCGAAAGACGTCGAGTCCGGTGTCGTGGCTACCGTGCTCGCTGCCGTCTCCGGTCCGCGTGCCACGACCTGCAGGCGGCCGCGCTCCCGCGAGACCACGAGTTCCCAACTCGAGGCGGCGACGGACGTCATCAGGGCGACGCCGTCGACGCGACCGCGCCACACCCTCTCCACGAACGGGGAGTCGGACGGGCGGTGCTCGGCATCGATGATCACCGTCACCGCTCCGTGCCAAGGGTCGGGATCGGCACCGGCGGTCGCTCGTCGCCGACCTGGTCGGTCGCAGGCATGAGCGTCAGCATAGGCATGCCCGCGACCGACCGGACATCACGCCGGGACGTGACGATCGACGTACACCCGCAGGGCTTCGCGTACGAACTCGGCCCCGCCCAATCCGCCGTAGTTCGCCGCAAACCGCGGATCGGCGGCGTACATGTCGCCCAACCCGAGGATGTACTCACGTGCCGGGCTCTCGCCGTTCCTGGGCGTGCTAGGAATGCCGGCCAGCCACTCGACGTGCTGCCGGGCGAGCTCCTGCGCCTCGGTGCCGGCCGGGTCGGCGCCGCGCCCGGCGGCCAGCGCCCAGGCCTGGTTGAGTTCCTCGGTGCGCCGACGGAACGTCGCGCGCTCGGACTCGCTCATACCGCGCCACCAGCTGTCGCCGGCCTCGTAAGCGTCCGCGCCCCAGCGCTCGACGACCTCGTCCTTGTACTGCGTGTGGTCGAACCCGTCGAACATCTCGTTCGCCATGAGGGGTTCACCTGCCTCTCGTTTCTCGATGGTGGTCCGTACCGAGGCGATGCGGCGTTCCACCCGGTCGCGCTCCTGCTCGAGGAGGGCGAGGTGGGTCCGCAATGCCTCAGTGGTCTCCTGAGTGCCGTCCAGGACCTCGGCGATCGTCGACAGTGCGAGCCCGAGCTCGCGGAGCAGCAGGATCCGCTGCAACCGCACGAGCGCGTCCTCGTCGTAGTGCCGAAGACCGCCGTGCCCCGTCCGCGATGGGTGCAGGAGGCCGATCCGGTCGTAATGCCGCAAGGTCCGGCTCGTGGTGCCGGTGAGCTTGGTGATCTGGTGGATCGACCACTCGCTCATGGGTCATCACGTCCTTCCTTGTGCTGCCTGATGGCCGGTGCGTCTCGACCGGATCGGGAACCACCATTCCGGTTGACGTTACGTCAAGCGCAAGGGCGCTGAAAGAAGCGTCATGTGACTCGCCGCACAGGATTGACGACTGGGCGCAGGATTGACGAGTGGGCCCAGGGTTGACGAGTGGGCGCAGGAATGACGAGTGGGCGCAGGATTGACGAGTGGGCGGGGAGGGGTGGGCCGTGTCCACAGGAAGATCGGCCATTCTGTGTGTATGTGCACAAGGGTGTGGACATGGCCGGTGGATAACTCTGACCAACGGGTGAACGCGGGCGGACATGGCACCCAACGGTGCAGGTCGTGGACCTACGCTGTGACCCGCTTCACGGGAGGTGGCCGCACCTCGGTGAGCGGTGGATATCCCCAGCCGGCGCGGGGGAACGGCGCCGATCCGGGCAGTTATCCCCAGGTTCGTCCGCGCGCTCGCACCGTCACTGGGGTCGTACGGTTCCGGATGCGTGGACGCCGCCTGAGCGCCGGTTCCACACGACGAAGGTGCCGTCCTTCCCGACGGCGTAGGCCGCCGTCGTCGGCAGCAGCACGGGCTTGCCGAACTCGACCGTCCACACCAGGGGCGCCCGGCGCAGCCGCGCCGGCGCACCGGCCAGGGCGCGCGCCGCAGTGTCCATCCCGTGGGCGATCGGGCGGCGGAAGCCGAACAGGCGTGCGCCCAGCCGCGAGACGTGGATCGGATTCCTGTCCCCGGAGACGTCCGCGTACCTGCTCGTCTCCCGTGGGGTCAGCCGCCACAGGGCCGTCGGGGTCGACGGCGGGCGGGCCGGCTCACTCCGTGGTGCCGCCTCCGCGACGGTCAGCCCCCTGGGTGGGCGTCCCTTGGCCAGGTAGGTCGAGACCCCACGCCAGGCGAGCTCGTCGCCGGCAGAGACCTCCACGACCAGGTCGACCGTGACGCCGCGGTGGTGCGTCCGCGCTCCGGTGGCCCAGGCCCGCACGGTCAGGACGTCGTCGAGGGTGAGCTGGCGGCGGACCTCCACGCGGTTCGCCACGTGGACCATGCCCAGCACACCGAGCGGGAAGTCCTCTCGGACCATGATCGCCATCGCCAGCGGGAAGGCCGTGACGTGCACGAACCCGGCGGGCAGGTTGTCCGTCCCGGGCTCACCCACCAGATGCTGATACTCCGCGAGTCGCGTCGGATCGGCACGGACGCCGTCGACGCGCAGGACCACCGGTGGCAGGTCACGCGCCGGGATCGTGGCCAGCACCAGCCGGCCCGTGCGGGCCACCGCCCGGGCGTACAGCGCCGGCAGGGACGGCATCTCGCGCAGGCGTTCCTCCCGGTAGCCGGCCGGCGGGGTGTCCCGGCCCGGCCCCGTGCTCTGTGGTCCTCCGCCGTCCGGCCCGGTCGGCCCCACCGGGCGCCCCGCGCTCACTGGCCCACCACCATCTGCCCGCACACCCGCAGTGTCTGGCCGTTGATCCCACCGGCCTGCGGTGAGGCGAGAAACGCGATCGCCTCGGCGACGTCCACCGGCAGGCCGCCTTGCTGCAGCGAGCTCGTCCGGCGGGCGATCTGCCGCGCCACCGCCGGCACGGTCGCCGTCATATCCGTCTCGATGAAGCCCGGGGCGACGGCGTTGGCCGTCCCGCCCGTGCGGCTCATCGGGCCGGCGAGGGCCCGGGTCATCCCGATGATGCCGGCCTTCGCCGCCGCATAGTTCGTCTGCCCACGGTTGCCGGCGATTCCCGAGGTGGAGGCGAGCGAGACGATCCGCGGAGCGACCGCCTGTCCGCCGAGCGTCCCCGGAGCCGCGAACGTCTCGTTCATCCGCAGCGGTGCCGCGATGTTGACGGCAAGCAGTGCCTCGAACTTCTCCGGCGTCATGTTGGCGAGCAGCTTGTCGCGGAGGATCCCCGCGTTGTGCACCACGAGGTCGAGGTGGCCGAACCGCGAACGGGCCACGTCGAGGATCCGGTCGGCGGCGTCGTCGGCGGTGACGTCGAGCTGCAGGGCCGTACCCCCGACCGCGTTCATCACGGCGCTGAGCGCCTCGCCGGCCGCGGGCACGTCGACCCCGAGAACCTGGGCGCCGTCCCGGGCCAGCACGCGCACGACCTCGGCGCCGATACCGCGCGCCGCCCCCGTCACGACCGCGACGGCACCGGTCAGCGGGCGACGCCAGTCGGCCGGTTCGGTGCCGGCGTCGGTGCCCACGGTCAGCAGCTGGCCGTCGACGAACGCGGACCGGGCCGAGAGCAGGAACCGCAATCCGCCGCGGACCGAGACGGACGAGACCTCGACACCGTCGGCCAGCACCAGGCCGTTGCCGGTGGCTCCTGCTCGTAGCTCCTTGGCCACCGACCGGAGAAAGCCGTCCACGCCGTGACGGGCCGCGGCCGGCGCAGGATCGACGTCGTCGCCGGACGGCGCGGCGAGCGCGGGCGGAGCCGTCCGGGAGAGCGTCACGACCCGGCCGCTCGGCGCGAGCTTGCGCAGTACCGAGCCGAGCGTCAGGGCGGGTTCGGACAGCTGCGCGGGGTGGGTCAAGCCGGTGAGGACCACGACGACGGCGCCCCACCGGTCGTGGTCACCGAGCCGGGTGTCGCGGCGCACGTCGAGGTCCCAGCTCAGCAGATCCGCTGCGACGGCGTCCGCCTCGCCCGTCGAGGCGGAGTCCGAGAGCACCAGGACCGGCCCGGGGGTCAATGGCTGGTCGACGGCGTCGGCGTCGGTGCGGCGCAACGGCGCCGGGCGCGGGAGGCCCAGCTTCTTGGCCACGGCCGCGGCGGGCCCGGAGTTGACCAGCTCGAGATAGGTGTCACTCATGCCCGCTCCTCAGGCCGCTTCGAGGACCATCGTGACGGCCTGACCGCCGGCGGCGCACACCGAGATGAGTCCGCGCGCTTTCCCGGCACGGACCTCGGAGTCGCCGCGTTCGTGCAGCAGCTTCGCCAGCGTCCCGACGATCCGGCCGCCAGTGGCGGCGAACGGGTGACCGGCGGCCACCGAGGACCCGGTCACGTTGAGACGAGCCTGGTCGATGCCGCCGACCGGCTCGTCCAGGCCCAACTGCCGCCGGCAGAACTCCTCGTCCTCCAGGGCGGCCAACGTGGTCAGCACCGTCGCAGCGAACGCCTCGTGGATCTCGACCAGGTCGAAGTCCTGCAGGCGCATGCCGTTGCGGGCGAGCAGGGTCGGGATCGCGTAGGCACCGCCCATGAGCAGCCCGTCGTCGCCGGAGACGAAGTCCGTCGAGGCCACTTGGGCATCGACCACGTGAGCCAGCACCGGCAGCCCGCGTTCGCTCGCCCACGCGTCCGAGGCGAGCAGGACGGTCGAGGCACCGTCGGACAGCGGCGTCGAGTTGCCGGCCGTCATGGTGGCCGGGACCTCGGCGTTGCGGGTGCCGAACACCGGCTTGAGCTTCGCCAGCTTTTCCATCGACGTGTCCGGTCGCAGCGTCTCGTCCCGTGTCAGCCGGCGGTACGGCGTCATGAGATCGGCGAAGAAGTCGCGCTCGTAGGCGGCCGCCAGATTCTGGTGCGAGGCAAGCGCCAGTTCGTCCTGCGCCTGCCGAGTGATGCCCCAGCGGGCCGTGGTCAGCGCCTGGTGTTCGCCCATGCTCAGGCCGGTCCGGGGCTCGGCGACATCCGGTGCCACCGGGGTCAGGTCGGCGGGGCGGACGCCGGCGAAGGCCCTGACGCGCTGCTGCCACGTCTTGGCGCGCGAGGCACTCAGGAGCGCACGGCGGAGACGGTCGGAGACCACGATCGGCGCGTCGGAGGTGGAGTCCACGCCCCCGCCGACGCCCACCTGGGCCTGTCCGAGCGCGATCTTGTTGGCCACGCCGATGATCGCCTCCACACCGGTGCCGCAGGCGCGCTGCACGTCGTAGGCGGGCGTGCGCGGGTCCAGCGAGGAGCCGAGAACGACCTCGCGGACGAGGTTGAAGTCCCGGGAGTGCTTGAGCACCGCACCGCCGGCCACCTCGTCCAGGCGCTCGCCGGCCAGGCCGAACCGGGCGACCAGGCCTTCCAGGGCGGCAGTGAGCATGTCCTTGTTGGAGGCGGCGGCGTACGCGCTGCCGGCCTTGGCGAACGGGATGCGGTTCGAGCCCACGATGGCCGCTCGAGCCGGGGGCGGGGTGTCGGGAGTCGTCGTCACGTCGTCGTCCTGCGTTTCTCTCGGGGTCGGAGGAGCATTGCTCCTTGTTACGCACAGTACCTGATACTGTCAGTTACGTGATGCCGATCACCTCAGACGCCGTCGCGGCCGACGGCGAAGCTCCGACCGTCGACGGCCGCACCGCGCGCTGGGCCGGCCACCGGGCGACCCGCCGCGCCGAGCTCGTCCGCGCCGCCCGCCGTGCCGTGCATGACCTGGGACCGGACGTGTCCATGGACGACATCGCCGGTCACATGGGCACCTCGAAGCCAATCCTGTACCGCTACTTCACCGACAAGACCGGCCTCCAGGTCGCCGTCGGACAGGCCGTCCTGGGCCGCATGCGCGCGGCCATCGAGGACGCCGCCGCGGCGGCACGTGGCCCACGCGCCAGGATCGCCGCCATGGTTCGCGTCTATCTCGAGATGGTCGACGCCTCGCCCCACGTCTACGCGTTCGTCACCCGGCCCGAGGCCACCGCGCGTGAGGTGCGGGGCTTCGCCGGCGACGTGGCCGATCTCGTCGTGGACGCCCTGCTCCCGGCCCTGACTGGGGACCTCGACGACGGTGCGGCGCCGGCCCGGGCGGAGGTCGACCCCGACACGCTTATCGCGGCACGACTCTGGGCGGCGGGCGTCGTCGGCCTGGTGCGCGGCGCCGTCGACGTCTGGCTCGGCGACCGCGTCGACACCGCCGACCCGGCCGCACCGGCCACCGACCTCGACCGTGAGGCACTGGCCGACCACCTGACCAACTGGCTCTGGGACGGCGCCGTCGGCGTCCTCCGCCGGGCCCGCAACGCCACCACCGGAGCCTGAGGCTCCACCGTCGAACCGGAGAAGCTTATGACCACCACCCCCACCGCCGGCAACCGCGCCCCAACAGGTCGACGGACCTCCACCCGGACGCCCACTGCGGACAGCCCGCCGCGCGCCGGTGCCCCTGCCGGCATCGACGTTCCGGCCCTCGGCCGCCTGCTCGACGGACGCTGGTGGCAACTGCGCCGGGCCTCCCGAGACCTCGCCCTCGCCGAGGACATGCAGAAGATCGAGGGCCTGCCCACGCCAGAGCACCGCGAGCGCACCATGCATCAGACCCGGCTGCTCGTCGAGCGCGGGCAGCCGAACCGCGGCTTCCCCGCAGCCGTCGGTGGTGGCGCTGACCCGGGCGGCAACCTCGCCGGGTTCGAGGAGCTCGTCGTCGCCGACCCGTCGCTGCAGATCAAGGCCGGCGTGCAGTGGGGACTCTTCGGCTCCGCAGTCGCCAACCTCGGCACCGAGGAGCAGCACGCACGACTCCTGCCGGGAATCATGGACCTGACCGTCCCCGGCTGCTTCGCGATGACCGAGATCGGTCACGGTTCGGACGTGGCGGCGCTGGGCACCACCGCCACCTACCACCCGCAGACCGAGGAGTTCGTCATCGACACCCCGGTCACGGCCGCACGCAAGGAGTACATCGGCAACGCGGGCCAGCACGGCATCGCCGCCGTCGTCTTCGCCCAGCTGATCAGCCACGGGGTGAACCACGGCGTGCACGCGTTCTACGTCCCGATCCGCGAGCGCGCCGAGGACGGCACCCTGCGCTTTGTCCCGGGCGTCGACGGTGAGGACGACGGACACAAGGGCGGGCTGAACGGCGTCGACAACGGCCGGCTCTGGTTCGACCACGTCCGCATCCCGCGCACCAACCTGCTCGCCCGCTACGGCGAGGTCGCCCCTGACGGGACGTACAGCTCGCCCATCGCGAGCCCGGGGCGGCGGTTCTTCACCACGCTCTCCACGCTGGTCCAGGGCAGGGTCTCGCTGTCCGGGGCCTGCGTCGTCGCCACGAAGATGGCGCTGGCCATCGCAATCCGGTACGGCACCGAACGGCGGCAGTTCACCACGGCCGACGAGCACACCGAACAGGTCCTCCTCGACTACGGCCAGCACCAGCGCCGGCTGCTGCCGCTGCTCGCCCGCTCCTACGCCGCCACCTTCGCCCACGCCGAGCTGCTCGAACGCTTCCACGGCGTCTTCTCCGGCGAGCACGACACCGACGAGGACCGCCAGGACCTGGAGACGCTGGCCGCCGCCGCCAAGCCGATCAACTCCTGGCTGGCGCTGGAGGCGCTGCAGGAGTGCCGCGAGGCCTGCGGCGGCGCCGGCTATCTTGCGGAGAACCGGCTCACCGGGCTGCACGCCGACATGGACGTCTACGCCACCTTCGAGGGCGACAACAACGTCCTGCTGCAGCTCGTCGGCAAACGGCTGCTGACCGACTACGGAAAGGAGATGGCCCAGGTCGACATCGCCGGCGCCGTCCGGTGGGTCGCCGACCGGGCGGCCGACATGACGCTGCACCGCACCCCGCTGCGGCGTACGGCGCAGTCGATCCGGGACTCCGGCTCACGGGCCCGCTCGGCCGGTCACCTGCGCGAGGCCGACACCCAGCGTGAGCTGCTCGAGGACCGCGTCGAGGCGATGGTCGAGGAGATCGCGCTCGCGCTCCGCCCGGCGCGCAAGGCTCCGCCGACCGAGGCCGCGGCCCTGTTCAACGCGCACCAGCACCAGCTCATCGAGGCGGCGCGCGCGCACGGTGAGCTTCTGCAGTGGGAGGCGTTCACCGCTGCGCTGCCCTCCGTCCGCGACTCCGTGACGCGAGAGGTGCTCACCACCCTGCGCGACCTCTTCGGGCTCACCCTGATCGAGAAGAACCTCGCGTGGTACCTCAGCGAAGGGCGGCTGTCCGCACAGCGCGCCAAGACCGTCACCAGCTATGTGGACCGGCTGCTCGGCCGGCTGCGCCCGCACGCGCGAGACCTCGTCGATGCCTTCGGTTACACCCCGGAGCACCTGCGGGTCCCCATCGCCTCAGGGGCCGAGGAACAGCGACAAACCGAGGCCCGGGACTACCTGCGCCGGCGCCGTGCGGCCGGTCAGGAGCCGATCAGCGAGAAGGCGCTCCGCAACGGTTGACGGGGGCGCCTGCCGACGTGTGGGCAGCTCACCCGAACGAGGTTGCGGAATCCGCGCGTTTTTCGACGGATTCGGCAACCTCGTTCGAGCCACGGAGCAGGAGCCGGGAGTTCAGGCGTGACCGACCGGGATGACCGTCGGCAGCGCGTCGACCGGGTCTGGGAACACGTGCGCACGGAGACCGAAGACGTCGGCGAGCATCCCCGCGTCGAGCACCTCGGCCGGGCCGCCCTCGGCGTGCACGGCGCCGTCCTTCATCACGACGACGTGATCCGAGTAGCGCGCCGCCAGAGCGAGATCGTGCAGGACGACGACGACCGTCTTGCCCTCCCGGCGCAGCCGGACCACGAGGTCGAGGACGTCGACAGCATGTGCGAGATCCAGGTGCGTCGTGGGCTCGTCGAGCAGCACGACGCCGGTCTGCTGCGCCAGCGTCATCGCGATCCAGGCCCGTTGCCGCTGCCCGCCGGAGAGCTCCTCGAGCGGCCGGTCCGCCAGATCTGCCACCCCGGTGGCGGCCATCGCCTGCTCTGCGATCGCCGCGTCCACGGTGGACCACGGTCGGTACCAGGGCCGGTGCGGCTGGCGCCCCCTCTCGACCAGGTCGCCGACCGTCATCCCTTCAGGGGCCACCGGAGACTGCGGCAGCAGAGCGAGTCGTCGCGCCAGCTCGCGTGCACGCAGCGACCGGATGGGCTCGCCCTCGAGCTCGACGTGTCCGGCGCGCGGCGTGAGCAACCGACCGAGCACGCGTAGCAGGGTCGACTTCCCGCAGCCGTTCGGCCCCACGATCGTGGTGATCCGTCCGTGGCCGATCTGCAGGTCGACGTCGTCGAGCACGGTGCGGGGCCCGTAGCCCGCGGTCACGCCCACGGCGCGCAACGGACACCGGTTCGTCTGCCCGGGTAGCGCGCCGGCCTCGAGCGCCGGGGAACGGTCAGGCACTTCTCCTCCTGAGGGATCGGATCATCAGATACAGCAGGAACGGGGCGCCAACGATCGAGGTGATGATGCCGACGGGCAGGGGGACGGGCAGTGCCTGAGCTGTGCTGTCCGCGACGAGGAGCAGCAGGGCGCCGGTGATCGCCCCGGCCAGCGGCGGTGGTCCGGCGGTGCCGAACAGGCGCATGGCCGCCTGCGGGGCCACGAACGCGACGAAGGCCACCGGGCCGGCGACCGCGGTCGCGACCGACGCCAGCAGGACGGCCAGCAGCAGCGCGACGGCCTCGGTCCGGCCGGTCCGCACCCCCAGGGAGGCGGCGACGTCGCGCCCGAGCCGCAACGCCCCCAGGCGGTCGGCGAGCAGGACGCACACCGTCAGCGCGGGCAGCACGGCCACGGCCGTGGCCAGGTCCTCGCTGCGCACGCCGTCGAGCGAGCCGGCCAACCAGCGGGTCGCGACCGCTGCCTGCTGGAGGTCGGCGCGCGTGAGCAGCCACGACACGACCGCCAGGGCGAGGGCGTTCACCCCGATTCCGACCAGCACCACGCGATACCCGTCGAATCCGGCGCGCCAGCTCAGGGCCAGGATGAGGGCCGCCGCAGCGAACCCGCCCCCGATCGCGGCCGGGCCGTATGCCGAGTGCGCGGGCACCCCCAGGACTTCGGCCGACTCGGGCCGGACCGCGAGCCAGACCGCCGCAGCCGACGCACCCGAGACGACGCCGAGGATGTCCGGGCTGGCGATCGGGTTGCGCGTGATGGTCTGGGTCAGGGCGCCGCTGCAGCCGAGCGCCGCTCCGACAACCAGGGCCGCCAGGACGCGCGTGAGCCGGCGGTCCACGACCAGGGCCTCGACGCTCGTGCCCTGCCCCGCGAGCGCGGCCAGCACCCGGTCCACCGGCAGCGCCAGGGCGCCGGTGAGCAACCCGGCGAGCGTGATGGCCACCACCGCCGCGCCGACCACCGTCGCCGCGAGAACGGGCCGACGCCGCAGCCGGACGCCGACCGGCCCGAGCCGCACCCCGGTGCCCCGTGTGCTCGTCACAGTGCCCGACCTCCGGCTTCCTCGGCTCCGCTCCCGGCGGGTCTCGTTCCTCGCCCCACCGTCCGCTGCACCTTCGTCAGCCTCACAGTGCCACCAGGCGACGTCGGCGGGTGATGGCGAGCAGCACCGGCGCTCCGACGGCGGCCATGACGATGCCCGCCTGCAGCTCACCGGGCCGCGCCACGATCCGCCCGATCGTGTCGGCGACGAGCAGCAGCACGGTCCCGGTCAGTGCTGACGCCGGCACGATCCACCGGTAGTCGTGACCCAGCAGGCGCCGCGCCAGGTGGGGTGCGACGAGACCGACGAACGTGATCGGTCCGCACACCGCGGTCGCCGTCCCGGCCAGCAGCGTCAGGGAGGCGATCCCGATCACCCGTGCCCGGACGACGCCGGTTCCCAGTGACCGCGCCACGTCCTCGCCGAGGCCCAGGGTGCTCAGCGCACTGCCGTTCCACAGCGCGAGCGCCATTCCGACGGCGGCCAGCGGGAGGACCAGCCAGGCCGCCGAGACCTCGCGGGTGGCCACCGAGCCCACCTGCCAGAACCGCATCACCTCGAGCGTCTGGTCGTCGAGGAGGACGAAACTCGAGGTCAGGGCACTGAGCAGGGCGGACAACGTGGTGCCCAGCACCGCGAGGAGGACCAAGGCGTTCCCGCGCAGCGAGCCGAGACCGAGCACGAAGAGCAGGGTCGAGGCGCCGCCGGCCCCGAGCAGTGCCGCGAGGACGACGGCTCCAGGGTCCTGCACACCGAGGACGAACGTCACGACCGCGACACCGAAGCCCGCGCCGGCGTTGACGCCGAACAACCCGGGATCCGCGAGCGGATTGCGGGTATGGCCTTGCATCAGTGCCCCGGCGGCGCCCAGTGCCGCCCCGGCAGCCAGGCCCACCAGGGTGCGGGGGAGACGCTGACTGGTGATCACGGTGGCGTCGTAGGAGTCGGCGTCGCCGGCCAACGCGGCGAGGATCTCCGGAAGCGGGATCGCCCGGTTGCCGACCGCGACGCTGACCAGGAGGGCGAGTACTACGAGAGCAAGCAGCACGGCGAAGACCACCGTCACGGCGGCGATGCGGGACCGGGATGCGGACGAAGGCACGGGCCGCAGTCTAAGTTAGGTTAGCCTTCATTCATTACGGCATGGTGCAGTCATCTAATTCGGACGTTTTCGCGAAGGAGCCTTCATGTCGCTGGCCCGCCCGGGTGTCGCGGTGCTCGCAGTTGCCACCGCCCTGAGTCTCGCCGCGTGCAGCGGTGCCGCCGACACGGGTGGCGCCGCCGCCCAGGATGGTGGGGAGGCCGGCGGAGGTGACGGCGGGACGCGCACGGTCACCTCGCCGTTCACCGGTGAGGAGGTGGAGATCCCCACCGACCCGGAACGCGTCGTCGCCCTGTGGCGGACCGGCGTGGTCCTCGCCGACCTCGGGGTCGAACCGGTGGCCGCCCTCGAAGGCGAACTTCTCCCGTCCGAGCTGCAGCCCGAAGTCTACGAGCCGCTTGCCGGCGTGCCCACCGTCGGCACCTGGGAGGGCGTCGACATCGAGGAGTTGATCGCCGCCGACCCCGACCTCATCATCGGCATGGACAACGGCGGGCTGACGATGAACTACGACGAGATCTCCCAGGTCGCGCCGACGGTCATCCTGGACATCGCCGAACCGCCGGACGTGTGGGCGAACTACCCCACCGTGGCCGACCTGGTCGGCCGGACCACCGACTTCGACGAGCGGGACGCCGCACTCTCGGAGGACCTCACCGCCATCGCCGACGATCACGACCTCGAGGGCCTCGAGGTCACCGCGTTCAGCGCCTCCGACGGCTCGATCTGGGTCTCGACCGCCAAATCTCTCAACTACGCACGGCTCGACGCCGCGGGGTTCGGCTACAACGAGGACTACGTCGACGATCCCGAGCGGTATGTCACCGAGCTCTCGGCCGAGAACATCGCCGACCTGGCCGACCAGGACGCCATCTTCTACGAGGTCGACATCGACGGTTCGGTCCCACCGGACGTCCAGAGCGTGCTGGACATGGAGTCCTTCCAACAGTTGCCGGCCGCACAGGCCGGCCACGTCTTCCCCCTGACCTCCGGCGTCGTCTACACCTTCGACGCCGCCCAACAGCAGGTCGCGGACCTGCGCGCCGCCGCCGAGGAGCTGAGCTCATGACGATCGGGACCACCCTGCGCCGACCGGGCGGGCCACCACCCGAGGCCGCCTGGAACGACTTCGCCATCAAGATCCGCGAACTGACGGTGCTGCGCCGCACCTACGTCACCCCTCGGATGGTGCGGATCACGCTCGGCGGCGAGAACGCCGACGGCTTCGAGTCGCACACCCCGGACGAGCACTGCAAGCTCGTCTTCCCCGACGCGGAGACCGGCCGCACCCGCCCACCGGTGCAGGACGGCGACCACCTCCACTGGCCGCACCCCTTCCCGCCCACCCGCGAGTACACGGTGCGCAGGTACGACGCCGCAGCCCGTGAGGTCGACTTCGACTTCGTGGTGCACGACGGCGGTCTGGCCGCGAACTGGGCTGTCACCTGCGAGATCGGCTCGACGCTGTGGGTCGCCGGGCCGCGCCCGTGCCTGGTGCCGTCGCCGGACTTCGGCTTCCACGTCCTGCTCGGTGACGAGACCGCGCTTCCGGCGATCGCACGCTGGCTCGAGGAACTGCCCGACGACGCCCGGGGTGTGGCCGCCGTCGAGGTCGCCGACGCAGCCGAGGAGCAGGACCTCCGCGTCCCCGACGGCGTCGAGCTCACCTGGTTGCACCGCAACGGCGCCGCGCCCGGGACGACCCGGCTGCTCGGCGACTTCGCCGAGACCCTCACGCTGCCGGACGAGGCCTGGACCTACGTCTGGGCCTATGCCGAGGCGGGCTGCATCAAGCCGGTCCGCCGCTGGGCCCGTGCCCAGGGGGTGGGGAAGAAGCAGAGTGACATCGGCGGCTACTGGAAAGCCGGCCGCGACAACTCCGTCCAGGCCGTGCTCGCCGACCCCGAGCGTGAGCAGGAGCTGCGCGAACGCATCCCCGAGGACGACCCGCGCCACCCCGACAACCACCACGATCACGACCACGACGACGGGTTCCCCACCGCCCCGCGGTCAGGCGTCCGGCGCTCACCACGCCGGTAGACTCCCTCCGGTGACCGCCTCGACCGAGCACCCGGCCCGCCCGGACGCCCCCGCACCCGGCGCCGACGTCCCGGACACGGTGGACAGGGCGGCGGAAACCCCCGACGAGCAGCTCCCGTACACCGAACTCGGGCTCAAAGCCGACGAGTACGCCCGAATCGTCGAAATCCTCGGGCGCCGGCCCACCGCGGCCGAGCTCGCCATGTACTCGGTGATGTGGTCCGAGCACTGCTCCTACAAGTCCTCCAAACGCCATCTGCGCCAGTTCGGCGACAAGACCACCGACGAGATGCGCCGGCATCTCCTGGTCGGGATCGGGCAGAACGCCGGCGTCGTCGACATCGGTCAGGGATGGGCCGTGACCTTCAAGGTCGAGTCGCACAACCACCCGAGCTTCGTCGAGCCGTATCAGGGCGCCGCGACCGGCGTGGGCGGCATCGTCCGCGACATCATCTCCATGGGTGCCCGGCCGGTCGCCGTCATGGACCAGCTCCGCTTCGGTGCCGTCGACCACCCGGACACCGCGCGCGTCGTGCACGGCGTCGTCGCCGGCGTCGGCGGCTACGGCAACTGCCTGGGTCTGCCCAACATCGGCGGCGAGACCGAGTTCGACGCCTCCTACCAGGGCAACCCGCTGGTCAACGCGCTCTGCCTCGGCGTGCTCCGCCACGAGGACATCCACCTCGCCAATGCCTCCGGCGCCGGGAACAAGGTCGTCCTCTTCGGTGCCCGGACCGGGGGCGACGGCATCGGCGGCGCCTCCATCCTCGCGTCGGAGACCTTCGAGGACGGGATGCCCACCAAGCGGCCCAGCGTCCAGGTAGGCGACCCGTTCATGGAGAAGGTCCTCATCGAGTGCTGCCTCGAGCTCTACGCCGCCGGCGTGGTCGAGGGGATCCAGGACCTCGGCGCCGCCGGCATCTCGTGCGCCACCTCCGAGCTGGCCTCCAACGGCGACTCCGGCATGCACGTGGACCTGGAGAACGTGCTGCTGCGCGACCCGACCCTCAACGCCGGCGAGATCCTGATGAGCGAGTCGCAGGAGCGGATGATGGCCGTCGTCGCGCCGGACAAGCTCGAGCAGTTCGACGCCATCACGACCAAGTGGGACGTCGAGGCCGCCGTCATCGGCGAGGTCACTGGCGACGGCCGCCTCACCATCGACCACCACGGGCACCGCATCGTCGACGTCGACCCCAAGACGGTCGCGCACGAAGGCCCCGTCTATGACCGGCCCTACGCTCGCCCCGCCTGGCAGGACACCCTCGCCGCCCACAGCACCGCGGGCCTGGCCCGGCCGGCCGACGCCGCAGGGCTGCGTGCCCAGGTCCTCGCGCTCGCCGGTTCGCCGAACCTCGCGTCCACCGCCTGGGTCACCGACCAGTACGACCGGTATGTCCAGGGCAACACCGCACTCGCCCAGCCCGACGACGCCGGCGTGATCCGCGTCGACGAGACCAGCGGGCTGGGCGTCGCACTCGCCACCGACGCGAACGGCCGGTTCACCAAGCTCGACCCACGCACCGGTGCCGCGCAGGCGCTGGCCGAGGCGTACCGCAACGTCGCGACCGTCGGCGCGCGTCCGCTCGCCGTCACGGACTGCCTGAACTTCGGTTCGCCGGAGGACCCGGACGCGATGTGGCAGCTCGTCGAGGCCATCACCGGCCTGGCCGACGCCTGCCGCGACCTCGGCGTCCCGGTCACCGGCGGCAACGTCAGTCTCTACAACGGGACGGGCGAGCCGGGCCGGATCGACTCCTCCATCAATCCGACGCCGGTGGTCGGCGTGCTCGGTGTCCTGCCCGACGTCACCCGGGCGACGCCGTCGGGTTGGACCGAGGCCGGCCGGGCGGTCTACCTGCTCGGGAGGACGGCGGAGGAACTGGACGGGTCGGTCTGGTCCGACGTCATCCACTCCCATCTCGGTGGCGTGCCGCCCAAAGTCGATCTCGACGCCGAACGCCGGCTCGCCGAGGTGCTCATCGGGGCCGGCGGCGCCGGCCTCGCCCACGCCGCGCACGACCTGTCCGGCGGCGGCCTGTCCCAGGCACTGGTCGATGCCGTGGCCCGGTTCGGTGTCGGTGCCGAGGTCGACCTCACCGAACTCCTCGAGCGTGACGGGATCGACGCGGCCACGGCCCTGTTCGCCGAGTCCGGCGCCCGTGCCCTGGTCGCCGTCGCCGACGGCGCACAGGCGGAGTTCGAGGAGCTCGCCGCCCACCACGGTGTGCCGGCCCTGCGACTCGGCGCCACTGGGGGCGGCTCCCTGATGGTGAGGCTGTCGGACGGCGAGGTCGTCGAGCTGTCCGTCGCCGACCTGCGCGAGACCGCCACCGCGGCGCTGCCCCGCCACTTCGGCTGAGACCAGGATGCTCCTCGAGATCGCGGTCGGCGACGTCGAGGGCGCCCGTGTCGCCCGGGAGTCCCGAGCCGACCGGATCGAGCTGAGCCAGGCACTGCCGCTCGGCGGTCTGACGCCGAGCCCCGGTCAGGCCGAGCTCGCCACGGCCCTCGGAGTGCCGGTGCGGGCGCTCATCCGGCCGCGTGGTGGCGGGTTCGCGTATTCGGCAGCCGAGGTCGCGGCGATGGTTCGAGATATCGAGGCCCTGACCGATGCCGGCGCCGCCGGCTTCGTGCTGGGTGCGCTCGACGCCGAGAGTGCCGGCCTCGACCGGCAGACGTTGCGGCTGCTGATCCGTGCGGCCGAGGGTCGAGCGGTGCTGGTCCACCGGTGCGTGGACGTGCTTCTCGCGGCCGGTTATGATCCGGCGGTCCTCGCCGGCGAGCTCGCAGACCTCGGGGTCGCGGGGGTACTGACCTCAGGCGGTGCACCGCGAGCACTCGAGGGGGTTCCGGTGCTGAGTGCGCTCGCCGAGGGGAGCGAGGGCCGGCTCGAGATCGTCGCGGGCGGGGGAGTCCGGCCGGAGCATGTGCATGCGCTCGCAGACGCCGGCGCGCACGCCGTCCACCTCAGCGCAGCGACCTCCGCCCGCAGCGGCCCGGCCGGGCCCGGCGGCGGCACGGACGAGTACATGACCACCGGCCCCGCTCGGGTAGCGGCCGCGCGCGCCGCCGTCGACGACCTGGCCGTACGCTGAGGGCATGCTCGTCGCCTTCTCCGTCGCTCCCACCACCGCCGACACCCCGGACGGATCGGTCGGAGCCGCCGTCGCCGAGGCGGTGCGGGTGGTGCGCGAGTCCGGGCTGCCGCATGAGACCACGGCGATGTTCACCACGATCGAGGGCGAAGACTGGGACGAGGTCTTCCGGGTCATCAAACGTGCCACCGAGGCCGTCACCGCCGTCAGCCCGCGGGTGAGCCTGGTCATCAAGGCGGACATCCGGCCCGGGTACACGGGACAGCTCACCGAGAAGGTCCGCCGTGTCGAGGAGCACCTCGGCGAGAGCTGATCCTCACGCCGACTCACGCCGGCTCACACCGGGTCACCCCGGCTCGCGGCGACGACGCCGCAGTGCGTCCACGCCCGCGGCTACGACCGCCACGCACAACAGGGCGATGTTCACGCGCAGCCCCGCGCTCATCGCCTCCCCGTACCCCCCGGCCAGGCCGCCGCTACCGAGGTTCGAGAAGAACACTGCGGCCACCACGGCGATACCGACGGAGGCACCGACCCGCTGCGCGGTCTGCAGTACCCCGCCGGCCGAGCCGCCGCGCTCGACCGGGACGTCCGCCAGCGTCAGCGTCTGGTTCGGGGCGACGACGTTGCCGTTGCCCAGCCCCGCCACCGCGAGGCACGCGGCGATCACCAACGGCGTCCGGGGGCCGTCCATGCTGGCCGCGACGAGATCGACACCGACCATCCCGACGATCATGACCGTCGCGCCGCCGACGACCGTCCACCGCCCGAACCGCTGCACCATCCGCCCGCTGCGCGCGGCCGAGAGAGCTCCGCACAGGGCGAACGAGGTAAGGGTCAGCCCGGCCTGCAGCGGGGTGAGCTGCAGACCCTGCTGCAGGTACAGCGTGCTGAGCAGGAACAACCCGGTGAAGCCGGCGAAGTATGCGGTCCCCACCGCGACCCCGAACGCGAAGGACGGCGTACGTACCAGCGCGGCCGGCAGCACCGGCGAGCCGCCCGCGCGTTCGAGGCGGCGCTCCCACCAGGCGAAGAGCCCGCCGCACGCCAGGCCGACCGCCACGGTCCACCACGGCGCGTCGCCCTGGGCCTCGGAGGCGACGACGAACGGGAGCATCACGCAGACCACCGCGGCGCCGAGCAGCACAAGCCCGACGACGTCGATGTCGACCCGCCCGGCCGGCCGCCGGTCGTGGCCCGGCAGGTACCGCAACGCCAGGGGGATGAGCAGGAGGCCGATGGGGACGTTGACGAGGAACACCGCCCGCCAACCGTGCTCCTGCCCGAATGCGGCGATGAGTAGACCACCGACCAGCGGCCCCGTCGCCGTGGACAGCCCGACGGTGGCGCCGAAGTACCCGAACGCGCGGGCCCGCGCCGAGCCCGAGAACAGCTGCTGGATGAGCCCGACGACCTGGGGATTCAACGTCCCGGCACTGAGTCCCTGCAGAAGCCGGCACAGCGCGAGCACGCCGGCGGACGGTGCCATCCCGCACGCGGCGGAGAAGATCACGAAGGCGATGAGTCCACCGACGAAGAGTCGGCGACGGCCGAGGACGTCGCCGACTCGGCCCGCCGGGACGAGCATGAGACCGAACGCCAGGCTGTAACCGGCGACGATCCACTGCAGGTCGCTGGGCCCGGCGTCGAGAGCGTCCTCGATCGACGGCAGTGCCACGTTGACGATCGAGACGTCGAGCAACGCCATGAAACCGGCGCCCAGGCACACCGCGAACGCGTGCCACCGTGCGCGGTCCGCCTGACCGGCGGTCTCGGAATCGGGCGGCAGGCTCACCCCTCTGGTCTAGCACTCGCCTGCGTGTGGTGCCCGGCCGTGCGCTCTACCGCCCGCTCGCGCACCACTCCAAGCGCTCGAGGGCGGCCGTGCGTGGCGTGTGAACTCTGTGTGAACGTTCCAGGACGACAACCCCAAGGTGGGCGACCAGGTCCGGCGGCGTCGATAGCGTCTGAGCGTCAATCCTGTCGACCCTCCCGAGGTTCCCTCATGTCATCATCTGCGGTACGCCGCGGCCGCACGCGCGTGCTCCGTCCAGCTGCTGCGCTCGGCGCCCTGTCCTTGTCGTTCGTGGGGCTGACCGCTCTCCCGGCCGCGGCGACGACCGACGGCGACGTCGTCACCCTGGACATTCTCGGTATCACCGACTTCCACGGGGCGCTGGCACAGGCCCCTGGTATCGCGGACATCGTCAGCGAGACCACCGCTGCCAACGAGGACACGGTCTTCGTCTCGGCCGGTGACAACATCGGCGGCTCCACGTTCGAGTCGGCCATCGCGCAGGACCAGCCCACCATCGACGTCCTCAACGCGATGGGGCTGTACACCTCCGCCGTCGGGAACCACGAGTTCGACCGCGGCATCGACGACCTGAACAACCGGGTCATCCCGGCCGCCGACTTCGAGTACACCGGCGCCAACGTCGACGGCTCGGGCCTGCCGGCCTACAGCCTGTGGGAGGCACCTGCCGGTGTCACCGTCGGATTCGTCGGAGCGGTGACCGAGTCCACCCCGGAGAAGGTCACCCCCAGCGGCATCGCCGGCCTGACCTTCACCAGCGCCGTGGATGCCGTCAACGACACCGCCGCGGCTCTGTCCGACGGCGACGACGGCAACGGTGAGGCCGACATCGTGGTGGCGTTGGTGCACGAGGGCGCCAACGACTCCCTGCTGGGCGGTGTGGGCAGCGACGTCGACGCCCTGTTCCTCGGCCACAGCCACCTCGAGATCAACGACACCGTGAACGGCATCCCGGTGCTGCAGACGGTCAACGGTGGCGAGGACGTCGCCCACCTTCAGCTCGAGTACAACACCGCGACCGAGGAGATCGGAGTCGGCGCCCAGGAGATCGTCCCGGTGGCCTCCTACGATCCCGAGACCGGCACCATGACCGAGCCGGACGAGACCGAGGTTCCGGTCGCGGAGTACGGCGAGACGGTCCGGAACGTCGCCGGCATCGTCGACGACGCGTTCGCCTACGCCGCGGTGGAGGGGGCCGAGGAGGTCGGCACCGTCACCGGATCGTTCAACCGGGGCACCAACGACGGCAGCGACACCGGTGGCAACCGCGGCACCGAGTCGACGCTCGGCAACATGGTCGCCGAGGCCTACCAGTGGAAGGCCGAGGACCTCGGGCTCGAGGCAGACCTGGGTGTGATGAACCCGGGTGGTCTGCGTGCGGACCTCGACCCCAACGGCGACGGCTCGGTGACCTACTCGGAGCTGGCGACCCTCTCGCCATTCGGCAACACCCTGGCCACCGTCGACCTCACCGGCGCCCAGCTCGTCACGATGCTCGAGCAGCAGTGGCTCCAGCCAGAGGGCGACCACCCGGTGCTGCGGCTCGGCCTG
This sequence comes from Georgenia deserti, assembly GCF_042680605.1. NCBI lineage: Bacteria > Bacillati > Actinomycetota > Actinomycetes > Allobogoriellales > Allobogoriellaceae > Georgenia > Georgenia deserti. The sequence goes on from NZ_JBHUEE010000001.1 coordinate 112,559, forward strand.
AGCTCCGAGGTGCAGTACTACTACGACCCCGAGGCGGCCGATGGCGAGCACGTCCTCGCCCTGGAGATCGACGGCGAGCCCGTCGACCCCGAGGCCACCTACACCGTCGCCACGATCAACTTCCTCACCGAGGGCGGGGACGGGTTCGACGGCTTCACCGAGGGCACGAACCTCAACGACACCGGCTATATCGACCGGGACGCCACCACCGACTACCTGGCCGCCAACCCTGAGCTCGCGCCCGACTACACCCAGCGGTCCGTCGGCGTGACCTGGCTGTCGGACCCGGACGTGACGTTCACCGGCGGCGAGGAGGTCGAGCTGCGCCTGTCCTCGCTGTCCTTCACCTCGGACGAGCCGAAGGTCGAGGAGGTCCAGCTCCTCGTCGACGGCGAGCAGACCGACACGTTCCCGGTGGACAACACTGTCACGCCGTCGGCGGACGAGACCGGCGTGGCCGACGTCTCGTTCACCATGCCGGACCTGTCCGAGTACGACGAGGGCGAGACGATCACGTTCGAGCTGGCCTTCGGTGCCACCTCCGACAGTCAGCAGTCGATCCCGTTCACCCTCGAGGTGACCGGCGACGGAACGACCCCGGGTGGCGACGGGCCCGACGACAACGGGTCCGGTGACGACAACGGGTCCGGTGACGACGACGGGTCCGGTGACGACGACGGCTCCGGCTCCGGAGACGACAACGGCTCGGGTTCGGGTGACGACGGTTCGGGCTCGGACGACGACGGGTCCGGCTCCGGTGACGACGACGGCGCCGGCTCGGGTGACGACGGTTCGGACGAGGGCTCCGGCGACGACGGCCTCGGCCGACTGCCGGACACCGGCGCCGAGGTCGCGCTGGCGGCCGCCGTGGCCGGCGCGCTGGTCCTGCTCGGCACGGTCGGTGTCATCCTCGGCCGCCGCCGCAGGAACGTGACCGGCTGAGCCCGAGGTATCACGGACGCAGGAGGCCGGGACCCCGCGGGTCCCGGCCCCTCGCGTTACCGTTCTCCGGTGCGCCGACGGATCGATGAGCGTGAGGGGATGCAGGCCCTGCGGGCGTGGGCCGAGGCCTACGACAGCGGCTGGCCGGAGGCCGCCCGCGGGGTGGACCGCAGCCTGGTGCGGACCGCCGTCCGGTTCACGCTGGAGGAGCTCGCGGTCAGCTCACCCGGACGGTCCGTCGAGGTGCGTGTCCCACCGGCGGGTGCGGTCCAGGCACTCCCGGGGCCGCGGCACACCCGCGGCACACCGCCGAACGTCGTCGAGACGGACGAACAGACCTGGCTCGCCCTCGCCACCGGACGGAGCGCATGGGGCGACGCCGTCGCGCGTGGCGCCGTCCGTGCCTCGGGGGCGCGGGCCGACCTGTCCCGCGTGCTGCCACTGATCACGGTAGGTTCGAGGACGTGACACAGCGCGACTCGGAGCCGACGCCGCAGGCGCCTGACGGTGACGCCGAGCCCGGTGGCGAGGCCGTGCCCGTCGGCGACGCGATCGATCGCCGCGCCGTGCGCCGCGCGCCGCGGTACGGCCGGTTCATCGTGCTCGGCATCGTCCTCGGCGCCGTGCTCTCGTTCGCACTGTCCGCGGTCCCGCCCAGCCAGGAGGCGGTCGAGACCGGACAGGTGCTCGCGCGCAGCGACCTGTTCTGGCTGCTGTTCCTCACGCTCGGGTTCTTCGGCGGCATCCTCGGTGCCCTCGTCGCGCTGCTCGTGGACCGCGTCTCGTTGCGCAGCCGGGAACGACGCATGCGCGCGGTACGCGACGACCTCGGCCAGGGCACCGCAGACCGGGGGCGCTGACATGCCGGCCCGGCGTCTCGAGCTCGCCGCCGTGGCACCGGACCGTCTGGCCGTCGCGCTCGAGCGTCTTCGCGCCGACCTGGACCTCGACCCGCACGTCCCGCCCGACGTGCTCGCCGAGGCCGAGACCGTCGCCGCGGACCCGCCCGGGCCGGTTCCGGACGTCGACGCCACGGACCTGCCCCTCGTCACCATCGATCCCCCGGGCTCGCGCGACCTCGACCAGGCCCTGCACATCCAACCCGACGGTGACGGATACCTCGTGCGGTACGCGATCGCCTCGCTCGCGACGTTCGTCGTGCCCGGTGGCGCGATCGACGCGGAGGTCCACCGCCGCGGGGTGACGGTCTACGGCCCGGCCGGCTCGTACCCGCTGCATCCGGAACCGCTCAGCACCGGAGCCGCCAGCCTCCTACCGGACGCCGACCGCCCCGTCTATCTCTGGCATCTGCGGCTGGGGGCCGACGGTGCGCTGCTGGACGCCAGGGTCGAACTCGCCGTGGTCCGGTCCCGCGCCCAACTCACCTACGCCCAGGTCCAGGCTGCTCACGATGACGGCGCCCGCCTCCCGCCCGGTGTCCCGGAACACCTGCCCGCGCTGCTGCGTGAGGTCGGCGAGTTGCGCCGGGCACAGGAGCGCGCCCGCGGCGGGGTCTCGCTCGACATCCCGGAACAGCGTGTCGAGCAGAACGAGACCGGCTACGTGCTCACCCACCGCAAGACCTTGCCGGCCGAGGAGTGGAACGCCCAGGTCTCGCTGCTCACCGGCATGGCCGCCGCGCAGCTCATGATCGAGGCGGGTGTCGGGGTGCTGCGCACCCTTCCGCCGGCCGACCCCCGGGACCTCGACCGGCTGCGCCGCACCGCCCGGTCCCTGGAGATCGACTGGCCGCCCGACACCGGCTACGGCGAGGTGCTGGCGAGCCTCGACTCCGCTGTCCCGGCACACGCCGCCTTCCTGGACGCCGCCACCACGCTCTTCCGGGGGGCCGGCTACCAGGTGTTCGGTACCGACTCCGAGGAGACCGGCAACACCCAGGACGCCGGCGCCACGGGCGACGGCGAGCACGCCCGGCACGCCGCGATCGCGGCCCACTACGGCCACGTCACCGCGCCACTACGGCGCCTGGTCGACCGCTACGGGCTGGAGATCTGCCGCGCCCACTGCGCCGGCGAAAAGATCCCGACCTGGGTGGGTGAGGCGCTTCCCGGCCTGCCGGCGACCATGGCGGCGGCGACCCGACGCGCGAACGCCTACGAACGAGGCGCCGTCGACGCACTCGAGGCGCTGCTGCTCGAACCCCATCTCGGGGAGGAGTTCACGGGGGTCGTACTCGAGGCCGGTACCCCGGAGGACAGCGTGCAGACCGGCATCGTCGCGATCGGCGCCCACGCCGTCGAAGGGCGCGTGAGGGGACCCGAGCTCCCGGTCGGTGAACGGGTGCGGGTGCGGCTGGTCGACGTCGACGTCGCCGCCCGTCGCGTGCGATTCGAGCTCGTGTAGCACCCCTGGCCGCCGAGAGCGGACACCTGCGTCAAAGGCAGCTGTTCAAACAGCTGCCTTTGACGCAGGTGTCCGCTCTCGGTGTGATCGACGGCGCGCCCGCCGTGCCGCGCGGTTGTGCGACCATGGGGCCGTGGCACGCGGCGACGGACGGCTCACCCATGACCTCCTTCCCGGAGAGAAAGGCCCGCAGGACGAATGCGGTGTCTTCGGTGTCTGGGCACCCGGCGAGGATGTCGCCCGGCTGACCTACTTCGGCCTGTACGCGTTGCAGCACCGCGGACAGGAGTCGGCCGGTATCGCGGCGTCCAACGGCGACCAGATCCTCGTCTACAAGGACATGGGCCTGGTCTCGCAGGTCTTCGACGACCGGGCGCTGGAGTCGCTCCGGGGCCGCATCGCCGTCGGGCACACCCGCTACTCGACCACGGGCGCCTCGGAGTGGCACAACGCCCAGCCGACGCTCGGGCCCACGCCCGTCGGCACGGTGGCGCTGGGCCACAACGGGAACCTCACCAACACCCGCGAGCTGGTCGACGTCGTCGCCGAACGCTCCGGGGAGGACCTCACCGGTGAGATGGGCCGCGGCTCGTCCACCGACACCGCCGTCATCACCTCCCTGCTGGGTTGCAGCGGAGCGGAGGACGAGGCGCTCGAGGACGTCGCCGCGCGGGTCTTCCCCATGCTCGAGGGCGCGTACTCCCTGGTGTTCATGGACGAGCACACGCTCTACGCGGCGCGCGATCCGCACGGCATTCGCCCTCTCGTCCTCGGCCGGCTGGAACGCGGCTGGTGCGTCGCCTCGGAGACGGCGGCGCTGGACATCGTCGGTGCCTCGATCGTGCGCGAGGTCGAGCCGGGCGAGCTCATCGTCATCGACGCCGACGGGCTGCGGTCGCGTCGCTTCGCCGAGTCCACACCGCACGGTTGCGTCTTCGAGTACGTCTACCTCGCCCGCCCGGACACGCGCATCGCCGGGGTGCCGGTCAACGCCGCCCGCACCGAGATGGGGCGCGTCCTGGCCCGCGAGAACCCGGTCGAGGCCGACCTGGTCATCCCGACGCCGGAGTCGGGCACGCCCGCCGCCATCGGCTACGCCCAGGAGTCCGGCATCCCGTTCGCGCAGGGGCTGGTGAAGAACTCCTACGTCGGGCGCACGTTCATCCAGCCCACCGACACGATCCGGCAGCTCGGCATCCGGCTCAAGCTCAACCCGCTCCGGGAGGTCATCGAGGGGCAGCGACTCGTCGTCGTCGACGACTCCATCGTCCGCGGCAACACCCAGCGTGCCCTGGTGCGAATGCTCCGCGAGGCCGGAGCCGCCGAGGTGCACGTGCGGATCTCCTCCCCGCCGGTGAAGTGGCCCTGCTTCTACGGCATCGACTTCGCCACCCGGGCCGAGCTCATCGCGAACGGCCTCAACCTGGACGAGATCCGCGACAACATCGGCGCGGACTCGCTCGGTTACATCTCTGTCGAGGGGATGGTCGCGGCGACCAGCCTGCCGGAGAGCCGACTGTGCACGGCGTGCTTCACCGGCCGGTACCCGGTGCCGATCCGGGAGGGCGCGACCGTCTCCGGCTGCGAGATGCCCGGGATGCGTGAACTCTCCGAGCTGGCCGTCACCGAAGGAGCTTCGTGAGCGAGACCCCCGTCACCTACGCCTCCGCCGGCGTCGACACCGAGGCGGGGGACAAGGCTGTCGAGCTGATGAAGGACGCGGTCCGCCGGACCCACACCTCCGGTGTGGTCGCCGGCGTGGGCGGTTTCGCCGGACTGGTGGACGTCTCGGCCCTGGCCGCCTACCGCCGGCCGTTGCTCGCCACGTCCACCGACGGCGTGGGTACGAAGGTCGCCATCGCGCAGGCGATGGACGTCCACGACACGATTGGTCAGGACCTCGTCGGCATGGTCGTCGACGACATCGTCGTCGTCGGGGCCCGGCCACTGCTCATGACGGACTACATCGCCACCGGCAAGGTCGTGCCCGAGCGGGTGGCGGACATCGTGCGGGGGGTCGCCGAGGCGTGCGCGACCCTCGGTACGCCGCTGCTCGGCGGGGAGACCGCCGAGCACCCCGGCCTGCTGGAACCGGATGAGTACGACGTCGCCGGTGCCGCGACCGGCGTGGTCGAGGCGGACGAGGTCCTCGGAGCCGAGCGGGTCGCCGCCGGTGACGTGCTCATCGCGATGGCCTCCTCGGGGCTGCACTCCAACGGGTACTCGCTGGTCCGCCGCGTCCTGCAACGTGCGCAGTGGGGGCTGGAACGGCATGTCGACGATCTCGGCCGGACCGTCGGCGAGGAACTTCTCGAACCGACCCGCCTCTACACCAACGCCTGCCTGTCCCTGGTGCGCAGCCCGGCCGTGGACGTCCACGCGTTCACCCACGTCACGGGCGGGGGGCTCGCGGCCAATCTGGCACGCGTGCTCCCTTCCGGTCTGGTGGCCGACGTCGACCGCGGCTCCTGGTCGGTACCGCCGGTCTTCGAACTGATCCGTTCCCTGGGCGAGGTGCCGTGGGGTGACCTGGAGAGCACGCTCAATCTCGGCGTCGGGATGGTCGCGGTCGTGCCTGCTGCACACGCGGAGGCCGCCCTGTCGGCGATCACCGGGCACGGCGTGGCGGCCTGGGAACTGGGCGAGGTCACCGACGACGACGGCACCCACCCGTCCGGGAGCGACGTCGTCCGCGGCACCAAGGGCGTGCACGGCGGCGCCGTCCGGTTGCGCGGCCGCTACCGCAGCTGAGCAGTCGGTAGCCGACCGATCTCGGCGCGGGCACGTTCGCCGGACGAACGTGCCCGCGCGGGAGATCACGACAGACAGTCGCGGACCCAGGTCACCGGGACGGGGAACGTGACGTCAGCGGCTCGAGCGGACGTCGTCCCAGTCGTCGGTGGCCGGAGGGATGTCGTCGTAGTCCTCGCGTTCGGTGTCCTGCGAGTGCGAGGTGAGCTCGCGCTCCAGAGCCCGGTAGTCGGTCTCGGGGCTGTAGTACTTCAGCTTGCGAGCGACCTTCGTCTGCTTGGCCTTCTGACGGCCGCGCCCCATGGCGTCGACCCCCTCCAATAGAAGCGGGGCAGGCACCCGAAGGTGCGGCCCCGTTATGTGGTCATCTGTGTCGTGTAACCACCGTACATGGTGTAGGTGGTTCGCATCCATTCACTCGCAGGCCCCGTCGGCGGAATCCCGCCGTCAGGGAGCTCATCGACGCCGGATCGAGACGACGATCACAAGTCCGAGCGCCGCGACGCCCCCGGCGACGATCCCGAGACTTTTCGGGTCCCCGGACTTCAACCCCTGGGTGAACGCCTTCGCCCGCTCGCTCACGGTCGCCTTGAGCTCGGCGATCTGCACCCTGGGGTCGACACGGTCGGACAACTCGTCCACGGTGCTGGTCAGGTCGAGCCGCGCCTTGGCGATCTGGGCCTCGAGCTCGTCCATGGTGGGCTTGGCGGCCTTACCGCTGCTGGCGTCGCTCACTGCTCGAACCCCTTCTTCACGGCGTCGACGTCCTCCTTGAGGCCCTCCTGGGGGGCCGGGACGTACTTCTTCGACTCGTCCAGCTTCTTCTTGCCGAGCAACGCGAGGATCGCGATCATCACGACGAGCACGCCGGCGACGATGAGCGCCGCGGCCCAGGCCGGCAGCCAGATCGCCAGGACGAGCACGAACGCGGCGAGCAGGACGTTGACCAGGTACAGCCCCACCACGCCGGCGGCGGCGAAGAAGCCGGCTCCGACGCCGAGGTTCTTGCCCTTCTCGGTCGCCTGGGCGATGGCAAGCTGGATCTCGCTGCGCACGAGCGTGGTCAGCTGCTGCGACAACGCGGCGACGAGCTCGCCGATCGTGCGCTCGCGCGCTGGGCGCGTCGTCGACGCCGTGGTGGGCGGCACGGTGTTGTCGGTGCCCTTGGTGGACGTGGTCACACGATCGCCTCCTCGCGGCGCCTGGGCGCCAGGCCTACCTGCACGTCATGTCCTTCTGGTTGTGGAACAGGACCAATGATGGCGTCATCCCCCCTGTACGTGCACTTTCAGGGCCTAAGCCTGCCACGGACCGCGCCGGGACCGCGCGGGTGGCCACCGTTCGGAGCCGCCTGCTGACGTGCGAGGCCTGCCGGGCGTCCGGATCTCCGACGGATGAACGTTGCGTGAACCGATAGCCGTACCGGTTCCGTGTGTCGGTGCCGGCTGTGATGATGACAGGCGCCCTCACCCCAGACGTCCAGGAGGTCGTAGCGTGAGCTACCCCCGTGTCCGTGACCACCGAGCGGGGGTGGCCGCCACAGCGGTCGGCGCCCTCGCGCTCGCACCGCTGCTCGCGGTTCCCGCCGCCGGTGTCACCACCGACGGTGACGTCGTCGTCAGCGAGCTGCACTACGACAACGCTGGGAGCGACACCGGCGAAGCGGTCGAGGTCGAGGCCCCGGCGGGCACCGATCTGACCGGCTGGTCGATCGTCTTCTACAACGGCAACGGCGGGGCGCCCTACGCCACGGCGGACCTCGGCCCGGTGGGCGAGGCCGGCGTCGTGGTCGTCGAGCAGGCCGGCATCCAGAACGGCGCGCCCGACGGGCTCGCCCTGGTCGACCAGGCCGGTGAGGTCGTCGAGTTCCTGTCCTACGAAGGGGAGTTCACCGCCGTCGGCGGACCGGCCGACGGGCTGGCGAGCACCGACATCGGCGTGGTCGAGAGCAGCAGTACCCCGGTCGGTGAGTCGCTGCAGCGCCTCGACGGGACCTGGACGGGTCCGGCGCCGTCGTCCTTCGGGACGCGCAATGGTGACGACGCAGGAGGCGGAGATCCGGAGCCGCCGGGCGACTGCGGTGAGCCCGGCTCCGACGTCGTGCTCATCTCGGACATCCAGGGCAGCGGCGAGACCTACGACGACGCCTGCGCCGGCGAGCAGACGGTCGAGGCGGTCGTCACGGCCGTCAAGCCGGACCTCGGGGGCTTCTACCTGCAGGAGGAGCCGGCGGACGCCGACGATGACCCCGCGACCTCCGAAGGGATCTTCGTCTATGGCACCACCGACGGCGTGAATGCGGGTGAGCAGGTCCGGGTCACCGGGACGGTCGGGGAGTACGAGACCACGCAGGACGGCGTCGAGACCTCCCAGACCCAGCTCACCGATCCCACCGTCGAGGTGCTTGGTGCCGGAGAGGCCGTCGCACCGACGCCGGTGAGCTTCCCGGTGGAGGACCCGAGCGATCTCGAGGCCGTGGAGGGCATGCTCGTCGAGCTCACCGACACCCTGGTGATCAGCGAGTACTACAACTACGACCGCTTCGGCGAGATCGTCCTGGGCAAGCCGCTGGAGGGACGCGACCGCCTGGACACCCCGACCGCCGTCACCGAGCCCGGGGATCAGGCGCGGGAGCTGCAGGCGGAGTACGACCGGCGCACCATCACCCTCGACGACTCCTCCTCGCGGCAGAATCCCGAGACGCTGCCGCACCCGGGGGACGGCGAGCCGTTCTCGGCGTCGCACAGCTTCCGTGGCGGCGACACCGTGACCGGCGTCGTCGGCGTCGTCGACCACACGTACGGGTCCTACCGCGTCCAGCCCACCGAGTACGGCAGCTACGAGCCGGCGAACCCGCGGCCGCAGTCCGCACCCGCGGTCGGCGGGTCCGTGCAGGTGGCGAGCTTCAACGTGCTCAACTACTTCCTCACCCTCGACGAGGGCCAGGACACGTGCGGCGCCGACCGGTCGATGGAGTGCCGCGGCGCCGACAGCCCCGAGGAGTTCGAGCGCCAGCGCGCTTCCGTCCTGAGCGGTATCGCCGGACTGGACGCGCACGTCGTCGGGCTCATGGAGATGGAGAACACCCCCGGCGTGGAGCCCGCTGCCGACCTCGTCGCCGGTCTCAACGAGACCGAAGGGGCGGGAACCTACGACTACATCGACACCGGCGTGCTCGGTACGGATGCCATTCGCGTCGGCATGCTGTACCAGCCTGGGGTCGTCGAGCCGGTCGGGGACCCGGCCGTGCTCGACTCCACGGTCGACCCGCGGTTCGACGACACGAAGAATCGGCCGATGCTCACCCAGACGTTCCGGGAGCTCGCCACCGGTGAGGTCTTCACCGTCTCGGTCAACCACCTCAAGTCCAAGGGCTCGGCGTGCGATGACGGCTCGGACCCCACTGACGGCCAGGGCGAGTGCAGCGTCACTCGCACGCAGGCCGCCGAGGCGATCGTCGACTACCTCGCCGACGACCCGACCGGCAGCGGGGACCCGGACCAGCTCATCATCGGCGACCTCAACGCCTACGACCACGAACACCCCATCGACGCCCTGGTCTCCGCCGGGTACACCGACATGATCAAGGAGTTCGGCGGCGAGCACGCCTACAGCTACGTCTTCGACGGGATGACCGGCTACCTCGATCACGCCCTGGCGAACGAGAACCTGGCCGATCAGATCACCGGTGCTGCGGAGTGGCACATCAACGCCGACGAGCCGGACGCGCTCGACTACAACCTCGACTACGGCCGGCCCGCCGACCTGTGGAGCCCGGACGCCTACCGTTCCTCCGATCACGACCCGGTGCTCATCGGGCTGGACCTGGCCGGAGCGGACACGACGCCGCCGGAGCTCGACGTCGACCTCAGTCACGACGTGCTGGGGCCACCGAATCACAAGTACGTCGAGGTGACGGCCCAGGTCAGCGCCACCGACGACTCGGGTCACGCCGAGTACGAGCTGGTCTCGGTGGAGTCGAACGAGCCGGACAACGGCCGCGGTGACGGCAACACGACCGACGACGTGGTGATCGTCGACGAGACCACGTTCCTGCTCCGTGCCGAGCGTTCCGGCCGCGGTGACGGACGCATCTACACGGTCACCTACCGCGCGGTCGACGGCGCCGGCAATGAGACGACCGAGACCGCCGAGGTCCGCGTACCGCGCTGACCCGACGGCGAGGGCCCGGGGCGCGACGAGGGCGCCCCGGGCCCTCGTGTGTGCAGGTGCAGGGTTGTTGCCCGAAAACGCAGACACAGCGACGCGAGTGTGATCTGATTCACCCCGGCGGACGTCGGTGTCCGTAATGGGGCCGCCGGACGCCGTGTCAGCAACGCGACTTTCGGGGGAGACATGAAGAAGACCACCAAGGGTGTCCTGGCCGCCGGCGCAGCTGTTGTGCTGCTGTCGGGTGGGGCCACGACCTTGGCCTACTGGAGCGACACGGGTACGGCTGATGGCGGCGACGTCACCACAGGCAGCCTCTCACTCAGTGACGGCACGTGCGACGACCAGTGGGTGTACGCGAGTGGCTCGGCCGCGGGCGAGGCAGTGACCACCATCGTCCCGGGCGATGCCGTCACCAAGGACTGCACGTTCACGGTCGAGGCGACGGGCGACCACCTCTCCGCAGAGGTCTCCGTCCCCGACACCCTCACGTACACCGCCGATCCGGCCGCGGCCTCACTCGAGCTCGCCGTCGACGGCACCTACGACGTGGGCGGTACGCCCATCGTGGACGGCGACGTCATCACCGAGGCGAACGACGGTCAGACGCTCACCGCCTCGTTCGTCGTGTCGTTCCCGTTCGGTGACGCCGAGACGATCAACATCAACGACACCCAGAACCTCACCGCGACTCTGGATGCGTTGGAGGTCACGCTCACCCAGACCCAGACCGAGGAGAACCCCGAGGTCTGAGCAGCGAACGTCCGTGAGTACCCGAACCCGTGACGGTCGCCGCGTGCACCGGGTGGGGTCCGCCCCGGCCGGGGCCGGGCCGGACCGGACCCCGCTCACATGGGCCGGCCTGGTGGCCGGGTGGGCGTTCATCGTGCTGGCCGCTGCCGTCGTCCTCGCCGCCGTCGTGGTTCCGCGCATGGGGGGCGGAACCCCGTACGCGGTGACGAGCAGCTCGATGGAGCCGACGCTCACACCGGGCACGCTCGTGGTGGTGCGGCCGGTCCCGGCGGATCGGATCGGACCGGGGGACGTCATCACCTACCAGCTCGAGTCCGGCCGGCCCGCGGTCGCTACGCACCGCGTGGTCAGTGTCGCCACGGACCTGACGGGTGCGTACCGGTACACCACGCGCGGGGACGCCAACGAGACCGAGGACGCCGAGCCGGTCCGCCCGGAGCAGGTACGGGGCAGGTTGTGGTACGCGGTGCCCTACCTCGGTCACGTCAACTTGCTGCTGAGCGGACAGGAGCGGGCGATGGCCCGGACTGTGGTCGCTGGTCTGTTGCTGGGGTATGCGGGGTTCATGTTCATCGGTGCGGTGCGGGAACGCCGTCGCCGGGCTCGAGAGGAGGAGTCGTGAGGATCGCCGCCGTGGTGTGCCTCGCCCTGGCGCTGCTGCTCGCCGCACCCGCGCGGGCAGCCGCGGACGAGGTGGCGCTCAGCGCGGACGGCGCGACCTGGTCCGCCGATCTCACCGACCCGCTTTTCGACCCGGAGCTCCGGTGGGTACCGGGTGACGCCCGCACGGCAGACCTGTGGGTTCGCAACGACGGCGACGGCGCGGCCGAGCTCACGGTTGCTGCGCACATCGCTGACGGGGACGGATTGATCGCGAACCGGGATATCGCCCTGGAGATCCGGCGTGGCGACGGGACGTGGGCGGAACTCGTCGCCCAGGACGCCATCGAGCTGGGGCGGATGGACGACGGCGAGGCGGAACAGCTCGAGGTCCGGGCCGCTTTCGACCCGGAGTCGGGCAACGCCTCGATGTCCCGGACCCTCCGGTTCTCGTTCGAGGTCACGCTGACCCAGGCCGACGATCCGCAGGACCCTGGCGATCAGGAGGGTGAAGCGCCTGGTGGCGGGGGTGGTGACAGGCCCGGAGACGATGGCCCGGGTGACGGCGGTCCCGGAGGTGATGGCCCCGGAGAGGTTCCTGGGGACGGCGACGGCCGGGGGCCCGGAGGCGAGGGTGACGGATCCGGTGGCGACGGCGCCGGTACAGGACCTGGCGGGCCGGGAGGCTCGTCCGACGCAGGACGGGATATCGGCACCGGGCCGCTGCCGGGGACCGGTATGCCGGCCGTCACGACGATCGCCGCGGTGACGATGCTCCTCCTTGGGGCGGGCGCCGGGCTCATTCGCCGCAGCCGGAAGGACCCGAGATGAGACGCGGCGGATACCCCGACGCGACGCAGCGCGACGCCCCCACCACGCGAGTCCGGCGCAGGCGCCGCCGCTCCGTCGTCGTGCGTTTGATGGTGGCGTGCAGCCTGCTGCTGGCGCCCGCGCTCGTCGGCACCATGGCTGCTTGGCAGGACTCGGGCACCGCCGAACTCGGCGGTTTCGAGACGGGAACGTTGGACCTGCAGATCGACAACGACCTCGCCGGCACCGGCGGGACCACCACGCGGACCTGGTCGGCCACCGGGCTGATCCCCGGCCAGTACCGTTCATTCGGCGCCGAGATCCGTAACACCGGTGACGTCGCCTTCACCTACGGCCTCACCGTGGCCGCCGGCTCCGTCTGGGGGTACGGCAACGGCGTGCTCGAGGTGTCGGCCTTCCGTGGCACGCCGCAGTCCGACGGGACGTGCACCGGATGGTCGATCGGCACGGCCCGGACGATCCCCGCAGCCGGACCCGTCTTCACCTCCCGGCCGCTACCGACCGCCGAGGGGGCGACGTCGGAGCCGATCTGTGTGCGCGTCCGCATCATGCCCTCCGCCCCGTCCGGCACCCAGGGAGCGAGCGGAACGCTGCGGCTGACCTTCACCGCGACGCAGGTGGCGCCATGAGCGTCGTCCGCCGCACCGCCGACATCCTGCTGTGGGTCGGCGCCGCCCTCGGAGCGGTGAGCCTGGTGCTCGCCGGCCTCGCGTTGCTGCTCGACATCAAACCGCTCGTCTTCCGCTCCGGCTCCATGGGGCCCGAGATGCCGCCAGGCACCATCGCTCTCGCGCAGACCGTGGCTGCTCAGGACGTGGCGGTCGGCGACGTCGTCTCCGTCGTGGCCGAGGGGACCCGGATCACGCACCGGGTCGTCGGGATGGACAGCTCGGCCGTGGGGACCGAGCTGATCCTGCGCGGTGACGCCAACCCGGTCGCCGACCCGGAGCCGTATGCGGTCCAGGACGTGGACCGGGTGGTGGCCACCGTGCCGTCCGCCCTTGCGGTCGCCTCCTCCACGCCGGCACGTGTCGCCGTCGTCGGTCTCGCCCTGGGTGCCGCCCTGGTGCTGCTGTGGCCGCGCCAACGCGGCGAGCAGCGGCGCACGGCGGTCACGGCCGGCCTGGCACTCGCCGTCGGCCTGACCGGGGCCTCGTTGAGCCCGGCGCTGCCCACGAGCGCACGGTGGAGCGACACCGGTGCCCTCACCACCGGCTCCTTCGCCGCCTATACCGTCCCGACCCCCCAGGCGACGACCTGCAGCATCAGTGGCAACGCCATCACCGGCTACACCGCGACGATCCGCTGGCCCGCGACGACGACGCCGTACGCGTTCACCTACACCGCGACGCTGCGCGCGACGGGACAGTCGCTGAACGTCACCACGCCCAGCACCGGGATGCGCCAGGTCCAGGTCACCTCCGGCCTGCTCAGCTCCCTGTTCGGGCAGACCGTCTCCGTCGACATCAGGACACAGCTCCCGGGCACGAACTGGCTCTCACCGCAACGCCGCACCCGTGGCGTCCAGGTCGGACTCGGCGGGATCACTCTGACCTGTGGTGCTGACAGCACCTCCAGCGCCTGAGCGCCACGAGCCGATGTCGGGCCGTGTGCGGGGCGGGTCTCCCGCCACGGCCCCCTGATCGTCTCAGTCCTGCGTGACGGCCTCGAGGACCGGCAGTCCGGCCGCCCGCCATGCGGGCCACAGCGCGGCGATCACCCCGACGACGCCGGAGAGCAGCACCATCCCGCCCAGCAGGTCCCAGGGGATCGCCAGCTCCGTCAGCCCCTCGTCGGCGAAGACGGAGGGAAGGGCCGAGGCGAGCCCCACGCCGACCGCTACGCCCAGGAGCGTGCCGAAGACCGCAGTGAGCACGGATTCGATCGTGATCGTCGCCGCGAGCTGCAGCTTGCCGAGCCCGACGGCGCGGACCAGCCCGATCTCCCGGGTCCGCTCGATGACGGACAGCGCCAGGGTGTTGACGATACCGAGCACGGCGATGATGACGCTCAGCCCGAGCAAGGCGTACAGGATCGCCATCGCCTGCTCGACCTGGTCCGCGAGGGAGTTGCTCAGCTCGTCGGTGTTCTGGACGGTCACCACGAGATAGGGCTCCGTCACATCCTCGAGCGTCGCGCGCAGGTCCGCCTGCGTCACGCCGGGCGCTGCGTTGACCAGGAGCGCCTCGACGAGGGACTGGCCGGCCGGCACGGCATCCGGGAAGTCGGCCTCCGCCATGACCACGTCACCGCTGAGCACCTGGGAGGCGATGATGGCGCCGATCTCGGTCGTGTGGCGGCCGTTCGGGCCGGTGATCCGCAGCTCGTCGCCGACGTGCCAGTCGCGTTCGATCGCAGTCGGCTGGGAGACGGCCACCTGTCCGTCGGCGAGGGACCCGAGCGATCCGTCCACCGTCTCGACGTCGATCGTCCGCCCGAAGGCATCCGCCGGCAGGGCGAGCACCGAGTCCGTCCCGCTCGCACCTCCCGGGCCACGGATCGCCGCTCGGCCGCTGGCGATCCGGTCCGCGCGCCCCACCTCGGGCTGCTCCTCGACGGCCGAGGCCGCTCCTGGCGGGATCGACCGGGTCGCCGACTGCAACCAGAAGTCCGCCCGCGCCTCGTCGGCCACGATGGAGCTGGTCGACTCCTCCGCGGAGGAGGCGAGGACGGCGCACGCCGCGACGAGCGCCATACCGATCATCAGGGCGCCGGCCGTGTTGGCCGTGCGGCGCGGGTTGCGCATGACGTTCCCGCGTGCGAGCCGCCCGACCGGCCGGATCAGGACCACGAACGGCCACGCAAGTACCCGGAGCACTGCACGGGCGATGACCGGAGAGACAGCGAGCGTCCCGAGGAGGACGGCGCCGGCGCCGACCCCCAGCCAGGTCCCCGCGCCGGTGATCTCGGGCTGGACGGACCACAGGGTCGCGGCGACGCCGCCGGCCAGCAGCAGCGCGCCGACCGCGGCACGTAACCGGAGGGACCGTTCGACCGTCACGGCGTCCTCACGCATCGCCTCCACCGGCGGCGTGGTTGCGGCGCGACGCGCGGGCACTGCCGCCGCGACGACGGCGATGGCGGTCCCCAGCACCAGGGCGCCGAGTGCCTCCGCCGGGGTCACCGCCACGTTTCCGCCGAGCTCCATGGACATGGTCGCCAGCCACGCGCGTACGACGGCGACGAGACCGATACCGCCGGCGATCCCCACGGCGGAGCCCACCAGCCCGACGACCACGGCCTGCCCCAGCACGGTCACCATGACCTGTCCCGGGGAGGCGCCGACCGCGCGGAGCAGGGCGAACTCGCGCTGGCGTTGCCGCACCGACATCGCGAACGTGTTGGAGATGAGGAACGCGGCGACGAACAGCGAGATCAGGGCGAAGACCAGGAGGAACGTGCCGAGGAAGCCCAGGACCTGGTTGATCGACTCGGCCCCTTCCTCACGGGCCTGGTCGCCGGTGACCACCTCGAGGTCCGAGTCTGGGCCGAGCACGTCCCGGATGCCCTCGGCGACGGCGGCCCGGTCGGCGCCCTCGTCCAGGAACACGGCGAGCGAGGGCACCGTCCCGTCCGGGGCGAAGGCCGCCTCGCCCGTCGCGGCGTCCACGAGCACGAGGATCGTGCCGACCATCGGGTTGCCGTAGGTGACCTCGCCGACCACGGTGACATCGCGGGGGTCCGAGTTGCCGACGATCACCTGTGTCTCGTCGCCGAGCTCGAGGCCGGAGGTCTCCAGGGCTGTGGTCTCGAGTGCGATCTCGGTTTCGTCCCGGGGTGCGCGCCCCTGGAGAAGGGTGCCGGAGGGGTCGTTCTCACGTAGTGCGCTGCCGAGCGACGGGGCCTGCCCGTTGACGACGGCCTGTCCGTCGGCGCCGACGAGGACCACCGTGCCCAGCAGGTCCGGTACCGCCTGATCGACGCCGTCGACCTTGCCGACGTCGTCGGCCAGATCCATCGGTACCGGGACCCGTTGCGGACCGAACAGCTGCGCACCGCCTCCGGTCGCGGGTTGCTCCTCGGCCGGCGGGCCGTTGCCGGTTGCGGACTCGTCGGCCCGGTCAGCCTCCGGCGCTGTGCCGGAGGGCGCCGTGGCGTCCGGACGGGTCTCGTCGGGCGCTTGCTCGCCGGGTAGGTCCGTGGGGGCGCCTTCGGGCAGGCCGGTGGCGTCGCTCGGCAGGTCGGTGGGCGCGTCGGCGGCGTCGTCGGGCGTGTTCGGTCCGGCGGCGTCGTCCTCGCCGATTGCGCCGTTCCGGTCCTGGTTCTGGCGTCCCGACCGCTCCTGCTCCGGCTGTTCTTGCTCCTGTTCCTGCTGCTGCTCGATCTCGTCCTCGGACATCTCGACGCCACGCACGTACAGATCGCCCTGGGTGGTGGACTCGATGATCGCGCCGAACGTGTCCGCCAGCAGGGCACGCAAGGAGAACGTCCCGGTGACGAAGGCGATGCCGAGCGCGACCGCGAGGACGCTGAGCAGGAACCTGACGAGGTGGGCGCGGATCTCCCGCAGGGCGACCCGGATCATGCGGAGAGGGTCGAGAGGTCGGACTCCCGAGCGGCGGCGAGCTCACCCTGCGCCGCGAGGATGGCGTCGGCGTCGGGGGAGTAGAGCTCGCCCTCCAGGCGACCGTCGGCGAGGAAAACCACCCGGTCGGCGTAGGCCGCGGCGGTCGGTTCGTGGGTGACCATGACAACCGACTGGCCCAGCTCGTCGACGCTCCGGCGCAGGAAGCCGAGCACCTCGGCGGCCGCCGAGGAGTCCAGATTTCCGGTCGGCTCGTCGGCGAAGACCACGGCCGGCGCCGAGATCAACGCCCGCGCGCACGCCACTCGCTGCTGCTGTCCGCCGGAGAGCTCGGTCGGGCGATGGTGCAGCCGGTCCGACAACTCGAGGGTCCGCACGATGAGGTCGAACCGGTCCCGGTCGACCGGTAGCCGGGCGATGTCCAGCGGCAGGGTGATGTTCTCGGCGGCGGTGAGCGTCGGAACGAGGTTGTAGGCCTGGAAGATGAAGCCGATCCGTGTGCGACGCAGGGCGGTCAGGCGTCGCTGGCTCATCCCCGAGATCTCGATGTCGTCCAGGCGGATCGATCCCGAGCTGGGCGAGTCCAGGCCGGCCAGGCAGTGCATGAGGGTGGACTTACCGGAGCCCGACGGCCCCATGACGGCCGTGAGGGCCCCGCGCGCGAGATCGAGATCGACGCCGTCGAGCGCCCGGACGTGGGTGTTGCCGGAGCCGTAGACCTTGCTCAGGGTGCGGGCGCGGACGATCGGATCCTCGACAGGACGGAAGGCTTCCGGCCGGGCGACGTGTGGGGCGAGGTGCGATTCGACGGGAGGGGCGGGGTCGGAGTCAGCGGAGCGGGCGAACAGTCGGCGAACCAGGTGCCGGGGCATGCCACCGATTCTCGCGCAGTGCGCTCCGCCGTGGGATCAGGGTGATCCCCGATTCTCGCCGGACCGTGATGCTCGTTGCGGTGCCTGGCTGAGCTCGTGGTGTTCGGTGTGGTGCCGGGCTGAGTAGTCGTGCCGACGTGGGCGGTAGGACGCACGTGGGGGGCGTCACCGGCACGCCGGGCGCCGGCGCGGGCGCCCGGCGGACTCAGTCGCGGTTGCGCGCGCGTACGGCCTTGCGTTGCTGGAGGTACAGGGCCAGGAGGTACGCGGCCGCGAGCACGACGAGTCCGGCGGCGATCGCGGGGCGGTCGGCCCAGATCCACCGGACGCCGGCGTCGCTGACCGTGAACGCGCACGCCAGGCCGACGGCGAGGATCGCCGCCAGAAACAGCGGGGATTTGTGGAACGTCATGGTCACTCCCGTCGACGGACGACGACGCCATCGTGGCACTGGCCGCGTCACGCCGGAAGGGAGTGTGGACAACACACATGGTGCTCGGGCGAGCTTGTGGTGCTGTGGTGAGCGGTGGGACGCATGCGCGGGTGCCGCTACCACGGGCGGGTGCCGACGCCGACCCCCAGAGCGAGGGCCCTCGGGCTCGACGAGGCGGTCTTCGGGAACGACGAAGCCCCCCGGCGAACCAGGGGGCTTCACAGTGGTGGTGGCTCCGGGCGGGGTCGAACCGCCGACCTTTCGATTTTCAGTCGAACGCTCTACCAACTGAGCTACAGAGCCAAGTGACGAACGCCCGGCCTTTCGACCGGGCGTTCGTCCACCGCGACCCCGACGGGACTTGAACCCGCGACCTCCGCCGTGACAGGGCGGCGCGCTAACCAACTGCGCCACGGGGCCTTGTTTGTGAGGCCGAAGCCTCGTTCTTCATTCAATGGTGCGAACCCACGGAGGAGCTTGCGTACCCCCAACGGGATTCGAACCCGTGCTACCGCCGTGAAAGGGCGGGGTCCTAGGCCGCTAGACGATGGGGGCCCGGTCGGACGCCCGTGACGCCGAAGCGCCCCAAGACCTCCGACAGCATACGGGGAAGTTGGTCTCCGGAGCAAAGCGCGCCCGGTGTGCCGATCATCACCTCGCTCCGGGTTCGGCTCGACCACCCGCGAGAGGGCGTGCCGGCGCTTGCGAGAGGGCGCGCCCGCGCCCTGAACAGAGCGCGCTGACGACCGGAACAGGCACCATGGTGCCGTGGTGACGATGAGCCGTGAGGCGTTCGAGGAAGCCGTCTCCGATGCGCTCGACCTCATCCCGCCGGAACTGACCGCGCACATGGACAACGTTGTCGTGCTCGTGGAGGAGGAGCCGACGCCCGAACAGCTCGCCGACGGACCGGACGACGAGCCCGACCTGCTCGGCCTCTACGAGGGCACTCCGCTCACCGACCGCGGTGACTGGTGGGCGGCCGGGTCGCTGCCCGACCGCATCACCATCTTTCGAGGTCCCACCCTCCGGCTGTGCACGTCCGAGGAAGAGGTCGTCGACGAGGTCGCGGTCACCGTGGTGCACGAGATCGCCCATCACTTCGGGATCGACGACGAGCGCCTCCACGAGCTCGGCTGGTCGTGAGCGCGCCGCCGGGCCGCTCCGGGTCGCTCCTTCCTCGATCACTCCTCCTCGACCTCGCCGGCCGGAGCGTCCTCACCGGTGGAGATCACCGTCCCGGAGGAGACGTCCACCAGAGGCTCGCCCTCCTGACCGGCGGCCGCCGACTGCGTGCCGTCGACCCGCGGCAGGCTCACCCCGCCGTCGTCGGCCACCGGCGCCCGCAACATGGTCAGCGTCGCCCACCCGCGGGCCAGTAGGTAGTGGTCGGTGCCCGGCTCCTCTTCCGCCTCGACCCCCGTGTACGTGAGCTGGACGTACCCGGTGCCCAGTTCCTTCACCCGGGCCTGGACCGCACCGAAGCTCGCCAACGAGGCCGGCCGGATGCCGCGGAGCCGGTCCGGCGCCACGTCCGGGACGTTGACGTTGAGCACCCGGTCGCCGATGCCGTCGATCTCGAGCAGCCAGGCGAGCGCATGGTCGGTCACATGGCGGGCGGTGTCCCAGTGCTGCGGACCGCCGGCCGCGATGGAGACGGCCATGGCCCGGATGCCGTGCTGGGCCGCGGAGAGCGCGGCGCCGACTGTTCCTGAGTGCAGGATCGCGCGGCCCGTGTTCGCCCCGAGGTTGATGCCGGAGAGCACCACGTCCGGCCGGAAGCCGAACGCCCCGAACGAGGCGACGAACCCGATCAGACCGGGAGCCGCCTTCACCCCGAACGCCCGGACCTGCTCCGGCAGGCCCTCGGGTCGTTCCTCGACGAAGACGAGCTGCCCCTCGGACTCCTGCGCGGTCAACGCCGCGCTCGCCCCGGAGTACTGCCGGTGCGGGGCGACGACGGTCACCTCGTGCCCGGCCGCGAGTGCCGCCTGGGCGAGCACGGTCAGTCCGTAGGAGGTGATGCCGTCGTCGTTCGTCACCAGCACGTGCACGCTCAGTCGGCTCCTTCCGCTTCCTCGCCGTCGCCGTTGTCTGCCGTGTCCGCGTCCGTGATGCTCACGCGTTCGGCGAAGCGCTCGATCTGGTCGCGCCGGCCGGTCCCGAGCCCGCGGCGCGTGACGTTCAGCGCCCCGGCGGCGGCTCCCAGCCGCACCGCGTCGGTGACCTCGAGGCCGCGGCCCAGCCCGACGGCGATCCCCGCGGTCATCGAGTCGCCGGCGCCGCGATGGTCCAGCGGGGAGACCACCGGACCGACGGCGTACCGTGCGCCGTCCGCCGTCACCAGCAGAGCCGGGTCGGCCGCCCGGGAGACCACCATGGCGGTGACTCCGCCGGCCACGAGACCCTCGGCCGCCTGCCGTAGTGCCTCGGTCGAATCCTCGGCCAGCCCCGCCTCGACCACCTCCTCGTGACTCATCTTCAGCACCGTCGGGCCGGCGTCGGCCGCAGCCGTCGCCGCCTCGCCCGAGAGATCGGCGACGACCGGCTTGCCCGCCGCGCGCACATCGGCGGTGATCCGCCCGAAGAACGACGGCGGTACCACGGACGCCGGTTCGGCTCCCGTCAGGACCAGCACGTCCGAGTCCAGGGCGTCGACCAGCACCGTGCCGTAGAGGTCGTCGAGCTCGTGCCGGGTCAGCGGCGGCGGAGGCATGTGCGCGACGATCTCGCGGTCCTGGCCACGCAGGTCGAACACGTACGCCCCGTTCCCCGCGCCTGCGGTCACTGACCGGACCGTGAGCTCGGCCGCGTTGAGCATCTGGACGATGGAGCTGCCCAGCTCCCCGCCGAACGGTCCGCACACCGTCACTGCGGCACCGAGCGAGACCGCCATCCGCGCGACCCACAGTCCCTGACCGCCCGGATGCATGTGGATGTCCGCATGCTGCTCAGGGACCTCCGGGCCATCGCCTGCCGGATCGATCGAGGTGGCCGTGCCAGCCTGACCCGCCGCCCCGGCGGCGATCTCCATGACCAGCAGGGGCGTCGGAGCGACGACGCAGATGCGCGGAGCGTGGTCCGGCTCAGACCCGTCCATGACGTCGGAGCGTAGTTGCCCGTGCCCGCCGGCGCCCTTCTGGCGCGCGGTCGCCGGCCAAGGCACCATGTTGCGATGGCGACGTCGTCGACCCAGCTGCCGCGGCCGGTCCGGATCCTCGAGGGTCAGGCCGCGAGCGAGCGTGCGGCCAAGGCGCTCGGTCGCTACTACGACGAACTCGCCGAACGACTCGAAGGCGGCTTCCGTCCGGAGCTGCTCGACTCGGTCCCCGGCGCGGACGTCACACCGCCGCGCGGCGACTTCATCCTCGTCACCGAACTCGGCACCGCCGCTGTCCTGGGGTGCGGGGGTGTTCGGCTGCGTGCCGACTCCGGAGACACCGCGGAACTCCAACGCATCTGGCTCGTCCCCGATCTCCGTGGCCAGGGGCTGGGCCGGTTCCTGCTGCGCGCTCTGGAGAACCGGGCGCGCGCCCTCGGAGCACGTCGCGTGGTGCTCAGCCTCAACAGCTCCCTGAACGAAGCCATGACGCTGTGCACCTCGGCGGGTTATCAGCCGGTCGAGCCGTTCGAGGAGAACCCGTACGTCGACGTCTTCCTCGGCAAGGACCTGTGAACATGACGGGCCGCACGGGCGCGGCACAGCGAACACCAGGCCCATCCCCAGCGAACCTCCAGGAGAGCCGCCTAGCCTTGGGTCATGGATGACCAGGCCATCGAGGTGACGTTCGAGTTCGTCTCCGTCGTGCTGTGGACGGCGGCCGGGCTCGTCGGCGGCTTCCTGGTAGCCGTCCTGATCTCCGCGTTGATCCGCGCGATCGGCCGCGGCCGGCCCCTGGCGCGGTTCATCCGTAACCGCTGCCGGCGCCCGTTCTACGCGATCGGCGCTGTCGTCGGGGCGTGGATCGCCTTCATCGTCGCCACGCCGTTGCCGCGCGGTGTCGACCCGCCACGCTGGCGCGATATCACCGAGCACGTCCTGCTCATTCTCGCCATCCTCGCCGGCGTCTGGTTCGTCGTCGGCCTCATCCGGGTGGTCGAGGACGTCGTGCTCGACCGACTCGGCCCGGACACCACGAGCGGCAAGGCCCGCCGGATCCAGACCCAGGCCCAGGTGATCCGCCGCGTGGCCATCGCCGTGGCCGTCGTCCTCGGCATCGCGGCCGTCCTGCTCACCTTCCCCGGGGCGCGTGCCGCAGGGGCCTCGATCCTCGCCTCTGCGGGCATCATCTCCGTCGTCGCCGGCCTGGCCGCGCAGACCACCCTCGGCAGCGTGTTCGCCGGGCTCCAGATCGCCCTGACGGACTCCATCCGCGTCGACGACATCGTCATCGTGGAGGACGAGTTCGCGTACGTGGAGGAGATCACCCTCACTTACGTCGTCGTCCGCATCTGGGACGACCGGCGCATGATCATGCCGTCCACCTACTTCACCACCACCCCCTTCGAGAACTGGACCCGGCGGGCACCGGAACTGCTCGGCACGGTGGAGTTCGACGTCGACTGGCGCGTGCCCATCCCCGCCATGCGGGCGGAGCTCGAACGGCTCCTGGCGGGAACCGACCTGTGGGACGGGCGGATCGGTGTGCTGCAGGTCTTCGACGCCGTCGGCGGCTTCATCCGGGTCCGCGCCCTGGTCTCCGCCAAGGACACCCCGACGATCACCGACCTCAAGTACTACCTGCGCGAGGCGCTCGTCGACTGGCTGCAGACCAACGCCCCGTACGCCCTGCCGCGCAGCCGCGTCGAGGAGTACTGGGTGGACGAGCCGGAGGCGCCGGCGCTGAACACCGGACCGCTCGCGGAGGAGATGAAGGAACTCGCCGAACCAGAGCTCCAGCGCCGCCGTGAGACGCCGGACACCATGGCGGTGACGATCTCCGAGGACCCGGAACGCCGCCGAGCGCGCGAGGCGGCGGCACGTCGCGCACGGCGCCGCGCCGAACGGGAGGACCGCCGCCGGGCGAAAGAGAACGCCGGCCGTCTCGCACGCCGCGAACCCCGGCCCCGGCCCCGTGCGTCGGTGGACGAGACCGTGGTGATGAACGTCCCGCTGCCCGAACGCACGTCGGTCCAGGACCGCACGGTCGATCCGGACGCCGCCGCCGAGCCCGGACCCACCACCTCCAGCGGAGCCCATCGTTCCGCGATGTTCACGGGGTCGCCGGAGAACGAGCAGCGGGCTCAGCAGTTCGCCGGGCCCGGTGAGGAGGTCTACGCCGAACGCGAGCAGGCGGCCGAGCAGCGCCGGGCCGCCGACCAGGCCTCCCACGAGGGTGAGCAGAACGCCGCGGACGACGACGGCGCACCGGCGGCCGGCACGCCCGCGGCGGACGCGGAGGAGACCGAGGTGCGCGGGACGGCGCCCTTGCCGCAGCAGCGTCCCGGCGAGCAGCAGCGCACCGGCGAGCAGCGGCGCATGCCGTTGGGTGACCCCCAGGTGCGCGGCAGCGACTCCGAGGGGGACCATGGAGGACATGACGACGCCTGAGAAGATCACCAGGTCCGACGAGGAGTGGCAGGGGCTCCTCGACCCGTTCGAGTTCCAGGTGCTGCGCCGTGCGGCCACCGAGCGTCCCTACACCGGTGCGTTGCTGAACGAGGACCGCGAGGGCATCTACCGGTGCCGAGCCTGCGGAGCCGAACTCTTCCGCTCGCGGACCAAGTTCGACTCGCACTGCGGGTGGCCGAGCTTCTACGCCCCGCAGGACTCCGACGCCGTGACGCTGATCGAGGACCGCTCGCACGGGATGGTCCGCACCGAGGTGCGGTGCGCCCGCTGCGACTCCCACCTCGGGCACGTCTTCGACGACGCCCCGCAGACTCCCACCGGGGACCGCTACTGCATGAACTCCGTGGCGCTGACGTTCGAGGAGTCCCCGGATCAGCAGGACTGACATGCGGGTGCTGACCCTCAACGTCAAGCACTTCCTTCCGGCGGCGACGGCCGCAGACGCCGGGAGCCGGGCGAGCCGGCGCACGGTCCGGCGGGCCGCGGCGGAGATCGCCGAGCTCGCGCCCGACGTCGTCCTGCTGCAGGAGGTCGACAAGCGCCACCCCCGCTCCGGCGGCGTCGATCAGGCCGGGGCGCTTGCCGGCGCCCTCGGCATGCGGCACCGTTTCGCCGCCAACCTCGTCTTCGGCCCGGCAGGCCTGGCCGTGCCTGCGCCACGCTCCGAGGTGTCCCGGGGGTACGGCCTGGCCCTGCTGAGTCGGTATCCGGTCCGCAGCTGGCACGTGCGACCCTTGCGGGGCAGCGGCCTGCGGCGGGTCGGACCATGGTGGACGGCGCGTGGCTGGTGGCCCGACGTCGACCGGGTCTTCCTCGCCGGCGTACTCCTCACCGAGGTCGGGCCCGTCTCGGTGGGCGTCGCGCACCTGTCCGTCATGGTCGACACCGCGCGAGGCCAGCTCGCCACCTGCCTCGACTCGATGCGGACCCTGCCCGGACCGGCGCTGCTCGGCGGTGACCTCAACCTGCCGCCGTCGCGGGTCGCCCCCCTCGCCACGGGGTACTCGTCGCTGGCCACGGCACACACGTTCACCAATGCCCGGCCGCGCAAGCAGATCGATCACCTGCTCGGGGCCGGTCTCGTGGCCGACGGGCCGGGCCGGGCGCACCACTTCTCGGTCTCCGACCACGCCGGGCTCAGCGCGGACGTCACCCTCGTCTCCTGACCATCACTCGGCACGGTTGTCCGACGCGCGTCCCGCCCCGGCCCTCTACCCCCCGCGAGTAGTCAATCGTGTGCAGCGCGGCTCCCGCCCCCTGCCCCCTCTACCCGCGCGAGTAGTCAATCGTGTGCAGTGCCCAGCCCTCGGCCGGCCTGCCATGGCGTGGTGCGAGGATGGCCCCCGGACCTGCGGAGGAAAGGGGAGTGCGTGGGCGGGGTACTGACGGGATTCGTCGGCCTCGGCGTCGTCGCGACCCTCGGCTACCTGCTCGCCCGCTGGCGTGCGCTTCCCGACGGCGCCGACGCCGTCCTCTCCCGCCTGACGTTCTATGCCGCCACTCCGGCCCTGATGATCCGTACGCTGGCCGGCGCCGACGTCACCGAGGTGTTCTCGGCGAGCGCCGTGGTGGTGATCTCCACCGCGCTCATCCTTGCCGCCGCCTACGCCGTGCTCGCCCGGCTTCTGACCCGGCTGCGCGGCGCCGACCTCACGCTCGGGGCGTTGACCGTGAGCTACGTCAACGCGGGCAACCTCGGCATCCCCCTGCTCGTCTTCGCCGTCGGAGACGCCGCCACGATCGCGCCGGTGCTCCTGCTGCAACTGCTCGTGATGGTCCCCGTCGGGTTCTCCATCCTGGACGCGCAGACCGGCCGCGGCAGCGTCTCCCGCACTCAGGCCCTGACCACCCCGTTGCGCAACCCGCTCGTCCTGTCCGTCCTCGCCGGCCTGGTGCTCGCCATGACGGGCGTCAGCCTGCCCGCGGTCGTCATGATGCCCATCGATCTCCTGGCCGACGTCGCCGTCCCGGTCATGCTCGTCGCGTTCGGCTTCTCCCTGCGCGGTGCGCCCGCGCCGGGCCGTGGGGACGTGCGCGGGCCGATGTGGGCGGCGGTGGCCACTCGGTGTCTCGCCGGCCCCGTCATCGCGTACCTGCTCGCCGCACGCGTCTTCGGCCTCACCGGTGACGACTTGCTCGCCCCGGTCATCGTCGGCGCACTCCCGACGGCGCAGAACATCTTCGTCTACGCCATGCGCTACGGCCGGGCCGTCCCGATGGTCCGTGACACCATCCTCGTCTCGACCATCGTCTCGGTGCCGGTCATCGTCGCGCTCGTGGCACTCCTCGGCTGAGGTTGCGAGCGGCGGGACCGGTGCGCTGGGTGTGACAGATGTGACATAGCTCGTCCCCGGATGCGGGGTACCGACGGTGCTGGGACGCTTCCTTGCGTCGGACCCGACACGAAAGGTGGGACACAGATGGGTTCCCTCATCGGACTTCTCATTCTCGGCGCGATCTTCGGCGCCTTGGCTCGTTTGTTCATGCGGGGCAAGCAGAACATCGGGATCATCTGGACGATCATCCTGGGGGCCCTCGGCGCACTCGGTGGGGGCTGGCTCGCTGACACCCTGTTCGGCGGCAGCACCATCGTCACGTGGATCGTCGGCATCGTGCTGTCGATCCTGTTGATCTCCCTCTACCTCGGTTTCGCGGGGCGTCGCTCCACGACCACCTGATCCCGCGGCGCACACATCGACGGGCCGGCACCCCGACGGGACTGCCGGCCCGTCTCGTGCGCCAGGACCGGCAGCGTCAGGCCGGCCTCCGCCGCGTCCAGAACGAGACCCGCCGCGGTCATGATCGCGCTGCGCCGGCCGCTCCCCGGTACACCAGCCGGCGCAGCAGCACCTCCGCGGGTCCGCGCCGCCGCGAGCGTTCGAACCACGCCGCCAGCACGGCGATGACCAGCCACACACCGATCGCGTACAACGCCATCGTCGCGCTGCCGAGGTCCGCACCGAGGCCGAGCCCCCAGGCGGAGAGCACCGGGGCGCACAGCACGGACTGCGCGAGGTAGCACGAGAGCGACCGCTTCCCGACGGCGGCGACGGCTCCGGCCGGGCGCGCCGCCGAGCCCGCGTCCCCAGCGGTCCGGCGCGCCGCGATCCGGTGGCCGATCAGCCCGAACAGGGCGACGTACCCCAGGCCGCCGAACATGCCGGTGGCGAGCTGGACCGCCATGAACGCCCACATCGCCTGGTCCGGGACGTCCCAGACACCGATGTGTGCCAGCGCGTGCGGCAGTCCCCCGAGCCAGCCGACGGCGATGCCCCCGGCGGCGAGGCCCCGCAGCAGCCGCAGGTACTCACCGGGATGCTCGAGGATCTGCCTCCGACCTGCGACGAACGCCAGCAGGATCATGATCGGCACGGCGAGCATGAGCAGGCCCTGTCCCACGACGAGCAGTACCCAGAACGCGAGTCGGGGCAGAATCGAGGCCAGGTAGTTCGGTTCCGCGACGCCGGCGTCGTCCGAGCCGAAGTCCATCATGGCGGTGACTTCGGAATCGGGCGGCAGCTGCGCCATGGCGTACCCGCCCACGACGCTGAGCGCCGCCATCGCCATGAGCACGCCGGTGAGGACTCCGGCCCAGACGAGCAACGTCCGGTCCGAGCGCCGGAAGAACAGGGCCACGAGCAGCAGCCCGGCCAGCCCGTACGCGCCGAGCACGTCACCCATCCACAGCAGGGCGGCGTGGAGCAGGCCGAAGACGAGCAGCCAGCGGTTCCTGCGTTGCAGCAGCCGTCGACCGGCGCGTTCGGGCGTCCCAGCGGCCACCTGACGCCGGTAGAGCTGGACCATGCCGTACCCGAACAGGAAGGCGAACATCGGGTAGACCCGCAGGTCCACGGTCGTGATGATCAACGCCTGGGCGATGCGATCGAACGTCG
The DNA here is from genome assembly GCF_042680605.1 of Georgenia deserti. Taxonomy (NCBI): domain Bacteria; kingdom Bacillati; phylum Actinomycetota; class Actinomycetes; order Allobogoriellales; family Allobogoriellaceae; genus Georgenia; species Georgenia deserti. The sequence continues at coordinate 140,265 of NZ_JBHUEE010000001.1, forward strand.
AGCCGTCGACCGGATGCGCGGTGCCCGACGCGGCGTGCTCGCGCCCCCAGAGGTAGAACGGCGTGTTCGCCACCGCGATGAGCAGCAGCATGAAACCGCGCGCGAGGTCCGGCGCCGGCGCCCGTTCCGTCTCCCGTGCGGGTCCGCGGGTGATCGTCGTCGTGGACATCCCCACCTCCTGCGGCCGAGAGTAGAAGGCGGTCAGGCCCGCGACCAGTGACAACGGTCATGGATCCGACCGCGCGGCACGCATGACCGGAACGGACGAGCAGGAGGTACGCGGTGAGTGACGGTGAACGCCTCGACGGGGGATTCGTGAACGAGGTGGTCCGTCACGGCGACGAGGTCCACCGAGCACTCGGGCCGAACGCCGCGTTCGTCCACGCCCTGCTCGAGCATCTGGCGGAATGGCCGGGCGCCCCACGCCTCGTCCGCACCGACGGCCGGACCGAGGTGCTCACCCACCTCCCCGGCCGCTCGGGTGCGGAGCCCGAGGTCCGGGCGCGCCTCGCCGAACCGGATGCCCTGGCCGCAGTCGTCCGGCTCACCCGGCAGCTGCACGACCGCACCGCCGGGACCGTGCTCGCGGGGGAGCAGGAGGTGGTCTGCCACCACGACCTCGACCCCCGCAACACGATCTGCCGGCCCGACCGCACCGGTGCACTCATGCCGGTCGCGTTCGTCGACTGGGACATCGCCGGTCCCGGTCGCCGCATCGAGGACGTCGCGCACGTGGCTTGGCAGTTTGTGCCACTGGGTCCCGGCACCGACATCGACGTCGCGGCCGACCACCTCCGCCTCATCTGCGACAGCTACGGCAGAGTGGACCGCGAGGAGCTCATCCCGACCGTCCTGCGGTGGCAGGAGCGCTGCGCGACCGGAATCGAGGCCGGTGCCGCCGCCGGCGACTCCGCGATGAGAGACCTGGAACGCGCCGGCGTCCCCGAGCAGGTGCGCCGAGCCAGGACCTGGACCGATACGCACGCAGTTGAGCTCCGCCGTCGTCTGTAATCCGCTGTGGCTGCCGCCGATGTGTGGTGGACTGAGCGGCAGCACGCGAGAAGGGGGACGACATGCCGGCTGAGGCCGTGGACGTCGTGGTGATCGGGATGGGGCCCGGCGGCGAGCACGCCGCCGCGCGGTTGGCGGAAGCCGGCCTGGACGTCGTCGGTGTCGAAGCCCGGCTGGTCGGTGGCGAGTGTCCGTACTGGGCGTGCGTGCCCACCAAGATGATGGTCCGCGCATCCGAGGCGCTCGCGGAGGCCAGACGCGTCGACGACCTCGCGGGACGAGCCGAGGTCAGCCCGAGCTGGACGCCGGTCGCCACCCGCATCCGCGAGGAGGCCACCACCGACTGGGACGACGCGGCCGCCGTCGAGCGGTTCGAGAAGTCAGGCGGCCGGTTCGTCCGCGGCCGGGCGCGCCTGACGGCCCCGGGTGAGGTGACCGTGACCACCGACGACGGCGAACGCGTCTTCGCCGCCGCCCGCGCCGTCGTGCTGAACCCCGGCACGGAGCCCACGCTGCCCCCGATCGAGGGGCTCGAATCCACCCCGTATTGGACCAACCGCGAGGCGGTGGCCGTCGCCGAGGTGCCGGACTCGCTCATCGTGATCGGTGGCGGTCCGGTCGGCTGCGAGTTCGCGCAGGTCTTCGCCCGGTTCAGTGCGGAGGTGACGGTTCTCGAGGCGGGGTCGCGGCTGCTGGCCGCCGACGAGCCGGAAGCCGGTGACCTCATCGCCGAGACCTTCGCCGACGAGGGCGTCGCGGTGCACACGGACGCGCGCGCCGAGCGCGTCGAGTTCGACGGCGAGACGTTCACCCTGCACCTGGGCGGCGGACAACGCCTCACCGCCGCCCACCTGCTGGTCGCCGCCGGTCGCGGCACCGACCTGGAGGCGCTCGGCGTGGGCGCCGTCGGCCTGGACACCGCGGCTCGGACCGTCGACGTCGACGAGCACATGCGTGCGGCCGAGGGGGTCTGGGCGATCGGGGACGTCACCGGCCACGGCGCCTTCACCCACGTCTCGATGTACCAGGCCGGCATCGCCGTCGCCGACATCCTCGGCCAGGACGGGCCGGGTGCCGACTACCGCGCCGTCCCGAGGGTGACCTTCACCGAACCCGAGGTCGGCGCCGTCGGCCTCACCGAGGAACAGGCCCGCGACCGTGGGCTGACCGTCCGCACCGGACAGGCACAGGTCTCTTCCTCGGCCCGTGGATGGATCCACGGCGCAGGTAGCGCCGGATTCGTCAAACTCGTCGAGGACGCGGATCGCGGTGTGCTGGTGGGGGCGACGGCGGCGGGCCCGTCCGGCGGGGAGATCCTCGGTGTACTTGCCGTCGCCGTCCACGGCGAGGTCCCGACGGCGCAGCTGCGGGACATGATCTACGCCTATCCCACGTTCCACCGGACCATCGAGGACGCGCTGCGCGACCTGGCTGCCTGAACAGGGAGCATCCCGGCCCTCGGCACCGACCGCTCTGCTCGTCCGGCCGAGCTCACACCAGGTCGCGCGGGATGCGCCGCTCCCAGTTCTGCGAGTACACGCGCGGATGACCCTGCTGCTCGTCCAGCTCGTACGCGTCGAGCTGGGCGTTGATCAGGAAGTCTGAGGTCGTGCACGTGAGCACCGTGCGCGTGGTCACCTCGACGCGCCAGTCGTCGCCGTTCTCCAGCCGCCGTACCGTGCGTGTCTCGCCCCGGGCCGAGGTGACGTCGTTCCACCGGAAGCTGTACCACTCGCGGGTGTCACGGTGGATGATCGTTCCGGTGTCCTCGATCCGGAACGTGCCCTGGTCGTTGACGATCTCCAACGTCGAGATATCGGTGGCGAGGTCACGGGTGACTCGCCAGGCGTGCTCGCCGGTGGCGAGCACCGACGTCTCCGCCTCCGGTGCGGCCTCCGGCGGCCCGAACTCGCGCAGGTGATCATCCTCCGGTCGAGGCGTGCGGACAGGAAGCAGGAGTGCGCTGGCGCCGGTGGTGATCGTGACCGTGGCGGGCTCCGGTGGCGGCCACACCAGCGGCCAGTACGACGTCGAGATCGACACCCGCAGCCGGTGCCCGGCCGGGAACACCTGGGCTACGCCGTTGAGCTCGACCTCGACCGGGTAGCGGACACCGGGTTCGAGTGGTGCGGGCTGTGCGCTGCCGTCGCGGTGCGTGAGGTTCAGGACACCGTAGGTCACTCGCGTGGCCTCACCGTCGGGGTGGACGTCCGAGAGACGGACCGCGAGCTGGGCGACCGGCCGGTCCGCCGACACCTCGAGCCGTACTCGCGCCAGGCCGAGGACCTCGAGAGTCTCCGGCAGCGGTTCCGTCTCGAAGACGAGCGCGCCGCCGTCCTCCTCGCGCTGGTCGTAGGGCAGGTCGGGAACGGCGGAGTAGGAGGCCCATTTGCCGGCGAACATCCCGACGCTCAGCGGCGACTGCAGCGTCAGCCGGTCCTGGGCCGGCGGTGCGCCGTCGGACGCGTCGTCGGTGATGTCCACCAGATGGTGCGCCGTGAACCGGTACTCGCGTTCCGTCAGATCGGGTGCCGGCCAGCTCGGTTCGGCGACCCACCTGCCCGGTCGGTCCTCGTAGGTGGCCGAGGGCGGGACGCTGTCCTGCATCCACACACGCAGCATCGGCTCGTCCTCGATCCCGGTGTCGTGGCCCTTGAGCCAGTGGTCCCACCAGCGCACGACCTCCTGGAGGAAGCCGATGGCGGGACCGGGTACACCGAGGTGCGGATAACGATGCCCCCATGGACCGATGAGTCCGCGGCGCGGGACGTCGAGGTTCTCCAGGAGCCGGAAGATCGCGTTGGTGTACCCGTCGGCCCAGCCACCGACGGCCATGACCGGGCACCGCACCCGTGTGTAGTCCTCGCACACGGACGCGGGCTTCCAGTACTCGTCCCGTCGCTGGTGCCGCAGCCACGTGTCGAGCCAGAGGCCGCTGCCCTCGAGCCGCTCGCGCCACATCTCCCGCCACCGGTCGCCGACCACGGCGGGGTCGGGCGGGAGGCTGTTGAAGGCGAACATGACGGTCGCCTCGGAGAGGTTGTCCGCCAGGAGGCAACCGCCCATGTAATGCATGTTGTCGACGTACAGATCGTCCGTGGCGGAGGCGCTGATGACCGCCTTGAGCGCCGGGGGGTTCATGGCAGCCAGCTGGAGGGCGTTGAACCCGCCCCAGGAGATGCCCATCATGCCGACGTTGCCGTCGCACCAGGGCTGGTCGGCGAGCCAGCTGATGACATCTTCGGCGTCCCGGTGCTCCTGCGGCCGGTACTCGTCGACCAGGACGCCGTCGGAGTCGCCGCTGCCGCGCAGGTCCACCCGCACACAGGCGTAGCCGTGGCCCGCGATGTAGGGGTGGTTATACGCGTCGCGCCCACGGGTGCTGTCCCGCTTGCGGTACGGGATGTACTCGACGACGGCGGGCACCGGATCGGTCACGGCATCGATGGGTCGCCAGATGCGGGCGGCGACGCGCTGACCGTCACGCAGCGGGACGAAGACATTCTCGAGGGTCTCGATCTCGTGGGGGAGTTCGGTGACGCTCCTCATCCATGATCCTCCTCGGGGACGGGGTCGAACTCGAAGGGCAGCAGTTCCGTGGCTCGCCGCCGGCGGTCGTCCAGCTCTTGGCGACTGCCGGCGCCCAGGTAGACGTGACCGAGGGTGTAGCTGTAGCTGTCCTGGTGGGGAAGGTCGGAGAGCCGGTCCCCCGGCGCCACCTGGAACGTGGCCCGGGCGCCGGGGAAGGCGCGGTCCAGCGCCTCGAGATCCTCCTCGGACGGGACCCGCCGCACGACGGCGTCCTCGCCCCGGTGGATGACGTGGCACTGCGCCGCGACGGCGTACCGCCCCTGCCGGTGCGGCATCTGCGGGGGCTCACCGAGGGCCACGTCGATCGCGACCTCGTGGTTCGAGGACCCGTCGACGAGGAGGAACAGCTCGCTGTGCGACTGGGAGATCCGGGTGTTGACCTCGATGAGCCAGAGCTTGTCCGCCTCGCGGTCCCACATGAACTCCACGTTGAAGGCACCGTCGTCGTATCCGACGTGGCGGAGGAATCGTTCGGCGACGTCGATCATCCGTTCCTGGACCTCGGCCGGGACGGTCCCGGCGGGGTAGTCGAGGCGCTCGATGCTGGTGCCGTCCTCGTCCCGGTGCATGTCGACCACGCCGTGGACGTGGAACTCCCCGCGGGCGAGAACCCCCTCGGGGGCGGCCTGGATTCCGGTGATGATCTCCTCCGCGAGGCAGGTGTTGCCGCCGTTGCCGACGAGCTCCGGCGGCAGGTCGACGCGGCGCAGGGCCTGGTTGAACGCGTCGCCGAGGTCGGTGATCTCGGCGCGGATCTGCTCCAGGGCCGCGGTGAGCTCATCCTCGTCGTGGATGGCGAAGCCGAGGCTCGAGGAGTGTGCCTTGACCGGCTTGATCCAGAACGGGAAGGGCAGGTCAACCTGCACGTCCTTCTCGAACGGGTCGACGGCGGCGAAGCCCGGCACCACCTCGGGCACGCTGGCTTGCTGTTCCAGGCGACTCCAGTACTTGTGCTCGCACTTCAGCACGCTGGTGAGCGAGGGCGAGGCGATGCCGCGCTCATCGGCCAGGATCGGGGCGAGGACGGAGCTCGGGAAGTCCCAGTGGCAGACGATCGCGTCCACGGACCCGGGGAAGGCGTCGAGCTCGGTCCGAGCGTCGTCGAGCAAGGCGTCGAAGTCGTGGTTGGTCTCGCGGACCAGGCGGTCGTAGCTGAGCAAGCCGTGGAAGGCGAAACGTTCCGCGCCGCGGATGCTCTCGAGCTCGGTGCGCTGCAGCTGCGTGAGGGCGAGGACGAACACGTTGCGCCGCGGCGCCGTCGTCTGGTTCATGCGATGCGACGCAACCACCCGGGGCCGGGGGCCGCAACAGGAGCGCGGGACGCGGCCCGGCCAGTGCAACGCCGCAGCTTCCTCGTCAACGCGCTCCTCGTCTGGCAGGCGTGGGTTCTGACGCCCGATCTGGGCTGGCCCGCCACGCATCCGCGGGGCCGTCGTGCCGTCACACCGACATGAAGGCGGTCGATTCGTTCCTCTGTACCTACTAGTAGGTTTAGAGTGATGGGTATGGATACCCGGGAACGGCTCGTCGCAACGATGGGCGAACTCATGTGGGAACGCGGGTACGCCGACACGAGCCCACGCGACGTGCGCGAACGCGCCGGCGTGGGACAGGGGAGCCAGTACCACCACTTCCGGTCGAAGCGGGATCTGGCGCTCGCCGCCCTGGAGCGCAACGTCGCCGATCTACTGCCGGCGACGTCGGACCTCGACGGTGCGGGCGATCCCATGGCCCGGATCGAGGCGTACCTCTTGCGGCCGCGTGACGCACTCAAGGGCTGCAAGGTCGGCCGGATGACGCAGGACCCGCAAGTCCGTGAAGACCCGGTGCTGCTCGCTCCGGTCGCCGAGGCTTTCGCGCAGGTCCATGACCGGTGGGTCAGCGTGTTGCGGGAGGCGATCGCCGCGGGCGTCCTCCGGCAGGACCTGGACCCGGGCCGGCTCGCGCACACCCTGATGGCCGTGATCCAGGGCGGGTACGTCCTTGCGATCGCCCAGCAGGACCCGGGCCCCTTCCGTGATGCGCGCGACGGCGTGCTCGAACTCCTGCGGGCGTCCGCGACCGGCGCCGACGACCCGAGACCGAACACCGACGAAAGGCAGTGAACGAGATGACGGTACGCATCGGCATCAACGGATTCGGACGCATCGGGCGCAGCTTCCTGCGTGCCGCGCTCGCCGGTGACGCGGACGTCGAGGTGGTCGCGGTCAACGACCTCGCCGACGCCCGCACGCTGGCCGCCCTGCTGGAGTGGGACTCGCTGAGTGGTCACCTCGCGGGGGTCTCGGTCGACGGCGACGCGATACGCGTCGGGGATCGGCGCATGGCTGTGTACGCCGAACCCGACCCGGCCGCGATCCGTTGGGCAGGCGCCGGAGTCGACGTCGTCATCGAGTCCACCGGGCGGTTCACGGACGGCTCAGCCGCTGCCGCACACCTGACGGGCGGGGCGAAGAAGGTGGTCGTCTCGGCGCCCGCGAAGGGCGACGTTCCCACCGTCGTCCTCGGCGTGAACGATGACGGGCTCGACCCCGCTGGCCATGACGTCTTCTCCAACGGCTCGTGCACCACGAACTCCCTCGCGCCCTTGGCGAAGGTTCTCCACGAGGCCTTCGGTATCGAGTCCGGTCTGATGACCACCGTGCACGCGTACACCAGCGATCAGCGGCTGCAGGACGCGCCGCACGCGGATCTGCGCCGCGCGCGTGCTGCGGCCGTCTCCACGATCCCGGCCTCCTCGGGCGCCGCGGCGGCGATCGGGAAGGTTCTGCCCGAGCTCGACGGTCGGCTCACCGGCGCGGCACTGCGCGTGCCGGTCCCGGTCGGTTCCATCACCGACCTCACCGTTGTGCTGGAGCGCGCCGCCGATGCCGCAGAGGTCAACGCCGCGTTCCGGGAGGCGGCGGCGACCACGCCGCTCGGGCGGTACCTGCAGTACTCGGAGGCGCCGCTGGTCTCCGCCGACATCGTCGGCAATCCGCACTCGTCCGTCTTCGACGCCCCGCTGACGCAGGCGGCGGGGCGCCAGGTCAAGGTGCACGGCTGGTACGACAACGAATGGGGCTTCTCCAATCGACTGGTGGAGTTCGCGGAGCGGATCGGCGCGGCGCTGTGAGGAGGTGCGGTGTCCGCCTGGGGGTCAGACAGGCGCGGTGCCGACTCGCCGGTGAGCCACGAGCCGCAGGCGTGCTTGGATAGGACGCCGAGGCACGCGAGGAGGCGCCGTCATGGAACTGAAGGTCAACATCCAGGTGTCGGTCGACGGCGTGTTCCAGGCCAACGGCGGACGTCATCCGGACTTCGACCCGGGTATGGAGCGGGGCGGGTGGGCACGACCGCTGTTCGACGACAAGTCACTCGCCGACATCAGTGACTACTACGGGCGAGCCGACGCCTTCCTGTTCGGCCGGCGGACGTACGAGATGTTCGCCTGGTCCTGGGGGTACCGGCACCTGGGGGGCGGACGCGGGTGACAACCCGATCTCCATCGCACTGAACACACGACCGAAGTACGTCGCCTCCACCACCCTCACCGATCCCGACTGGGCGAACACGACCGTCATCTCCGGGGACCTCGCCACCGCGGTCCGCGATCTCAAGGCTCGGCCTGGCGGCGAACTTCAAGTGCACGGCAGTGCCGCGCTGGCCCGGCCCCCGTCGGCGCCGAACCTCCGGCGCCTCAGCAGTCGAACCCGACGTTCGCACAGCGGCTGCGACAGAGGGCAGAAGAGCGCCGGCAACCCCAACCAGAGGAGGATGGAGGGACGACGCCACGGGAACGTGTGACACAGGCCCGAGAGCGGTTGCGCGAGCGGCGCCAACGCCCGGATGGCGACGACCAACCACCACAGGCGTATGGCCCTACACGGCGAGGCCCTCAGTTGTGAGCGCCCGATTTACGGTCTGTTACGGTTTGCTTATCCGTAACAAACCGTAATTGGGGTACAAGATGGAGCCGAGTCCGTACACCCCGAGCGAACCTCCTCGCGTGTTCGTGGGCCGGGAGCAGGAGCGCACGCTGCTGCGCGACCGGCTTGCACGAGTGATCGCGTACGGCGAGATGATGGGCCCGCTGAGTGTGGTGACGGGCGCGCGAGGGCTCGGTAAGACCTCTCTTCTGGCCGATGTGGGGGAGCGGGCCGCCAGAGATGGCTTCGTGGTGGCCTGGGTCTCTGGGATCAAGCACCAGCGGTTCTTGCCCGACGTCGTCGACCGCGTCACCCGATCGCTCGAGCGCGCCGACGTCCTTGGAACCGATTCCTCGCGTCCCGCGCGACGCGTCAAGGATCTGGGCGTCGAGGTCAACCTCGGCGTCGGAAAGGTGTCCGCCACGGTCGGACTCGACGAGGCCAAGGAGGCAGCGACCAGTCCTGCACTGGTGGGCCCGGTGGAGGATTTCTTCCACCACACAGCGAATCTCGCCCGCGACCGGGGCGGAGCGGGCCTGTTGGTCGTGATCGACGAGCTGCACGAACCGCTCACCTCACGCGCCGAACGCGAGTACATCGCGCATGGCCCTGCGGTGGTGGACGCGGGCGTGCTGCTCAACGCCGCACAGAACATGAGCCGTGAACGGGAGCGCTACCCGGTGGGATTCATCGGCGCTGGGCTGCCGCAGACAAAGGCCCTGCTGATGCGGGCCGCTACCTTCGGTGAACGGACGAGGGAAGTCGCCTTGACGGGCTTGGACGAGCAGACCGCCAAGGCCGTCTTGACCGAACCAGCCAAGCAGCTGGACGTCAGCTGGAGTGCGGACGTACTAGACATGGCCCACGCCGAGAGTGGCGGCTACCCTCCAGCGCTCCAGACGATCGGCGAAGCCGCGTGGCACGCTGCACGGCCCGAGCGCGGGGACGTGATCACGCTCGAGCACGTGACCGCTGCACAGCCGGCGGTTCGTTCCGAGATGACGTCGCTCTTCCAGGCTCGGTGGGACGTCGCCACGGACGGCGAGAGGGACTTCTTGCGAGCCATGGCTAGCCAGCCTGGCACGGAGGTGCGGCGTGGCGACGTTGCCGAGGAGCTAGGCAAAGACAGCGACGACCTCGGCATGGTGCGACGGAGCCTGATCAACAAAGGGATCATCGACGCTCCGGCACGAGGGCGCCTTCGATTCACCATCCCCGGTTTCGGAGAGTTCGTCCGCTCACAGCGCGCCGATAGCGATGACGAACAGGGGCAGCAGCAGTCAGCGTCCGGTGCGCGGCTCCGCGCCGCCCGTGAACAGCTACGCGAGCGCACAAGCCACCGAACCGCGCGGCACGACCTGCCGCGACACGGACCAACACGGGGCGGACCCCAGCTCTAGGGCCGCCGTGAGCCCTCGGACCTCTCGTGCGTAGCGGCATGCTGTGTTCATGCCAACGGTGGGCGAGCCCGACGGCAAAGGACTGTACGGAGTCCCGGATGAGACAGCGGACGGACTGCTGTGCCACGAGTGCGGCAAGCGGTTCACTCACCTGGGCCTCCACGTGTGGCGTCGCCACGGTATGGCGGCCGACGAGTTCCGACGCGCTCACGGCTTGGCCCGCAGCCGCGGGCTCGTGGCTGCAGCGACGCGGACCGAGATCGCGCAGAACGCCCGTGACCGTCTCGAGCGGAAGCCCGCCTTCCTCGCTGCACGCGCACCAGAGATCGCAACAGCGGCACGCCTGCGGGCAGGGGAGAAGGTCTCACCGCAAGGATTGGAGTCGATTCGTGAGGCGAACCGCGCACGCCGAGGACGGAGTCGTCTCGGGACCGTCGTCATCTGCGGATGGTTAGGCGCCGAGTTCTGCCCACTGACCCGCGCGCGACGCCGCCGGTTCTGCACACGTTCCTGCGCCAGCAAAGCGACCCGCGCGAGCCGTGCACCGCGATAGGCAGGCGAAAGCCCCCGGAATACGAGACCGCGCGTATCCCGCTCGAGTACCTTCGGTCCATGAAGCGCAGCGGGAGGTCCAAGGAACGACGCGACGAGTACGCGGCTCGTCGCGTCGTAGAGTCGGCGCTCGGCGTCGCCGTGACACGATTCGAAGACGGCACCCAAAATGGTCAGATCGACGCGATAGTTCAGTGGCCCGACCGCCCTGCCGCAGCCTTGGAGATCGTTGCAGACCACGACACGGCGTTCATGAAGCAGTGGGCCGCAGCAAGCAAACGTGAGCACAAAGTCAAAATTCCGTCGCTACGGAAAACATGGGCTGCTCACCTCGGGCGCAAGGCACAACTTAAGGACGTCGAAAGGCACTTAAAGCAGTTCGTACCCGTTGTCGAGAACGACCCTGAAGCGATGTCTGCACCTGACGTTGCCGAGATGCACGATCGGCTCCACATCTTGAGCCTGTCGCCGAGCGCTTCATCAGACAAGGGTGGAGAGATCCGGCTCTATATCGAAGGATGGAGCGGTATAGCAGCCGACACTTCGATGGCTGACTACGTCGAGCGCATACTTGCTGAGCATCCTGACGTGCCCGCGAAACTTAAACGTCATCCAGCTGCTGAGAAGCACGCCTTTATTTGGGCAACTATCGGGTCAGACTATGGAATAACATTTGCACTGGAGCGGCGGCCGGATGCACCCCTTCCTAAAAAGTCGCCAGAACTTCCAGATGGAGTCACTCACGTATGGGTCGTGGGGTCCGCAACCTCGCAAGGTGCGGTCTCCTGGTGGCCTGACCGCGGGTGGTGGCGGCCGCAGTGGTCTTGGTCCGCGATAGAGAACGAGGCATCAAGCTGAGTCGCCATAGCAGGAGCGACCGGTCGCGCATACCGCGCCGGTGTAGTAAATTGCTCATTGAGCCCTCCACCTGCTGGGTGGTTGGGAAGCTGGGCCGGGACCCCCGCCGCATGACGGGACCCGGCCTTCGCGCTGTCTAGAGATCGATGGTGTGCTCATCGACCAAAGAGCGGATTGGCTCGATGAACGAGCCTGTGCCCTTCTTCCCTGCGGCGACTGCACCGGCAACAGCGTCGGGGATCCAGAGCATCGGCTCCTCAAGGGGTCGTGCGAACTCGACGCGAAGAGCACGCGGGATCGACTGAGCGCCACGCATGGCTTCGATCATCTGGACATCACGAGCGTTCAGCGCCTGAGTCCGCGTCTCCATGAAGACTCTTGTGACGCCAATGCTGTGCAACTCGTGGAAGAGCCGTTCGGTGCACTTTCGGCGGGCGCGTTCCTGGCGCTTCGGGTCTACCGGTGTGCCGACCACGACGACGTTAGTGAGGTCGCATGCTCCAACGGTCTGTGAGATGCGGAGCCTGTCGGCGTCCTCCTCATCTCGCCAGTGCAAACGTGCCCTGGGGCGCCGGACCAACGCCCGAAGCCGTTCACGGATGGCATCACAGCCGTCCCCGTCGGCGACGGCTGCGGCCATGAGGTACATACCTCCAAGGTCGTTGAGGTGCGCCGATTCGTCGACCCAGGCGTGTAGTACCAAGGGATCCGGCGCGCTCTCGCCCAGAAGATTCTCCTGTATCGATCGGACCGTCCACGCGAGTCGTTTACGGCCAAGCCATCAGGGGGTCACGACATTGTGGCGCACTCTCGCCACGACACTGCGTGCTTCGTTGATGAAGAGGATGACGAACGTCACAAGATTATGAAGATGATGAAGCGCGTGCGGGGACCATTGGGCTGAAGCCTCGGATGAGCGGATGCTGCTCGGGTCAAGAAGTCGACTGTGATCCCGGTTGGCTGGCCACCGGAGTCAACGGCGGGCCGACGATAGTCGCCCACGCTATCCGGCTTGAGGAGGCTGGGGAATCTCCTCCTGCCTTCGGGGAACTACACATGCGCTAGTGCGCACACTGGCATTGAGTCCGTCAACCTTAGTGGACAGTCTGCGTATCAAGACCCTTCGTATTCCTGCGCCTCAGCACCGCTCGATCGTCCAACTCGACCTGGGGGACCTGGGCTCACGATCGGCGGTGCGATGGTCGGTAGTCCGCGATAACCCCTTGCGTCCCGTCGGCTGCGTTGCGAATCTCTCGCCGTGCGAGTCCTTTGGCTCTATGGCCCTCCGGCTGTCGGCAAGTCCGTCACGGCCTGGGAGCTACTCAACTCGCTGGCAGCAGTCGACCCGGCGACCGGATACGTCGACATCGATCAGGTCGGGATGTCGTACGTCGATGAAGACGAGGATCCAGAGGCCCACAAGCTGAAGGGTCGAGCGCTCGCTGCGGTTGCCGCTGAGTTTGCGGGGCACGGGGTGCGAACGCTGATTGTGTCAGGTGTCTTGGATCCCGGTCTGACGGCGTTCTACGCCGAAGTGCTCGGACCATACGATCCGATCTTCGTTCGGCTCACGGCTTCAAACCTTGAGCTTCAACGCCGTCTGTCTACGCGGGGCGTGTACGCGGAGGAGTGGGCCGACGTTGAGGAGCACGCGCGACGCCTTGATGCCGCTGCGCCCGACCATCCGGTCATCGAGTCCGTGCCCGGTAACCCAGCCCAAGTTGCGGGACGGGTCCTGAAAATCGTTGGCGCCCTGGTCAATGGCGGGTCGCAATCCGCGCACGGCGCCAGCGCGTCCGTTGGAGATGAAGCGAGCGTTCATGGCCGCGCGATCTTGATTGGCGGGACAACCGCGGTGGGTAAGTCCACGGTCGGCTGGCAGGCGTTCATGGCCACGCGACAACAGGGACGTCCGAGCTCCTTCGTTGATCTGCGGCAGTTGGGGTTCGTAGGGATCGAGGGCGGCGTCATCAACCACCGCCTTCAGGCTCGCGCCGCGCGGGCACTATGGCGCGTGTTCAGGTCCCACGGCGCAGAGGTGGTGATCTTGAATGGTCCCGTCAACAGCTCGGACGAGATGCTCACGTATCGGGCCGCGTTGGAGGGCATAGAGTTCGCCGCGATTCGGCTGACTGCCGACCCCCCGGCGCTGCTAGATCGGGTGCAAGCCAGGATGCGTGGAGAGATGGCGCCTCTAGCGGGCGACCCACTCGTCGGACGGCCAGCGGACGAGGCCGAGTCGATCGTCGACGCTGCTGTCCGGCTGCAGAACAGCGGCGAGAACGATGCTCGCTTTCCTGCGCTTGACACGACCGCGCTGGATCCAGCGGAGTCTGCGCAGCGCGTCCTGTCGAGCCAGAGTTAGGAAGGTGCTCGAACGGTTGGTGGGTGTGGAGGGTTGGGCTGGATCGCTTTCGGCGCGAAGGTCACGGTGTCCTTGATCGCGCGGCTCGCGTAACGGCCCACACGGGGCGGACCCCAGCTCTAGGGCCACCGTGAGCCCTCGGGCCTCTCGTGCATAGCGGCGTGCTGTTGCCCATGCCAAGTGGGGGAGCCCGACGGGAAAGGGCTGTACGGAGTCCTGGACGAGACAGCGGACGGACTGCTGTGTCATGAGTGCGGCGCCTGGACGACTGGAGCCGCGGGCTAGCGGGATATCGGACGTGGGAAGATCCGGTCATGCTCGGAGGAGGCAGTGACTACCAGGTCGCCTGCCGGATCGTGCGCCGTCTCGGTGGCCGTCCACACCGAGCGGAGCCACTCGCCGGCGGCGTGAACACGGTTCTTCGTGTTGTCGGGACAGGCATCGACTTGGTCGTCCGGTTCCCCAACGACCCGTTGCGCGAGAACGAGTTCCCCATCGAGCAGTGGGCAGCCCAAGCGGCTGAGCGCGCTGGTATCCCCTCGCCGGACGTGGTCGCGACAGGAGAGATCGATGGACTGCCGTACATGGTGGTCCGCTACGTCGAGCCCGCGCCCGACGGACCGGACCGACCCTGGCGCTGGCTCGGGCACTACGCAGGCACGATCTCGCAGATCCCGCTGCATGGTGCCCCTGAGCGGCTCTTCTCCCGATTCGGCCCTGGGTTGGCAAAGGCGTGGTCGGCTCACCTGGCGTACAACCTGACCGCGCTCGATCCCGACGACCCGCTGCTATACGACGGCGCCTACCGACGCGAGGAGCAACCCCTCCTCCGCGCACTCATCTCGCAGCTGAGCACGGCACACTTCGACTTCGGGCTCGCGCACGGCGACCTGGCGCCCCGCAACCTGATTTCACGCGGGCGAGGGTCCCCGCCCGTGCTGATCGACTGGGGCACAGCGACCACCGGCCCGGCGCCCTGGACCGACCTGCAACGCGTATACCAGTGGGCCGTCCACGACGAGAGCATCTCCCACGAAGCGCTCACCGACTTCGCCATAGCCGCCGGCACACCGTTGGACAGCATCACTCTCCGGCGGCTCGCACAGCTCACGGTGCTCAGGTTCCTCGACTTGGCGCGGTGGGCGCGGGACCGGCGTCCCGACCTCTACGACGACTACCGCCACGCGTGCCGGGTCGGAACCAGGGCGATCCTCGAGACCACCCCACAGTTGCGGTAGGCAGTGGTGGGCACACCGAGCACATGGTTGATCGACGCATGCGACACCCGCCTGACGGTGGACTTCGCAGCCATCCACGCTGAGCTCGCACGGATCGCCGCCGTATGAAGCGACGGGAGTCGGTGCGGTAGCTTGGGTAAGCATATGTCAACCAAAGTTAACATGACGTCCGTTATCGGTGTTTCGGACGTGTGGCACCGTAGTTGTCGATTTGCAGCGAACTCTGCACGACCGGCCCACCTTTGCTGCATGGTGAACGCTTTACGTTGTACGAGTGCGCTGGGGCTCCGGAACGCGCTGCGGAACCGTTCAGGACACCGGTCACGAACGCGGCACACGATTCCCGAGACCACAGCGCCTATGTCCACGGCGATGCCGTCGCTGTCTCGACCGTGGAAGTCATGATCCTCGAGTCTTCGGGTCCCGGGCCACATGTCACCGAAGAGAATGTCGAGCGCGCGTGTAACGTTACTCTTGCCCGCGTTGTTCTCGCCTAGCAGGACTAGCGTCCCGGTGTCGGGGAAACTGACCGTCACTCTGTCCTCGCCGATTGACCGCAGGTTCTGAACACTCAAACGCTGAATTCGTGGCGCCATAGCTCAGCTCCGTTCTCTTCGTGGAGTGCAAGTGTTGCGCTGTGCGCCGATGAATTTGGCCGAGTAGGACTCGACTTCGGGTTCGCGGCCGGGACAGCGGTGTCGCGTTACTACGGGTGACGTTATCCGAGGCGTGTGCCTTGGATGGCTAGAAACGGGACCGGGTTGGTGTGCTGCCCGTCGAGGTAGACGCCGTAGTGGAGGTGGCAGCCGGTGGAGTTGCCGTCGCTGCCGACGGCGCCGATGATTTGGCCGGCTTGGACCTGTTGGCCGGGGCGGACGCCGACGCCGTTGGCGTACATGTGGTTGTAGGTGGTTTCCACGCCGTCGCCGTGGTCGACGACGATGACGTGTCCGGTGAGGCCGTTGCGGCTGTGGCCGTTGCCGGTGTAGGTCACGAGGCCGCTGGAGGCGGCGTAGATCGGCGTCCCGCACGGCACGCCGAAGTCGATCCCGGCGTGGAAGGAGCCCACCGGGGGCCGTAGCGGCTCGTGATGGGGGCGTCGGCGGGTTGGACCCACTCGCCGCCGGACGCGAGGAGACAGCCCATCCCACCGACCGGTGAGGCGGCGGAGGGTGACGGTAGGACGTTGACGTGTGGGTGGTCATAGTGGTTCGCGGTGTCGTCGCCGCAGTCTTCCATCGGTTGCCAGCCGGCATCGGGGTCGGCCGAGCAGATGGCCTGACGCCAGATGATGTAGTCGACCGAGAGACGGTCGGCATGTTCGACGAGGTAGTCGACGATCCGGTCGCCTAGCTCCCGGTCCTCGTAGGTCATGAAGTCGACCGCAAGTCCGGCCGGGTGGCCACCGGAGTCGAGGGCCGAGTCGCGATAGCCGCCCACGTCGGCCGGGTCGAGATCAAAGCGAGCGGCGACCTCGTCGGCCAGGGCCTGGGTGTGCGGCTTGACCGGGCCCAGGTTTAGCTGGCTCTCGTCGTCGAGTCCGGGACGGCCGGTCTGCGCGGCGAGGGCGCCGACGACTTCGATCGTTGGCGACCAGTGCTCTTGGTAGTGCAGCGGGTCGGCGTTGCGCTGTGCGCGGTGGCCCGCGATCGTCGGCGGCAGGCGTTGCCAGTCCTGCACTGCCGTGAGTCGCTCGTAGAACAGCACCGTGGCCTGGTACGGGTCCATCCGCTCGTCATAGGAGCCCCACTCGGACCAGTTTGAAACAGGCCGATCGTGTCGGCTGGGGCCGCATCGCCGTGCGGGACGTTGCGAAGGCTCGACTCGCCCAGGTGGTTGCTCGCCAACGACCTCGTCGACGAGCTGACTCTGCTCGTCTGTCCCGTGATCGTCGGTCAGGGTGGACGCCTCTTCCCCCAGGACGGGCCCGATCTCGCCCTGGAGCTGGTTGAGACGAGACCCTTTCCCAAGGGGATCGTGCGCCAGACCTACCGGCCGGCGGGGCCGCCCCGGTACGCCTCGGATCCCAGCACCGAGGCCGGCGGCTGAGGACGCCAGCCCGACGGCCGCAATCCATTCGAGGCGCTGCGCCGTACCGTGAGGCATGGCCGCCGTCTCTCGCGCAGATCGCGCCGACGACGCTGCCCTGCTGGCCGGGCTGGCGCTCGACGACCCGGCGGTGTCGGCGGCGTTCGTGCGGCGGTTCCAGAGTGCGGTCTTCGGGTTGGCGGTGAGCATCACGCGCGACCCGGTGCAGGCCGAGGACGTCAGTCAGGAGGTGTTCGTGCGGGCGTGGGGCGCGGCGAGCGGGTATGACGAACGCCGTGCCTCGGTGCTGACCTGGCTGTTGACCATCACCCGCAATGCGGCGATCGACGCCGTCCGGGCCCGCCGTAGCACGCCCACGGACGGCGAGCTGCTCGACCAACTGCTGCGCGAGACGGTCGACACGACCGCCGACCTCGAGACGACGGCCCTGCACCGGATCGAGGCCGAGCGTGCCGTCCGACGCCTGCACAGCATCTCGCCCGAGCAGGCGCGCGCCGTCGTGCTCGCCGTGCTCGGCGGCTGCACGGCCAAGGAGGTCGCCGAGCGGGAACGCATCCCTTTGGGCACCGCGAAGACCAGGATCCGTGACGGCCTGCGTCGGATACGGCACAGCGAGGCGGTGGACCGTGGTTGAGACCTGGCACCCGGACGAGGATCTCCTGCTCGAGGTCGCCCTCGGAACCGCCGTCGGTGCCGACCGGGAGGAGGTGAGCGCGCACCTGGCGACCTGCGGGGTGTGCCGCCGCCACTACGACGACCTGGCCAGCGGCATCGAGCAGATCCTGCCGGCGGTGCCGCGGACGGCCCCGCCGCCGGATTTCGAGTCGGCCGTGCTCTCCCGGCTTGCCGCGCAGCGGGGACGAGCGGTCACGCCGGCCTCGACGGACGGTGCCCGGGACCTGCCACGACGCCGCCGGGGGCCGTGGCGTCCCGTCGCGGCCGGCACGGTGCTCGGCATCGCCGTCGGCGCCGGGATCATGTGGGGAATCGCCGGGCGGTCGTCCGAGGAGGAGCCGCCGTCGGAAGCGTCGGAGTGGTCGGCCGAGTTGGTCACCGGTGACGGGACCGAGGTCGGAACGGTCTCGCGCAGCTACGCCGAGAACGGACCGGCCCTCGTGATCGACGTGACCGGTGGCGAACCGGGCCGGAACTACGGCTGCGTCCTCACGCTCGAGGACGGCACCCGGACCGATGCCGGCCAGTGGGAACTGGCGGCCGATCGCGCGAACAGCTGGGTGGTCGACGACCCCGGTGTCCAGTCGATCGACCTCGTGGCCGCCTCCGGCGCGGTCTGGGCGACGGCGGACCTCTGAGCGTGCGCCGCGGTGCCGCCGTGCAATCCCTCCGGGCGCCCTCGCCCGTACAACGGACATGAGCATCACAACCCGACGCCTGGCCGCTTCGATCTCCGCCGTCGTCCTGGCTGCCGTCCTCACCGGGTGCGGCGCTGATGACGACGCCGGTGGTGGCGGGCAGGGCGCCGAGGAGACCACGCAGGGCTCCGGCTACGGCTCGACCGCCACCGACGACACCGAGGGCACTGACGACACTGATGATCAGGCGGCCGGCGACGTCGCCATCACCATCGTCGACTTCGAGTACGAGTTGCCGGAGAGCGTCGAGCCCGGGGCCACCATCACCGTCACCAACGAGGACGACGTCGGCCACACCGTCACCTCCGACGAGGAGGGCATCTTCGATGTGGTCGTCGGGCCGGGCGAGACGGTCGACTTCACCGCCCCGGAGGAGGCGGGGGAGTACCCGTTCCACTGCACCCCGCACCCGCAGATGACGTCGACGCTGGTGGTGGGCTGAGATGCCGCGCCGGGGGCGGCGTGCCGAGCCGGTGCTCCGCGCCGTCGTCGTGGCCGCGCTCGCTGTCGACGCGGTGGTGCACTACCGGAGCGCCGGGCCGATGGGGCTGGCCGCCCCCGGCGGCATCGGCGGCGACACGCTCTTCCGGGTGCAGGCGACGGCAGCAGTCCTCGCGGCGGTGTTCCTGCTGATCACCGGATCTCGCATCGCCTACAGCCTGGCTGCGCTGGCCGCTCTGTCGGCACTGGTTCCCGTGCTGCTCTACACCCTCGTCGATGTGCCCGCACTGGGCCCGATCCCCTCGATGTACGACCCGACGTGGTCGGCGCCCAAGCTCGTCAGCGCGGCGGCCGAGGCTCTCGCGCTGGTCCTGGCGGTGGCGGGCGTGCGGGTGGCCGGTCGTCGACCGAGATCAGGGTGGGTCTCCACAGAGAAGGTGGGAACTCCTTCCCGGCGTTGAAGACCGTGGATTCTCGCACTGGATGCACGCCGGTACCTGCGTCGTCCTGCGCGCTCGACGAGTCACTGCTCTCTCAGTTGTTCTTCCATTCGCGTCAAGCCGTCCTTGATGAGCTTCCCGTACTCGTCATCGCCGAGCGCCCCGATCGTGGCCCGAGCCTGTCGCACGTGGTCACGGGCGCGGTCGGGCTCGCCGAGCTTGTGATAACACTCGCTCAGGTTGAGGTGCAACGACGGATACAACCCAGCTGCAGGTAAGGCGACTCCAGCGTCACCCGTGCGCTCGTCGGTGATCCGATCGGCGGCAGCGAGGGCCCGCAAGTCCCACGTCAGCTCATCCTGGACATCGTCTTGCACGTCAGCCATCGAGTGAGCCAGGACGCATACATGCAGCGGATCGCCGCTCTCGCGGCCGATGTCGTCCCAGATCTGCGCGAACAGATCACGGGCGGCATCACGTTGCCCTCGGTGGTGGTGCAACTGCACCGCCTCACCGATCCGGGTCAGCGTGGGATCGTCAACCACAAACAGCTCCTTCGCCAACGTGATCGGATTGAAACCGCATCTATCACCGACGGTACCGCTCAACGCAGCGCAATAGACGTGCTCGCGTGCACGAAGGCGGAGTCAGTGGTCCCGTTCATGGGACCCGAGCTTCCCAATGAAGGCCTAGAACGGATATCGCACCAGGTCGCGGTGGGCCCCGTGGGGCTCGAACCCACAACCCACGGATTAAAAGTCCGTTGCTCTACCGATTGAGCTAGAGGCCCTGGGCCCCGGTGAGGGGCGCCCCGGCAGGATACGCGGCTGACGGGGTACTGCTCACGCCTCGGTGGCGTCCCGGTCGTCCCCGCCCGTGCTCCGCCGGCGCATCAGTACGAACACCGCCCCGCCGAGGAGCAGTCCGGCGACCACCACGGCCACGACGAACCAGCCGCGGCCGAGCAGCTCCTCGACCAGTTGTCTGCTGCGCGAGGTCGGGTCCGACAGCACGACGGCGACGAACGCCGCGACCACCAGCGTCGCGACGGCGGTCCACACGCGCTCCCACCACCGGGAGGAGCCGGCACCGCGGAGTTTCCGGCCCGCCCGGATGATGTGGCGTACGCGCAGCACCCGCAGCGCGCCGATGGCACGCACGAGTCGGAGGATCTGAACCGGTCCGATGGCCAGCACGACAGCGACCACGACAGCGGCCGTCAGGACGATCAGCCAGGCGTTCCGCCGCACCCACGCCCACCGGTCACCGGTGACGACGAACAGCACGACGGTCTCGGCGACGAGCACGGCCCCGGTGACCCAGCTGCCGACCCGGCCGACGGTCGAGTACGGCTCGTCCAGCAGGGTGAGCCAGACGGCTGGTACGGAGGCCAGGGCGGCCACGAGGACGGGCAGCGCGAGACGCTGCTCCCACCGGGACTCCGCGTCGACCGGTCCGTCGGGGACCGCGCCGCCCTGCTCGTCGACGGCGTCCCGGCTCATCGGGCCACTCCGCGACTGATCGGGGACGTTCGACGCACCGTCCAAGACTATGGGCGGGTACCGTGCAGGAACGACGCACGGAAGGAGGCGGACCGTCATGAGTGAGCGACGATTCCGGCGTCCGGCGATGCTCGACCCCGCCCAGGCCGAGATGATCGAGGGCGACGAGGATCCGGCGACGCGGTCCGAGGTGGCGCACACCTCGGCGCAGGCGCTGGTCCGTGGCGGGCGTGAGGGTGGTGACGACCCCGAGCTGGTCCGCCGCCTGGTCACCCTCGTCGACACCGAAGGCCTTGACGCCGTCGCAGCCCTGTGGTCGCGCAGTCCGCACACCACGTTGCCCGGGACCCTGTGGCGCCTCTACCTGCTGCGCGAGTGGGTGCGCCGCGGTCCGCACGCCGTCGCCGACCGCTACCGCCGGGGCCTGGAGCGTGCCGAGGTCGCCGGCGCCGTCGCAGGGGTGGCCTCACCGCCCGGACCCGAGGAGGTGACCCGCGCCGTCGACCGTGTGCTGTCCGGCCTCTTCGACGGCGATCTTGCCGTGACCCTCGAGCGCGCCGCCGCGTTCCTGCGCGTCCTCGCCACCGGATCGGCGATGGACGCCGACTGGATCGAGGAGGACGACGACGACCTCGCCTTCCTCGTCACCCGTCGCGCGGGCGCGCTGCTGACCACCGCGGAGGAGCTCGAGGAAGCCGCCGCGCTGTACCGGGCCGACCGGCTCGACTGACGCCCGACCGACGTGGAGTCAGCACCCGAGGTGGAAACCAGGAAACGGCTCGAGGAGAGCACGGTCGTCCGTATTCTCGCCCTGGCCGACGACGTCGCCGCGCACGACGGCGTCGCCGCGCTGTCCGAACAGACCTTGCTCGATCTCCGTACGCCGGTGCGCGAGGTCCGCCACCTCCTGATCCGGCCGCCGGGGGAGCCCGGGGCCGCCGGGGCCGACGCCGTGGCCGGGTACGCCCAGATCGACGCCGACGGGTCGAGTGCCGAGCTCGCCGTCCACCCGGCTTACCGTTGCCACGGACTCGGGCGCGCGCTCCTCGACGAGGTCCGGACCCTCGCCGCCGGCGTCGCAGTCTGGGCCCACGGAGACCTGCCGGCCGCCCGGTCGCTCGCCGCCGCGGCCGGGATGAGCAAGGTTCGCGAGCTGCTGCAGATGGCCGCCGACCTGCCCGCCGCCGGCGTCACGACCAGCACCGCACCGTCCGACCATGGTCTGCCGCCCGACCAGGTGCGTACCTTCCGCCCCGGGAAGGACGAGGACGCGTGGGTCCGTCTCAACGCCCGCGCCTTCGCCGATCACCCCGAACAGGGCCGGATGACGGTGGACGACCTGCGCGCCCGCCAGTCGGAGGACTGGTTCGACCCGTCGCTGCTGTGGCTCGTCAGCGACGAGACCGGCGGCGCGGCAGCGGATGAGCTCGCGGCCTCCATGTGGGTCAAGGTCCTCCCCGGCGAGAGCTCCGGCGAGATCTACGCACTCGGTGTCGACCCCAGCGCCCAGGGGCGGGGACTGGGCGGAGGATTGACCTCGCTCGCGCTCGCCGAGATGACGGCCCGCGGCCTCGATCGCGCCACGTTGTACGTCGAGGGGGACAACACGGCAGCCCTGCGCACGTATGAGAAGAAGGGATTCGTGTGCGTCGGCACCGACGTCCAGTATCGATGAGACGGGTCCGGTGGCGCCCGGGGGATACCGATTCGTCACCTGAGGGTGGGACCATGGGCGCCATGAGGCACACTCCCCAGTCGTCCGGCGAGGACGTCACCGAGCATCCGAACGGTGCGGTGCCCGAGCCGGAGGAGACCGTCGACGCCGAGCAGACGCGCGACCCGGAGCCAGACAACCTCGCGGACGGGCTGCGGGCCGAACAGATCGCCGACGCCGAGCGCAGCGAGCTCGACGGGCTCGAGGTCGACGACGAGGACGAGATGGTCGCGCAGGCCCGCAGCATGTCCCGCGGAGCGGGTGCCGCCGGCAACGTCGCGCCGGCGCGTTCCATCCCCGCCGAGGTCTCCGGACGGCCGGAGGTCCCCGCGCCCGGCGCCGAGCCGGCCGAGGAACCGGCGACCTCGGAGGACGAACTGCCCGACGGGCGCTTCGCCGACCGCGAGCTGAGTTGGCTCGCGTTCAACGAGCGCGTGCTGGAGCAGGCCGAGGACCAGGACCTGCCGATCCTCGAACGCGCCTGGTTCCTGGCGATCTTCGCCTCGAACCTCGACGAGTTCTACATGGTGCGCGTGGCCGGGCTGAAGCGGCGCATCGCCACCGGAATGGCGGTGACGGCCGCCTCCGGCCTCACCCCGCGCCAGGTGCTCGAGGCGCTCTCCCAGCGCGCCAAGGAGTTGGCGGAGCGGCACGCACGGGTCTTCGCCGAGGACGTCCAGCCCAAACTCGCGGACCAGCAGATCCACCTGCTGCACTGGGACGAGCTCGCCGGCAACGAGCAGGAACGCCTGCACAAATTCTTCCGGAAGCAGATCTTCCCCGTCCTCACCCCGCTCGCCGTGGACCCGGCGCACCCGTTCCCTTACATCTCGGGGCTCTCGCTCAACCTCGCCGTGCTCGTGCGCAACCCCTCCACGGGCAAGGAGCACTTCGCCCGCGTCAAGGTGCCGCCGCTGCTGCCCCGATTCATCGCCGTCGACCGGGAAGGCGTCCCGTACCGTCCCGAGGACGTGCCCACCGACGCCGGCGGGCGGACGGCGTTCGTCCCGCTCGAGGAGGTCATCGGTCACCACCTCGACGCGCTCTTCCCGGGCATGGAGATCGTCGAGCACTACACCTTCCGCGTCACCCGTAACGAGGACGTCGAGGTCGAGGAGGACGACGCCGAGAACATCCTCGCGGCGCTGGAGAAGGAGCTCATGCGGCGGCGGTTCGGTCCGGCGGTGCGCCTCGAGGTCGCCCAGGGCATCTCGCCGCACGTGCTGGACCTGCTCATCCGCGAGCTCGGCGTCAGCGAGCACGATGTCTTCCACCTGCCGGCGCCGCTCGACCTGACCGGCCTCAACCTCATCCACGAGCTGGACAAGCCTGACCTGAAGTACCCGAAGTTCGTCGGCGTCACCGCCCAGGGCCTCGCCGAGGTCGAGTCCGCGAGCCCGACCGACATCTTCTCGGCCATCCGCGAGCGCGACGTCCTCCTGCACCACCCGTACGACTCGTTCTCCACCTCGGTCCAGCAGTTCATCTCCCAGGCGGCGGCCGACCCCCGGGTCCTCGCGATCAAGCAGACCCTCTACCGCACCTCCGGCGACTCGCCGATCGTCGACGCGCTCATCGACGCGGCCGAGGCCGGCAAGCAGGTGCTCGCCATCGTCGAGATCAAGGCGCGGTTCGACGAGGAGGCCAACATCACCTGGGCCCGCAAGCTCGAGCAGTCCGGGGTGCACGTCGTCTACGGCATGGTCGGGTTGAAGACCCACGCGAAACTCTGCCTGGTGGTGCGGCAGGACCCGGACGGGCTGCGCCGCTACTGCCACGTCGGCACCGGCAACTACCACCCCAAGACGGCTCGCGGCTACGAGGACATGGGCCTGCTCACCTGCGACCGCGACGTTGGCCAGGACCTGACCCGGCTGTTCAACCAGCTCTCCGGCTACGCGCCCCGCACCCGGTTCCACCGGTTGCTCGTCGCTCCCAGGACCGCACGCAGCGGGCTCATCGAGCGCATCGAACGCGAGATCGAGCACCACCGGGCCGGCAAGCCCGCCTGGGTGAAGTTCAAGGTGAACTCGATCGTCGACGAACGGACCATCGACGCGCTCTACCGTGCCAGCCGGGCCGGGGTGCCGGTCGACATCGTGGTCCGCGGGATCTGCGCGTTGAAGGCGGGCGTGCCGGGGCTGAGCGAGAACATCCGGGTGCGATCCATCCTCGGACGCTTCCTCGAGCATGCGCGGATCTTCGCGTTCGCGAACGGCGGTGAGCCGGAGGCGTGGATCGGCTCGGCCGACCTCATGCACCGCAATCTGGACCGCCGCGTCGAGGCGATGATCCGGATCGACGACCGCGGGCAGGTCGATGAACTCGTCGAGCTCCTCGACCGCTCGATGGCGGACACGACGGCGTCCTGGCACCTCGGGCCCGACGGCTGGCGCCGCGTCGCCCACGGCCCGGACGGACGACGGTTGGAGGATCTGCAGGAGGTGCTCATGTCCAAGGCACGTCGACGCGTCGCGGCCTCGCGGTGAGTCTCGCGTGAGCAAGCGGCCAGACGTGCAGGCCGCGGGCGCACTTGTCTGGAGGCTCTCCGCCTCCCGCCGTCTCGAGGTTCTCCTCGTACACCGGCCCAGGTACGACGACTGGGCATGGCCCAAGGGCAAGGTCGAGCCCGGCGAGACGGTCGTCGAGTGCGCCGTACGGGAGGTGGCGGAGGAGACCGGCGTGCACGTGGCGCTCGGCCAACCGTTACCCGGGGTGCGGCACAAGCTCCAGGACGGCCGCAGGAAGCACACCCACTACTGGGCGGCCCAGGCCCTTCCCGACGGCGCGCCACCCACCGGGGGGCGGGTCGTCGAGCCCGCCGACGAGACCGAGGTCGACGAGGTGCGCTGGGTCGACGCCCGCGAAGCCTGGCGGATGCTCACCTACGAGCGGGACCGCGAGCCGCTCGGCCATCTCCTCGACCAGTGGCACGACGAGCGCCTGCGCACGTGGACGATGATCCTCCTGCGCCACGCACGGGCGCGGAAACGCTCGGCGTGGAACGGTGAGGAACAGACCCGTCCGCTCACCCCGCGTGGCGAGCAGCAGGCCCATGCCCTCGTACCGGTGCTCGCCGGGTACGGCGTCGAGGAGGTCATCACCTCGCCCTGGGAACGGTGCGCGGCCACCGTCCGCCCGTTCCTGGAGGCGACCGGTGTGGGGGCGGTGCTCGCGCCGGAACTCACCGAGGCGGCGCACGAACGCGCCCGCAAGCCGGTGCGACGCCTCGTGCGCCACGAACTGACCACCCGTGACGTCCCGGCGGTGATCTGTACCCACCGGCCCGTGCTGCCCACGGTGATGGCCGCCGTGGCCGAGCGCACGCCGCACCGGATCATGAAGCAGGTGCCGGAGTCCGATCCGTGGCTCAAGACGGCCGAGATCCTCGTTGTCCACGTCGCTCAGCGGCCCGGCCGGGGCGCCACGGTGACGGCCCTGGAGAAGCACCGCGCACCCGCCCTGCGGCCCGCAGAGGCCGCCGTTGCAGAACTGTGACCCACTCAGCAGGGCGAATTCACCAGCCGTTCACCGCGTGACCGCATGACGGACACTCCGCCTGCTTAGCGTCGGACCCGGCCTGGGCACACACGATCCCTCCGCCAGGCCCCACCGACACAGGAGATGGAATGACCGTGAAGCTTGCAGGTAGCCGCCGTCTGGCGGGAGTCGCCGCGATCAGCGCCCTGGCGCTCACGCTCGCGGCCTGCGGAGGCGACAGCTCCGGCTCGGAGGCCGGAGGTGACGACGGCGGCGAGCAGACCGAGGAGGGCGGCGACGACGGCGAGGCGATGGACCTCTCCGGCGAGCTGCCGGGTGCCGGCGCCTCGACCCAGGAGAACGCCATGGCAGGCTGGATCGCCGGGTTCAACGAGCAGTACCCCGACGTCGCCGTCAACTACGACCCGGTGGGTTCCGGCTCCGGCCGTGAGCAGTTCATCTCCGGGGCGACCCTGTTCGGCGGGTCGGACTCGCACTTCTCCGAGGAGGAGCTGGAGCAGGCCAGCGAGCGCTGCTTCGGCGGTGAGGTGCTCGAGCTGCCGATGTACATCTCGCCGATCGCCGTCGCCTACAACCTGCCGGACGTCGGCGTGGAGAACCTCAACATCACGCCGGACGCGCTCGCGGGCATCTTCAACGGCGACATCACGTCGTGGGACGACCCGGCCATCGCGGACGAGAACCCGGACGCGAACCTCCCGTCCACGGAGATCACCCCGGTGCACCGCTCGGACGAGTCCGGCACCACGGAGAACTTCACCGAGTACCTCCACGAGGCGGCTCCGGACACCTGGACCGACGAGGCCAGCGAGACCTGGCCCATCCAGGGTGGGCAGTCCGGTGCCCAGACCTCCGGCGTGGTCCAGGTGCTGGAGAGCGCCGAGGGCACCATCGGCTACGTCGACGCCTCGCAGGTTCCGGAGGGCATGGGCACCGTGGCCATCGGCGTCGGTGAGGAGTTCGTTCCGTACTCCGCCGAGGCCGCCGCGGCCGTCGTCGACGCCTCCCCGATGACCGACGACGCGACCGACCTGCGTCTGACCTTCGAGCTGGACCGGGCGACCCAGGAGTCCGGCGTGTACCCGATCGTGCTCGTCTCGTACGACTTCGCCTGCTCGACGTACGACGACGAGTCGGACGCCAACAACGTCGCCGAGTTCCTCCGTTACGTCGCCTCCGAGGAGGGCCAGGAGCGCGCGGCCGACCCGTCCGTGGCCGGCTCGGCCCCGATCTCGGACGACCTCCGCTCGCAGATCGAGGCCGCGATCGACCAGATCGGCGTTGCCTGATCCGCAGCTGACACACCACGCCTGAGGGCGGGGCCGACGCACCGCGGCCCCGCCCTCAGGCATGCCTCGGCCGGCCTCCGTACAGTGGCCGCGTGGCAGATGAACGGAACGTGAACTGGCTCACCCGGGCAGGTCGCCGGCGGGCCGGCCTCGTGGCCGGGCTGGCACTCGCCCTACTCGGATGCTCCTCGAGCGGCTCGCTCCCCGGGGCGGGGGCGTCGTCCCAGGAAGTCGCGATGACGGCGTGGATCGCCGGGATGAGCGAACGGCGGCCGGACCTCAACATCTCCTACGACGCCGTCGGCTCAGGCGCCGGGAGGGAGATCTTCCTGACCGGCGGTTCGTACTTCGCCGGGTCGGACACCCCGATGGACGCCACCGAGCTCCGACAGGGCCGTGAACGCTGTTTCGGGGGTGAGGTGCTGGAACTTCCCCTCTTCATCTCCCCGATCGCGGTCGCCTACAACCTCCCGGGCCTGGGGGCGGACCACCTCCGGCTCTCACCCCAGACGCTCGCACGAGTCTTCACCGGCGAGATCGAGCGGTGGAACGATCCCGAGATCGCCGAGCAGAACCCCGACGCGAACCTGCCCGACCGGGAGATCGTCCCGGTCAACCGGTCGGACGAGTCTGGGACCACGGAGAACTTCACCGAGTACCTCCACGAGGCCGCCGGTGAGGCGTGGCCGCACGAACCGTCGGAGTCGTGGCCCTTCTCCGGCACGCAGTCCGGTGCGCAGAGCTCCGGCGTCGCCCAGGTGCTGCAGACCGGCGAAGGCACCATCGGCTACGTCGACGCCGCACAGGTGAGCGAGGATCTGGGGACTGTCGCCGTCGGCGTCGGCGAGGAGTACGTGCCGTACTCGGCCGAGGCGGCCGCTCGCGTGGTCGACGTCTCGGAGCCGGCCGAGGACGCCTCGGACCTGCGGCTCACGCTCGACCTCGCGCGCGACACCGACGAGGCGGGCGTCTATCCCATCGTCCTGGTCTCCTACACCCTCGCCTGCTCCCGGTACGAGTCACGACAGGACGCGGACAACGTCCGGGCCCTGCTGACCTACATGTCGTCGGCGGAGGGACAGCAGCGGGTGGCGCGCCCGGACGTCGCCGGAGCCGCGCCGATCTCGGAGACCATGCGCGAGCGGGTGCGGACCGCCGTCGACCGGATTCAGGCCGTCCAGGACTGAGGGGGCACCGCTACCGCGGCGACGCGGGCTGTGAGTCACCCGACAGTCCGAGTTCACCGTCCGTTCACTCAACTCCCGCCTCGTGGTCACCGGCCGTGCCTAGCCTTCCGGAGGTTGGCCGCGTCGCGGCACCGGTACCAGACTCGGCACAGGAACCGACCCGCCGACACCACCGTCCAGCATCCGGAGGAGACACGTGGCAGGACCCGCCTCAGAGGCTCCCACGGCATCGCCGCGGCGAAGCAGCGCCCCCGGGAAGGTGGGCAACATCGTCTTCCGTGGCATCTCGACCGGCGCGGGGTTCGTCATCCTCCTCGTCCTGGCCCTGGTGGCGCTTTTCCTGCTCTACCGGTCGTGGGACACCATCACCGCCGACGACCAGCGGATCGCGGACCTGACCTTCACCAGGGGCGAGACCTTCTGGCCGTACGTGCTGCCGTTGATCTTCGGCACCGTGCTGTTCTCGGTCATCGCCCTGGTCATCGCGGTGCCGCTCAGCGTGTCGATCGCGCTGTTCATCTCGCACTACGCGCCGCGCCGGATGGCGCAGGTGCTCGGTTACCTCATCGATCTGCTCGCGGCGATCCCGTCGGTGCTGTACGGCATGTGGGGCTTCCTGTGGCTCGAGCCGGCCATGCGGCCGTTCTTCGTGTGGATCTCGGACGCGACCAACTGGCTCAACGGGTTCGCGCCGTGGCGGTACACCCTGGGCTACATCACCACCCCGCTCTTCGGGGAGGCCTCCACGCCGGCGCGTGTGGCGCTCATGGCGGGCGTGGTGCTCGCCATCATGATCCTGCCCATCGTGACGGCCACCATCCGGGAGGTCTTCCTCCAGACGCCGCGACTGCACGAGGAGGCCTCGCTGGCGCTCGGGGCGACGCGCTGGGAGATGATCCGGCAGGCGGTCTTCCCGTTCGGCCGGTCGGGCATCATCAGCGCCTCGATGCTCGGCCTCGGCCGCGCGCTCGGCGAGACGATGGCCGTGCTCATGATCGTCTCGCCCGGATTCCGCATCAACTTCAACATCCTGCAAGCGGGTCAGCACCAGGCGATCGCGCCGAACATCGCCAACACCTTCGGCGAGGGCAGCGCCCAGGACGACGGCCTCGGCGGCAGCGTGCTCATCGCCACCGGCCTGGTGCTGTTCGTCATCACCTTCGGGGTGAACCTGGCGGCCCGCTGGATCATCGCCCGCCGCGCCGAATTCTCGGGAGCGAACTGATGACCACCCCGACCCTCCAACCCCAGGCTGCCCTCGGCGGGGCCGGCCAGCTCCCCAAGCACATCTCCTGGTACGTGCTCGCCGGGGGACTTGCGCTGTCCTTCGTCGTCCTGCTGGTCTTCGCCGAGCCGACCCCGGCGTCGGTGATCATTCTCGGCGGCGCGATCTACGTGGCGGCCATCTGGATCTCCTCGCGGATCGTGGAAGGCGCCCGCCGCGCGACGGACCGACTGGCGACGGCCGTGGTGACCTCGGCATTCGCCCTCGCCATGATCCCGGTGGTCTCGCTGCTCGTGACGGTGGTCGACCGCGGCCGGACCATGATGTCGTGGGAGTTCCTCACCACGGACATGACGGGCATCTTCGGCGACATGCGCGGCGGCGGTGCCTGGCACGCCATCGTCGGCACGTTCTGGGTCACGGCCCTGGCGTCCGTGTTCTCCATCCCGCTCGGCATCTTCACCGCGATCTACCTCGTGGAGTACGGGCGTGGCCGGCTCGCACGCGCGATCACCGTGCTGGTCGACGTCATGACGGGCATCCCGTCCATCGTGGCCGGCCTGTTCGCACTGGTGCTGTTCAACACCCTCATGGACCCGGCGTACCGATCGGCGCTCATGGGTGGTGTGGCGCTCGCCGTCCTCATGACCCCGGTCGTGGTGCGCTCCTGCGAGGAGATGCTCCGGCTGGTGCCGAACGAGCTGCGCGAAGCCGCCTACGCGCTCGGTGTGCCCAAGTGGCTGGCCATCGTCAAGGTGGTCCTGCGCACCGCCATCGCCGGCATCACCACCGGCGTCATGATCTCCATCGCCCGGGTCGTCGGGGAGACGGCGCCGCTGCTGTTGACGATGGGCATCATCACCTCGACCAACCTCAACGCGTTCGACGGGCGCATGGCCACGTTGCCGGTGTTCGCCTACTCCTCGTTCCGGCAGGGTGGGGTCTACCTCGAACGCGCCTGGGCCGCCGCCCTCGTCCTCATCGCCATCGTCATGGTCCTGAACATCATCGCCCGCCTGGTGAGCCGTTACTTCGCTCCCAAGGGCATGACATGATCCGGCCCGTGCTCGCCGTGAGACCCTCCCGCCCGGCACCTGTAGGAAGGACCGACCGTGTCTAAGCGCATCGACGTCAAGAACCTCAACGTCTACTACGGCGAGTTCCTCGCCGTCGAGGACGTCACGATGACGATCGAGCCGCGCTCGGTCACCGCACTCATCGGCCCGTCGGGCTGCGGCAAGTCGACGTTCCTGCGCACCCTCAACCGCATGCACGAGGTCATCCCCGGTGCGTACGTCACCGGTGAGGCCCTCATGGACGGGCAGAACCTCTACGGCAGGGGTGTGGACCCGGTTCAGGTGCGGCGGCAGGTCGGCATGGTCTTCCAGCGGCCCAACCCGTTCCCCACGATGTCGATCGCGGACAACGTCCTCGCCGGCGTGCGGCTCAACAACCGGCGGATGAGCCGGTCGGACGCCGACGAGCTGGTCGAGTCCTCCCTGCGCGGCGCGAACCTGTGGGAAGAGGTCAAGGACCGGTTGGACAGGCCCGGATCCTCCCTCTCCGGCGGCCAGCAGCAGCGGCTCTGCATCGCCCGGGCGATCGCGGTCAAGCCGGAGGTCGTGCTGATGGACGAGCCGTGCTCGGCGCTGGACCCCATCTCGACGCTCGCCATCGAGGACCTCATCGCCGAGCTGAAGACCGAGTACACGATCGTCATCGTCACCCACAACATGCAGCAGGCCGCGCGGGTCTCGGACAAGACCGGCTTCTTCAACATCGCGGGTACCGGCAAGCCCGGCCACCTCATCGAATACGACGAGACGGAGAAGATGTTCTCGACGCCGTCGGTGAAGGACACGGAGGACTACATCTCCGGCCGGTTCGGCTGACTGACCGGTGTCCCGATGCGCCCGTGGTGCCTGAGCGGGCGTTCTACGACCCCCTCAGACACCACACGCGAGGACGAGGTCGCCTCAGTCAGCGGTTCGCGCCCTCGAGCGACTCGGTCACCGGCTCGTCGACCGTGAGGATGCACAGCGAGGTGCGGTCGTCCGCGTCGTTCCAGCTGTCCTCGCTCGGCATGAGCGCCGTGTAGTGGAACTCGGACTCGGCGTAGGGCACGCCCACGTAGTTCTCGAACTCGGCGTCGCAGGTCTCCTGCGCCTCGCTCTGCAACGCCTCGTTGCCGGGGAACTCGTCGCCCTCGTGCTCGACCTGGGCGAAGATCTCGGCGGTGTGCTCCTCGGAGCACTCCAGGACTTCGACGTCGCTGATCTCGTTGCCCTCGAGGTCATCGGCGTTGAGGCAGTCGCCCGGCTCGAGGGACATCACGTTCCCGGTGCTGCACCCCGCGAGGGGAACCACCAGCAGGGCGGTCGCGGCGATGGACGGAAGGACGGCCTTGCGCATGGTGGTGACTCCTGTCAGGCGTCGTGTGCGGCAACGCCCACCAATCTATGGCCTCGACGCCGCAGCGACGGCCATCTCGGCAGGGGAGAAGTCCCCCGCCTCGCGCGAGAGCCCGTCGCCGGTCATGGCAGGAACGGCGAGACGACCAGGTAGGTGCCGGCGGCGACGGCGCCGGCGACGATCGGCGTCAGGACCCAGGCCAGTGCGATGTCCCTCGCCACGCCCCACCGCACCGCGGAGAACCGGCGGCTCGCACCGACGCCGACGATGGCCGACGTGATGGTGTGCGTCGTCGAGATCGGCGCGTGGAATCCGAGCGCCGCCACGTACTGGACGGCCGCCGCGACCGACTCGGCGACGAAGCCCCGTGGCGGGTCGAGGTCGATCACGCGCCGGCCGAGGGTCCGGATGATGCGCCAGCCGCCCACGTAGGTGCCAAGGGCGAGTGCGAACGCGGCGCAGATCTTCACCCACAACGGGATGGCGGTGCCCTCGTACATGTCCCCGGCGGTGATGGCGAGGACGATCACGCCCATGGTCTTCTGCGCGTCCTGGAGCCCGTGACCCAGTGCCATCGCGGAGGCGGAGACCGTTTGTGCCAACCGGAACCGGCGCATGGTCCGGTGGTACGGGCGGGCGCGCGCCAGCCAGGTGACGCCGACCATGACCGCCGCTGCGAGGCCGAACCCGACCAGCGGGGAGAGCACCATAGGGACGGCGATGTACCAGGTCACGACCTCCCAGTGCACCTGCGCCGCGGCCGTGAGGCCGGCGCCGAGGAGTCCGCCGATCAGTGCGTGCGAGGACGACGAGGGCAGGCCGAGTCGCCACGTGACGAGGTTCCAGGCGATCGCCCCCATGAGCCCGGCCAGCACGATGGTCAGCCCGTGTGGCCCCTCCGGAGGAGTGATGATGCCGGAACCGATGCGTTCCGCCACGCCGGTGCTGATCATCGCCCCGATGAGGTTCATCACCGCCGCCAGGACGACGGCCGTGTGCGGCGTCAGGGCCCGCGTGGAGATGGAGGTGGCGACGGCGTTCGCGGTGTCGTGGAAGCCGTTCGTGAAGTCGAAGACGAGCGCCACCGCGACCACGACCACGACGAGGACGACGACGAGATCCACCGCTGTCAGGACTCCTGCAGGGCCAGCGCCTCGACGACGTCGGCCAGGCGGCGCATCGCACTCGTCGCGGCGTCCAGGGCGTCCAGGACATGCGTGACCTTCAGGACGGCCACGACGTCCGGATCGCCGTCGAGCAGGTCACCGAGAAGATGCCGGTAGGTGCGGCGGGCGCGGTCGGCGTGCTGGACCACCTCTTCGCGGTATCCGTGCATGCCGTCCAGCCTGCGCAGTCCGGCGACCGCGTCACGTGTGAGGTCGGCGGACCGGGAGATTGCGCCGACGATCTGGCCGACGGCGGCCGGCAGCTCCCCGATCTTGTGCACGACGAGAAAGTCCGCGGCCTCGTCGATGGCGTCCACGCAGTCGTCGAGGCCGGTGGCGAGAGTGTGCAGGTCGTTCCGGTCGAACGGGGTGACGAAGGTGCGGTCGAGCCGGCGCAGCAGGTCACGGGTCGCCTCGTCGGCGGTGCGCTCGAGCTCGTGGATCTCCCCGGCGAGCCGGGCGCGGTTCGCGCGGTCCGAGCCCAGCATCCGGGCCAGTTTCTCGGCACTGTCGACCAGGCAGTCGGCGGCGCCGGCGAGCAGCTCGAAGTAGACCTCGTCGCGCGGGATCAGGCGGAATCGCAGCGGAACGCTCCTGGGTGACGGGCGGGTGAACGCCGGACGAACAACCGTGCCCAGGCTAAAGCAGGTCCCTCCGCGGACGTGAAACGTCCAGGTCACCGAGGAGGAGACGAACGAAGAGAGGTAGGACGCCGGGCCGGAGAGCGCCAGTCGGCGCGAAGGCCGCTCGTAGCGGCTGATGTTGGAGCCCGGGGCTTTCGCGACCCGGCGTCGTCTCCACTGTACGGCAGCTCAGGGTGTCCGCAAGAGACCCGCACGGTCCGGTGCGATCAGGCCCGGCCGGCTCACGTCCCCGGGTCCTCGGCCTCCGCCTGGGCGACCTCCTCGGCGGAGGCGTGCTCGCGGCCGCGCGGATCGAACCGGTAGCCCACGTTGCGGACCGTGCCGATGAGCTGGTCGTGCTCGCTGCCGAGCTTCGCGCGCAGGCGGCGGATGTGCACGTCGACGGTGCGGGTCCCGCCGAAGTAGTCGTAACCCCACACCTCCTGCAGCAACTGCGCCCGGGACAGGACACGACCGGGGTTCTGCGCCAGGTGCTTGAGGAGTTCGAACTCCTTGTACGTCAGGTCCAGCGCCCGGCCACGGATGCGTGCGGTGTAGGCGGACGCGTCGATCACCAGCTCGCCCGCCTCGAGCCGCTCCGGGCTCGTGGCGGCCGCGGGTGCCTCGCCCTCACGGGTTAGCTCGGCGATCATCCGGAGCCTGGCCTCGACCTCCGCCGGGCCGGCGCTGGCGAGGATGACGTCGGCCGCGCCCCAGGTGCGCGAGACGGCGGTGAACCCGCCTTCGGCGAGCACCAGCAGCACCGGCGGTGCCTGCACCGGTCCGGCGAGCATCCGGCACAGGGTGCGGGCGGCGACGAGGTCCTTGCGTGCGTCCAGGACGACGGCGGCGGCACGCTCGTGCTCGACGAGGGCTGACGGCGACATCGGCTTGACGTGGACGTAATGGCCGAGAAGCGTCAGGGACGGCAACACGCGGGCAGCACCGCCGGGTTCAGCAGTCAGCAACACGAGTTCCGCCACGGATTCCCCTCCTCACGGGTGACCTCACTCTAATAGTCCCGCGGCCGGGCGCCGTCCTTCCCGTCTGTCACAATCGCCGGGTGGTCACCTCGGTCCTGCCCAGCGCCGTCCGCGCCGTGCTCCCGTGGGTCGGTGACCGCCCGTGATGGGTGCGTCCACCCGGGCTGCCGTGACGGCGCTCGCGGCGGCGGCGGTCGCCGTCGCGGGCTACCTCTCGCACGTCGCGCTCGAGGCCCTCGTGCTCGCTCTCGGCCTGACCTTTGCGGCCGGCTGGCCGCGCCTGCTCGGCCTGCCGACGGCACGGGGCGGGACGATCGTCATCGGGATGACCGCGGTCGCCTCGGTTCTCCTCGTTCGGTTCGGCGTTCTCGCGGATCTCGCCCTGGTGGCCGGGCTCGCCGTCGTCGCCGCCATCGTGCACCAGATGGTCCGCCGCGACGGGCGGCCACGGCTGGTGGAGTCCCTCTCCGGCATCGTCACCGGCGCCGTCGTCACCGTCTCGGCCGCCGGGTGGCTCGGCATCGGCGTCGAACGCGAGGCCGCCGAGCTCATCGTCACCGCGGCCGCCACCATCGCCGGCGCCGCCGCGGTCACCGCGCTGCGCGTGCCGGTGCCGGTGATCGGCGGGCTCGCGGCCCTCGTCGGCGGCGGTCTGGGCGCGGCGATCGGCTGGCTGCTCGTCAGCGTCGGGCTGGTGCCGGGGCTTCTCGTCGGCCTGGCGGCCGGCATCCTCACCGCGGCCCTGCACATCCTGTTCGGGCAGTTCCCGGCCTCGCACCGGATCCGGCCGGCGCTGGCCGCCGCGCTCCTGCTGGTGCTGGTCTCCGGCGTGCCGGTGTATCTCGTCAGCCGCCTGCTCGGCGCGGGTGTACCGGTCGGCTGACCGCTAGCCTGGTGAGGTGCCTTTCGCTCTTCCCGACGATCTCGCCCCGGAGTGCTACCCGCTGGCCTGGCTGCTCGGCTCGTGGGAGGGCTTCGGCATGCTCGGCTACCCGGGCGTTCCCGAGGCCGCCTTCGTCCAGGACCTCGTGATCGATCACGACGGCGGCCCCTACCTGCGTGCGGTCAGCACGATCCATCTCGCGGACCAGCAGACCTCCGGGCCGGTCGAGCGCGAGATGAGCGGCCGCGAGGGTGCCTCCCGGCTCACCCGTGGCCAGCACTGGTCCACCGAGACGGCCTACTGGCGCCCGGTCCCCTCGGGCCAGGCCGCCGAGGGCAACGGGGCCACGCGCACCGCCGCCGGAGCGCCCGCACCGGAGCCGACGGACCTCGAGGTCGTCGTCGCCGACCCGTCCGGGCACCTGAGCGTCTACGTCGGCGCCGTCCGCGGCCCCCGGATCGAGCTCGCCACGGACGCCGTCGTCCGCACCGCCACCGCGGCCGAGGTCACCGGAGCCACCCGCATGTACGGCCTGGTCGAGCAGGACCTCATGTGGGCGATGGACCTGGCCGCGTTCGGCCACGAACTGCAGACCTACGCCTCCGGCCGCCTGAGCCGGAAGGAGTGACCATGTCCGAGACCGCAGCCACCCCAGCCGCCACCTATCGCAGCCCGCTGCTGGACCGTCGCGGGGCCGTCGAGGCCTCCGGTCCCGACGCCGGCGTCCCGCTGCACCACGGCGACCCGGTCCACGAGCAGCGTGCGCTGGCCCGCGGCGACGGCGTCGTGGACCTCAGTCACCTCGGCGTCGTCACCGTCACCGGGCCGGACCGCATCTCGTGGTTGAACACGCTCAGCTCCCAGCTGCTGCTGGGCCTTGAGCCCGGCGTGCCGACCGAACTGCTGCTGCTCGACGTACACGGCCACATCGAGCACGCCCCTGCCGTCCAGGACGACGGCGAGACCACCTGGCTCGTCACCGAGTCCGGCGACACCGAGGCCCTCGCGCAGTTCCTGGACTCCATGCGGTTCATGCTCCGGGTCGAGGTCGCCCGGCGCCCCGACGTGGCCGTCCTCGGTACCGCCGCGGGTGGCTGGACCCGCGTGGAGGCCGCCGCGGGCGACGCCCACGTCCTGACCTGGCTAGACCCCTGGCCCCGCACCGTGGCGGGCTCGACCGAGTACGGCCCGAAGGATGCCGAGCACCCCGGCGTCGAGATCCGTCGCGCCCTGACCCTTCTCCGCCGGGACGCGCTCACCGCCGTCGTCGAGTCGGCCCTGGCCGACGGCGCGCGGCTGGCCGGTACCTGGGCGTGGGAGGCGCAGCGGGTCGAGGCGTGGCGCCCGCGCCACGGCCGTGAGGTCGACGAGCGGGCCATCCCGCACGAGCTCGACTGGCTGCGCACCGGCGTCCACCTCGACAAGGGGTGCTACCGCGGCCAGGAGACCGTCGCGCGCGTGGTCACCCTCGGCCGCCCGCCGCGCCGGTTGGTCATGCTGCACCTCGACGGCTCCGAGCACGTCCTGCCGGAGGCCGGCGAGGAGGTGCGGCACGGTGAGCGCGTCGTCGGGCATCTGACCACGGTGGTCCGCCACGAGGAGCTCGGCCCCATCGCCCTGGCGCTGATCAAGCGCAACGTGGCGCCCGAGGCCGAACTGACCGCGGGCGGGATCGCCGCCGCGCAGGAGATCATCGTCAACCCGGAGGGGACCACCGACGTGCGTCCGGCCGAGCGTCCCGGCGCCGGGCTGCGACGTCGCCAGATCTGAGTCCGGTGTGAGGCGAGGGCAGTGAGGCGACCCGATCTGCGTCGCTGGCGGGTCCTGCTCGCCCTGCACACGCGTCTGGGCGGGCGCCGCGTCCGTGAAGGCTTCGTCCCGATCCTCACCGCGGCTGTTGCCGCCTCCGTCGCGTACTTCATCTCACGGCACCTGCTGGGCCACGAGGTGCCGATGTTCGCCCCGATCGCCGCCTGGGTCTGCCTCGGGTTCAGTCCTGACCGGCAACTGCGGCGCGTCGCCGAGATGGGCGCCGGCGTCACCCTCGGCGTCGGGCTGGGCGAGCTCCTGGTCTCCCTCCTCGGGGTCGGACCGGTGCAGATCTTCGTGGTGCTGGCTCTGGCCGCGCTGGTGGCCCGGTTCCTCGACCGCGGGCAGCTGTTCACCACGCAGGCCGGCGTCCAGTCGGTCGTCATCGTCGCCATGCCGCCCGCCATGATCACCGACGGTGCCATCGGCCGGTGGTCCGACGCCCTCATCGGCGCGGCGCTCGCGCTCCTCGTCGCAGCCGTCTTCCCCGGCGACATCACCCGCCGTCCACGGCGGCTCATCGGGGCCATGGTGGGGGAGCTCGCCGGCTCGCTCGGCACGCTCGCGCAGGCGTTGCGTCGCGGCGACGCCGACCTCGCCGAGGACGCCCTCGCCCAGCTGCGGGGCACGCAGAGCGCGCTGGACGCGCTCGATGCGGCGGTCCGCAGCGCCCAGGAGGTGGTGACCGTCAACCCCGCGTTGCGCAGCTCGCGCGGGACGGTCGCCGAACTGTCCCGGATCGCGACTCTGGTCGACCGTGCGGTCCGCAACGCTCGCGTCATCGCGCGCCGGTCCGTGGCCGCCGTCGCCGAAGGTGGTGCGAAGTCACCGGAGATCGCAGAAGAGGTGGACACCGTGGCGGTCGCCCTGCACGCCCTCGGTGGTGCACTCGCGGCCGGTGACCCGCCGCACCACGCGCGGGCGACGCTGGTACGGGTGGCGGCCTCCCTGGTCCCTGTCGCGCACGCGGGGGAGGGTTGGCGCAAGCAGACACTGGTCTCGCTGCTGCGCTCGCTCGTGGTGGACGCCCTGCAGATGACCGGCATGTCCAGCCGGGAGGCGATGAGCCAGATGCCGGAGGACTGAACGCGGTGGCGCCGACGCGCCCGTTAGGCTCGTGTTGTGCTCGGCCTCCTCCAGACGTACCTCTTCGTCGCGCTCGCCCTCGCCCTGTTCGCCGTCGAGGCGTGGGCGCTGATCGACCTGCTGCGGCGCCCGAGCGTGGCGTTCACGGCCGCCGGCAAGCGCACCAAGACGTTCTGGGGGCTGATCGTGGGCGCGGCCGCCGTCGTCGGGCTCATCGCCATCCCGCCGCCGCTGGGCCTCGGCCTGCTGGGCGGCGGCTTCCTCATGTTCGTCGCGGTCGTGCCCGCCGGGATCTATCTCGCCGACGTGCGGCCGGCGATCGAGCCCTACAGCCGCCGCCGGGGCCCGCGTGGCGGGAGCGGCGGCTGGTGAGGGCCGTCCTTCAGCGGGTCACCCGCGCCTCGGTCACGGTCGACGGCGAGGTGGTCGGTGCCATCGACCGGCCGGGCCTCGTTGCCCTGGTCGGCGTCACGCACGACGACGGCCCGGAGCAGGTGGCCACCATGGCCCGCAAGATCGCCGAGCTGCGCATTCTGCGGGGCGAGCGGTCCGCGGTCGAAGAGTCGGCGCCGGTGCTCGTGATCTCGCAGTTCACCCTGTACGGCGAGACTCGAAAGGGTCGGCGGCCCACCTGGCACAAGGCCGCGTCCGGGGCGGCGGCCGAACCCCTGGTCGACGCCGTCGCGACGGCGCTGCGGGAGAAGGGGCTCGAGGTCGCCACCGGGAGGTTCGGTGCGGAGATGGCCGTCGACCTCGTGGGCGACGGCCCGGTCACGCTCGTCATCGACGTGTGAACCACCACGCCACCCACGCGACCGTCGCCCGCCGGCCCCGCTCCCGCCCGCCAACCCCCAACCCCGCGACTCGTCACTCGTGTGCCGACTCGTCATCGATGTGCCGACTCGTCATCGATGTGCCGACTCGTCGATCGTGTGCATCGCGAGGCGCCGGTCGGTGAGCCCCTCCACAGCGCGTGTGCACACAGGGCGCGGGTGAGGGCAGGATCGGCGCATGCGGATCGAAGCGGTCGTCGGAGACATCACACGCGAACGGGTCGACGCCATCGTCAATGCGGCGAACTCCTCCCTCATGGGCGGTGGGGGCGTCGACGGCGCCATCCATCGGGCCGCGGGGCCGGGCCTGCTCGAGGAGTGCATGGAGCTGCGCCGGACCGAGCTGCCCGACGGCCTCCCGGTCGGCCAGGCGGTCCCGACCGCCGGCCACGACCTGCCGGCGCGCTGGGTCATTCACACGGTCGGCCCGAACGCCCGCCGTGGCGAGACCGACCCGGCTTTGCTGGCGTCCTGCTTC
Organism: Georgenia deserti; assembly: GCF_042680605.1. Taxonomy (NCBI): domain Bacteria; kingdom Bacillati; phylum Actinomycetota; class Actinomycetes; order Allobogoriellales; family Allobogoriellaceae; genus Georgenia; species Georgenia deserti. The sequence goes on from NZ_JBHUEE010000001.1 coordinate 180,182, forward strand.
ACGTCGTCGTTGGACGTCGCCGGTGACGTCGGCGCGGCCGAGGTCGCCCTCCCGGCGGTCAGTGCCGGCGTCTTCGGCTGGGCGATGGAGGACGTCGCCCGCATCGCGGTCGAGGCCGTGAAGAACTGGAAGCCGCAGCAGGCCGGCACGCCGGTCGAGCTCGTGCGGTTCGTCGTCGTGGACGAGGCGGCCCTGGCGGCGTTCCGGCGGGAGATCTGACCTGGCAGCGCCCGACACGCTCAGGCCTCGTCGGGGCTGGGCCCGTCGAGACTCTCGATCGGTCGGCTCACGATCACTCGTCCGGCCGGAAGATCTCCTCGATGCGGCGGTCGAAGGTCGCAGCGATCCGGAACGCCAAGGGGAGCGAGGGGTCGAAGCGGCCGCGCTCGATGGAGATCACCGTCTGCCGCGAGACGCCGAGATGTTCCGCCAGGTGGGCCTGTGACCATCCGCGTTCGCTGCGCAGCGCGGCCAGATCGTTGTCCATCAGGACTCCCGGCGCGAGATCACGACGTAGCGCACGACGACATCGACCATGGCGAGCACCACGACGGCGGTCAGAGTGGCGAGGCCGCTGATCTCGACGCCGCTGACCGCAACGGCGGTCAGCGCGAGTCCGCAGGCGGTCAGCACATCCGTGAAGCCGCCGCTCAGGGCGCGGTCCAACCACTGCCGCTCAACGCTCTCCTCGGCGTGCGGCTCCGGAGTGACCGTGTGGCGGGAGACGAGTACAAGCCAGGACAGCGCCAGGAGCGGAGGGAACGTGAAGATGCCGAGGCCTACGCCCGTGAGGACCCCGTCCTGCTCACGCAGGAATGCGGCGAGTGCGCCGAGACCGCCCGCCAGCACCAGCGCGGAGGCGATGGCCATCGCGTAGGAGTGGAGTGGTGCTCGCCGCCGCGTGCCGTGCTGGTCGGTGTGGGCCGTCCTGTTCATCATCGCGTCCTCGGTGTTAAGTGACTTTGACATCGACGAGCGAATCACCACCGGAACGCCAGTGTCAAGTGAGCTTTACTTGGCCGGCGCCATCGCCTCCGGTTCACGCCGGTGGCGAACACGGGCAGATCCCGCCGCCCGGCGCCGTTAGCCTTGACGAACGCCGCCCAGACCGGCTGCTGCCGCGGTAGCCGCCGGGCGGGAAGCCAGTGAGGAGTGCAGATGTTCGAACGATTTACCGACCGTGCCCGTCGCGTGGTCGTCCTCGCCCAGGAGGAGGCGAGGATGCTCAACCACAACTACATCGGCACCGAGCACATCCTCCTCGGCCTGATCCACGAGGGTGAGGGCGTCGCCGCCAAGGCGCTCGAGGCCCTCGACATCTCGCTCGAGGCTGTACGTGTCCAGGTGACCGAGATCATCGGCGAGGGACAGCAGTCCCCGTCGGGTCACATCCCCTTCACGCCGCGCGCCAAGAAGGTCCTCGAGCTGTCGCTGCGCGAGGCCCTGCAGCTCGGCCATAACTACATCGGGACCGAGCACATCCTCCTCGGCCTGATCCGGGAGGGCGAGGGCGTCGCCGCCCAGGTCCTGACCAAGCTCGGCGCAGACCTCAACCGTGTGCGCCAGCAGGTCATGCAGCTGCTGTCCGGCTACCAGGGCAAGGAACCCGCAACGTCCGGCGGCCCCGCCGAGGGGCAGCCGTCCGGGTCCGCCGTCCTGGACCAGTTCGGCCGCAACCTGACCCAGGCTGCCCGTGACGGCAAGCTCGACCCGGTCATCGGGCGAAAGCTCGAGGTCGAGCGTGTCATGCAGGTGCTGTCCCGGCGCACCAAGAACAACCCCGTCCTCATCGGTGAGCCCGGCGTCGGCAAGACCGCCGTCGTCGAGGGTCTCGCCCAGGACATCGTGCGCGGCGATGTGCCCGAGACCCTCAAGGACAAGCAGCTCTACACCCTGGACCTCGGGTCGCTGGTCGCCGGCTCCCGCTACCGCGGTGACTTCGAGGAGCGCCTCAAGAAGGTCCTCAAGGAGATCCGCACCCGCGGCGACATCATCCTGTTCATCGACGAGATCCACACGCTCGTCGGCGCAGGAGCAGCCGAGGGAGCGATAGACGCCGCGAGCATCCTCAAGCCGATGCTGGCCCGTGGTGAGCTGCAGACCATCGGTGCCACCACGCTCGAGGAGTACCGCAAGCACATCGAGAAGGACGCTGCGCTGGAGCGCCGGTTCCAGCCCATCCAGGTGGCCGAGCCTTCGCTGCCGCACACCATCGAGATCCTCAAGGGTCTGCGTGACCGTTACGAGGCACACCACCGTGTCTCGATCAACGACGAGGCCCTCGTGGCAGCCGCGAACCTGGCCGACCGGTACATCTCTGACCGGTACCTGCCGGACAAGGCGATCGACCTCATCGACGAGGCGGGCGCGCGCCTGCGCATCCGCCGCATGACGGCTCCGCCAGAGCTGCGTGAACTCGACGACCAGATCGCCGAGGTCCGCCGCGAGAAGGAGTCGGCCATCGACGACCAGGACTTCGAGCGCGCCGCGCGTCTGCGTGACGACGAGAAGAACCTCGGCGAGCGCCGACTCGAGCGGGAGAAGGCCTGGAAGAGCGGTGACCTCGACGCCATCTCCGAGGTGGACGAGGAGCTGATCGCCGAGGTGCTGGCGATGTCCACCGGCATTCCGGTCTTCAAGCTCACCGAGGAGGAGTCCTCCAAGCTCCTGCACATGGAGGAGGAGCTGCACAAGCGGATCGTCGGCCAGGAGCAGGCCGTCAAGGCGCTGTCCCAGGCGATCCGGCGCACGCGCGCGGGCCTGAAGGACCCCAAGCGCCCCGGCGGCTCCTTCATCTTCGCCGGCCCCACCGGCGTCGGGAAGACCGAGCTCGCCAAGGCGCTCGCCGAGTTCCTGTTCGGGGACGAGGACGCGCTCATCCAGCTCGACATGTCGGAGTTCTCCGAGAAGCACACCGTCTCGCGGCTGTTCGGTTCGCCCCCGGGCTACGTCGGCTACGAGGAGGGTGGCCAGCTCACCGAGAAGGTGCGCCGCCGTCCGTTCTCCGTGGTGCTGTTCGACGAGGTGGAGAAGGCCCACCCGGACATCTTCAACTCGTTGCTGCAGATCCTCGAGGACGGTCGCCTCACCGACTCCCAGGGTCGGATGGTGGACTTCAAGAACACCGTCATCATCATGACCACCAACCTCGGTACCCGGGACATCGCCAAGGGGCTGCTCACCGGCTTCCAGGCACAGGGCGAGCTGTCCAACAGCTACGACCGGATGAAGACGAAGGTCAACGAGGAGCTCAAGGTGCAGTTCCGGCCGGAGTTCCTCAACCGCGTCGACGACGTCATCGTCTTCCCGCAGCTGTCCGAGGCCGAGATCATCGAGATCGTCGACATGATGATCGCGCGGCTGGACGAGCGGCTGCGGGACCAGGACATGACGATCGAGCTGACCCCGGCCGCCAAGGAGCTCCTGGCCGAGCGCGGGTACGACCCGGTGCTCGGGGCCCGGCCGCTGCGTCGCGCCATCCAGCGTGAGATCGAGGACGTGCTGAGCGAGAAGATCCTGTTCGGCGACGTCAAGGCAGGCCAGAAGGTCGTGGTCGACGCCGAGGGGGAGGGACTGCTCGGACAGTTCACCTTCACCGGCGTGGACGTCGACGAGATCGCCAAGCCCGAACCGGTGGGCGTCGGGGCGTCCGGCACCACGGTCGAGCAGCGTGACCTGCCGACCGCACCTCCGGCCGGCGGCGCCGGCGGCGGCGGGCAGCTCCAGCCGGGCGGCTGATCGGGCGCCCGAGCGGCACATCGAGACGACGGCGGAGGCGAGTGATCGCCTCCGCCGTCGTTGTCTCTACCCCGCCATTGGTCTCTGTCCTGCCGAGAGCGGACGATCACGCCGAAAGCGGATGTTTGAACGTCCGCTCACGGCATAGATGTCCGCTCTCGGCGGGTGGGGTCAGGCGGCGGTGGTGACCTCGAGCGACGCCGAGTCCTCGGCCCGAGCGCGGTAGCGGCGGACGAAAGCCCGGAGAACCTCGTGCGACGCGCTGACGTCGGCGGCCGAGACCCTGGCGACGACGTCGTCGATCTGCTCGGCCGGGAAGTAGCCGGCAGTCCGGTACGCCTGGATCCGGGTGACGATCGCCGCCTGGTCCATCTCCGGGTGGAACTGGGTGACGTACTGGTGGTGGCCGAGCCGGAACATCTGGACCGGGCAGGTGTCCGAGGCCGCCAGCAGCGTCGCCCCGGCCGGCAGCACGGTGCACGCCTCCTTGTGCCCGACGTAGGCGGGGAAGCGGGCAGGCAGCTCGTGCAGCAGCGGGTCCCGACGCCCGGCGTCGGTCACCCGGACCTCGACGGCGGAGGTCTGTTCCGCGTAGGTGCCGTCGACGACCCCGCCGGCGCGCCGGCCGAGCGTCCCGACCCCGTAGCACAGCCCGAGGAACGGGATGTCCCGCCTCCGGATCTCATCCAACAGACCGCCGAGCTCCGCCTCGACCCGGCGCTGGCCCGCACTCTTGAGATCCTCCGGTGTAGAGGCCGTGAACGGACTGCCCCCGAGGATGACGCCCGCGTAGTCGTCCAGGTCCAGCGGCGTGAACGGCCCGGCCTCCATCCGCACCCGCGTCAACTCTGACGGGCGCAGGCCGCCGAGGCGGAGCAGCGACGCGTACTCGTCGTCCGCCGCGAGGTCCTCGCCGCGGGAGGCGAGCAGCAGAAACGGCTTGGGCATGAGGTGAGTCAAGCCGATCCCGGCTGCCCCACGCGCACCACCACCGCGCAGATCTCACATCCTGGTCCGGCCCGCCTGCCCGCCCGTCCGTGCGGACACGCCCCCGGAGTGCGGGCGCGACCACCGGTGCCTAGCGTCGAGACCGTCAGCGACCGGCAACGGTCGGACCGCAGCAAAGGAGGTCGACATGGGTATCGAGGACAAGGCACGTAACGCCGCCGAGGAGGCCAAGGGCAAGCTCAAGGAGGCCACCGGCAAGGCGAAGGACGACGAGGGGCTCGAGGCCGAGGGCAAGGCCGACCAGGCCGGCGCGAACGTCAAGCAGGCCGGCGAGAACGTCAAGGACGCCTTCAAGTAGAGCGATCCCTGACACGTGCACGGCCTCGCGGAATCCCCGCGGGGCCGCTTACATGTCCGGCCTGCGTTCGCTGTCGCGTACCCGACCCGCCGGAACGCACCGATCGTCATGTCGCCGTTAGGCTCGTCGGGTGATCTCGCACGACGTCCGGGTCCATCCCTCCAGTGCCCACCTGCCCCGCGAGGAACAGCTCGCCTGGAAGATCGCGCAGGTGGCCGCCGATCCTGTCGAGGTCGAGCCCGACGTCACCGAGATGGTGATCAACCGGATCATCGACAACGTCGCCGTCGCGACCGCCTCGCTGCTCCGCGAGCCGCCCGCGGCCGCCCGCGCCCAAGCTCTCGCGCACCCGTACCGGCCCGGCAGCACGGTCGTCGGCGTCGTCGCCGATCAGCGGGTGAGCCCGGAGTGGGCGGCGTGGGCCAACGGCGTGGCCGTGCGCGAGCTCGACTTCCACGACACGTTCCTCGCCGCCGAGTACTCCCATCCCGGCGACAACATCCCGCCGATCCTCGCCGTCGCCCAGCATGTCGCTGCGGACGCGGGCCGCCGCGTCGACGGTGGCCGGCTCGACGGCCGCCGCCTCGTCAGAGCCATCGCCACCGGGTACGAGATTCAGGTGGACCTGGTCCGGGCGATCAGCCTGCACCGGCACAAGATCGACCACGTGGCCCACCTCGGTCCCTCGGCGGCCGCGGGCCTGGGGACGCTCCTCGGGCTCGACGCGGAGACCATCGTCCACGCCGTCGGGCAGGCCCTGCACACGACGACCGCGACCCGGCAGTCCCGCAAGGGCGAGATCTCCACGTGGAAGGCCTACGCCCCGGCCTTCGCCGGCAAGGTGGCGGTCGAGGCCGTGGACCGGGCGATGCGGGGACAAACCTCGCCCACCCCGATCTACGAGGGCGAGGACGGTGTCATCGCCTGGCTGCTCGACGGCCCGGAGGCCGCCTACCAGGTGGCGTTGCCCGGCCCCGGCGAGCCCAAGCGCGCGATCCTCGAGACCTACACGAAGGAACACTCCGCGGAGTACCAGTCCCAGGCCCTCATCGACCTGGCGCGCCGTCTGCACCGCGAGCGCCCGGAGCTGACCGATCCCGAGCGGGTCGAGTCGATCGTCATCCACACCAGCCACCACACGCACGACGTCATCGGTTCCGGCGCGAACGACCCGCAGAAGTACGACCCAGCAGCCTCTCGCGAGACGCTCGACCACTCCATCCCGTACATCGTGGCGGTCGCCCTGCAGGACGGGCGTTGGCACCACGTGGACTCCTACACGCCGGAACGGGCGGCGCGGCCCGACACCGTGGCGCTGTGGCGGAAGATCACGACGGCGGAGGACCCGGAGTGGACGCGCCGGTACCACTCCACCGACCCCGCGGAGAAGGCGTACGGCGGGAGGATGGAGATCACGCTCACGGACGGCAGCCGCGTGGTCGAGGAGATCGCGGTCGCGGACGCCCACCCGCTCGGCGCCCGTCCCTTCGCCCGTGAACAGTACGTGGAGAAGTTCCGGACCTTGGCCGAGGGGGTCCTGGACGACGCCGAGACCGTCCGGTTCCTCGACCTCGTCCAACGCCTTCCCGACCTCGGCGCGGACGAACTCGGCGAGCTGACCGTGGTGGCCCCGCCCCGCCTGCTCGAGAGCGTGACGGTTCCGCGAGGGATCTTCTGATGCTCTACGCCGGCACCTCACCGAGCCAGAAGCGCGCGGACCTGCGCCGGCGCCTGGCCGGCGGAGACCTGCTCCGCTTCCCCGGCGCGTTCAACCCCCTCTCGGCCCGGCTCATCCAGGACAAGGGGTTCGAGGGCGTCTACATCTCCGGTGCCGTGCTCTCCGCGGATCTCGGCCTGCCGGACATCGGCCTCACGACGGCGACCGAGGTCGCCGGCCGGAGCGCGCAGATCGCCCGGATGACCGACCTGCCGGCGCTCGTCGACGCGGACACCGGCTTCGGTGAGCCGATGAACGTGGCGCGGACGGTGCAGACCCTCGAGGACGCCGGAGTCGCCGGCCTGCACATCGAGGACCAGGTCAACCCGAAACGCTGCGGGCACCTCGACGGCAAGCAGGTGGTCGACGCCGCCACCGCGCTCCGGCGCGTCCGGGCCGCGGCGGATGCCCGACGGGACGAGAACCTGCTGATCATGGCCCGCACCGACATCCGGGCGGTCGACGGGTTGCCGGCCGCCGTGGACCGGGCCAAGGCCTTCGTCGATGCGGGCGCGGACGCCATCTTCCCCGAGGCGATGGCCGACCTGTCCGAGTTCGAAGCGGTGGCCGCCGCCGTCGATGTGCCGGTCCTGGCCAACATGACCGAGTTCGGCAAGTCGGACCTGTTCACGACGGAGCAGCTGATCTCGGCCGGTGTCCGGATCGTCATCTACCCCGTCTCCCTGCTCCGGGTCGCCATGGGCGCCGCGGAGCGGGCGCTCGACACCTTGTCGGCGGAAGGTTCCCTGCGTTCGGAGGTACCCGCGATGCAGCACCGCTCCCGCCTGTACGAACTCGTCGACTACGCCGGGTACAACACGTTCGACACCGGGATCTTCACCTACGAACCCTGAGCACCACCCTGCCGAGACGAGCACGGACCATCCCTGCCGCGAAGGAGCGAGACATGAGCGAGACCGCCCCCGAGATCCGCAAAGGCCTGGCCGGCGTCGTCGCCGACACGACGGCGATCAGCAAGGTCAACCCGGAGACCAACTCGCTGCTCTACCGGGGCTATCCCGTCCAGGAGCTCGCCGAACGGTGCTCCTTCGAGGAGGTGGCCTGGCTGCTGTGGCACGGCGAGCTGCCGACCTCGGACCAACTCGCCGGACTCCGCGAGTCCGAGCGGGCCGGCCGCGAGCTCACGCCCGAGCTGCGCGAGGTCATCGACCGGATCCCGACGACGGCGCATCCGATGGACGTCCTGCGCACCGCGGTCTCGCTCGTCGGTGCCCAGGACCCGCACGCGGACGAGGCCACCGAGGAAGCGAGCCTGACCAAGGCGGTCCGGCTACTCGCCCAGGTCCCCGCCGTCGTCGCCTACGACCAGCGGCGCCGCCGCGGCCAGGACCTCGTGCCACCGGACCCGGAGCTCGGGTACGCGGAGAACTTCCTGCACATGACGTTCGGTCAGGTGCCCGAGCCCGTGGTGGTCGACGCCTTCCGCGTCTCGCTCATCCTGTACGCCGAGCACTCGTTCAACGCCTCGACGTTCACCGCCCGCGTCATCACCTCGACGATGGCCGACCTCTACTCCGCCGTCGTCGGCGCGATCGGTGCGCTGAAGGGGCCGCTGCACGGCGGTGCGAACGAGGCGGTCATGCACGTCTTCGAGGAGATCGGCTCGGCGGAGAACGCGGAGGCCTGGCTCGAGGATGCGCTGGCCAGCAAGCGGAAGATCATGGGCTTCGGCCACCGCGTGTACAAGACGGGCGACTCGCGCGTGCCGACGATGAAGGCGGCCCTGGACCGGCTGGTCGAGCACTACGACCGGCCCGACCTGCTCGAGCTCTACACCCGTCTCGAGGCCGCGATGGGTGAACGGAAGAACATCCTGCCGAACCTGGACTACCCGTCCGGCCCGGCCTACCACCTCATGGGCTTCGACACCGCCACCTTCACCCCGCTGTTCGTGGCCTCGCGGGTGGTGGGGTGGACGGCGCACGTCATGGAGCAGGCGGCGGACAACGCCCTGATCCGGCCGCTGAGTGAGTACGACGGTCCGGACGAACGCCACCTGACCTGACCCCGCGCGGGGCGGCGAGCGGTCCCGCATGACACCTGTCATGCGGGACCGATGACCGCGAGCGATACTGCTGCGGCCGGTCGGGCGGGAGTGTGGCCTCATGGTCACCACAGAGCAGGACACCGCCGCCGTCGAGCTGCGGGACGTCACCAAACAGTTCCGCCCCCGGAGCGGACAGCCGGTCACCGCCGTCGACGGGCTCGACCTGCGGATCGGCCGCGGCGAGATCGTCGCCGTCCTCGGGCCGAACGGCGCCGGCAAGACCACCACACTCGACATGGTCCTCGGGCTCACTGACCCCACCGGCGGTCACCTGCGCGTCCACGGCACGGGGCCACGCAGCGCGGTCGCCGCCGGCCGGGTCTCGGCCGTGCTGCAGACCGGCGGCCTGCTGCGCGATCTCTCCGTGCGCGAGACGGTCCGGCTGGTCGCCTCGACCTTCCCGCAACCGGCCCCGGTCGACGACGTCCTGCGCCAGGCCGGGCTGCAGGCCTTAGCCAGCCGCAGGGTCTCCAAGTGCTCCGGCGGGGAACAGCAACGGCTCCGGTTCGCCCTCGCCCTGCTCCCGGATCCGGACCTGCTCGTCCTCGACGAACCGACGGCCGGGATGGACGTCACCGCCCGCCGCGAGTTCTGGGACACGATGCGCAAGGACGCGCGGAACGGGCGCACGGTCGTCTTCGCCACCCACTACCTGGACGAGGCCGACGCGTTCGCCGAGCGCATCGTCATGATGGCGCACGGGCACATCGTCGCCGACGGAACCACCTCCGAGATCCGCAACCGGGTCTCCGGCCGCCGCGTCGCGGCCGACCTGCCCGACTCCGGCGCTGACGACGCGCTCCGCAGGCTCCCGCACGTCCAGCACCTCCGGCGCGAGCGCGACCGCGTGACAATCCACACCACCGACTCCGACGCCGTCGCCCGCGTCCTGCTCTCCGATCTGGGCGCCCGCGATGTGGAGATCACCTCCCGCTCACTCGACGACGCCTTCGCGGCGCTCACCGAGGACCGACACGGCCGCGCGCCCGCCGATACCGACAAGGCCGACCAGCTCATCGAGGAGACCGCACGATGAACCTCACCTACGCCGCCATCGAGCTGCGACGCGTCGCCCGGGACTACGTCAGCATGTTCTTCGTCGCCGTCCTGCCCGCCTTCATGTACCTCATCTTCGGGGTCTCGATGGACTACGGAGACCAGGCGGTCGGCAACGGCAACGCCGCGCTCTACACGATGATCGCGATGGCCGCCTTCGGAGCGGTCACCGCGACCACGGGGATCGGCGGGATGGCCGCCGTCGAACGCATGCAGGGGTGGGGGCGACAGCTCGGGCTCACCCCCATGTCCGACCGTGAGTACGTGACCATCAAGGCCTTCGTCGCCTTCCTCATCGCGCTGGTGCCCGTGGCGCTCATCTACCTGCTCGGTTCGGTCACGGGCGCCGAGGGCTCGGCCGCCGCCTGGTTGCTGAGCGGCCTCGTCGTCATCGGCGGCGCCGCCGTGTTCGCGCTGTACGGCCTGGCGGCCGGGCTGCTGTTCCGCACCGAGGCCGCCATCGGCGCCGCCAGCGGCTCCCTGGTGATCCTCGCCTTCCTCGGATCGGTGTTCTTCCCGCTCTCCGGCGGCATGCTCACCCTCGCCAAGTTCACCCCGCTCTACGGTTACGTCGCCCTGGCGCGCTACCCGCTCACCGAGGGGGAGATCGTCAGCACCACGGGCGCGGCGGCCGGGACCGACCCGCTCTGGATCCCGCTGGCCAACCTGCTCGCATGGGGCACCGTGTTCGGTGCCGGCGCCGTCCTCCTCGTCCGGCGGGGCCGCGGGCGACAATGAGCCCACCATGAGTGAGGACCCCGACCGCCAACAGCCGGACGTGCCCGCCGAGGTACCCGCGCTCGGGTTCGAGCGCCGCGAACCACCTCCGCCGTGGGCACGGTTCGCGTGGATCATGGGCGTGGTCTGGCTCGTCTTCCTCGCCTTTCCCATCGTCGAGGTGGTGCAGTCCGGCCGCCCCGTGCCGTGGCGGGTGGCCGGGGTCGCCGCGATCGTCGCGTTCGCGGCGACGTACGTGTACGGGTTCCGGCGGCTGTACCAGCTCGAGCCGGGCGCCGAGGCGCGCCGGTTCTCCTTCACCGTCCTCGCGGGCCTGAGCGCCCTGGCGATCCTCTCCGGGCTGCTCATCGGCCCGAGCGCCACCGGCACGACGACGTTCCTGCTCGCCTTCACGATGTTCAGCCAGCCGCTGCGCCGCGCGTTCGTCATGGTGCTCGGCTGGCTCGGCGTCACCGTGGCGATCATCGTGGTCGGGGACGCCTCACAACTGTGGTTCTTCCTCGTCATCAACCTCGGCGTCGCTTTCCTCACCGGGGTCATCCGGTGGATCGACGAGCAGCAGGGCGAGCACGAGCGGCTCCAGCGCGAGCTGGACATCGTCGGCGAACGCGAGCGGGTGGCCCGGGACGTCCACGACGTCGTCGGCCACAGCCTCACGGTGGTGACGATGAAGGCCGAACTCGCCGAACGTCTCGTCGACGCCGACCCGGCCGCCGCCAAGGCGGAGCTCGCCGAGCTGCGTGCGGTGACGCGAGAGTCGCTGGCCGAGATCCGTGCGACGGTCGCTGGGCTGCGTGTCGCGCGGCTCGGCGACGAGCTGGCGGCCGCCCGGTCCGCTCTCGACGACGCCGGCATCGCCGCCGACATGCCGGACGGGCCGGACGTCGTCGACCCCCGTCACCGGCTGGTCCTCGCCTGGGTACTGCGTGAGGCCGTCACCAACGTGGTGCGGCACTCCCAGGCCGCCACCTGTGCGGTCCGGCTCGGTCCCGGCCGCCTCGAGGTCACCGACGACGGCGTCGGCCTGGGCGGCTCGCGTGAGTCGACCGGACTGTGCGGCATCCGGGAGCGGGTCGCGGCCGCCGGCGGCCGGCTCATCCTGGACACGGCCGACGGCGCACCGGCGAGTCGTCCGGGCCGCCCGGGCACCCGACTGGAGGTCCTCCTGTGACGATCAGACTTCTCCTCGCCGACGACCAGGCGCTGGTCCGCGGCGCGCTCGCCGCCCTGCTGCGTCTCGAACCCGATCTCGAGGTCGTCGCGGATGTGGGCTCCGGCGACGAGGTGCTCGAGGCCGCCCGGGTCTCCGGCGCGGACGTGTGCCTGCTGGACATCGAGATGCCGGGCCTGGACGGCATCGAGGTCGCGGGACAACTGACACGCGAACTGCCGGGCACGCGGTCGATCATGGTCACCACGTTCGGACGGCCCGGCTATCTGCGGCGTGCTCTGGAGTCCGGTGCCAGCGGGTTCGTCGTCAAGGACACCCCGGCGGGCGAGCTCGCCGAGGCGGTGCGCAAGGTCCATGCCGGCCTGCGGGTGGTGGATCCTGCCCTCGCCACCGAGTCTCTGGCCGGTGGCGCCAATCCGCTCACCGACCGCGAGCGCGAGGTGCTGCGCGAATGCCTGGACGGCGCGCCCGTCGCCGACGTCGCCGCACGGGTCCACCTCTCACCCGGGACGGTGCGCAACTACCTCTCCTCGGCGATCGGCAAGACCGCCACCTCGAACCGGGTCGAAGCGGCCCGCGCCGCGCAGCGCAACGGCTGGCTATGAGACCGGCGGCCGCCAGCCGAGCAGCTCGTGGAGGAACGCCGACGCCGCCAGGAGCGCGCGTGACCGGCGGATGATCGCCATATCGCGGCTTGTCAGCGCCTCGTCCAACTCGTCATGACGAGAAGTGCGCGGCAGCCGGTCCATGAGCTCGCGGGGTCATGGCGGGATAAAGAACCCAGCGCGTCCCTATTCCTTTTCCGGGGCGATTCTGCTTGGGTGAGCGGGCGAAGGGGGGCCGTCGACGGCCCAGCAACGACGCTCGAAGGGGCTATCGATGTCGCACCGCACGTCCGTCCGCACCTGGCTCGGGGCCGCCGCCGCAGGATCGGCGATGCTGCTCGTCGGAGTTCCGTCCGCCGGCGCCGATCAACGCGAGACGCCGGCCGAGCACGAGGTCGCCGCGGCCGACGCTGCGGCGGCCGAGGCCTACTGGACGCCGGAGCGCATGCGTGCCGCGGCGCCTGCCGACGTCCCGGCCGCGGAGCGTGCCGCCGCCCCCTCGCCGGTCGCCTCCGGGACGCCACGCGCCATCCCGGGCCACGGGCCGCAGGCCGGCCGCGACCGAGGTGATCAGGGCAGCGGCAACGGTCAGGGCCACGGCCAGGTCCAGGGCGGTGGTCACGGCAACGGGCCGGACCGCGCGAGTGCCGAGGCGCCGGTGCCGCACATCGGCAAGGTGTTCTTCACCCTCGGCGGCCAGGACTACGTCTGCTCCGGCAACGCCGTCGTCTCCGGCAACGAGTCGACCGTGGCCACCGCCGGTCACTGCGTCAACGAAGGCCCGGGCGAGTTCGCCACCCGCTGGATCTTCGTCCCCGCCTACGACAACGGCAACGCCCCTTACGGTGAGTGGGCCGCGACGTCACTGCTGGCGCCGTCGGCCTGGACCGACCAGGGCGACATCTCCCACGACACCGGCTTCGCCGTCGTCGACTCGGAGGAGGGAAGCACCCTGACGGACACCGTCGGCGCCTCCGGCGTGGCCTTCAACCAGCCGACCGGGGAGTTCTACACCGCCTACGGATACCCCGCCGCCAGCCCGTACGACGGGCAGTCCCTGGTCTCCTGCGCCGGCCAGGCCGGCCCGGACCCGTACGGCCAGTCCGACTCCCAGGGCATCGAGTGCGACATGACCGGCGGCTCCTCGGGCGGGCCGTGGTTCCTCGGCACCGACAGCTCCGGCATGCAGAACTCGGTGAACAGCTTCGGCTACACCGACGTCCCGGGCACGATGTTCGGGCCGTACTGGGGTTCGGCCATCGAGGAGACCTACCTCACCGCGCAGGAGTGAGCGCGTGAACGGCGTCGAGCGGCAGGACCTGGAGGACGACCCGGACGACCAGCGGGCGCACTTCGACGCCGCGACCCGGGACGCCGCCGTGCCGCGCAGGCTCGAGCGCCCCGGCTGGGAGGCGGGCGGCGAGAGTCCTGAGGACGACGAGGCGGAAGCGAGTTCCGCGCCTTCCTGATGGTGAGAAGCCGCCGCGCCTCGTCGGCCGGGATGCGACACTGCGGCGAGTGAGCACTGCGACCATCCGTGACGTCGTCGCCGAGTTGCGTGCCGCCGTCGACGGGGAGGTCGACGCCTCCGACCGGCGACGCGCGGAGTACAGCACGGACGCCTCCAACTATCGCGTCGTGCCGCAGGTCGTCGTCGCGCCGCGGGACGTCGACGACGCGCTCGCCGCGCTGGACGTGTCCCGGCGCACCGGCGTCCCAGTCACCGCGCGCGGTGCCGGCACCTCGGTCGCCGGGAACGCTGTCGGCACCGGGATGGTCCTGGACTTCTCCCGGCACATGAACCGGGTGCTCGACCTCGATCCGCAGGCGCGGACCGCCGTGGTCCAGCCCGGCGTGGTGATGTCCGACCTGCAGGCCGTGGCGAAGCCGCACGGGCTGCGCTTCGGGCCCGATCCCTCCACCCAGAACCGCGCCACCCTCGGCGGGATGATCGGCAACAACGCGTGCGGGCCGCACGCCGTCGCCTACGGGCGCACCGCCGACAACACCCGCGAGCTCGACGTCGTCGACGGCACCGGGCGGCGGCTCACCGCAGGCGCGGGTTCCCTCGACGCGGTGCCCGGCCTCACGGAGCTGGTGCATTCCGAGCTCGCCACCATCCGCACCGCGCTGGGACGGTTCAAGCGCCAGGTCTCCGGCTACTCCCTCGAGCACCTGCTGCCCGAGCACGGCAACGATCTGGCCAAGATGCTCGTCGGCAGCGAAGGCACCCTCGTCACCGTGCTCGGGGCCGCGGTCGACCTGGTGCCGGTGCCCGCCGCGCCGGTGGTCGTGGCGCTCGGCTACCCCGACATGCCCTCGGCCGCCGACGCTGTCCCTGCTCTCCTCGAGCACGAGCCCCTCGCGGTCGAGGGCATCGACGCCCGGCTCGTGGACGTCGTCCGCCGCCACAAGGGCGACGCCGCCGTGCCGGACCTGCCGGACGGCGCGGGGTGGCTGCTCGTCGAGGTCGGCGCCCGTGAGGGCGAGAACGAGGACGACGTGCTTGCCCGGGCGCGTGCACTGGCCGCCGCGGGCGGCACGGGGGCCGCCGCCGTGGTTCCGGCCGGGGCTCAGGCGGACGCACTCTGGCGGATCCGCGCCGACGGTGCGGGCCTGGGCGGACGGACACCGTCCGGTGTGCCGGCCTGGCCCGGCTGGGAGGACGCCGCCGTCCCGCCGGAGCGGCTCGGCGACTACCTGCGCGACTTCGAGGCGCTGATGGCCGACGGCAGCATCGACGGCCTGCTCTATGGACACTTCGGCGACGGGTGCATCCACGTGCGCCTCGACCTGCCGCTGGCGACCCCGGAGGGCGTGGGGCCCTCGCGCGAGTTCCTTGAGGCCGCCGCGGACCTCGTCGCCTCCTACGGCGGTTCGTTCTCCGGCGAGCACGGCGACGGTAGGGCACGCTCCGCCCTGCTGCCGCGGATGTACGCGCCCGAGGTCCTCGACCTCTTCGGCCGGGTCAAGTCGCTGTTCGACCCCGACGGGCACCTCAACCCCGGCGTGCTCGTCGAGCCGCGTCCCATCGAGGCCGATCTACGCCGACCGCATGCGCGGCCCACACTCGCCCGGTCCGGGTTCGCCTTCCTGGAGGACGGCGGCGACCTCACCACCGCCGTCCACCGGTGCACCGGCGTCGGGAAGTGCCGCGCCGACACCTCCGCCGCCGGCGGGTTCATGTGTCCGAGCTACCTGGCCACCAAGGACGAGAAGGACGTCACCCGTGGCCGCGCCCGCGTCCTGCAGGAGCTGGTCCGTGGCGCCGGCTCCGGTGGAGCAGACGGCTCGCTCATCGGATCCTGGGACAGCCCGGCCGTGGCCGAGTCCCTCGACCTGTGCCTGTCCTGCAAGGCCTGCGGCACCGACTGCCCCACCGGCACGGACGTCGCCACCTACAAGTCCGAGGTACTGCACCGCGCTTACCGCGGCAGACTCCGGCCACGCACGCACTACCTCCTCGGTCAGCTGCCCCGCTGGAGCGGCCTGGTGACGGCGGTCCCCGGACTGGCGCGTGTGACGAACGCGCTCCTGGGGGTGCGCCCGCTGGCACGCCTCGTGCTGGCCGCGGGCGGAATGGACTCCCGGCGGCAGATGGTCTCCTTCGCCGAGGAACGCTTCAGCCGTTGGGCGCGCACGCGCCGGGCCGGCGACGCGTCGCCCCGCTCAGAGCGTGACCGCCGGGTGGTGCTGTGGTCCGATTCCTTCACCGAGACCCTCGACGGCGCCGGTGGACGGGCCGCGGTGACGGTGCTGGAACAGGCCGGCTACGACGTCGTCATCCCCGACCGGTCGGCCTGCTGCGGGCTGACCTGGATCACCACCGGCCAGCTCGACGGTGCCAAGAAGCGGCTGGCCGACCTCCTGGAGGTTCTCGGCCCATACGCTGCCGACGGCGTGCCGATCGTCGGGATCGAGCCGTCCTGCACCGCCGCGCTGCGGTCCGACCTGGTCGAACTGCTACCGGACGACCCCCGGTCACGTGAGGTCGCCCGAGCGGTCCGCACCCTCGCCGAACTGCTCACGGCGCCCGAGCCGACCGGCCCGGGCCAGCGGTGGCAGCCGCCGTCGCTGGAGGGGCTCGAGGTGGTCGCGCAGCCGCACTGCCACCACCACTCCGTCATGGGGTGGGAAGCCGACGCCGCCCTGCTCACCAAGGCCGGTGCGCGCGTGACGCGACTCGCCGGCTGCTGCGGTCTGGCCGGCAACTTCGGCATGGAGCAGGGCCACTACGACACCTCGGTCGCCGTCGCGGAGAACGCCCTGCTGCCCGCGTTGCGGGAAGCAGGCCCGGATACTGTCTACCTCGCGGACGGGTTCTCCTGCCGCACCCAGGCCGAGCACCTCGCCGGACGCCGCGGCGTGCACCTGGCGCAGCTGCTCGCCGGCCAGGTGTAGTCGTCCCTCCCCGGCCGGGCGCGGTCGGTGCGGATCGCCGGGTTGCGTCAGCGCAGCACGTACGTCCGCGTCAGCGCAGCACGTACGTCCGCGCCCAGCGGGCCAGCTCTGCGTGCGCGCGGCGGCGCACCGCGTAGCGGGAGAGCATGACGTCATGGATCGCGCCGTCCAGCCGGACCAGGGTCACCAGTGGCCCGAGCTGCAGTGCGCGACGCCGGATCTGGTCGACGTCGAGCACGGAGTCCACCTCGCGCATCTCGGGGCTCCAGCGCGGGGAGATGATCGACCGGCCGGAGGACATGACCAGGACGGGGCAGGCGATGTCGAGTCCGCCGGCCACCCGGGCGTGCCCCTCGAGGATCGCGGAGAGCCAGCCGGCGCGGATCGGTGCGCCGACGACGCGCCACGCCGGGTTCGGTTCCCAGCCGAGGACGAACGGGTCGTCCTCCTCACCCTCGGGCACGGGTCCGTCGTCATCGGTCCACCCCAGGAGGGTGCGTTGGTAGAAACCGGGGTCCGCCGTCGGGAGCACAGCTTTGGGCTGCAGCCGGCCCAACCGGCCGATCAGCGGCGCGACGCCGCGGAGCAGGAGCGAGCCCTGGAGTTCCAGCCACGGCGCGTTGAGCACCAGCGCCCGCAACGCGCCGGGGTGCCGGTGGGCCCACAGGGCTGCCGTGAGGCCACCGGTCGAGTGCCCCATGAGGACGAGGTCGGTGCCGACGCCCTGCTCGCGCCGGATGACCTTGAGCGCCTCGTGGATGTCCTCGTCGTAGGTGGACAGCGACTCGGTGTACCCGCGGGTCTGGTGCTCGCGCAGCGATCGCCCGTACTTGCGCAGGTCGAGGGCGTAGAAGGCGCCGCCGAGCTGAGACCACCGGCGTGCGACGTCCCGGTGGTAGAAGTAGTCGTTCCAGCCGTGCAGATAGAGCACGGTGAACGTGGTCGAGCTCGGGGTGCCGGGGAAGGCGTCGGGGTCGTCCGCCGGCCGGTGACGCACGAGGGTGGCACCGACCTCGCCCTCGTCGTCGTCCAGCAACGGCAGCGTGCGTGCCTCGAACCCTGCCCCCAGCACGTCCGGTGACCAGAGCCCGGCCGGGGGTGGCGGCGGGAGGTCGACGACGTCCTCGGGGATCACGTCCTGCTCCGGCGCCTCGGCCGCGTCCGGGGTCTTCCTGCGGGGCATGGGCCCATCCTGCCGTGTCCGGACCGGGCGCGCGCCGTGCAGAGAATCGACCACTCGGTACAGAGCCCCCGAGTCGGCACAGAGTTGACGAGTCGGTACAGAGCCCCCGAGTCGGCACAGCGGTGACGAGTGGGCGGCGGGTCAGTCCTGGGGGGAGACCGCCCGGAGGAACCGGCCGAGCAGGGCCGCGACCTGATCGTGCTCGATGAGGAACCCGTCGTGGCCGTAGGGCGAGCGCACCGTGGCGACCGGACCTGCTCCCGGGATCCCGGCGGCGATCCGCTCGGACTCGGCCGGGAAGAACAGCCGGTCAGAGTCCACGGCGATGACCAGCGTCTCGGCCCGGACCTGGCCCAGCGCCGCGTCCACGCCGCCACGGTCCCGGCCGATGTCGTGCGTGATCATCGAGCGGGTCAGGACCGCGTAGCTGCCGGCGTCGAAGCGCTCGGCGAGCTTGGCCGCGTGGTGGTCGAGGTAGGACTGCACCGCGTACCGGCCGCCCGTCAACGGTTCCTCGCCGCCTTGGGGTATTCGGCCGAACCGGGTGTCCAGCTCGACGGGCGAGCGGTACGTGGTGTGCGCGATCTGCCGGGCGATCCCCAGTCCGCGGTTCGGTCCCTCGCCCGGGGCGGCGGCGTAGTAGTCGCCGCCCTTCCAACCCGGGTCGAGCTCGATCGCCGCGAGCTGGGCGTGCCCCCACGCGACCTGCTCGGCCGACGCCTGCGCACAGGTCGCCACCGGTGCGATCGCCTCGACCCGCTCGGGCGCCATGACGGCCCACTCCAGCACCCGGTGACCGCCCATGGACGCGCCGACGACCAGCGCCCAGCGCTCGATCCCGAGCCGGTCGGTCAGCTCCAGCTCGGCGGCCACCTGGTCCCGCGCGGTCACCAGCGGGAACCGAGAGCCCCACGGCGAACCGTCCGGGGCCGCACTGGACGGTCCCGTCGACCCCTGGCAGCCGCCGAGCACGTTCGGGGCGACGACGAAGTACTTCGTGGTGTCGATCGCCCGGCCCGGTCCGACGATCTGCTCCCACCAGCCGGGCTCGTCACCGGGTCCGTGGCCGGCCACGTGCGAGCCGCCGGTCAGGGCGTGCAGCACGAGAACCGCGTTGTCCCCGGCCTCGTTGAGCTCGCCCCACGTCTCGTACGCGAGCCGGACGTTCGGGAGCCGACCACCCGCCTCGAGAGCCAGTGGGCCGATGTCGACGAACTGCCGGTGACCGGGGTCGTCGCCCTCGCGCCACGCCCCGGTCGCCGGCAGGGAGGCCAGGTCGATCACCCGACGGCGGGGGGCCGTGCGGTCCTGTCCTCCCGCCGACGTGCCGACGGCGTTTCGCGGCTGGTTCACGCGGTCGCCTCCGTGGCGGCCTGGCCGGAGGCGGTGAATGCCGCTGCGGCCTCCAGCCCGAGCTCGAGGTCGGCGAGGATGTCCTCGACGTTCTCGATCCCGACGGCGAGCCGGACCAGGCCTTCGCTCACGCCGGCCGCCTTCAGACCCGCAGCGTCGAGCTGGGAGTGCGTGGTCGAGGCAGGGTGGATGACCAGGGATCGCACGTCACCGATGTTGGCGACGTTGGAGTGCAGCTTGAGCGCGTCGACGAACGCGAGCCCGGCGGCGTAGCCGCCCGCCAGTTCGAAGGCGAGCACGGCGCCGGCGCCCTTCGGCGTGTAGCGCCGGCCACGCTCGTACCACGGCGAGGATGGCAGTCCGGCGTAGGCCACCGACGTGACCTGCTCCTGCGCCTCGAGGAACTCGGCCACCCGCTGCGCGTTGGCCACGTGTCGCTCGATCCGCAGCGACAGCGTCTCCAGACCCTGCGCGACGAGAAAGGCGTTGAACGGCGACACCGCCGGACCCAGGTCGCGCAGGAGCTGGACGCGCGCCTTGAGCACGAACGCCGGAGCCCCGAGGTCCTTGTAGACCAGGCCGTGGTAGCTCGGGTCAGGGGTGTTGTAGTTCGGGAACCGGTCGGGGTCCGCCGACCAGTCGAAACTCCCGCCGTCGACGATGACGCCGGCGATCGCCGTCCCGTGACCCCCGAGGTACTTGGTCGCCGAGTGCACGACGATGTCCGCGCCGTGCTCGAGCGGCCGGACGAGGTACGGAGTTGCCACGGTGTTGTCGACGACGAGTGGCACACCGGCCTCGTGGGCGACGCCCGCGACGGCCTCGATGTCGAGGACGGAGCCCTTGGGGTTGGCGATCGACTCGGCGAAGAACAGCTTGGTGTTCGGCCGGACCGCGGCGCGCCAGGCCTCCGGGTCATCCGGGTCGGTGACGAACGTCGTCGTCACGCCGTACTTCTTCAGCGTGTGCTCGAGCAGGTTGTACGTGCCGCCGTACAGGTGCGGGCTGGCGACGACGTGGTCACCGGCCTCGGCGATGTTGAGGATCGTCAGCGTCTCGGCAGCCTGTCCGGAGGCGAGCAGCAGGGCGCCGACACCGCCCTCGAGGTCGGCGATGCGGTTCTCCACCGCCTCCTGGGTGGGGTTGGTGATGCGGGTATAGATGGGGCCCAGCTCGGCCAGCGCGAAGCGGTCGGCCGCCTGCTTGGCGTCGTCGAAGACGAACGACGTCGTCTGGTAGATCGGCAGGGCACGGGCGCCGGTCTCGCTGTCGGGACTCTGCCCGGCGTGGATCTGGCGGGTCTCGAAGGCCCAGTTCTCGGTGGTGGTCTGCTCGCTCATGGTGGCTCCTGAAGTGTGGTGACGGTCGGGGAGCGGGCCGACGACCAGCGGCTCCTTCCGTGCCGTGACCGCGGCCCGCGTCGGGCCGGCGAAACGTGCACGTCTGCTCGCCCCGCACCCGGTCGGACCGGCCGTGGCCGAGCGTCCAGGTGCTTCAGGGCATGCCGAACGTGCGCGTCAGCGGCACATTCGGCGAAGGAACATGCCGGTGAAGCTACCCGCTGTCCGCGCGACGCGGCAGTCCCTCGCGGAAAGTCTCGGATTGCGAGATGCGATGTCCGCCACCGCCGATCATCGGTGGTCGCAAAGGCAACGCTGTGTGACTGTTGTGAACAGTGTGAATGACGGTGCTGGTGTTCACACTGAGGCGAAAGTCCGCTACGGTGCGCGAGGACGCCCGACGACGGCGTCAAGCAGACACGCCGTTCCGTTGCCGGGCGGCGCCGGACGAGGGAGGCCACGTGGCGGCTGAGCAGCGAGCAGGCCGGACGCGCGTCGTGCGCGCGGTGGCGGCATCTGCCGCGGTAGTGCTGGGTGGCACGCTGATACCCACGGCCGCGACCGCTGCGCCGAGCGAGGACGAGATCGCCTCTTCGCGTGAGGCGGAGCGCACGACGTCGCAGCAGATCGCCGAGCTCGAGGTCCAGCTCGCCTCCGTCGCCGCGCAGGCCGAGGAGGCCAGCATCCGCGCTCAGGTCGCCAACGAGGCGTACCTGCGGGCGCAGACCGCGCTCGACGAGGCGGTCGAGGTCGCCGAAGAGGCGCAGGCTGAGGCCGACGCCGCGGCCGAGGAGGTCGACCGGGCCCGGACTGAGCTCGGGCAGATCGGTGCCGCGCTCTACCGCGACGGCTCCGCGAGCCTGTCCGGCGTCGCGCCGTACCTCTCGTCCCAGTCGTTCTCCGAGGCCATGGCACGCCAGGAGACCCTGGACCGATTGGGTCGGCGGACCGACGAGCAGGTCCAGCACTTCGCGGCGCTGCAGCAGGTTCACGGCACGCTGCAAGAGCGGGCCGACGAGGCGGTCGCCGAGCAGGAAGCCGCGACCGAGCGGCTCGCCGAGTCCGCCGACGAGGCCGAGGCGGCCGCACGTGCCGCCGAGACCCAGGTCGCGCTGTCCGCCGACCGTCGCGAACAGCTCATCGCCCAGCTCGCCGAACAGCGCCAGACGACGGCGCAGCTCGAGCGCGAGCGCCAGGAGGCGCTCGAAGCCGAACGGCGCGAGCGAGAGGAGGCGGCCGCTCGCGAAGAGGCCCTGGCGGCCGCTGCCGCGGCCGAGGACGACAGTGACGAGCAGGAGGCTGCGCAGGAGCCGGCCGAGGACTCGCCGTCGGAGGAGGCGTCGGAGGAGTCCGGTCAGGACGCCCCGGACGAGCCCTCGGATGAGGAGTCGAGCCGTGGAACCGGCGGTAGCTCGGGTGGGAACTCCTCGGGCGGTAGCTCGGGTGGGAACTCCTCGGGCGGTAGCTCCTCCGGTGGCTCGGGCGGCAGTTCCGACGGCGGTAGCTCAGGTGGCAGCTCCTCCGGGGGTTCCTCGAGCGGTGGTTCGTCCGGAGGTTCGTCCTCCGGTGGCAGCTCGTCGGGTGGCAGCTCGTCCGGTGGCTCGGGCGGTAGTTCCGACGGCGGTAGCTCAGGTGGCAGCTCCTCCGGGGGTTCCTCGAGCGGTGGTTCGTCCGGAGGTTCGTCCTCCGGTGGCAGCTCCTCCGGCGGTGGCTCCTCGAGTGGTGGTTCGCCCGCGCCGGAGCAGTCCCCGCCCCCGGCCAACACCTCGATCGCGCAGACCGCGATCGCCTGGGCCCGTTCGCAGATCGGCACCCCTTACGTCTACGGCGCCGCCGGACCGTACGGCTACGACTGCTCGGGACTGACGATGCGGGCCTTCCAGCAAGCCGGCGTCTCGCTGCCGCGCAACAGCCGCGACCAGTACTACGCCACCACCCAGGTCCCGCTCAGCCAGGCCCGTCCCGGAGACCTCGTCTTCTGGAGCAGCAACGGCTCGGCCTCGGGCATCTATCACGTCGGCATCTACACCGGGAACGGCATGCGCCTGCACGCGCCGAGCCCGGGCAAGACGGTCGAAGAGGTGCCGATGTGGCACGGCAACATCCTTCCGTACGTCGGCCGGGTGGGCTGAGCCGAGGACGCACCGCCTCGCGCTCAGCCCCCGGCCATGGCCGGTCCGTCCCGCCCCGGGGAAGCGGGACGGACCAGAAGAACCCCCGCCGTCACCGGCGGGGGTTCTTCTCTCCACATGGGCCGGCCGACTCCGGCGCAGGACGTGAGCCGGCTCAGCACGTGAGCCGGGCGGCGCGGAGAGGGCTCAGTGGCCGTTCTCGTTGTACCGCTCGTAGGAGCGCCGGATCTCCTCCTCGGCCTCCTCACGTCCGACCCAGTGGGCGCCCTCGACCGACTTGCCCGGCTCGAGGTCCTTGTACACCTCGAAGAAGTGCTGGATCTCCAGGCGGTGGAACTCCGAGACGTCCTCGATGTCGGTGCGCCAGGAGGCACGCTGGTCCGCGGCCGGGACCGCGAGCACCTTGTCGTCTCCGCCGGCCTCGTCGCGCATCCGGAACATCCCCAGCGCGCGGCACCGGATCAGACACCCCGGGAACGTCGGCTCCTCGAGCAGCACCAACGCGTCCAGCGGGTCACCGTCCTCGCCGAGCGTGTCCTCGATGAACCCGTAGTCGTCGGGATAGCGCGTCGAGGTGAAGAGCATGCGGTCCAGCCGGATGCGACCGGTCTCGTGATCGACCTCGTACTTGTTGCGGTTCCCCTTCGGGATCTCGATCGTGACGTCGAACTCCACGGCTTCCCTTCCCGACCCGCACCCGGGCGGCTCTGGCTCTCCGCGCCCCAGCCTCACGTACCAGGACGCTCCTGGCCACTAGTGTGACCTACCGGCCGAGTCGTCCCGAACCAGGGCGCGTGCGCAGGAGGGAGAGGGCGTGACCGACCGAGTCCCGGCGTCCGGACCGCGACCCGCCGGGAGCGCTCGCCCGCCCCGCCGGCGCCCCACCCGGCAGGCCGTGCGACGCAACCGTGCGGTGCTCGCCGTCGTCGTCCTCCTGCTCGGCTACACCGCGGCCGACGCGGCCGACGTCGCCCCGGGATTCCTCACCACCGACCCGCCCCCTGCCGAGGCGCAGCCGTTCCCGGACATCGCCCTTCCCGGCGGGTCCCTCGCCGCGCCCGCCGTCGCCGGCCCCGACGACTCCGCGGAAGTGCCGACCACTGCCGGGTTGGAGGAGGTCGTCGCCGCCTTCTCCGCGGACAGCCGCCGCACCGGCAGCTTCGGCCTCGTGATCGCGGACGCGATCACGGGCGAGGTGCTGCTCGACCACGACGGCGGCACGGCACGCCCGCCGGCCTCCTCTCTCAAGATCCTCACCGGCGCGGCATCGCTGAGCACGCTCGGTGCCGGTGCCACGCTGACCACCTCGGCCGTGCTCTCCGGTGACAGCACCGTCACGCTCGTCGCAGGCGGCGACACGCTGCTCGCCGCCGGGGAAGGGAACCCGCGGGCCACCGACGGACATGCCGGCCTCGGCGACCTGGCCGCACGAACGGCCGAGGCGCTCGCCGAACGCGGCATCGACGAGGTGGCTGTCGACCTCGACGACACGCTGTTCACGGGCCCCGACTACCACCCCGACTGGGGCCCTATCGACCGGACCTTCGTCAGCGCCGTCCAGCCCATCGCGATCGACTCCGGGCGCACCGGGAGCGGGTACTCCTCGGACCCCGGGGCGGACGCCGTCGTCGCCTTCGCCGACGCCCTCGAGTCCCGCGGCGTCGCCGTCAGCGGCGTGGACCGCGGCGTCGCGCCCGAGGACGCCGAGGAACTCGGCTCGGTCGAGTCCGCGCCGATCACCGCCGTCGTCCGGCACATGCTCAAGAGTTCCGACAACTCTCTCGCGGAGGTCCTCAGCCGGCTCGTGGCCGTCGAGCGGGGCGCCGAGACGACCTTCCCCGGGGCGACCGGCGCGGTGCGTGGTGCACTGTCCGACCTGGGGGTCGACGTCTCCGACGTGACGATGTCC
Source organism: Georgenia deserti (assembly GCF_042680605.1). Taxonomy (NCBI): domain Bacteria; kingdom Bacillati; phylum Actinomycetota; class Actinomycetes; order Allobogoriellales; family Allobogoriellaceae; genus Georgenia; species Georgenia deserti. The sequence continues at coordinate 204,899 of NZ_JBHUEE010000001.1, forward strand.
GACGCCTCCGGGCTGAACCCCGCCTCCACGGTCCCGCCGGCCGTTCTCGTGGACGTGCTGCGGCTCGCGAACAACCCCGACAACCCCGCGGTGCACGGCCTGAGCTCCGGCCTGCCCGTCGGTGGCCTGGATGGCACCCTGGCCGAACGGTTTACCGCGGACGCCGCCGGCCAGGTCCGTGCCAAGACCGGGACCCTGGTCCGCTCCGCCTCCCTGTCCGGTCTCGTGACCACGGCGGACGGGCGCCCGCTGCACTTCTCCGTGATCACCTCGAACCTCCAGGTCGGCACCCACCGGCTCGCGCACCAGGCCATCGACACTCTGGTGACCGACCTGGCGGCCTGCGGCTGTCGCTGAGCTGCCGCGTCGTGCCTGGCGCCGTCCGCCGAACCGCGTAGCGTGTGGCGTATGAGCAGCAGCGTCGACTGGCAGGCCGCGGTACGTCGGGCCGGCAGTCTCGCCCCACCCGGCCCCGCCGGCACCCCCGCCGAACTGCGCGCGCTGGTCCAGGTGCTCCGGCGCGCGGCCCGAGAGGCCCCGGAGCACGTCGGCGAGATCACCGGCCTGACCGCGGCGGCGGAGCAGGTACGCGAGGTGCCGGTCTTCGTCGTCGACCGGCCGCGCTGGTCGCAGGCCAACGTCGAGATGTTCTCCCGACTTACCGACGGGTTGCTGCCGGCCACCGTCGTCCCCGGCTCCAGCCGGATGGCCGCCGAGGAGATGGGCGTGGTCCTGGCCGTCCTGTCCACCAAGGTCCTCGGCCAGTTCGACCCTTTCACCGACGACCGCGGCCGGCTGCTGCTGGTGGCGCCCAACGTCCGCAAGATCGAACGGGAGCTCAACCTCGACGCGATGGACTTCCGGCTGTGGGTCTGCCTGCACGAGCAGACCCACGCCGTGCAGTTCGCGGCTGCGCCGTGGCTCGCCGAGCACCTGGGGGAGCGGATGCGTCGGCTCGTCGGGCGGGTCTCCGACACCACCGACGGCGCAGCTCGCCTCGGCCGTGCGTTGCGCGGGATCGTCGAGGCGGTCAGCTCGGCCGTGGCCGGGACGCCGGCCAGCGAACGTCCCGACGAGCTCGGCGGACCGCTGGTTGACGCCTTCCTCGACGAGGAGGAGCGAGCCGAGCTCGCCGAGATCGTCGCCGTCATGAGCCTGCTGGAAGGGCACGCCGACGTCGTCATGGACGAGGTCGGCCCCGCCCGGCTGCCCTCCGTCCGACACATCAGGGCCGCGTTCGACAAGCGCCGCGACGGAACCTCGACCGGCGACGTCGTGCTGCGCCGCGTGCTCGGCATGGACGCCAAGGTGGCCCAGTACCGCAACGGCGCCGGGTTCGTCCGTGCCGTCGTCGCGCAGGTCGGCCACGACGGTCTCAACGCCGTGTGGACCTCACCGGAGGCGCTGCCCACCGCCGCGGAGGTCGCGGACCCGGCCGCCTGGGTCCGCCGCATCCACGGCTGACCGGCGGGAAGACGGCGTGGCCGCCCTGGACCCCGACGTCGCCGCCGCCCGGCGGGCCGTCCGTACCGCACTGGCGGACCTGCCGCCCGGAGCGCGTGTCCTGGTCGCCTGCTCCGGCGGACCCGACTCGCTGGCGCTCGCGGCCGCGACGGCGTTCGTGGCCCGCCGGGACGGCCTGCTGGCCGGGGCAGTGGTCGTCGACCACCGGGTCCAGCCGGATTCGGCCGACGCCGCCCGGCACGCGGCGAACACCTGCCGCGATCTTGGCCTGGACCCGGTGGAGGTGCGCGTCGCGGACCTGCCCGGCGGCCGGGCCGGGGCCGGGGCCGGCGGACCGGAAGGCGCCGCCCGTGCCGCGCGGTACGCCGAGCTGTCCGCCGCCGCCGAGGCGCACGAGGCCGCCGCCGTGCTGCTCGGCCACACCCTCGACGATCAGGCGGAGACCGTCCTGCTCGGTCTCGCCCGGGGTTCCGGAGCCCGGTCCCTCGCCGGTATGCCCCCCGTGCGCGGACGCTGGCGCCGTCCGTTCCTCGCGCTGCGCCGGCACCAGACCGAGCAGGTCTGCCGTGCGGCAGGGCTGGAGGCGTTGACGGACCCGACCAACGCCGCCACCGGTCCGTGGCGTGCCGCCGACGGCAGCCCCCTGCGTCGCGCCGCTGTCCGTGACCACGTGCTGCCCGCCCTGACCGACGCCCTGGGGCCCGGAGTTATCGCGTCGCTCGGCCGGACGGCGGACCAGCTCGGACGCGACGCCGACCTGCTCGACCAGCTCGCGGCGGACCTTCTCGAGCAGGCTGTCCGGGTGCCGGCGGGCGGGGCCGCGAGCGGTGCCGTCGAGCTCGACGTCGAGACGCTGGCGGCCGCGCACCCCGCGTTACGCACCCGGGCGCTGCGTGCGGCCGCCGTCCGTGCCGGCGCCACGGACGGAGCGCTCGCGGCCGTCCACGTCGACGCGCTCGAGGCCCTGGTCGGCGACTACCACGGCCAGGGGCCGGTGCCGCTGCCCGGGCCGGTCTCGGCCCACCGGCGGTATGGCAGGCTGGCCATCGGCCCGGGCCGCGCCTGAGCGGTCTCGACAGTTCCGACGAGGAGTGCAGGTGGACGCCGAGGACATGGGAGCGGACCTCGAAAAGGTCCTGCTCAGCCAGGAACAGATCGACACCCGGCTGACCGAGATGGCGGCCGAGATCGATGCCGACTACGCGGGCCGTGACGTCCTCCTCGTCGGTGTGCTGCGTGGTGCCGTCATGGTCATGGCCGACCTTTCCCGCAAGCTGCACAGTCCCGTCCAGATGGACTGGATGGCGGTCTCCTCCTACGGCTCGGGCACCAAGTCCTCCGGTGTGGTCCGCATCCTCAAGGATCTCGACACGGACCTCACGGGCCGGGACGTGCTCATCGTCGAGGACATCATCGACTCCGGGCTGACGCTGTCCTGGCTGGTGGGAAACCTGCGCTCGCGAGGTCCGGCGTCCGTCGAGATCGCCACGCTGCTGCGCAAGCCGGAGGCCGCGAAGGTCGCCGTCGACGTCCGCTACGTCGGCTTCGACATCCCGCCGGAGTTCGTCGTCGGCTACGGCCTGGACTACGGGGAGCAGTACCGGCACCTGCCGTTCGTGGGCACCCTCGCGCCCCACGTGTACGGAGGCTGACGAGGCCCCCCGTTCGGCACGGAGGCTGACGAGCCCGGGTGGCGGCCGGGAGGCTGACCGGGCCCGCCGCCGGCGCCGCCGCCGCGCGTGCGGAGGAAAGGCACGGAACGGCAGACTGTGCCGGGTGTTCCGGCGTACTGCCCTGCGCGAACAAGCCGCCGGGGCGCACCCGGGGCCGAGGGACGTCGTATACCGTCGAGGCCAAACGTGCGACCAGGAGGGACCGGGCGCAAGCCCACATCCATGAACGTCAAGAAACTGTTGCGTGGGCCACTGGTGTGGATCCTCCTCGTCCTGCTCCTCGTCTCGGTCGGCTGGTCCCTGCTCGGCCAGGCGGGAACCCAGCAGATCGACACCTCGGAGGGGCTCGAGCTGCTCCGGGGGGACACCGTGGAGCAGGTCGAGATCACAGACGGCTCGCAGCGTGTCCGGATGACGCTCTCGGAGCCGTACGAGGCGCCCGACGGCGAAGGCGGCACGGTGGACCGCGGCACCGATGTCGAGTTCTTCTACGTCACGCCCCAGGGCCCGGAGGTGGCCGAGGCGGTCCGCGAGGCCGACCCGGAGCTGGGCTACAACTCCGTCGTGCCGACCCAGTCGATCTGGACGTCGCTGCTGACGTTCGTGATCCCGATGGTCATCATCTTCCTGGTGTTCTGGTGGCTGCTGACCAGAATGCAGGGCGGCGCCGGCGGGATGATGAAGTTCGGCAAGTCCCGCGCCAAGCAGGTCAACAAGGAGAACCCGGACGTCACCTTCGGAGACGTCGCCGGCGAGGACGAGGCCGTCGAAGAGCTCCACGAGATCAAGGAGTTCCTCGCCGAGCCGGAGAAGTTCCAGGCCGTCGGTGCGAAGATCCCCAAGGGCGTCCTGCTCTACGGTCCGCCAGGAACCGGTAAGACGCTCATCGCTCGCGCCGTCGCCGGCGAGGCCGGGGTCCCGTTCTTCTCCATCTCCGGGTCCGAGTTCGTCGAGATGTTCGTCGGTGTCGGCGCCTCGCGGGTGCGTGACCTGTTCGAGCAGGCCAAGTCGAACGCGCCGGCCATCATCTTCGTCGACGAGATCGACGCCGTCGGCCGCCACCGCGGCGCCGGCATGGGCGGCGGTCACGACGAGCGCGAGCAGACTCTCAACCAGCTGCTCGTTGAGATGGACGGGTTCGACGTCAACACGAACGTCATCCTCATCGCGGCCACCAACCGCCCGGACGTCCTCGACCCGGCGCTGCTGCGCCCGGGCCGCTTCGACCGGCAGGTCGCCGTCGAGGCCCCGGACATGCACGGCCGGGCCTCGATCCTCCAGGTCCACGCGAAGGGCAAGCCCATGGCCCCGAACGTCGACCTCGGCCTCGTCGCCAAGCGGACGCCGGGCTTCACCGGTGCGGACCTGGCGAACGTGCTCAACGAGGCGGCGCTGCTCACCGCACGCTCCAACGCCCAGCTCATCGACGACCGTGCGCTGGACGAGGCGATCGACCGCGTGCTGGCCGGGCCGCAGAAGCGCACCCGGGTGATGAACGACAAGGAGCTCAAGGTCACGGCCTACCACGAGGGCGGACACGCGCTCGCGGCGGCCGCCCTGCGCTACACCGACCCGGTCACCAAGGTCACGATCCTGCCGCGTGGCCGCGCGCTCGGCTACACGATGGTGATGCCCACCGAGGACAAGCACTCCACCTCCCGCAACGAGCTGCTCGACCAGCTCGCGTACGCCATGGGCGGCCGCGTGGCCGAGGAGATCGTCTTCCACGACCCGACCACCGGCGCCTCGAACGACATCGAGAAGGCGACGGCGATCGCGCGCAAAATGGTCGTCGAGTACGGCATGAGCGCCCGGGTGGGAGCGATCAAGCTCGGCAAGAACCAGGACGAGCCGTTCCTGGGACGCGACTACGGGCACCAGCGCGACTACTCCGAGGACATCGCCCGCATCATCGACGAGGAGGTCCGTGCTCTCATCGAGGCAGCGCACGACGAGGCCTGGGAGATCCTCAACACCTACCGGGACGTCCTGGACCACCTCGTGCTCGAACTGCTCGAGCACGAGACCCTCGGGGAGCAGGAGCTGGCCCGCGTCTTCGCGCCGGTCAAGAAGCGTGACCCGCGGCCGGTCTGGCTGTCCTCCCTGGACCGACAGGTCAGCGACCGGCCCCCGGTCCTCACCGCCGCCGAGCGTGCCAAGGGCGAGCACCTGACCCCCGAGGACCAGATCGCCGCCGCCGGGGAGTCGCCGCTGGACGGCACCGGCGAAGTGCCGGACGCTGGCAAGGTCGGCGGGCCCGCCGAGGGCCTGGGATGACCGGCACCTCCCCGCGCATCCCTGCCTCGCCGGAGGACGCCGAGCCGCTGGCCGCCTCGGACGCGGCGCCCCTGGCGAACCCGTCCGAGGCACGCCGGTTCGACCTCGAGGCGGTCCGGAAGGCGGTGCGTGACCTGCTCATCGGCATCGGCGAGGATCCCGACCGGGACGGCCTGCTCGGCACCCCGGACCGGGTGGCGCGCTCCTACGCCGAGATGTTCGCCGGGATGACCGAGGACCCGGCGGACCACCTCGACGCCGTGTTCGACATCGGGCACGAGGAGATGGTTCTGGCACGCGACATCCCGCTGTACTCGATGTGCGAGCACCACCTGCTGCCGTTCCACGGCGTGGCGCACGTGGGCTACATCCCGGGTGAGAGTGGCCGCGTCACCGGCCTGAGCAAACTCGCCCGGCTCGTCGAGGGGTTCGCGCGCCGCCCGCAGATCCAGGAGCGGCTGACCAGCCAGATCGCGGACGCGCTGGTCGCGCGCCTGAAGCCGCGCGGGGCCATCGTCATCGTCGAGGCCGAGCACCTGTGCATGTCGATGCGCGGGGTCCGCAAGCCGGGTTCGCGCACCATCACCTCCGGTGTCCGCGGTTCGATGCGCAACGCCGCCACCCGCGCCGAAGCCATGAGCCTGCTCATGTCACACCATTCCTGACCGGCTGTACCGGCGCCGATAACCTGGGAAAGGTGAGTGATCGCGTGCTCGTCGAGACGTTGCACAACGCGAGCCGGACGCTGGTCATGGGCGTGGTCAACGTGACCCCGGACTCCTTCTCCGACGGCGGACAGTGGTTCGATCGCGACGTCGCCGTCGCCCACGCTCGTCACCTCCTCGCCCAGGGGGCGGACATCGTCGACGTCGGCGGGGAGTCGACCCGCCCCGGGGCCGAACCGGTCCCGGTCGAGGAGGAGATCGACCGGGTCCTCCCGGTGGTGGAGGCGCTCGTCACCGACGCGGACGGCACCGAGCGCCGTCCCGGGATCAGCGTGGACACCGTGCACGCCCGCACCGCACGCGCCGCCGTCGAGGCCGGCGCGAGCATCATCAACGACGTCTCCGGCGGTACCGCGGATCCGCAGATCCTGGCCGTGGCGGCGGAGACGGGGGCCCACTACATCCTGCAGCACCGCCGCGGCACACCGGAGACCATGAATGACCTCGCGGTCTACGACGACGTCGTCTCCGAGGTGCGGGACGAGCTCGCCCAGCGCCTCGACGCCGTGGTCGAGGCCGGAGTCCCCGCCGAGCACATCGTGCTCGATCCCGGCCTCGGGTTCGCCAAGAACGCCGAGCACAACTGGACCCTGCTCGCACACCTGGACCGGCTCGCCGACCTCGGGCGGCCGCTGCTCATCGGCGCCTCCCGGAAGCGATTCCTCGCCACCGTCGTCCCGGACCGCCTGGCCACCGAACCGCTGGCGCGGGACAACGCCACGGCAGCGGTGACCGCGATCGCCGCCGCGGCGGGCGTGTGGGGAGTGCGGGTCCACGAGGTGACGGCGAGTCTGGACGCCGCACGCGTCGCCGCAGCCTGGGTGGCGCATCGGTGATGGCCCGGGCGCACGAGACCGACACCATCCGGCTGACCGGCCTGCGGGCCGTCGGCCACCATGGCGTGCTGACAACGGAACGGGACAGCGGGCAGGTCTTCCGCTGCGACGTCGTCCTGCACCTCGACACCCGGGCCGCCGCACGTAACGACGACCTGCGCCGCACGGTGAGCTACGCCGAGGTGGCCGAGGATGCCGTGGCGGTCCTGGCGGGCGAACCGGTGGACCTCCTCGAGACCCTCGCCGAGCGGATCGCGACCGTCGTGCTCGCCCGCGGCGGCATCCGCGCCGTCGAGGTCACCGTGCACAAGCCTCAGGCCCCGATCCCCGTCGAGTTCGACGACGTCGAGGTCACCATCCACCGCACGGCATCTGCCGCCGACGCCGGACCCGGCGAGGACCGTGGCGTCCCGGAGCCGTTCGTCCTCGCCCTGGGCGCGAACCTCGGTGACGCGGTCGGGACGCTGCGGTCCGCCGTCGACGAGCTGGCGCATGCCGGCGGGGTTCACCTGACCGGGATCTCTCCGCTGGCCCGGACCGCCCCGGTCCTGGAGGCGGGCCAGGCGCCGCAGCCCGACTACTACAACGCCGTCATCGCCGGGACCACGACGCTCGCCCCGGAGGACCTGCTGGACCTCGCCCAGATGGTCGAGGACACGCACGGGCGCACGCGCGAGGAACGCTGGGGGGCGCGCACGCTCGACATCGACATCGTCACCGTGGGCGGGCGCGTGGTCGAGACCGACCGCCTCGTGCTGCCGCACCCGCGCGCGCACCAGCGTGCGTTCGTGCTCGCCCCTTGGGCGCGGCTCGACCCGGCGGCCGACCTGCCGGGCCCGTCCGGCGGCCCCGTCGCCGAGCTGGCCGTGCAGGCGCCCGACCGGGACGGCGTCGAATGGGTTGCCGAGCACTGGGCCGGCACGACCGGGACCGCAGGCGGCGAACGATGAGCCGGACGTCGTGGCAGACGCTGGTCCTCATCGCGGTGGGTTGCGGCCTCATCGCCTTCGTCGTCCTCGAGAACCTCCATGCCCGCGGCAGCGTCGGCATCCCGACCTCCTACATCACCGGCGTCGGGCCGGCGGTGCTGGCGGTGATCCTCTTCCGCCTCGGCCGGAACGTCCGCAAGCTCGTACGGCAGGAACCCACCTCGATGACGCCGATCGGCGCCTCACGGGTGGTCGTCCTGGCCAAGGCCTCGGCCCTGGTCGGCTCGGCCCTCGTCGGGTATTTCACGGCGCAGGTCGTGGTGGCTCTGGGGAACATCACCGCTCCCTACCCGCGTGAACAGGCGCTCGCCGCCGGCATAGCCCTGCTCGCCTGCCTGGGCCTGGTGATCGTCGCGATGATCGTCGAGTGGTGGTGCTACATCCCGCCCGACGACGAGGACGATCCCCCCTCGGGCGGCGCGAACCATTCGGCATCCGCCGCGTGATCTGGGAAAGTGTTCCTGTGACCGAGCAGTCTTCCGGCGTGTTCGACCCGCCGGGCATCGCCTTCGCCCCCGTCTCACGGTCGCTGATCACCGTGCGACTGATCTCGATGGCGCTGTGGCTGGTGCTGCCGTTCGTGGCCGCCGTCGTCCTCGGCGTCCTGGTCGGCGGATGGGCCTGGCTGGCCCCGGGAGCGCTCGCCGCGTTGATCCTGTGGTTGCTCTGGCTCATCCCGCGCCAGGTGCGGGCCATCGGCTACGCGGAGGCGGAGGACGACCTCCTCGTCCGCAAGGGGATCCTCTTCCGGTCGCTGACCGTCGTGCCGTACGGACGGATGCAGTTCGTCGATGTCAACGCCGGGCCGCTCGACCGTGCACTCGGCGTCGCCACGGTGCAGCTGCACACCGCCGCGGCGCAGACGGACGCCACCATCCCCGGTCTGCCCCCGGCGGAGGCGACGCGGCTGCGCGATCGGCTGACCGCCCGCGGCGAGGCGAGGCTGGCGGGCCTGTGACGGCGCCGCAGGGCCCCGGCCCGCACGGCGACGAGGGACGCCCGCTTCCCCCGCCGCAAGGTCAGCCGCTTCCCCCGCCGCAAGGTCAGCCGTTGCCGCCCCCGCAGGGACACCCGCGGCCCCTGTCCCAGGGGCAGACGCCTACCCCGGCAGCGGGCCCGCCGCCGGGTCCTGTCCCCGGTCCGCCGCCGCACGGCGGCCACCCCGGTCCGCCGGACGCCGAGCACGGCCCCGTCTGGCGCTCGGTCCACAAGATCACGCCGATCCTCAACGCCTGGCAGGTCATTGCGGCCGTCATCGCCGTGCTCGTGGTGCAGGCGCTGCAACAGGCGTCGCAGATCCCGCAGCTGTGGTCGTTGGTGCAGCGCTACCGCGTCACGGCCATCCTCATCATCCTCGGCGTGGTCCTCCTCGTGGCGTTGGTCGCCGGGATCTACTCCGCGCTCGCCTGGCGCCGGATGAAGTTCGCCGTCACCAGCGAGTCGGTCGATCTGCACTCCGGCATCCTGTTCCGCCGCCAGCGGCACGCCCGGCTGGTGCGCATCCAAGCGGTGGACGTGGTCCAGCCGCTCCTGGGCCGCTTGTTCGGGCTCGCCCAGGTGAAGGTCGAGACCGCGGGCGGCAACGAGTCCAACGTCGTCATCGGCTACCTCAAGGAACCCGAGGCGCAGGCCGTGCGCAACGAGGTCATGGCCCGTGCGGCGGGCGTGGCTGTCCCGGAGAGCGGTGCCGCAGCTACGGGGCCCGCTGCTGCGGGCGCACCGTCGGCGGGTGCGCCCGGGACCTCGCCGCCGGTGATCGCGGCGGCCCCCGAACGCCAGCTGCTGCGGGTACCCGACGGGCGCCTCGTGGCCTCGCTCGTCGTCTCGCCCTCGCTCATCGCGTTGCTGGTCGCACTGGCCGGGCTCGTCGTGGCCGCCTATCTCGCGGACAACCCAGGCCCGATCTTCGCCGGCGGCCCGGGATTCATCGGCTGGATCATCTACCTCTGGGGTCGCTTCGCCGGGGAGTTCCATTTCCGGGTGGCCACCTCGCCGGATGGCATCCGGTTGCGGCACGGCCTGCTCGAGACCCGCTCCCAGACAGTCCCGCCCGGCCGGGTCCAGGCTGTCCAGCTCACCCAGGGTCCGCTGTGGCGCTGGTTCGGCTGGTGGCGGGTGAAGATGAACGTCGCGGGGTACGGCCAGTCCACCAACAACCAGCAGAACAGCGGTGTCGAGACCGTGCTGCTGTCCGTCGGCAGCCGCGCGGACGCGCTGACGGCGCTATGGCTCGTGCTCCCGGACCTCGGCGAGGAGGACGTCTCCGGCCTGCTGGACGCCGCCGTCGAGGGGACGGGCGAGGGCGCCGGGTTCTGGATCAGCCCGCGGCGGGCACGCTGGCTCGACCCGCTGACGCGGCGGCGCAACGGGCTGCGGATCACGCGCACCGCGCTGCTCATGCGCAGCGGCCGGTTCGTCCGCTCGCTCGTCGTCGTCCCGCACGAGCGCACCCAGTCCCTCGGGATCGAGCAGGGACCGCTCGAGCGGGCGTTCCGGCTGGCCAACCTCAAGGCGCACTCCGTCGCCGGGCCGATCACCCCGGTCGCCTACCACCTCGACGACGTCCTCGCCCGCGACATCCTCATGGAGCAGGCGGAGCGCGCGCGGACCGCACGCGCGGCCGAAGGGCCCGAGGAGTGGATGCGCCGGGTCGGCGTGCCCGCCGCCGAACCCGCCGACGACGGGCAGCCCGGAGGCGGGCACTCCGGCAGCGCGCAGCCGGGCGGCGCACCCGCCGGCGGACCGGGCACCATGGCCCCGTGAGTACTGCGAGCAACCGCCCCGGACGTCTCGGGGTCGGCGTCGTCGGCGCCGGTCGCGTGGGCGCCGTCCTCGGCAGCGCCCTGCGCTCGGTCGGGCACGCCGTCGTCGGGGTCACCGCTGTCTCCGCCGAGAGCCGCGACCGGGCCGAGGCCCTGCTCCCCTCGGTGCCCGTCCTGACCGTCGAGGAGATCGTCGAACGGGCCGAGCTGGTCCTGCTGACCGTCCCCGACGATGTCCTCCCGGACCTGGTGCGCGGCCTCGCCGATCTCGGACGCTGGCAGACCGGACAGCTTCTCGTGCACACCTCCGGCCGGTTCGGCACCGACGTCCTGCAGCCGGCCGCCGAGCAGGGTGCGATCCCCCTCGCCATCCACCCCGCGATGACCTTCACCGGGACGAGCCTGGACATCTCCCGGTTCACCGGCTGCCCGTTCGCGGTCACCGCCGCGGCCCCGGTCCTACCGGTGGCGCAGGCCCTCGTGGTCGAGCTGGGCGGTGAGCCGGTGGTTCTCGAGGAGGCGGACCGGCCCGCCTACCACGCCGCACTCGCGCACGGCGCCAACCACCTCGTCACGCTGGTCAGCCAGGCCCAGCGGGTCCTGGCCGCGTCCGGATTGCCGGACCCCGGCGCGTACCTCTCGCCGCTGCTGACCGCCGCGCTCGACGGTGCCCTGCGTGGCGGTGAGCACGGCCTGACCGGCCCGGTCGTGCGCGGCGACGCCGGAACCGTCGACGCGCACATCCGTGCCCTCGCCGCCCAGGGGCACGAGGTGACCGACGTCGTCGAGACCTACCGGCACCTCGCCGGGGTGACCACGCGCCGGGCGCTCGCCTCCGGCCGGATCACCGAGCCCGCCGCCGCGCGGATCCTCGACGTCCTCGCCGAACCCGTCGAGGTGCCGGACCGGGTCGACGAACCCCGGCCGTCGGACTCCCCGCTGGAACCCGTCGTCGTCCGCACGCGCGCCGAGCTGCAGGCCGCACTCGCGGCTCTGCCCGGTCGCCGCGCCCTCGTGATGACGATGGGCGCCCTGCACGAGGGCCATCTCGCGAACGTCCGCGAGGCACGCTCCCGCGGCGACCACGTCGTCGTCTCGATCTACGTCAACCCGCTCCAGTTCGGGCCCGGCGAGGACTTCGAGAACTACCCCCGCGACCTGGACGCCGACCTCGCGCTACTCACCCGCGAAGGCGGCGTCGACGTGGTCTTCGCCCCGGACGACGGCGAGATTTACCCGGCCGAGCCGCTCGTGCGGATCGATCCCGGCCCGGTGGCCCGGACGCTCGAGGGCGCCACCCGCCCCGGCCACTTCGCCGGCGTCCTGCAGGTCGTGACGAAGGTCTTCAGCCTGGTCCGCCCGGACGTCGCCGTCTTCGGCCAAAAGGACGCCCAGCAGCTCGCGCTCATCCGGACGCTGGTGCGCGATCTGGACCTCGGCGTCGAGATCGCCGCCGTCCCGACGCGGCGCGAGGACGACGGGCTGGCCATGTCGAGCCGCAACAGCTACCTCACCTCCACCGAGCGGGCGCAGGCGGCCGGGATCTACCGGGCCCTGGCCGCGGGGGCACAGGCCGCGAGCGCTGGAGAGGGCGCCCCCGCTGTGCTTCGTGTCACGGACGAGGTGCTGTCCGCCGCGGAGGGAATAGACAAGGACTACCTTGTCCTTGTCGACCCTGAGACCTTTCTGCCGCTGGCTGACGACCACCGCGGCCCCGGCCTGCTGGCCGTCGCCGCCCGGGTCGGCACGACGCGGCTGATCGACAACATGACCGTCGACCTCGCCCCGACCGCCTGAGGACCGAAGGACACCGTGAGCCCCGCCCCCCGTTCGCTGATCCGCCCGATGATGATCTCCAAGATCCACCGGGCGACGGTCACCGCCGCGGACCTGCACTACGTCGGCTCGATCACCATCGACGCCGACCTGCTCGACGCCGCCGATCTGCTGCCCGGCCAGCAGGTCGACGTCGTCGACATCACCAACGGGGCGCGCCTGACCACCTACGTCATCCCCGGGGAGCGCGGCAGCGGCACCGTGTGCGTCAACGGTGCGGCCGCGCACCTCGCGCACGCCGGCGACCTCGTCATCGTCATCGCCTACGGCCAGCTCTCCGACGCCGACGCGCGTACCTACACCCCGCACGTCGTCTTCGTCGACGCGGACAACCGGATCGTCGAGGTCTCCGGTGAGCCGGGCCAGGTCCCGGACTCGCCCGCCGCCGCCGGAATCGGCGCCAGCGGCATCCCGACCTCCGCCTACCGGGCCGACCTCACCCGCTCCTGACGGTCCCGTCGCCGTCCGCGGCGCGACCGCGCGCGTCCCTCCGAGCGTCAGTCCTTGCCTCGAACCGACGTCTCCCAGTACTGAAGCTGCACGTTTCCTTCGCCTAGCGAGTTCTCAAGCTCACGCGCGAGTTGTTCGCCCAGCTGACGGTGGAACTGCGCCAGCTCCCGGGCGGGCCAACCGCTGTCCGGGTCGAAGTAGTGGTTGAAGAGCGACGCCCAGAGTTCCAGTCGCTCGGTGAGGATCGGATCGACAGCGAGATCGCTTCGATCAAGCATTCCGTCCTCGCCCCAGAGGGGCCATTCGACTGTGTAGTCGTTCATGAGTCGGATCATCACCGGTCAGCAGCCTCCCGCCAGGAATCGTCACAGCTCGAATCCAGGATGACGGTCGCCGGCGAGGTGTGCGGCATCGTTAGGCTTGACCGGTGACCGAGCAGACCAGCCCCGCCGTGACCGACCCGACCGAGGACCGCGACGACGCGGGCGTCCCCGAGCAGGTGCAGGTCCGCTCGGACAAGCGCAGGCGCCTCCTCGACTCCGGCGTCGACCCCTATCCCGTGGTCCTGCCGCTGACGAGCACGATCCGTGAGGTCCGGGAGCGCTTCGGGCACCTCGCGGCAGGCGAGGAGACGGACGAGGTCGTCGGCGTGGCGGGCCGGGTCATGTACCTGCGTAACACGGGCAAGCTGTGTTTCGCCACGCTTCAGGACGGCGCCGGCAACCGCCTGCAGACGATGCTCTCGCTCGCCGAGGTCGGTGCGGACGAGCTCGCCGCGTTCAAGACCGACGTCGACCTCGGCGACCACCTCTTCGTCCACGGGCGCGTCATCGCCTCCCGCCGCGGTGAGCTGAGCGTGTTCGCCGACTCCTACCGGATCGCCGCGAAGGCGCTGCGGCCGCTGCCCAAGACCTACGAGACCGCCGACGGCGAGACGGTCGCCCTCTCCGAGGAGGGCCGGGTGCGCCGTCGTCATCTCGACCTCATCATGCGGCCGGCCGCCCGCGAGATGATTCGTACGCGCGCGAGCGTGGTCAAGTCGCTGCGGCGCACCCTCGACGAGCGCGGCTTCCTCGAGCTCGAGACGCCGATGCTGCAGATCCAGCCCGGCGGCGCGGCCGCCCGCCCGTTCGTCACGCACATGAACGCCTACGACGTGGACCTCTACCTGCGGATCGCGCCGGAGCTGTTCCTCAAGCGAGCCGTCGTCGGCGGGGTCGAGAAGGTCTTCGAGATCAACCGCAACTTCCGCAACGAGGGCGCGGACTCCACCCACAACCCGGAATTCGCCATGCTCGAGGCCTACGAGGCCTACGGCAACTACGACACCATGGCCGAGCTCACCCGGGAGCTGATCCAGCAGGCCGCCCGGGACGCCGCCGGCGGCACGACCGTGACGCTCGAGGACGGCACCGGCTACGACCTCGGCGGGCAGTGGGCGGCGATCAGCCTGTACCCCGCCGTGTCCGAGGCGCTCGGCGAGGAGGTCACGCCGCAGACCCCGGTGGAGGCACTCAAGGCGCACGCCGAGCGAGTCGGTGTCGAGGTCGCCCCGCACTTCACTCCCGGCAAGATCGTCGAGGAGATCTTCGACGAGCTCGTGGTCGAGACGCTGCACGCGCCGACGTTCGTGCGGGACTACCCGGTCGACACCTCGCCGTTGGTCCGCGCCCACCGCGAGATCCCCGGCGTGGTAGAGAAGTGGGACCTGTACGTGCGCGGCGTCGAGCTCGCCACCGGCTACTCCGAACTCGTCGACCCGGTGGTCCAGCGCGAACGCTTCGAGGCGCAGGCGCTCGTCGCGGCCGCCGGCGACCCGGAGGCCATGACGCTGGACGAGGACTTCCTCGAGGCGATCGAGCAGGGGATGCCGCCGAGCGGTGGCATCGGCATGGGGATCGACCGGCTCCTCATGGCGCTGACCGGCCGCGGCATCCGGGAGACGATCACCTTCCCGCTGGTCAAGTCGCGCTGACCTCCCGCGGCGCGGCACCCGCGCGCTTGCGCCGGCGCCGCCGCAGCAGCCAGAAGACGGCGAGCGCCGGGATCCCGAGAACGACGAGCCACGGCAGCAGCGCGCCGGCCGTCAGCAGCAGACCGTCGAGGAAGAACAGCAACGCGTTCCAGCCGGACTGGATCCCGCCGAGGAACCCACCCGGGTCGACGCTCGCCTGGTCACGCGCCTCGAGGTCGACCCGCAACGTCGACATCGCGACCTGGTCGCTCAGGTGCTCACGCTCGGACCGCAACGCCTCGAGGTCCGCCTGTCGCTCGCTCAGCGTGCTCTCCGCCTCGAGCAGAGTCGAGGTGTCCTCGGCGTCGGCCATGATCTCCAGCAGCCGGTCCACGGACGTCTCGAGCGCGGTGATGCGGGCGTCGAGGTCTCGGGCGGCCTGGGTGACGTCCTCCTCCTGCTGGTCCAGGCTGCGGACCTCGCCGACCTCCTCGAGCGCGTCCAGCACGCCTGCCAGCGCATCCGCCGGGATCCGTGCCGTCACGGCGGCGGAGAGGAACTCACCCTCCTCGTCGGTGGACTCGTGGCGCTGCTCGACGTACCCGCCGGCGTCCTCGGCGCGGGTGACGACCTCGTCCGCGGCCGCGGACGGATCCGCCACGACCAGCGAGGCGTGCGCCGTCGTGATGACCTCACGGTTCGCGCCGTCGTCCCCGGCAGCAGCACTCTCGGCGCCACCCTGGTCGGCGGGTGCCTGGGACTGGTCCGGCTCTGCGGAATCCACGCCTCCGCCGCTGCACGCACCCAGCGCCACGATCAATGCGAGCAGTCCGAGGAACGCCTTCCACCATCGTCCGGTCATATCCAGACCCTGGCAGCAATGCCGTCGCGGCGGGCAGGTCCCCGAGGCGATCGACACCGGACCGAGACATGATCGAGCCGAAGCCGTGACCTGCGCCGGGCGCACCTACCCGCCGGCGAGCAGCGCCCGGACCGAGCGCTCAGCTTCCTCGACCCCGACGGGACGGCAGCCCTTGCCGACGATGTCGCCCACCATCGCCGGTTCCTGGCGGGCCAGGTTGACCCCGCGGCGCACCAGGGTCAGCGGAGGCTTGCGTGCCTCGCCGAGGTCCCGCAGCAGCCGGAACCAGAACGTGGCCAGGCGAGGCCGCACCAGGCACAGCGCGTCACCGAGGATGCCCTCCGCACGGCACGCCTCGACGATCTCCGCCGCGAAGATGCCCTCGGCCAGGAACACCGGGAAGCCGTCGAGCGCCAACCGGGTGGTGCCGGTGCGGGCGTTCGTGGGGATGTCGTAGACCGGGAGCTCGGCCTCACCCACCGTGGCGAGCTCCACCAGCGCGGCGACCGCCGCCCGGGCGTTCCACGACGCCGGGTCGTCCCAGTCGACGATGCCGTACCGGTGGGGCAGACCCGGTTCATCACCGTCGCGGTAGAAGTCGTCCAGCGAGACGACCGGCAGGCCGAGCCGGCGGGTCAGCGAGGTCTTCCCGGAGCCCGACGGCCCGGTCAGGAGCACGACCTTCGCCGTGGGGTGCCGCGCCCCCGGCGGGAGGTCGAAGAGCGCGTCGGGCATGGCGACCAGGCTAAGCGAACCGCCCGGGGTTCACAGGCCCACCTTCTGGTACTCGGGCTCGACGAGTGCGGCGATCAGCTCGTCCTCGCGCGGGTACGGCCGGTCGGTGTACTTGACCGAGAGCTCGTCGATGAGCGACCAGCCCGGCTCGCCGTCACGCCATTCGACGACGCGCCCCCGCAGGACCACCGGCTGGTAGGGGTCCTCACCGGTCAGGGAGAGCGCCACGCGGGGGTCGCGGCGGAGGTTCTGCCGCTTCTGGGCGCCCGGGCCGGTGAAGAACACCACGTGCTCACCGTGGGTGCCGATCCAGACCGGGACCGCGTGCGGGCCGCCGTCGGGCAGCACGGTCGCGAGGTGGGCGATCGGTGTTCCGTCGAGGACGGCGCGGACGGTCGGATCGAGCATCGTCAGTCCCTTCGTGGAGATGCGTCCCCGTGGCGGGGCCGCAGGAGGGACAACGCGCGCAGACGGCAGTTAGTCCCGGCCGCCGGCGATGACGACGTCGAGGGTGCGGGGCCCGTGCACGCCCTCGACGCGGACGAGCTCGATGTCGCTCGTGGCCGACGGGCCCGCGATCCAGGTCAGCGGCCGCTGCGGATGCTCGCCGAGGATCGCGACCGCCTCCGGGACGGTCGCGACGATCTGTTTGGCCCGTAGCACACAGATGTGGCGGTCCGGGACCAACGAGATCGCACGGCGCCCCTGATCCGGTTGGGCGTCGAGGACGATCGTGCCGGACTCGGCGATCGCCACCCGCGCGGCGGTGAGCACCGCGCCGGCGCCGTCGAGCGTCGTGTTGTCCAGTGGCGCGCCGGCCGTGTCGGTGAGGATCTCGGCGCGGTCCGCGACGGCGTCACGCCAGCCCGGGTCCAGCCCGGAGGGCACGACGACGGAGCTGGCGTCGGCGGCGAGGTCACCGAGGGCGGACGCGAGGTCGCCGGCCGCGCACCGATGCACCTGCGCGCGGTAGTCCACCAACCGGTCGATCAGGAGGTCGATGGCCTCCGCCGTCCCGGGTGCGATGCCGGAACCGGTGCGGTAGGTCCGCGGTACGGGGGCAGGCGGGCCGTCCTGCGATCGGCTCAGGGCGTCGCGCACACGGGCGAGCACCGCCTCGCGGGCGTCCATGCCGCTCATCCGGCGCCACCCTGCTCGCCGCGGTGTGCCCCTCCGTGGCTGCCGCCGGACTCGGCGTGCTGGTCGCCGTCGCCGATGTGGGCGGCCCACCACTGCCGGAACGACTGCCGCGGCGGTGCCGGGACGTCCCGGACCCCGGTCCACAGCGAGCCGGGGTAGGGCAGCGACCCGATGCGTTCCTCGCGGGCGATCACCCGGGCCAGGCCGGCCGCCCTGGCGGCCCGGGCGAAGCGGCTCCCGGAGGACATGACCGCGGACGCGGCCCGCATCCCGGCCTCCTCCGCCGTCGGGCGGGAGCGCGACTCGACCGCGCGGTTGCGCAGGTGAACCAGCGCCGTCGGGATGTCGATCTTGACCGGGCAGGCCTCGAAACACGCACCGCACAGCGAGGACGCGAACGGCAGCGATGCCGTCGGGTCGTGCGGATCGGTCCGCTCGGCCGTGCCCATCCCGGTCAGCTGCGGGGTCAGGATGGCACCGATCGGGCCGGGGTAGACCGAGCCGTAGGCATGCCCGCCGGCGTGCTCGTAGACCGGGCAGACGTTGAGGCACGCCGAGCACCGGATGCAGTGCAGCGCCTGCCGGCCCACCTCGTCCGCGAGCGCCTTGGTGCGCCCGTTGTCCAGCAGCACGAGGTGGAACGTCTGGGGGCCGTCCCCGGGGGTGATCCCGGTCCACATGGTGGTGTACGGGTTCATCCGCTCCCCGGTGGAGGAGCGGGGGAGCAGCTGGGTGAACACCTCCAGGTCGCGGAAGGCCGGCACGAGCTTCTCGATCCCCATCACCGTGATGAGGGTCCGCGGCAGCGTCAGGCACATGCGGCCGTTGCCCTCGGACTCGAAGACGCTGACCGTCCCGGTCTCGGCGACCGCAAGGTTCGCGCCGGAGATCGCCACACCGGCGGAGAGGAACTTCCGCCGCAGGTGCGCACGCGCCGCCATGGCGAGCACCCGCGGCTCCGACGTCAGGTCCTGCGGCACGTCCTCCATGTGCTCGGCGAAGATCGCCCGGATCTCCTCCCGGTTGCGGTGGATCGCCGGGACGAGGATGTGGGAGGGCATATCCCCGGCGAGCTGGACGATGAGCTCGGCCAGGTCCGTCTCCAGGGCCGCGACCCCCTCCTCGGCGAGGTGCTCGTTAAGGCCGATCTCCTGGGTGGCCATCGACTTGACCTTGACGACCTCGTCTGCGCCTTCCGCCTTGACCAGCTCGGTGACGATCCGGTTCGCCTCGGCGCCGTCCCGCGCCCAGTGCACGACGCCGCCGCGCGCCGTCACCATCTCTTCCAGCTGGACCAGCAGCTCGGGCAGGCGGGACATCGTCTCGTGCTTGATGGCGCTGCCGGCCTCGCGCAGGTCCTCCCAGTCGGGCAGCTCGGAGACCACGGATCGGCGCTTGTCCCGGATGGTGTGAGTGGCGAAGCGGAGGTTGGCGCGCATCTGGGCGTTGTGCAGCGTCTCGTGCGCGGCCTCGGGGAACGCCTCGCCCCACCGGAGCGGGTCCTGCGGGGGGTGCGCGGGTTGCGGGGCGAGGCGAGGCATGCCGAGGAACGTCGTCATGACCGCGCCTCCGCCGCCGGGCCGGACGGTGCCGGGGCCGCAGCGGTGGCGGTCTCGCAGGACGGCATCGCGGTGGCGCGCCGATCGCGGGGCAGCACGGTCGGTGACCACGGTTCGTCGCGGGTGCTGGCCAGCACCTCCGCCAGATGCGCGGCGTGGACGCCGGTGGCCTGCTTCGACAATGTCCCAGCCATGTTCATCAGGCAGGAGTAGTCCCCGGAGACGAGCACCTCGGCGCGGGTGGTGGAGACGTTGCGGATCTTCTCGGTGACCATCGCCTGAGCCGTCTCGGCGTTCTTCAGGGAGAACGTGCCACCGAACCCGCAGCACTGCTCGGCCTCCGGCAGATCGATAAGCTCCAGCCCCTCGACCGCGCGCAGCAGCCGGGTGGGGCGGTCGCCGACGCGGAGCATCCGCAGCGAATGACAGGTGGGGTGATAGGTCACCGAGTGCGGGAACCAGGCGCCCACGTCCGTCACACCGAGGACATCGACCAGCAGCTCACTCAGCTCGTAGGTGCGCTCCGCGAGCAGACCGGCGTCCCGCGCGAGCTGTCGCTCGCCCTCGCGGTCGGCGACCATCTTCTGCTGGTGGCGGACCGAGCCCACACAGGACCCGGACGGGCCGACGATCGCATCCCACTCGCCCTCGAGGGCCGGTTCGAACGCCGCGACGTGGTTACGGATCACCGGGAGCGCCTGCCGGTAGTAGCCGGTGTTGACGTGCATCTGCCCGCAGCAGGCCTGCGCCTGCGGGAACACGACCTCATGGCCGAGCCGCTCGAGCAGACGCACCGTCGCCGCCGGGGCCTGGGGGAACATGGCCTCGCCCAGACACGTGGCGAACAGCGCGATCCGCACGGAGCCTCCTTCAGGTCGGTCGGTCCACTGTAAGCCGTCCCGACACCGCTGCTTGAATCGACTCAGCCGGCGAAGGGCAGCACCGGCTTGCCCGGCGTGTCCGCGCGTACCCGGAAGACGGCCCCGGCCTCCGGCTCGGGGTCGTCGAGGTTCTCGCGCGAGGTGGTGACGTACAGGTCGCGGCCGTCCTCGCCACCGAGCGTGCACGCCGTCGTCAGTCGCACGGGCAGGGAGATCTCGGTGAGGATCTCACCGGCGGGGGAGTAGAGCCGCACCCGGCCGACCCGGTTCAGCGCCACCCAGACGTTGCCGGCCGAGTCGACGCACAGCCCGTCGGCGCGCCCGTCGTCCGCGGAGTGGAAGCGGCGCCGGTTGGTCAGCAGGCCGGCCTGGTCGACGTCGAAGACGTCGGTGCCGCCGGTGTGGGTGTCGTTGTAGTACGCGCGGGTGCCGTCGGGGGAGAAGTCGATGCCGTTGGACGTGGTGACCCGTTCGAGCGCGACCGATACCCCGCCGTCAGGGGTGACGCGGTAGAGGTTCGCGATCTCCGGCGTGCGGTCGTAGGCCATGTTGCCGCAGTAGAGGTTGCCGGCCGGGTCGCACCCTCCCTCGTTCATCCGCAGGTTGCCGTCGGACCAGATCTCCGGCAAAGGCCGGGGCGGGGCGTCCGGCGAGTCTGCCAGGCCGAGCCCGCGCTCCAGTCCGACGACGTAGCCGCCGGAGGTCCGTGGGCGCACGAACGCCGCGACCTTCGAGCCGGTCTCCAGTCGGTCGACCGACCCGTCGGCACGCAGGGTGAGGAGGTCGCCGGCCAGCATGTCGACCCAGCGCAGGCCTCCCCAGGCCGCGGACCACACAGGTCCTTCACCGTGGTGGCAGAGCGGGTCGGTGATCTGCTCGGGAGTGCTCATGGGGCCCAGTCTTCCAGGTCCGGTCGGGGATCGCCCGGACGGCCAGGCGAGCCGGCAGCGGATCCCACGAGGCCGCGGCTGTCGTCGAATCGCTGCCGGGGCGCAGGCACAGGAACGACGAGTCGGCACAACAATGACAAGTCGGGGCGGGGGGTGACATGGCCGGGTCCCCCCGCCACCGTCGGCGGGAGGACCCGGCCACCGGGTGTCCCATACGGGCCGATCTGGGGGAATCGGCCCCCGGAGTACCCCGGCCCGGTCCGGAGTACTGCTCAGGCCTCCCAGGCTACTCCTCGCGGCTCGGGAGATCGAGGGCGGCTCGCGCGAAACTCCGCCGAGTTTCGCCGCCTCGGCGGGCCCTCGTCAGCTCACGTGCTCGAGAGTTCGCTTCCTCGCGCTCCGCCTCGGCGGGCCCTCGTTCCTCGGCCCCACCTCGGCTGCGCACTCGTCAGCTCACGTGCTTGAGAGTTCGCTTCCTCGCGCTCCGCCTCGGCGGGCCCTCGTTCCTCGGCCCCACCTCGGCTGCGCACTCGTCAGCTCACGTCGTCATCGACCCAGTCGAACGTCTTCGTCACCGCCTTCTTCCACAACCGGTACGTGCGCTCGCGCTCTGCCTCGTCCATCTGCGGCTCCCAGCGCTTGTCCTCGGCCCAGTTGTCGATGACGTCCTGCTCACCGGACCAGTAGCCGACGGCGATGCCGGCGGCGTAGGCAGCACCGAGCGCCGTCGTCTCGGCCACCTTCGGCCGGACCACCGGAACGCCCAGGATGTCCGCCTGGAACTGCATGAGGGTCTCGTTGGCGACCATGCCGCCGTCGACCTTGAGCTCGGTGAGGTCGACACCGGAGTCGGCCGCCATGGCGTCGTTGACCTCCCGGGTCTGGAACGCCGTCGCCTCGAGGACCGCACGGGCGATGTGTCCCTTGTTGACGTACCGGGTCAGGCCGACCAACGCGCCACGGGCGTCCGCCTTCCAGTACGGCGCGAAGAGCCCGGAGAACGCCGGGACGAAGTAGGCGCCGCCGTTGTCGTCGACCGACTTGGCCAGGTCCTCGATCTCCGGTGCGGACGTGATGATCCCGAGGTTGTCCCGGAACCACTGCACGAGAGATCCGGTGACGGCGATCGACCCCTCGAGCGCGTAGATCGGCGCGTTGTCACCGATCTTGTACGCCACCGTGGTGAGCAGCCCGTTCTCGGAGGGCACCGCCTCGGTCCCGGTGTTGATGAGCATGAAGTTGCCGGTGCCGTAGGTGTTCTTGGCCATGCCGACCTCGAAGCAGGCCTGCCCGAACGTCGCAGCCTGCTGGTCGCCGAGGATGCCGGCGATCGGCACACCGGGGATCATGCCGCCGCGCCGGCCCTCGCCGTACACCTCGGAGGAAGAGCAGATCTCCGGCAGCATCGACATCGGAATGCCCATGTCCGCCGCGATGTCCTCGTTCCAGGTCAGGGAGTCGACGTTCATGAGCATGGTGCGCGAGGCGTTCGTGACATCCGTGAGGTGCCGGCCGCCGTCCGTGCCGCCGGTCATGTTCCACACCAGCCAGGCATCCGTGTTGCCGAACAGCAGGTCCCCGGCCTCGGCCCTCTCCCGTGCACCGTCGACGTTGTCGAGGATCCACTTGACCTTCGGCCCCGAGAAGTAGGTCGCGAGCGGCAGGCCGACGCGCGACTTGTACTTGTCGGCCCCCTCGGATCCGCCGAGCTCCTCGACGATCTTCTGTGTCCGGGTGTCCTGCCACACGATGGCGTTGTAGACCGGCTCACCGGTGTTCTTGTCCCACACCACCGTGGTCTCACGTTGGTTGGTGATGCCGACCGCCGCGAGGTTCTCGTAGGTGATGTTCGCCCGTGTCAGCGCGAGCCCCACCACCTCGCGGGTGTTCCGCCAGATCTCCTTGGGGTCGTGCTCGACCCATCCCGCTTTGGGGAAGATCTGCTCGTGCTCGATCTGCCCGCTCTCGACCGGCTGGCCCGCGTGGTCGAACACGATCGCGCGCGTACTGGTGGTGCCTTGGTCGATAGCGAGGACGTAGGTGTCGTCAGCCATGGTGCTCCCTTCCGAGTGTCCGGGCACCGGAGGTCGCTGCCCGGTCGAGCGATGTCAGGTCCGTGCTGTCTCGACGTGGTGGGTCTACTCGACGTGGCGGGTCTACAGGAAGTCCCCGCCGTACGCGGCGCCGACCACGCCCGCCAGCACGCCGCCGACGATGGGGCCGGCCACCGGCACCCAGGAGTAGGCCCAGTCGCTGGAGCCCTTGCCCCTGATCGGCAGGACGGCGTGCGCGATGCGCGGACCGAGGTCACGAGCCGGGTTGATCGCGTACCCCGTCGGGCCACCGAGGCTCATGCCGATGCCGACGACGAGCATGGCGACGGCGAGCGGGCCGAGCCCGCTCGGCGACGGGCCGAACATGAGGATGACGAAGACGAGGACGAACGTGCCGACGACCTCGGTGGCGAAGTTCCAGCCGTAGCTGCGGACCTCGGGTCCGGTCGAGAAGACGGCGAGCTTGACCGCGCCCGGGGCGTCCTGGTCGAAGTGGCGCTTGTAGGCGACGTACATGATCACGGCGCCGAGGAAGCCACCGACCAGCTCGCCGGAGAGGTAGGTCATGACGTTCGCGAACGTCGTCGGAATGGGGGCGATGCCCAGTTCCTCGTTGCCCGCGAACAGGTCGCCGCCGCTGGCCGCCAGGCCGAGGGTGACGGCCGGGTTGATGTGCGCGCCCGTCTTGAAGGCCGTGTACACGCCGGCGAAGACGGCCAGGCCCCAGCCGAAGGTGATCAGCACCCAGCCGCCGTCGAACCCCTTGTTCTTCGGAAGGACGGCATTCGCCACGACGCCGCAGCCCAGCAGCGTCAGCATGGCGGTGCCCATCACCTCCGAGAGGAAGATGTCGAACGCTGACAGTTCCACTGTGAACTCACTTTCCGGTCACGTCGGTGTGACCAGTCGGGCGCCTACCGGCGCAGTTTCCCCGCGGTGGTCCGCGGCCGGTGAACGAATGATGCCCTTCGATGCCGCCGGAGGCGTCGTGTTTCGTGACGTGCCCCAGCCGGTGCCGCCTCCTGCCTGCCGAATGCGCGCATGCGGGTCAGTCCGTGCCCAGCTCGCGGACTGGGACCAGATCCTCGGCGGCAAGCCTGGCCTGCTCCGCCGCCGCGTCGGTGCGTTCGCGTTCCGCAGCGGCCTCGGCCTCGGCCCGCGCCCGATAGGCCTCGATCTCCTCGCGGGTGCGGGTCTTGTCCCACCCGAGCCGGGGTGCCACGATCGCGGCGATCTCCTCCACCGCGCAGACCCCTCGGTCCCGGGTCTCGAAGCTGAGCCGTATCCGGCGCTCGAGGATGTCCTCGAGATGCAGCGCGCCCTCGTGGCTGACCGCGAAGGCGACCTCAGCGGCGAGGTAGGCCTCG
This sequence comes from Georgenia deserti, assembly GCF_042680605.1. Classification (NCBI taxonomy): domain Bacteria; kingdom Bacillati; phylum Actinomycetota; class Actinomycetes; order Allobogoriellales; family Allobogoriellaceae; genus Georgenia; species Georgenia deserti. The sequence goes on from NZ_JBHUEE010000001.1 coordinate 229,353, forward strand.
GCGCTCGGCAGGGGGTCGGCCAGCTCCGGCTCACGGTCGACGATCTCCAGCAGTGCGGAGATCTCGGAGCCGTACCGGTGCAGCAGGTGGTCCACGCGCTCAGCGGTCCATCCGCGTTCCGCGGCGATCCGGGCGGCGCGCTTCTTCGTCGCGGCGAACCCTTCGGCGCCGATCAGCGGCGTGGCCGTGGTGACCGACGGATTGGCCGACGCGCGCGCGCCGAGCGCGAAGTCGACGGCGTCCTCGGCCATCTTGCGGTACGTGGTGAGTTTGCCGCCGGCGATCACGGTCAGTCCGGGCGCGGCCTCGGTGACGGTGTGCTCACGTGAGACCTTGGTGCTCGACGTCTCGCCGCCGGCGACCCCGGGCTGGAGCAGCGGCCGGAGGCCGGCGTAGACCCCGATGATGTCCTCCCGCGTCAGCGGTGGGTCCAGCACCGCGTTCGCCTGCTCGAGGATGTAGTCGACGTCCTCCGCGGTCGCAACCGGATGCTGCCGGGCCTCGGTCCATGGGGTGTCGGTGGTGCCAATGACCCAGTACCGCTCCCACGGGATGACGAACAGGACGGACTTCTCGGTCCGGAGGAAGAGTCCGGTCTCCCCGGAGATCCGTTCCTTCGGCACGACGATGTGCACACCCTTGGAGGCCAGCACCTTCAGCCCGACATCGGTGCCGCCGAGCGCCTCGGTCTCCTCGGTCCATACGCCTGTCGCGTTGATGACGTGACGCGCCCGGACCGTGCGTCGCTCGCCGGTCTCCAGATCGACGACGACGGCGCCGGTCACCTCACCGGCCGGGCCCTTGGTGAGGTCGAGGACCTGGGTCCGCGACGCCGGCAGGGCACCGTACGCGGCCGCCGTCCGTACCAGAGCGAGCACGAGCCGGGCGTCGTCGACGCGTGCGTCGTAGAAGCGGATGGCGCCGACCATGCTGTCCCGGCGCATGTGCGGGAAGACCCGCAGCGCCGCGTCCTTGCTGTAGTGCTTCTGGATCGGCACGGACCGGCCGCGGGCGCCGAGCAGCGCCAGGGCGTCGTACATGCCGACCCCGACAGCGCTGTAGGCGCGTTCGACCAGCGGGGTCTTCAACGGCCACAGGAACGGCTGCGCGGTGACCAGGTGCGGCGCCGTCGTCCGCAGCAGCAGGCCCCGCTCGCGCAGCGCCTCGGCCACCAGGGCGAAGTCGAGCTGGTAGAGGTAGCGCAGGCCACCGTGGACGAGCTTGGACGACCGGGACGACGTGCCGGCCGCCCAGTCCTGCATCTCCACCACCGCGGTGCGCAGCCCGCGCGTCGCCGCGTCGAGCGCGATACCGGCGCCGGTGACCCCACCGCCGATGACCAGGACGTCCACGCCCTCCTCGTCCGACATCGCCTCCAGGGCCGCGGTGCGGGTCTCCTGGTTCAACTGCGCGCCCACGTCACCGCTCCTCGTCGTCGGTCGGTCCGGCTGCCCGGCTGAGGCCTATGCTGGCCGCGCTCGCACACACGCGCAATGGCGCTGCACGAACGTGCGATGAACAGGAGGTGGCGTGAGCGGTCGTGATCACCCGTGGTGAGCCGGGACGAGATGGTGTATGTCGCCGCGCAGATGTATTACCTCCAGGACGAGACGATGGAGGCCATCGCGCGCCGGCTCGGGGTGTCCCGGTCGACGGTCTCGCGGCTGATCCAGCGCGCGCGGGACACCGGTCTGGTGCACATCTCGCTGCAGCCGCGCACCGCCGGCGCCGACGCGCTCTCCCGTGAGCTCCAGGAGGCGTTCGGCGTCCGGGCGCACGTCGTCTCGGTGCGGGAGGGTACGGCGGAGATGCAGCGGCTGGAGCAGGTGGCGCAGGTCGCGGGCCGCCTCGTCTCCTCGTGGGTCGAGCCGGGCACGGTGCTCGGCCTGGCCTGGGGAACGACCACCTCCGCCGTGGTCGGGCACCTGACGCCGCGGCGGGCGCCAGGCAGCGCCGTCGTCCAGCTCAACGGCGCCGCGAACCCGGTCACCTCGGGGATTCCGTACGCCGGCTCGATCATGACCGCCGCCGCGGAGGCGTATGACGCGCGCGTGCACCACTTCCCGGTACCGGCGTTCTTCGACTACGCGGAGACGAAGGCCGCGATGTGGCGCGAGCGTTCGATCCAGCGTGTGCTGGCCGTCCAGAAGCGGGCGGACATCGCTCTTTTCGGCGTCGGCGCCCTGACCGGGCCGCTGGCCTCGCACGTGTATTCCGCCGGCTACCTCGACCCGGCGGAACTGGCCGACCTGCGTGCCGGCGGCGTCGTCGGCGACGTGTGCACCGTGCTGCTCCGGGAGGACGGCTCCTACGACGACATCGCCCTCAACGAGCGGGCGACCGGGCCGACGCCACGCGAACTGCGGCGTCTCGGCCGCCGGGTATGCGTGGTCGCCGGCACGGCCAAGGTCAGTCCGCTGCTCGGCGCCCTGCGCACCGGCGCGGTCACCGACCTCGTGGTCGACGAGACCACCGCGCGGGCGGCGATCGAACGGCTCCACGGCCACCACCACAGCGCACGACCGGGGTGGAACCCGTTCGACGACGCCGCCGTTCGCCTGCGCTCGCGCGACCGCGGCGCGACGCCGCCCGAGGATGCCTGACCCGACCGCCCCTCCCGTGCCGAGTGATCAGTCCTGTGCCGAGTGGTCAGTCGTGTCCACCGCCGCGGGCCGAGCAGGACACAGCGAATACTTATACGATGTACTGCATGAACAGGCAGGCGCCAGGTCCCGCACCGGACGGCATCGAGGTCCGGCAGGCGTTACCCGCCGACGTCCGCGCCATCTACGAGCTCGTCCGTCCCTACGCCGAACAACGCATCCTCGTCGCGAAAGAGCTCGTCGAGTACTTCGAGGCAGTCCAGGAGTTCGTCGTCGCCGTCGACCAGGACAGCCGTGAGGTGGTCGGTTGCGGCGCCCTCCACGTGCTCTGGGACGACATCGCGGAGGTGCGCACGCTCGCCGTCGCGCCGGAGATGGCCGGCCGGGGGATCGGCCACCTGCTGCTCGAGGCGCTGCTGGGCCGGGCCCGGCACCTCGGCCTGCGCCGGGTGTTCTGCCTGACGTTCGAGGTCGGCTTCTTCGGGCGGCACGGCTTTCAGCCGATCGAGGGCACGCCGGTCGGCACCGACGTCTACGCCGAGATGCTCCGTTCCCACGACGACGGCGTCGCCGAGTTCCTCGACCTCGCGCGGGTCAAACCCAACACTCTGGGCAACTCGCGCCTGCTGCTCGAGCTCTGAGCGCCGCGGGCACGCGGCTCGCCATCGACCTGCTGATCACCGGCGCAAGTAGCGGAGCACCACGATGGCCTGCGCGCCGACCAGCGCGCATGCGCACACCGCCAGCCAAGCGTCCGGGCGCGCCAACATCCACGCCGTCACGCCCAGGACCAGGAGTGCACCGAGGACCGAGGCCAACCACTCGTAGGCGGCACGAACCCCGCGGGTGACGGCGCGGGACTCGCCGCCGCGGAGCACCCGGCGCAGTCCGAGGCCCGTGACCACGGCCGCCACCAGGGTCACGGCCTGCGCCAGGAGCAGCAGGGACAGTCCCGGCCACGGGTCCACCTCTCCGCTGAGCAGTACCAACGCCGCCCCGAGACCGCCGAGGCCGACGCACGCACCGGCGGTGACGGCCAACGCGATCCGCAGCGCCCGCACACCGCGGGTCGGCCGAGAATCCGGGCGTGGACCAGGTTCCGGGCCTGCGCCCGGGTCCGGCTCTGGACGGGCGCCTGAGTCGGGCGCCGAATCAGCCCCGGGGCCTGTCACGGCAGTCGGTAGGCGGCAACACCGCCGTCGTCGGAATCCGCTGGCGCCACCAGTCCGTCGGTGACCAGCGACGCCAGGGCGCGGGCGGGCTGGCCGGGATCGGCGAGAGCTGCGGGGTCGGCGCCGTCCGCGACCGCCCGCAGAACCTCCTCCTCGCTCACCGGACCGTCCGGTCGATCCCGCAGCAGCGCCATGATCTTGCCGCGTGCCTGCCGGTCGGTGCCGTGCCAGGCCTGCCGACGCCGGAGACCCGCGTGCGGATCGGCCGGCCGTCCGGCGCGGCGCCAGGCGCAGTACCCCCGGAGCGGGCAGGCCTCGCAGCGGGGCGCGCGTGCGGTGCAGACCAGGGCTCCGAGCTCCATGAGGCCGACGTTCCACCGCACCGAATCCGGCGTGTGCGCAGGCAGCCGGGCGGCGGCCCGCTGCCGCTCCGCCTGAGTCAGGCTGGGCGCGGGCAGGGCATGGCCGTCGAAGAGCCGGCCCAGGACCCGGCGCACGTTGGTGTCCAGGACGACCACACGGCGGCCGTACGCGAAGGCGGCCACGGCGGCGGCCGTGTAGGAGCCGATGCCGGGCAGAGCGAGGAGTTCGGCTTCCGTCCCGGGGACCCGGCCACCGTGGTGCGCGACGATCGCCTGGGCGCACTCGCGCAGCCGCAGCGCACGCCGCGGATAACCGAGGCGGTCCCAGGCACGCAGCACCTCCGCCGCCGGCGCGGCGGCCAGGTCGGTCGGCGCCGGCCAGGCGGCCATCCACCGGTGCCAGGCCGGCTCGACCCGGCTGACCGGCGTCTGTTGCAGCATGACCTCGCTGACGAGCACGCCCCACGCACTCGTATCCGGTCGGCGCCACGGCAGGTCGCGCGCGTGCTCGTCGTACCAGGCGAGGACATCACGGTGGAGCTCGGTCGGGTTCTGCACCCCAGCAGTCTGCCAAGCCACACGTGACGGGCGGCACTCGAGAAGAACGACCGGTCCGCGGCGCGCCCACATGGGCGGCGAGTCGCGGTCGTCGTACGGTCACAGCGTGGTCCCGACGCGCAGCACGACGGCGCGCCCCCGACCCGCAGGCGGGGCGCCGGGACAGCGTGCACCCAGGAACGGCCCGTCCCGGCCTCGTCGCCGGCCCAGCCGGCGGGTGATCCGGCGCCGGCGCGCGGTGGCCCTGCTCGTGGTCGTGCTCGTTCTGGTCGGTCTCGTCTGGGGCGTGCGCGCCGCCGCGGGCCTGGCCACCGAGTGGCTGGGCGACGAGGCGGCGGAGGACGAGGCGACCGAAGCGGATGCGCCGGCCGAGGAGCAGACCGCACCGCCGCAGCCCGGGCCGTGCGCCCCCCGTGATCTCGACGTCACGCTGGAGCCGCAGCACGGCTCGGGCGGCACCGACTTCGCCCTCACCCTGCTCAACGCACGTGGCTCGGCGTGCCTGGTCGACGTCGGCTCCGCGAACCTGGCCATGACGGTGCACTCGGGCGAGGACCGGGTGTGGGCCTCCGCCGACTGCCCGAGCGGTCCTGAGGAGCACCCGCTGCTGCTCGCGCGCGGCGACCGCACCCAGACTGTCGTGACCTGGGACGGCCGCCGTTCCGAACCCGGTTGTTCCGGCGACCGGCAGATGGGTGGGTCGGGGACCTACCGGGTGGAGACCGCTCTCGACGGCGTCGCCCTTCCGACGGCTGAGGCGAGCTTCACGCGCTGACCACGACGGGCCCGGACGGCGTCATCGCTGCGTCGCGCGCCGACCGGCTTTCGGAACCGAAAGCTCATCGTCGCTGTTGACACCGCGCGCGCCGATTCCTAGCGTGCTGCCCGATAGCCGGCGACGGGGCCGGCGCGGAGAGCTGAGGGCAACGATGCGAGACAGCAGACGAATCATCGCGACCGCGGCAGGACTGACACTCTTCGGTGCGCTCGCCGCCTGCAGCGAAGGGGACCCGGGCACCGGCGGGAACGGCGAGGGGGACGGTGGCCCGATGGGCGACGGCGAGTTCGACCTCATCGGATACATGGCCCAGGACATGTCGAACCCGTTCTTCCAGGCCATGGAGGAAGGGATCGTCGCCGAGGCCGACGAACTCGGGGTCGAGGTCAACACCCAGGACGGACGCCAGGACCTGAACGAGCAGAACGACCAGATCGACACGTTCATCCAGCAAGGGGTGGACGCGATCCTCCTCAACGCCGTCGACTCCGAAGGCATCGGGCCTGCGGTGGAACGGGCCGTCGACGCCGGCATCGTCGTCGTCGCGGTCGACGTCGAGGCGCAGGGCGCCATGGCCACCGTCACCCTGGACAACGTCCAGGCCGGTGAGGTCGCCTGCGAGTACCTCGTCGAGCAGATCGGCGGCTCGGGCAACATCCTGCTCGTCGACGGCACGCCGATCAGCTCGGTCCAGGACCGCGTCGAGGGCTGCGAGAGCGTGCTCGAGCAGCACCCCGAGGTCGAGGTGGTCGGGCACCAGAACGGCGACAACGGACGTTCCGAGGCACTGAGCATCACCGCCGACCTGCTCACCGCCCATCCCGACGTCGTCGGCATCTTCGGCATCAACGACCCGACGGCGCTCGGTGCCATGCTCGCCGCCCAGCAGGCCGGCTACGACGACCTGACCATCGTCGGCGTCGACGCCTCGCCCGAGGCCGTCGACGCGCTCGAGAGCGACAGCATGTTCATGGGCTCGGCGAAGCAGGATCCGACGACTCAGGGTTCGATCGCCCTGCAGATGGCCCACGACCTGTTCAACGGCGAGGAGCTCGAGGAGAACCCGGTGCTCGTGCCGACCGAGATGCTCACCCGCGAGAACCTCGACGAGTACGAGAGCTGGTGACCGTGACCACGGGCGGGAACGCCAAGGGCACGCTGCTGCGGATGCGGGGCATCACCAAGGCGTTCTCGGGTACAGCCGTCCTGGCGGACGTCGACGTCGACCTGTACCGGGGCGAGATCCACGCCCTCATGGGGGAGAACGGCGCGGGTAAGTCGACGCTGATGAAGGTGCTCGGCGGTGTCCACCTCGCCGACGCCGGACACATCGAGTTCGACGGTGCCCACGTGGCCTTCACCTCGCCGGGTGAGGCGATGGACCGCGGCGTGGTGATGATCCACCAGGAACTGAGCACCGTCCCGGACATGACGGTGGCCGAGAACCTGGCGCTGGGGTCCGAGCCGGCGCGGGCCGGGTTCGTCCTCGACCGCCGCCGGCTACGGTCCGAGGCGCTGCGCAAGCTCGGGCCCATCGGTGGCGGGATCGATCCCGACCTGCCGATGCGCAAGCTCTCGGTCGGTCGTCAGCAGATGGTCGAGATCGCCCGGGCGATCGACCAGCAGGCCAAGATCCTCGTGCTCGACGAGCCGACGGCGTCGTTGTCCGACACCGAGTCGCGCCGCCTGTTCGAGGTCCTGGAGCGGATGCGTGACGCCGGGATGGGACTGTTCTACATCTCCCACCGGCTGGACGAGGTCTGGCGGCTCGCCGACCGCGTCACGGTGCTGCGGGACGGCCGGCACGTGAGTACCACACGTCGCGGAGAGATCAGCCAGAACGACGTGGTGGGCCGGATGATCGGCCGCCAGGTGGAGGCCCTCTATGTGCGCGAGCACCGCCGGCCCGGTGACGTGGTGCTCCGCGTGCGTGACCTCGTGGGCCGCGACAACGGCATCGGCCCCGTCTCCTTCGACGTGCGGGCCGGTGAGGTGGTCAGCCTCGTCGGCCTCATCGGCGCCGGCCGCACCGAGATCGCACGGACCGTCTACGGCGTCGACGCGCGCGGCTCTGGCACCGTCGAGATCGGCGGCCGCCAGGCCCGCATCGGCGGCCCCGGTGACGCGATCGCCCGGCGCATCGGCATGGTGCCGGAGAGCCGGAAGGAGCAGGCGCTGTTCTCCTGGATGGACGTGCGGGACAACATCACGATCGCCTCACTGCGCAAGCACTCCCGCTGGGGCGTGCTCAACCAGCGCCGGGTCGACGCCGCCGCCCGGCAGTTCATCGACGACCTCACCATCCGGATCCGGTCGCCACGGCAGGAGGTCCGCACCCTCTCCGGCGGCAACCAGCAGAAGGTCGTCCTCTCGCGGTGGCTGGCCAACGATCCGCGCCTGCTCATCCTCGACGAGCCCACGCGCGGCGTCGACGTCGGTGCCAAGCACGAGATCTACCGGATCATCAACGAGCAGGCCGAGCAGGGCACGGCGCTGCTCGTGGTCTCCTCCGATCTGCCGGAGGCGCTCGGCATCTCGGACCGGCTCCTGGTGGTCCGGGACGGGGTGATCGTCGCCGAGCTCGACGGCGCCGGCGCCACGGAGGAGGACGTCATGTCGCACGCCACAGGTGTGGCGAAGGAGGCCTCATGAGTCAGTCACAGGCGCCCGCAGCGGACCCGGCGGAGGCGCCGGCGCAGACGTCGGGTGCCAGGATCGCGCGGCGCGCTCTTGACCTGTGGAGCACCTGGGGCATCGCCCTGGTGCTCCTGCTCCTCATCGCCCTGATGGCGTTGATCGCACCGAACTTCGTCAGTCTGTCCAACGCGTTCAACATCATGCGGGCCACCTCGATCACCGCGATCCTGGCCGCAGGCGTGACCGTCGTCATCCTCACCGCCGGCATCGACCTGTCCGTCGGCTCTGTCCTGGCCGTGTGCGGCGTCAGCTCGGTGGTGCTGTGGAACGCGGGCCTGCCAGCCGTGCTGTGCGTCCTCATCCCGATCCTGCTCGGCGCACTCATCGGGCTCGTGCACGGCACCCTCGTGGCCTATCTGTCGCTGGCGGCCTTCATCGTCACACTCGCCGGCCTTACGGCCTGGCGCGGGACTGCCTACGCCCTGACCGGTGGCCGGCCCCTCATCGCCGAGGGGGACCTCGGGTTCAGCATGCTCGGCAGCGGGAACTTCATCGCGGTCCCGGTGCCCATCTGGCTCATGCTCGCCACCTACGCCGTGCTGTGGTTCATGCTCGAGCGGACGACCTGGGGCCGGCACGTCTACGCCGTCGGCGGCAATCCCGAGGCGGCGCTCATGGCCGGCATCAAGGTCCGCCGCGTGCTGACGTCGGTGTATGTCATCTCCGGCTTGGCCGCCGGCCTGGCCGGTGCGATGTTCGCCGCACGGGTCGAGTCCGGTCAGCCCAACTCCGGGCAGGGGTACGAACTCGAGGCGATCGCCGCCGTCGTCCTGGGTGGTACATCGCTGGCCGGAGGCCGCGGGCGGATCCTCGGCACGCTCGTCGGCGCCCTCATCATGGGGGTGCTGTCCAACGGCATGATCCTCATGAACACCCCGTTCTTCACCCAGCTCATCGTCCAGGGCGTCGTGATCGTGGTCGCGGTGGCGATCGACAGCCTGAAGAACCGCTACACCCGCTGACCAGGTCATGGCGCCCTCGCCGGAGCCTCCCGCGCGACGTACCGCGGTGGACAGGCGGAAACTCGCGTTGGAGAAGGTGCGTGCACGCGAGTTCGTCCCGGTGGCCGACCTCGCGGCCGAGCTCGGTGTCTCCGTGGTGACGGCCCGGGGCGACGTCGCCCACCTGGCGGAGGCCGGGCTCGTCCGGCGCGTGCGGGGCGGCGCGATCATCGCCCGGGCGGAGCAGTCCGAGCCCCCCTTCGAGGACCGCCTCGGAACATTCGCGCAGGAGAAGGCGACGCTCGGCATGGCCGCTGCCGGGATGGTCACGCCCGGTTCCGCCGTCGTCCTAGACGGCGGGACCACCTGCCTGGCGGTGGCGAAGGCGATCGTGGCCCGCCACGACCTCGAGGACCTGACAGTCTACACCCCGTCGCTGAGCACCGCGACGGCGCTCGTGGCGGCGGCGCCGCGGGTCACGGTCGTCGTCACGGGCGGGACGCTGCTGCCGCAGGCCCAGACGCTGGGCGGGCCGTATTCGGAGCTCATCCTCGACCGGGTCATTGCCACGACGGCGTTCATCGGCTGCAACGGCGTCTCGGACGCGGACGGCATCTCGGCGGCCGACCCCGGGGAGGCGGAGCTCAAACGCCGCATGCTCGCCTCTGCCAAGACGGGCGTGGTGGTCACGGATGCGTCGAAGTTCGTCCAGCACGGCACGGCCCGCGTCTGTCACGTGGACGAGGTCGGCCTGGTCCTCACCGCCGGGACCGTGGACCGGGCGCTCATCGCCGCCGTCACGGGGGCCGGCGGCACGGTCCAGGAGGTCTGAGCGGGCTCGATCGATCAGCTGAAGCGTTCCAGGATCGAGGACTCGGCGAGCCTGGACAGGCCCTCCCGGATCGCCCGGGCGCGGCTGGGACCGACCCACTCGACGGCCTGAAGCTCTTCGGCACTGGCGGACAGCAGAGCCTGGAGCGTGCCGCAGTGGGACACGATCGCCTCGGCGACCGGCAGCGGCAGGCGAGGAATCCTGGCAAGCACGCGATAGCCGCGCGGGGTGAGCGAGGCGTCGACGGCGTCTCCCTCCAGGCCACCGACCCCGAGGAAGCGGGCGATGGTCGGGATGTCGACCAGCTCGGCCGAACTGAGCCCGGCCAGTGCGGCCAGGACGCGGGCCGGTCCGTCCGGACGGTCGTCGGCGAGGTAGTCCCGCACGATGAGCGTCCGATCCTGCTCCAGCCCGCTCACGAGCTCCTCGAGCTGCAGCGAGAGCAGCCGCCCGTCCGTTCCCAGCTCCAGGACGTACCCCTCGACCTCGGCGGAGATCCGCGCCACCATCTCCATCCGCTGGATCACCGTGACGACGTCGCGCACGGTGGCAAGATCCTCGATCTCGAGCGCCGAGAGGGTCGCCGAGACCTCGTCGAGCCGGGCCTTGTACCGCTCGAGCGTGGCCAGAGCCTGGTTCGCACGCGAGAGGATGACGTCGGAGTTCTCCAGCACATGGCGGTGCCCGCCGGCGTAAAGCGCCACGGTGTGCATCGACTGACTGACCGAGATCACGGGGTAGCCGGACTGCTTCGCGACCCGCTCCGCCGTGCGGTGCCGCATCCCTGATTCGGACGTTTCGATGCTCGCGTCCGGCAGGAGCTGGACGTTGGCACGCCGGATCCGCCGGTTCACGCGGTCCACCACGACGGCGCCGTCCATCTTGGCCAGCTCGCGCAGCCGCGTGGCGGAGAACTCCACGTCGAGATGGAACCCGCCGGAGCACATCTGCTCCACGTGATCGTCGTAACCGAGCACGACGATCGCGCCGGTGCGCCCCCGGAGCACCCGCTCCAGGCCGTCACGCAGTTCCGTGCCGGGCGCCACCGCCTCGAGCATCCGGCGCAGCGCGGCGTCACCGACGGGCTCGGGCACGTGACCTCACTGACGTGTCGTGGGACCTGCGGGGGCGGGGATCCGCCACCGGGCGCCATTCTAGAGGTGGCCTCAGTCGTCCGGCGTGACGATCCGCGGACGCCAGCGCTGCTTCGGTCGAGGCTCGCCGATCGTCGTGGCGACGTTCCCGAGCCACAGCAGAGCTTGATGAATGGTCGCGACCTCGACGACGTCGGCACGCACCTTGTCGAGTGAGACGGATTCTCGCGTACCGGCCGGTACGAGGATGCGGCGGTGGCCGAGGCGCGCGGCCTCGGCCACGCGCTGGCCCAGCATGCTGACCCGGCGGATGTCCCCGGAGAGCGAGACCTCGCCGACGGCGGCCACGTCCAGCGGGATCGGGATGTCGGCCGCGGCCGAGGCGATCGCCAGGCAGACGGCGAGGTCGCTGCCCGGGTCACCGGAGCGCATCCCGCCGACGGTCGCGGCGTAGACGTCCTTGTCGTAGAGCCGGACGCCGGCGATGCGCTCGGTGACGGCGATGAGCATCGAGACCCGTGAGGTGTCCAGGCCGCTGACCCCGCGCCGTGGGTTCGGTGCGTTCGTGTCGGAGACCAGCGCCTGGATCTCGGCCAGCAGCGGCCGGCGCCCCTCGATCGTGACCGTGATGCACGTGCCGGGCACCGGCTCCTCGCGCACGCCGCGGAACAGCCCGCTCGGGTCGGCCACCTCGACCAGGCCGCCGTCGGTCTGCTCGAAGCACGCCACCTCGTCCGCGGGGCCGAACCGGTTCTTCACCGCACGCAGCAGCCGCAGCGTGGTCTGCCGGTCGCCCTCCATGGACAGGGTGGTGTCGGCGACGTGCTCCAGCGCCCGTGGTCCGGCCACGGTCGACTCCTTGGTCACCTGGCCGACGAGGCAGAACGGGATGCCTCGCGCCTTCGCCAGGCGGGTCAACGTTCCGGCGACCGCCATCACCTGGGCGACGCCACCGGCGCGCCCCTCGACCTCGGACGAGGAGACCGTCTGCACCGAGTCGACGATGACGAGAGCGACGCTGTCACCGAGTGCGTCGAGGTGGCCGACGGCCTCTCCGAGGTCACCGGAGTCCGCGAGGTAGAGGTGGTCATCGGTGGCTCCGATCCGGCGGGCGCGCGTGGCGAGCTGGTGCACCGACTCCTCGCCGGAGACGTACAGCACGGGTCTGCCCGTGGCCGCTGCCACGCTGTTCGCCGCGGTCAGCAGCAACGTCGACTTGCCCGCTCCGGGCTCGCCGGAGAGCAGCAGGACCTGCCCGGCGACGAGCCCGCCACCGAGGATGCGGTCGAGTTCGCCGAGGCCGGTCTTTAGCCGGGATCCGACCTCGGCCTCGCTGATCTCCGAGACGCGGCGTGCCGGGCGTTGCGGCGCCGCGGCGACAGCAGGTCGCGCCGGCGCGGCGGCGGCCGACTCCTCGACCGTCCCCCAGGCCTGGCACTCGCCGCAGCGGCCCACCCATTTCGACGTCGTCCAGCCGCACTCGGTGCACCGGAACGTGGGGCGGGTACGTGTCGCGGGGCTCACAGCCACCACGGTACGGCGCGGGCCTGACACGCGTCCGAACCGCTGCACAGGAATGACGAGTGGGCGCACGAGTGACGAGCGGGCACAGGAATGACGAGTCGGCACACGAGTGACGAATCGGCGGGGGAGGCGGTGGCCGACTACACTCGCGGCCACTTCGAGAAGAGGGGACGACGACGATGCCGAGGACCAGCGAACGGCCCTCCGGTGCGTCCTCACCGCCGTCCATGGCGGACGTCGCCGCCGCGGCCGGCGTCTCGCACCAGACCGTCTCCCGCGTCCTGAACACCCCCGACCTCGTACGCGAGGAGACCCGGGCGCGCGTCGAGGACGCCATCCGTGCCCTCGGGTACCGGCGCAACCGCACCGCTCGCGCCCTGCGCACCCAACGCAGCGGCCTGGTCGGCGTCGTCAATCCCGGCGAGGCACGGTTCGGGCCGGCCCACACCACGATGGCGATCGAGGAGGCGGCCCGGCAGGCCGGCTACGCCACCACCATGGCGGTGGTCCGCGACGCCGACCCCGCCACGGTCGACGGCGTGCTCGAGTTCTTCCTCGACCACCGGGTCGACGGGATCATCGTCATCGCCCCGGTGACCGCCGTCGCGGCGGCCGCCGACCGCCTGGTCGGCGAGCTCCCCGTCGTCCTGGTGGCCGCGGGGCTGCGACCGACCCGCCGCCGGCACGTGGTCGGCGTGGACCAGGAACTCGGCGCGCGCCTGGCCACCCGCCACCTCGTCGGCCTCGGGCACCGGCGTATCGCGCACGTCTCCGGCCCGCACGACTGGTTTGACGCACGCGCACGCATCGACGGGTGGCGCCACGAGCTGGAATGCGCCGGCCTGCGCGTGCCGCCCCTGATCACCGGAGGCTGGGACGCCGAGGACGGCTACCGGGTGGCCCGTGGGCTGGTTGCCGCCGGTGATGTGCCCGAGGCGATCTTCGCGGCGAACGACCTGCTCGCTCTCGGCATCATCCGGGCGCTGGAGGAGGCCGGGTTGCGGGTGCCCGACGATGTCTCCGTCGTCGGGGTGGACGACGCCGAGGGGGCGGGATTCTTCAGTCCGCCGCTGACCACGGTGCGCCAGCCGTTCTCCGAGGTCGGGCGGGCGGCGATCGAGACCGTGCTGAAGGCGATGGACGGCGAGGCCTCGCCGGCACGCCGGGTCATCGCACCGGAACTCGTCGTCCGGGCTTCGACCGCCGCTGCCCGGGTTTGACAGCGCCGCTGGTGTGATCGTTAACATCCGAGTCGCGTCTCGAAAGCCGGGACGCGACCTGCAGCCCCTGCACACCGCCCAGTCGTGGCAAAGGAGCCGAAACCTCATGCAGTCCCAGGACACCGGCCGGCAGTCGACGCCCGATCCAGGTCCGTCCGTCACGCCCGCCGAGGCGCTCGCCGCGGGGCGCACCGCCCTCGGTATCGAGCTCGGGTCCACCCGGATCAAGGCGTGCCTGATCGGGGAGGACCACGCCGTGCTCGCCAGCGGTGGCAGCGACTGGGAGAACCAGTTCGTCGACCGCATGTGGACGTACGCGCTCGAGGACGTCTGGTCCGGGTTGCAGGCCGCGGTCGCCGAGCTGCTGGACGACGCCGAGCGCCGCCACGGCGTGCGCCCGACGACGGTGGGATCGATGGGGATCTCGGCGATGATGCACGGCTATCTCGCGTTCGACGCCGAGGGGGAGCTGCTGGTGCCGTTCCGGACGTGGCGCAACACGACCACGGAGACGGCCGCCACCGAGCTGACCGAGCTGTTCGGCCACAACGTGCCGCTGCGCTGGTCCGTCGCGCACCTCTACCAGGCGGTGCTCGACGGCGAGGAGCACGTGCCGGCCGTGGACTTCCTGACCACGCTGGCCGGCTACGTGCACTGGCGGCTGACGGGCCGGCGGGTGCTCGGCGTCGGCGACGCCTCGGGGATGTTCCCGGTGGACGCGGCGACCCGCGACTACGACGCCCGCATGCTCAGCGCGTTCGACGAACGGGCCGGCGGCCACCCGACCGCGCCGTCGCGGCCGCTGGGTGAGCTGCTCCCGCAGGTGCTCGTCGCCGGGGAGGACGCCGGGAGCCTGACGGAGGAGGGGGCCGCCCTGCTCGACCCGAGCGGGAGCCTGCAGGCCGGGATCGCCGTGTGCCCGCCCGAGGGGGACGCGGGCACCGGCATGGTCGCGACCGGGGCCGTCGCCCCGCGGACCGGGAATGTCAGCGCCGGCACCTCGATCTTCGCCATGGTGGTGCTCGAGCGCCCGCTGCAGGCCGTCCACCCGGAGCTCGACATCGTCACCACCCCCGCGGGCGACCTGGTGGCGATGGTGCACTGCAACAACGGCGCCAGCGAGCTCGGCGCCTGGGCGGACATGTTCCGCGAGTTCGCCGCGGCCCTGGGCCACCCGGCCGAGCCGGCCGACGTCTACCGCGCCCTGCTGGGTGCCGCGCTGGACGGCGAGGCCGACGGCGGCGGACTGCTGGCCTACAACTACCTCTCGGGCGAGCCGATCACCGGCCTGGCGGAAGGGCGGCCCATGGTGGTGCGCACGCCGGGCAGCCGGCCGAGTCTGGCCAACTTCGCCCGCACCCAGGTCTACGGCGTCTTCGGCACGCTGTCCCTCGGCATGCGGGTCCTGGCCGACGAGGGCGTGAGCGTGGACGAGATGTTCGCCCACGGCGGGCTGTTCCGCACCGCCGGGGTCGCCCAGCGTCTGCTCGCCGCCGCGATCGAGGCGCCCGTGGCCGTGGGGCACACCGCCGCCGAGGGCGGCGCCTGGGGGATCGCGGTGCTGGCTGCGTACCAACGCCGCGGCGGGGACGCCAGTCTGGCTGACTACCTCGCCGGGGACGTCTTCGCGCAGTCGGAGGCCGACGTCGTCGAGCCGGACCAGGGTGACGTCGCCGGCTACCGCGCCTGGCTGGAGCAGTACTCCGCCGGCCTGGCGATCCAGCGCGCGGCCGCGGAGGCCGTCCGGTGACCGAGAAGGACCGCGAGATGAGGAGGGTCGGTGCCGACCATGTCAGGTGAGGTCCCCGGCGCGATGCGCGCCGCCGTCGACGCCGCGAAGGAGAAGGTTGCCCGGCTGCACGCCGAGCTTCCCCGGTGGGAGCTCGTGGTGTGGACCGCGGGCAACGTCTCCGAGCGGGTGCGTGGCGTGGACGGGCATCCCGATCTGCTGGTGATCAAGCCCTCCGGCGTCACGTACGACGAGCTCACGCCCGAGGCCATGGTCGTGTGCGACCTCGACGGCGCCCTCGTCGAGGGGGACCGCGCGCCGTCGTCGGACACCGCGGCCCATGCGTATGTCTACGCGCACATGGACGAGGTCGGTGGCGTGGTGCACACGCACTCCACGTACGCGACCGCGTGGGCGGCCCGGCGCGAGCCGGTCCCGTGCGTGCTGACGATGATGGCCGACGAGTTCGGTGGTGACATTCCGGTCGGGCCGTTCGCCCTCATCGGTGACGACTCGATCGGCCGCGGGATCGTCGAGACCCTGCGCGAGTCGCGCTCGCCCGCGGTTCTCATGGCCCAGCACGGGCCGTTCACCGTCGGCGCGGACGCCAAGGCGGCGGTCAAGGCGGCGGTGATGTGCGAGGAGGTGGCGCGCACCGTCCACATCGCCCGCCAGTACGGCGAGCCGAAGCGGATCGAACAGGCGAAGATCGACTCGCTCTGGGAGCGCTACCAGAACGTCTACGGTCAGGCCGACGAGCACGGTCAGGCCGACGAGCACACAACCACCGAGCACGACGGCGTTGTCGCCACCGAGGAGCCCACCGCATGAACACCCCCTTCGACGGCAAGCAGATCTGGTTCCTGACCGGGTCACAGGACCTCTACGGCGAGGACACCCTCCGGCAGGTCGCCGAGCAGTCCCAGCAGGTCGTGGCGGCGCTGAACGAGGCCGCCGAGATCCCCGTCCCGATCGAGTGGAAGCCGGTCCTGAAGGACCGTGACGCCATCCGCCGGGCCGCCCTGGACGCCAACTCCGACCCGAACTGCCTGGGCGTCGTCGTGTGGATGCACACCTTCTCGCCGGCGAAGATGTGGATCCTCGGCCTGGACGCGCTCGCCAAGCCGATGCTGCACCTGCACACGCAGGCCAATGTCGAGCTGCCCTGGGCGGACATCGACATGGACTTCATGAACCTCAACCAGGCGGCCCACGGCGACCGCGAGTTCGCCTACCTCGCCACCCGCATGGCCACGCCCCGCAAGACGGTGGTCGGCCACGCCACGCACCCGGCCGTGCGCGCCAAGGTCGGCACCTGGGCCCGCGCCGCCGCCGGCCGGGACGCGCTGACCAACCTGCGGCTCGCCCGGTTCGGCGACAACATGCGCGGCGTCGCCGTCACCGAGGGCGACAAGACCGAGGCGGAGATCCGGCTCGGCACGTCGGTGAACACCTGGGGCGTGAACGACCTCGTCGAGCGGGTCGAGGCGGTCCCGCAGGCCGACGTCGACGCGCTGCTGGCCGAGTACGACGAGACCTACGACGTCGCCCCGGAGCTGCGCGCCGGTGGCGAGCGGCGCGAGTCGCTGGCCTACGGCGCCCGACTCGAGGCGGGCATGCGCTCGTTCCTGGAGGAGGGATCCTTCGGCGCCTTCACCACGAACTTCGAGGACCTCGGCGGCCTGCGCCAGCTGCCCGGCCTTCCCGTCCAGCGGCTCATGGCCGCCGGCTACGGTTTCGGTGCCGAGGGTGACTGGAAGACGGCGATCCTCGTCCGCGCCGCCAAGGTCATGGGACACGGGCTGCCCGGCGGGGCCTCCCTCATGGAGGACTACACCTACGAGCTCACCGAAGGGAAGGAGAAGATCCTCGGCGCCCACATGCTCGAGATCTGCCCGACCCTGACCGCCTCCACGCCCCGGCTCGAGATCCACCCGCTCGGCATCGGCAACCGGGAGGACCCGGTGCGCCTGGTCTTCGACACCGATCCTGGCGAGGGCATCGTCGTCGCCCTGTCCGACCTGCGTGAACGGTTCCGGCTCACCGCCAACGTCGTCGACATCGTCCCGCCCGACGCCGAGCTACCGAACCTGCCGGTGGCGCGCGCGGTCTGGCAGCCGCGGCCGGACTTCGCGACCTCCGCCGAGTGCTGGCTGACCGCCGGCGGCGCGCACCACACCGTGCTCTCGACCGCGGTGGGCCGGGAGGCCTTCGAGGACCTCGCGGACATGGTGGGCCTCGAGCTCGCCACCATCGACGCCGGCACCACCACCCGCTCCTTCGCCCAGGAACTGCGGTGGAACGCGGCGTACCACCGACTCGCCCAGGGGCTCTGACGTCCCCCGGCGACTTCCCGGGCATACCCGGGAACCACACCGACCACCCCGCCCGACCGGGAGGGGCCGGCCCGGCCGGCCGCCGTCGTCACCCACATCCGGGCGCCGACGGCGCGGCCGGGTGAACTCCGAGGAGGACACACCATGCGAAGCACCAGGATTGCGGCCATCGGCGCCGGGTTCACCCTCGCACTGACCCTCACCGCCTGCGCCGGAGAAGGCGCCGGCAGCGGGGGCGGCGGTGACGACGGTGGCGAGGGCGCCGGCGAGGACGCGACCGTCGGCGTGGCCATGCCCACCCAGACCTACGAGCGCTGGGTCGCCGACGGCAACAACGTCCGCGAAGGACTGGAGGAGGCCGGCTACAACGTCGATCTCCAGTTCGCGAACGACGACATCCCCACCCAGTCCCAGCAGATCGACCAGATGATCACCCAGGGCGTCGACGTGCTCGTCATCGCCGCCATCGACGGCACGGCGCTGTCGGGACAGCTGCAGGCGGCGGCCGACGCCGGGATCCCCGTCATCGCCTACGACCGCCTGCTGCGTGACAGCGAGAACGTCGACTTCTACGTCACGTTCGACAACTACCAGGTCGGGGTCGCCCAGGCGACGTCCCTGCTGCACGGGCTCGGCCTCGTCGACGAGGAGGGCAACGAGGTCGACGACGCGCCGGAGGGCCCGTTCAACGTCGAGCTCTTCGCCGGCTCGCTCGACGACAACAACGCCCACTACTTCTGGGACGGCGCCATGGACACGCTCCAGCCGTACCTCGAGGACGGCACCCTGGAGGTCCCCTCCGGGCAGACCAACATCGAGCAGGCCGCCACCCAGCGCTGGGAGCAGGAGACCGCGCAGGAGCGCATGGAGAACCTGCTGACCTCCACCTACAACAGCGGCCAGGAGCTCGACGGCGTCCTCGCCCCGGCCGACCCGCTCTCCCGCGGCATCATCAACGCCCTGCGCAGCGACGGCCGCGGCCAGACCATCGAGGACGGCCTGCCCGTCATCACCGGTCAGGACGCCGAGATCGCCTCGATCAAGCTCATCGCCGACGGCGTGCAGTACTCGACGATCTTCAAGGACACCCGCGACCTCGCCGACCAGGCCGTCAGCGCCGCGACCGCGTTCCTCGAGGGCAACGAGCCCGAGGCGAACGACACCGAGACGTACGACAACGGCGTCAAGGTCGTGCCGTCGTACCTGCTCGAGATCCACACCGTCTACGAGGACAACATCACCGAGACCCTCGTCGACACCGGGTACTACACCGAGGAGCAGGTGGAGTCCGGGCAGCTGTGACCCGGCTCTGACCATCGGGCCACGGAGCCGGGCCGCGATCCGGTCCCGGTCCGCGGGGCGGTGTGGGAGCGCTCACACGCCTCCCGCACCGCCCCGGACCCGAGCAAGCCATGAGGAGAACCATGAGCGAGAACATCCTCGAGATGCGCGCCATCACCAAGAGATTCCCGGGCGTCACGGCGCTGAAGGACGTCTCGCTGTCGGTGCGCCGCGGCGAGATCCACGCCATTTGCGGCGAGAACGGTGCGGGGAAGTCGACCCTGATGAAGGTGCTCTCCGGGGTCCACCCGGCCGGCACCTACGAAGGCGAGATCCTCTTCGACGGCGAGCCGGTCAGCTTCGCCTCGATCAACGACTCCGAGGCGCGCGGCATCGTCATCATCCACCAGGAGCTGGCGCTGATCCCGCACCTGTCCATCGCCGAGAACATCTTCCTCGGCAACGAACAGGCCAGGGGTGGCTTCATCAACTGGAACGAGACGAACGCCCGCGCGGCTGACCTGTTGGCCCAGGTGGGCCTGGCGGAGAACCCCACCACGCACGTGGGCACCCTCGGCGTCGGCAAGCAGCAGCTGGTCGAGATCGCCAAGGCGCTGTCCAAGGACGTGCGCCTGCTCATCCTGGACGAGCCCACGGCCGCTCTGAACGACCAGGACTCCGAGCACCTGCTCGGACTCATCCGTCAGCTCCGCGACCGCGGTGTCACCTGCATCATGATCTCCCACAAGCTCGGGGAGATCGCCGAGATCGCGGACACCACCACCATCATCCGGGACGGCTCGACCATCGAGCAGATCGACATGTCCTCGCCCGACGCGACCACCGCCCGCATCATCCGCGGCATGGTCGGCCGGGACATCGACCACCTCTTCCCCGAGCACACCTCGAAGCCGGGGGAGGAGGTCTTCCGCATCGAGGACTGGACCGTCATGCACCCGACCCAGCCGGGACGGGTGGTCGTCGACGGCGCCAGCCTGAACGTGCGCGCCGGGGAGATCGTCGGCATCGCCGGCCTCATGGGCGCTGGACGCACCGAGCTCGCGATGTCCGTCTTCGGTCAGTCCTACGGTCGCGACATCTCTGGGCGGGTCTACCTCCACGGCAAGGAGGTCAGAACCCGGACCGTGGCCGAGGCCATCGAGAACGGCATCGCCTACGCCACCGAGGACCGGAAGAAGTACGGCCTCAACCTCATCGAGGACATCCGCCGGAACATCGGCTCCGCCGGGCTGAAGAAGCTCTCCCGCGGCGGCTGGGTGGACGGCAACCAGGAGATCGCCGTCGCGCAGCAGTACCGGCAGGACCTGAACATCAAGGCGCCGTCCGTGATGTCGGTCGTCGGCCAGCTCTCCGGCGGCAACCAGCAGAAGGTCGTCCTAAGCAAGTGGCTGTACACCGAGCCCGACCTGCTCATCCTCGACGAGCCGACCCGAGGCATCGACGTCGGCGCCAAGTACGAGATCTACACGATCATCAACCGACTGGCGGACGCCGGTAAGGCCGTCCTCGTCATCTCCTCCGAGCTCCCCGAGCTCCTGGGCATCTGCGACCGGATCTACGCCCTGTCCGCCGGCCGGATCACCGGCCAGATGGACGCGTCGACCGCGACGCAGGAGAGCCTCATGGAACTCATGACCCAAGAGAAGGACTAAGCCATGCCCGGCACGTCGAACCTCGTCGAGCTCCTGACGCGCAACCTGCGTCAGAGCGGCATCTACATCGCGTTCGTCTTCATCGTCGCGCTCTTCACCGTCCTCACCGGCGGCACGCTGCTCGCGCCGAACAACGTGACGAACCTGATCCTGCAGTACTCCTACATCCTCATCCTCGCCATCGGCATGGTGATGATCATCGTGGCCGGCCACATCGACCTCTCGGTCGGCTCGGTCGTCGCCCTCACCGGTGCCGTCTCCGCGGTCCTGACGATCCAACAGGGCCTGCCGTGGTGGGTCGGCGTCCTCGCCGCCCTCGGGACCGGCGTCCTGGTGGGCATCTGGCAGGGCTTCTGGGTCGCCGTCGTCGGGATCCCGGCGTTCATCGTCACCCTCGCCGGCATGCTCATCTTCCGCGGCCTGACCCTGCAGGTCCTCGGGAATGTCTCGCTGTCCCCTTTCCCGTCGGAGTACCAGCAGATCGCCGGCGGCTTCCTCAACGGCCTCATCGGTGGACAGGGCTACGACGCGTTCACGCTGCTCATCGCTGCCATCGCGGTCATCGGCTACGCCGTCTCCTCCTGGCGCACCCGCATGCGCAAGCTGGAGTTCGACCAGCCGGTCGAGTCGCTGGTGCTGTTCGCGCTGAAGATCCTGGCGATCGCCGCCGTCGTCATGGCCTTCGCCTGGCAGCTCGCGCACAGCCGCGGACTGCCGATCGTGCTCATCCTTCTCGCGGCGCTGGTCCTCATCTACGGTGCGGTGACCAAGCGCAGCGTCTTCGGCCGGCACATCTACGCCATGGGCGGTAACCTCTCCGCGGCCCAGCTCTCCGGCGTGAACACCCGACGGGTCAACTTCCTGCTGTTCGTCAACATGGGCGTGCTCGCCTCGATCGCCGGCATCGTGTACGCCTCGCGCTCGAACAGCGCGCAGCCCGCGGCCGGTGAGATGTTCGAGCTGGACGCGATTGCCGCCGCCTTCATCGGTGGCGCGGCGGTGACCGGCGGCGTCGGTACGGTCATGGGCGCGATCGTCGGCGGTCTGATCATGGCTGTCATGAGCAACGGCATGCAGATCATGGGCATCGAGCAGTCCACCCAGTCCGTGGTTCGCGGTGTGGTGCTCGTGCTCGCCGTGGCGTTCGACGTCTACAACAAGCGGCGGGCGCAGGGCAGCCGCTGACCGGACGCCCTTTCCTGCCGAGCGCCTTCCCGCCGAGAGCGGAAACCTGAGCTTCGAGCGGACGTTTGAACAACCGCTTTTGACTCGAGTTTCCGCTCTCGGCGGGCGGCGGGTGGGAATGGGGCGCGTGCGGTCCTGGTTCCAGGCTGCATGACCGACGTCGAGAGCGCGGGCCAGGGGTTCCTCTCCGGGGACCTCCTGGCCCGTATCCGTTCCCGTGCCGCCACCTACGACGCCGAGAACTCTTTCCCGTACGAGGACTTGGACGACCTGCGCGAGGCCGGGTATCTGACCGCCATGGTGCCCACCGAGTTCGGCGGGGGCGGCCTGACCCTCGAACAGATGACGGCCGAGCAGCGACGGCTGGCCGCGGCCGCGCCTGGCACGGCGCTCGCGGTCAACATGCACCAAGTGTGGGTCGCGGTCGCGAATGCCGTGCGGGCAACCGGGGACGACTCGGTCGACTTCGTACTGCAGGAGGCGGCCGACGGCGAGATCTTCGCCTTCGGCGTCTCCGAACCGGGCAACGACCTGGTGCTCTTCGCCTCGGTCAGTGAGGCCCGTCCCGACGCGCGGCCCGACGGTGGCGGCTACACCTTCCACGGGCTGAAGATCTTCACCTCCCTGGCGCCGGTGTGGACCCGGCTCGGCACGTTCGGCACCGACAGCACCGGGGACGAGCCGCGCAACGTCTGGGGGTTCGTCTCCCGGGAGGGGACCGAGCAGGTGGGGGAGTGGGACGTCCTCGGCATGCGCGCCTCCCAGTCCTTCGCCACCAAGCTCGACGGCGCCCACGCACCCGCCGACCGCGTGGTGCGCATCCTCCCGCCGGGGCCGACGACGGACCCGTTCGTCGTCGGCATCTTCACCGCGTTCGAGACGCTGCTTGCCGCCGTGTACACGGGCATCGCGGAGCGCGCGATCGAGCTGGCGACCCAGACCGTGGGCAAGCGGACCAGCTTGAAGAATGGCGGCGCGCCGTACAGCGCCGACCCGGACATCCGCTGGCGCCTCGCGGACGCCGCCATCCAGCTCGACTCCGTCCTGCCACAGTTGCGTGAGCGGGCCTGGGAGTTCGACGCCGGGGTCGAGGTCGGAGCGCTGACGCTGCCACGCTTCTCGGCAGTGAAGTCGCGTGCCACGGAGGTCGCGCTCGACGTGGTCACCAAGGCGGTCCGAGTCTCCGGCGGTGGGATGTACGCCAACACCAACGAACTCTCCCGGCTCTACCGCGACGTCCTCGCGGGGCTGTTCCATCCGAGCGATGACGAGTCGCTGCACGGGGCCTGGGCGAACGCCCTCCTCGGCCCGGTGAACCCCTGAGTGCCGAGTCGTCAATCCGGTGCCGACTCGTCAATCGTGTGCCGAGCGGTCAATCCTGTGCCGGCTCGTGCGCGCCGGGTGGTCAATCCTGTGCCGGCTCGTGCGCGCCGTTCTGCCCGAAGTCTGAGGGGCTCTCCCACTCCAGCGTGTAGCGGAAGAACAGCCGCCGACGCACCAGCGCCCCGGGCAGGATCTGGCGCGCGGCGGAAGCGATCTCATCGACGCTCAGCTCCGGGTCGCGGACGGGCATCGCGTCGTCCGGTGCGTCCCGACGCACCGGAAGTGGGTGCTTGGCCAGCCCGACGACGGGGTTGAGAAGGGCAGAGGCCAGGTCGTAAACCGTGTCGGCCGGCGAACTGACCCGCGCCAGTCCGACGACGAGGAGCCGCCCACCCGGGCGCAAACAGCTCCTTCGCGTGCACGAGCGACTCCTCGAGCGGCATGTGATGCAGTGACGCGACCATGGTGATGAGGTCGAATGTGCCGCCGACGTCCGCGAACCGTGCCTGGCACGCTCGTACTCGGGGTTGCCCGGCGGTCCGATGGCGCGTGGCCGCCACCATCGCCGCGTCCACGTCGATGGCGAGCACCTCGTCGACGAGACGGCCGAGCCGTTGCGCGAGCAACCCCGCGCCGCAGCCGACCTCCAGCGCGCGACCGCGCCGGGATGGCAGGCGCCGGCAGATCCAGCCGTGGAAATAATCGTTGTGGCTCCACGGATGGCGTGCGTTGAATCGGCTGAGCGCATGTCCGACCGCCCGGACCGGGAGACGGGACGAGGCACGGACGTCCATGGGTTTCGCCCGGTCAGCCCGTGCCGGTGGCCGGGACCGGCGTCTCGATCCAGGATGCCGGATCGGCGATGACCGCCTCCAACGCCCGCATCGCCCCTCCGGTCGCGGCGGGGGCGTCGTCGGGCGGGGCAGCCCTGAGCGTGACCGAGGACCACGGTGCCGCGAGGGTGCGCACCCTCAGCTGTTCCTCGATGCCCGGGCGGAGCGCGTCGACGAACGGGACGAAACCGCTGCCGAGGACGATCTCGTCGGCGTCAACGATATTGACGGTCGAGGCCAGCGCGACCCCGAGCGCCCAGGCCGCTCGGTCCACGGCGGCCAAGGCCTGGGGGTGCCCCTCGGCGACAGCCCGCTGCAGGTCCGCGGACGACGCCGTCGGCGGCAGGCCGGCCGCGGCGAGGACGGCGTGCTTGCCGGTGTAGACCTCCAGGCAGCCCCGTGAGCCGCAGTGGCACGGCGGGCCGTCCGGTTCGATGGAGACGTGCCCGATCTCGCCCGCCCAGCCGTGCTGACCGGCCACCACCTGCCCGCGGCTGACGATGGCGGCCCCGACGCCGATGTCGCCCGCCACGTAGAGGAACGTGTTCCGCTCAGCCACCCGGCCCGGCGCCGCATGCGCGATCCCGTACGCCGCCAGGTGCGCGTCGTTGTCCACCCGCAGGTCCACGCCAGCCGGCAGCGCTGCGTCACCGAGCAGCTCCGCCGGGGTGATGTCCCGCCACCCGAGGTTCGGCGCCAGCAGCAGCCGCCGGCCCTCGGCGTCCACCAGCCCCGGAAGCCCGAGCCGCGCACGCGCCACACGCGCGCCCGCGGCGTGGACCCGGGCCACCAGGCGGGCGGCCAGCTCGCCGGCGCGGGGGAGCACGTCCGCGGGATCGGAGGCCTCGAAGTCCCCGGTGAGATGCTCCTCGGCGAGCACCGCGCCGGTCAGGTCGACCACCCGCCCGGTCATGTAGTCGACGTTGACGTGCAGTCCCAGCCCTGCCACGGAGCCGGCCGCCGGGGCCAGCGGGACCGCCGGGCGCCCCGGACGGCCACGACCGTCCGCGTCGCGGGTGATCAGCAGGCCCGCCCGCACCAACTCCTCGGTGAGCCGTGAGACGGTGGACCGGGTCATCCCCGTCTCGGCCGCCAGGCGCGCTCGCGAGAGCGGTGTGGCGCTGGCGAACACGGTCTGGGAGACCACGGCGAGATTGTGCTCACGCAGCGACGACTGCCGGGCGGCGACGGCGTCACGGCGACGCTCGAGCGGGGCCTCGGCGCCGGTGTCGGCGTTGCTCTCTGCGGGTCGGGTCACGGGCTTGACCCTACTCTGCACCGGACGTAAGTTTCGCAGGACAACAAATATCGACGTCAACCTCGACGACGAGACCGGAACGGAGCCCGCCATGGTGCGCAAGCCCACGAAAGACGACCACTTCTCCTTCGGACTCTGGACGGTCGGCTGGACCGCCCGGGACCAGTTCGGCGACGCCTCTCGCCAGGAGCTCAACCCTTGGGACTACGCCACCAAGCTCGCCGAGCTCGGTGCCTGGGGCGTGACCTTCCACGACGACGACGTCGTCCCCTTCGGCAGTGACGACGCCACCCGCGCGGACATCCTCCGTACCTTCAAGAAGGCGGTCGACGACGCCGGCCTGGTGATCGAGATGGTCACCACCAACACCTTCACCCATCCCGTGTTCAAGGACGGCGCGCTCACCTCGAACGACCGGTCCGTGCGTCGCTTCGGGCTGCGTAAGCTGCTGCGCAACGTCGACCTCGCTGCCGAGGTGGGGGCCTCCACGTTCGTGATGTGGGGCGGCCGCGAGGGCAGCGAGTACGACGGCGCCAAGGACGTCAACGCCGCCCTGAACCGCTACGCCGAGGGCATCGACACCGTCGCGGCCTACATCAAGGAGCAGGGCTACGACCTCAAGATCGCGCTCGAGCCGAAGCCGAACGAGCCGCGCGGCGACATTCTGCTTCCCACGGTCGGCCACGCACTCGGCCTCATCGCCAAGCTCGACAACGAGGACATCGTCGGCCTGAACCCGGAGACCGGTCACGAGCAGATGGCCGGGCTCAACTACACGCACGGCATCGGCCAGGCGTTGTGGGCGGGCAAGCTCTTCCACATCGACCTCAACGGCCAGCGCTCCATCAAGTACGACCAGGACCTCGTCTTCGGTCACGGTGACCTGCTCTCGGCGTTCTTCACCGTCGACCTCCTCGAGAACGGCTTCCTGGGCGGCGGCCCCACCTACGACGGACCGCGCCACTACGACTACAAGCCCTCGCGGACCGAGGGCCTGCAGGGCGTGTGGGACTCGGCCGCGGCGAACATGGAGATGTACCTGCTGCTCGCCGAGAAGGCGAAGGCCTACCGCGCGGACCCCGAGGTGCAGCGGGCGTTCGAGCAGGCCGGCGTGCTGGAGCTGTCCCAGCCCACGCTGAGCGAGGGCGAGTCGATCAGCGACTTCCTCGCCGACCGCAGCGCGTTCGAGGACTTCGACGCCGATGCCGCGGCCGAGCGGGAGTTCGGGTTCGTGCGGCTGAACCAGCTCGCCATGGCGCACCTGGTCGGCTGACCCATGGCCACGCTGGTTGCCGGCATCGACTCCTCGACCCAGTCGTGCAAGGTCGTGATCCGGGACGCCGAGACCGGCGCGCTGGCCCGGTTCGGCCAGGCGCCGCACCCGGACGGCACCGAGGTCGACCCGGCGGCGTGGTGGGACGCCCTCCAGGCCGCCGTGTCCGCCGCCGGCGGGCTCGATGACGTCGCGGCCGTCTCGGTCGGTGGCCAGCAGCACGGCATGGTCGCCCTCGACGCCGACGGAGAGGTGATCCGCCCGGCGCTGCTGTGGAACGACACCCGTAGCGCGCCGTCGGCCGAGGACCTGATCACCGATCTCGGTGGCCCGGGGGAGTGGTCCCGGGCCACCGGTTCGGTGCTCGTCGCGTCCCTGACCGTGACCAAGCTGCGTTGGCTCGCCGATCACGAGCCGGACAACGCCGCGCGGGTGGCCGCCGTCGCCCTGCCGCACGACTGGCTGACCTGGAAGCTCATGGGCGCCGGGTCCCTGGACATGCTGACCACCGACCGGTCCGACGCCTCCGGCACGTCCTACTTCGATGCCGCGGCCGGACAGTACCGGCGGGATCTGCTGGCCATGGCGCTGCGGCGCGAGAGCGCGGAGGACATCGTGCTGCCGCGGGTGCTCGGCCCGAACCAGAGCGCGGGGATCGGCGACACCGCGGCCGGCCTCGGCCACCTCGTGCTCGGCCCGGGAGCCGGGGACAACGCCTCGGCCGCGCTGGGGTTGGGCATGCGGCGCGGTGACGTGGCGATCTCCATCGGTACGTCCGGCGTCGTCTCTGCCGTGGCACCGGACCCGGTGGATGACCCGTCCGGCACGGTCAACGGCTTCGCCGACGCCACGGGCGCGTTCCTGCCGCTGGCGGTGACGCTCAACGGCTCGCGGGTGCTGGACGCGACGGCGCGGCTGCTCGGCGTGGACCACGGCGAGCTCGCCGAGCTCGCCCTCGCCGCGGATCCCGGCGCCGGCGGGCTGACCCTCGTGCCCTACCTCGAGGGCGAGCGCACCCCGAACCTGCCCGACGCGACCGGCTCGCTGCTCGGCATGTCCGTGGCCGGCATGACCCGGGAGAACCTGGCCCGGGCCGCCGTCGAGGGCCTGCTGTGCGGGCAGGCCGACGGCGTGGCCGCGGTCGAGGCGCTCGGAGTCCCGGTGGAACGGATCCAGCTCATCGGCGGCGGAGCACGCTCGCGCGCCGTGCAGCAGGTCGCCCCGGCGATCCTGGGCCGTGACGTTCAGCTACCCGAGCCGGGTGAGTACGTGGCCGACGGCGCGGCTCGTCAGGCCGCCTGGGTCCTCGCCGCCACGGAGGAGCCGCCGACCTGGCAGACCTCGAAGGTCACCACGGTCGAGGCCGCACCGACGCCGGAGGTGCGGGAGCGCTACGCCGAGCGTCGCCACCTGGTGGCCGACCGGGTCTGAGCGCGCTCGCGTCCGACGACGACCGAGGGCCCCGGCCGACACAGTCGGCCGGGGCCCTCGCCGTTCTCTCGGCGCCGCTCGTCACGTCCGGCTGAACCGTCGCCGGACCAGCAGCGCCAGACCGCCGAGGAGCAGCAGCACCGCGGAGAGCAGGGCCGCACCCGTGGCGTCGGCGCCGGTGTCCGGCAACCCGCCGTCACGGCCGGGCCCCGGTGCCGGTGCCGGTCCCGGCTCCGGTCCGGTGGCGGGAGGCTCCTCGCCCGCGGGGACCACGTGGACCGTCGCCGACGCGGTCAGGTCCGGGTTGTCGCGGTCCGTCGCCGTGACCGTGACCGTGCCGCCCGAGGCCCCGGCGGGGACCGTGCAGGTCGCGCTACCCGTCCCGTCCGCACCGATCGTCACGACGGAGCGGCCGATGACCGGGTTCATCTCGCACACCACCTCGACCTCCGAGCCCGGCGTGAAGCCGCCGAGATCGATCGGGATGTCTTCGCCGGGTGCGACCGTGTCCGGCACCGTGACCGACGGTTCGTCGTCCGGTGGTCCCGGCTGGTCGTCGTCGGCGGCCACGGTGACGGTTCGGGTCACGGTGACCGTGCTGCCCGCCGAGTCGGTGACTGTGTAGGTCAGCCCGTACTCGCCCGGCGTCGACGTATCGACCATCCCGACGACGCGGATCTCCTCCGTGAGGTCACCGTCCTCGGCGTCGGTGGCGCTGACGCCCTCGAGCGGGTCGAAGTTCGCCCCTTCGGGGATCTCGACCGGGCCGACCCCCTCGAGCACCGGCGGGGTGTTGTCCGGCGGGGTCTGCGCGACGGTCACCGTGCGGGTGACCTCGATCGCCGTCCCGTCGGAGTCCACGACCCGGTACGTCAGCTCGTAGTCGCCCGGAGTGGAGGTGTCGACGGTACCGGTGACCTCGATCTGGTCGGTGAGGTCGCCGTCCTCCGGGTCGGTGGCGGTCACGCCCTCGAGCGGGTCGAACTCGGCCCCTTCGGGGATCTCGACCGCGTCCACGCCCTCCAGGACCGGCGGCGCGTTCGGCGGTGCCGCCTCACCCACGGTCACGATCCGCGTCACGGTCGTCGTCGCGCCGTCGGAGTCCGTGACCGAGTACGTCAGCTCGTACTCGCCCGGGGTGGTCGTGTCGACGGTGCCGGTGACCTCGATCTGGTCGGTGAGGTCGCCGTCCTCGGCGTCGGTGGCGCTGACGCCCTCGAGCGGGTCGAACTCCGAGCCGGCCTCGATCGTCACGCTGTCCACGCCCTCCAGCACGGCGGGACTGTTGGCCGCCGTGACCGTCACCACGCGGTTCGTCGTCACAGTCGTGCCGGCCGAGTCGGTGACCGAGTAGACCAGTTCGTAGTCGCCCGGGGTGGTGGTGTCGACGGTGCCGGTGACCTCGATCTGGTCGGTGAGGTCGCCGTCCTCGGCGTCGGTGGCGCTGACGCCCTCGAGCGGGTCGAACTCCGAGCCGGCCTCGACCCGGACCTCGTCGATGCCTTCGAACACCGGAGGCGTGTTGGGTGTCGCCTCGGTGACCGTGACGACCCGGGTCACCGTGACGGTCGTGCCGGCCGAGTCGGTGACCGAGTAGACCAGTTCGTAGTCGCCCGGGGTGGTGGTGTCGACCTCACCGGTGGTCTCGATCTGGTCGGTGAGGTCGCCGTCCTCGGCGTCGGTGGCGCTGACGCCCTCCATCGGGTCGAACTCCGAGCCCTCATCGACCTCGACACCGCCCACGCCCTCGAGCACCGGCGCGCTGTTCGGCGGGCCGGCCTCGGCGACCGTGACGACCCGGGTGACGGTGATGGTGCTTCCCCCCGAGTCGGTGACGGTGTAGGTGAGTTCGTAGTCGCCGGGGGTGGTGGTGTCGACGGTGCCGGTGACCTCGATCTGATCGGTGAGGTCGCCGTCCTCGGCGTCGGTGGCGCTGACGCCGGCCAGCGGATCGAAGTCCTCGCCCTCGATCACCGTGGTCGCGCCCACGCCCTCCAGCACGGGCGGCGTGTTCGGCTCCCCGGTCGGGTCCTCGGTGACCGTGACCGTCCGCGTCACCGTGACGGTCGCGCCGTCGGAGTCGGTGACGGTGTAGGTGAGTTCGTAGTCGCCGGGGGTGGTGGTGTCGACGGTGCCGGTGACCTCGATCTGGTCGGTGAGGTCGCCGTCCTCGGCGTCGGTGGCGCTGACGCCGGCCAGCGGATCGAACTCCGACCCCTCACCGACCTCGATCGAACCGACACCGTCGAGCACGGGCGGCGTGTTGCTCGCCGCCTCGACGACCGTCACCACGCGGGTGGCCGTGACCGTGGTCCCGTCGGAGTCGGTGACGGTGTAGGTGAGCTCGTACTCGCCCGGGGTGGTGGTGTCGACGGTCCCGGTGACCTCGATCTGGTCGGTGAGGTCGCCGTCCTCGGCGTCTGTGGCGCTGACGCCGGCCAGCGGATCGAAGTCCTCGCCCTCGACCACCGTGACCGCGTCGACCCCCTCGAGCACCGGCGCGGTCCGCACCGGAGGAGCCGCCGTCACGGTGACCACGCGGGTGGCCGTGACCGTGGTCCCGTCGGAGTCGGTGACGGTGTAGGTGAGTTCGTAGTCGCCCGGTGTGGTGGTGTCGACGGTGCCGGTGACCTCGATCTGGTCGGTGAGGTCGCCGTCCTCGGCGTCGGTGGCGCTGACGCCGGCCATCGGATCGAACGGCGCACCTTCCTGCACCTGTGCGGCACCCACCCCCTCGAGCACCGGCGCCGTGTTGCCCGGCGTCGCCTCGGCGACCGTCACCGTCCGGGTCACCGTGACGGTTCCCCCGGCGGAGTCGGTGACGGTGTAGGTGAGCTCGTAGTCGCCCGGGGTGGTGGTGTCGACGGTGCCGGTGACCTCGATCTGGTCGGTGAGGTCGCCGTCCTCGGCGTCGGTGGCGGTCACGCCCTCGAGCGGGTTGAACTCGTCGCCCTGCTCGAGGGTGACGGCACCCACCCCCTCGAGCACCGGCAACTCGTTGTCCGGCGCCGCCTCCTCCGAGACCGTGACGGTCCGGGTGGCGGTGACGGTGGTGCCGTCGGAGTCGGTGACGGTGTAGACCAGTTCGTAGTCGCCGGGGGTGGTGGTGTCGACGGTGCCGGTGACCTCGATCTGGTCGGTGAGGTCGCCGTCCTCGGCGTCCGTGGCGCTGACACCCTCGAGCGGGTCGAACTCGCTACCCGGCTCCACCGTCGTGTCCACGATGCCCTCGAGCACCGGGGCGGTGTTCGGCGCCGGTTCCACGGTCACCACACGGGTCACCGAGACCGTCGCACCCGCCGAGTCCGTCACCGTGTAGGTGAGCTGGTACTCGCCCGGTGTGGTGGTGTCGACGGTGCCGTCGACGGTGATGTCGGCGGTGAGGTCGCCGTCCTCCGCGTCGGTCGCGCTCACCCCGGACATCGGGTCGAACTCCGACCCCGCGGTGACCGTGACGCCGTCCGCGCCTTCGATCACCGGCGCGTTGTTCACCGGCGGTGACGGCAGCACGGAGACGACGCGCTCCGTGGTCACGGTCGCCCCCGCCGAGTCCGTCACCGAGTAGGTGAGTGTGTAGTCGCCCGGTGTGGTGGTGTCGACGGTGCCGTCGACCGTGATGTCGGCGGTGAGGTCGCCGTCCTCGGCGTCCGCGGCGCTGACCCCGTCCATGGGATCGAAGGCCGTTCCGGTGAAGATCTCTACCGAGTCCGCCCCCTCGATCACCGGCGCGGTGTTCGGCGTGGGAGCCACGACAACCGTGCGAGTGGCCGTGACCGTTGTGCCCGCCGAGTCGGTGACCGTATAGGTGAGTTCATACTCGCCGGGTGTGGTGGTGTCGACGGTGCCGGTGACCTCGATCTGGTCGGTGAGGTCGCCGTCCTCGGCGTCGGTGGCGCTGACGCCCTCGAGCGGGTCGAACTCCGAGCCGGCCTCGATCGTCGTGCCCTCCACGCCGCCCAGCACGGGCGGTGTGTTGACCGGCTCCGGCTCCGTGACGGTGACCACGCGGGTGACCGTCACGGTCGTGCCCGCCGAGTCGGTGACCGAGTAGGTCAGTTCGTACTCGCCGGGGGTGGTGGTGTCGACGGTGCCGGTGACCTCGATCTGGTCGGTGAGGTCGCCGTCCTCCGGGTCGGAAGCCGCGACGCCGGCCATCGGGTCGAACTCGCTGCCGGAGACCACCGTCACCGCCTCGACCCCCTCCAGGACCGGCGGCTCGTTCGGTGGAGCGCTCACCGTGACGATCCGGGTGGCCGTGACAGTGGCGCCGTCGGAGTCGGTGACGGTGTAGGTGAGTTCGTAGTCGCCGGGGGTGGTGGTGTCGACGGTGCCGGTGACCTCGATCTGGTCGGTGAGGTCGCCGTCCTCGGCGTCGGTGGCGCTGACGCCCTCGAGCGGGTCGAACTCCGCCCCCTCGGCGACCTCGACGGAGTCCACTCCTTCGAGCACCGGCGGGGAGTTGACGGGGTCCGGCTCGATGACGGTCACCACGCGGGTGGTGGTGACGGTGGCGCCGTCGGAGTCGGTGACGGTGTAGGTGAGTTCGTAGTCGCCGGGGGTGGTGGTGTCGACGGTGCCGGTGACCTCGATCTGCTCGGTGAGGTCGCCGTCCTCGGCGTCCGTGGCGCTGACGCCGGCCATCGGATCGAACTCGCCGCCGGCGACCACCATGGTCGCGCCCACGCCGTCGAGTATCGGAGCCGAGTTCGGCGCCGGTAGCACGGTCACGATCCGGCTCTCGGTGACCGTGGCGCCGCCCGAGTCGGTCACCGAGTAGGTGAGCGTGTAGTCGCCCGGGGTGGAGGTGTCGACGGTGCCGTCGACGGTGATCTCGCTGGTCAGGTCGCCGTCCTCCGGGTCGGACGCCGAGACGCCGGCCAAGGGGTCGAAGTCGGCCCCGAGGTCCACGGTGGTGTCCGCCGTTCCGTCGATCGCGGGCGGCGTGTTCACGGGCTCAGGGTCGACGACCGTCACGGTCCGCGTCGCGGTCACCGTCGTGCCGCCCGAGTCGGTGACGGTGTAGGTGAGTTCGTAGTCGCCGGGGGTGGTGGTGTCGACGGTGCCGTCGACGGTGATCTCGCTGGTGAGGTCTCCGTCCTCGGCGTCGGCGGCGCTGACGCCGGCCATCGGATCGAACGCGCTACCGGTGAGGACGGTGGCGTCCACCACGCCGTCAAGGGTCGGTGCCGTATTGACCGGATCCGGGTCGGGATCCGCCGTCACCGTC
Organism: Georgenia deserti; assembly: GCF_042680605.1. Classification (NCBI taxonomy): domain Bacteria; kingdom Bacillati; phylum Actinomycetota; class Actinomycetes; order Allobogoriellales; family Allobogoriellaceae; genus Georgenia; species Georgenia deserti. The sequence continues at coordinate 262,683 of NZ_JBHUEE010000001.1, forward strand.
ACGATCCGGGTGGCGGTGACGGTGGTCCCGTCGGAGTCGGTGACCGAGTAGACGAGTTCGTAGTCGCCCGGTGTGGTGGTGTCGACGCTGCCGTCGACGGTGATCTCGCTGGTGAGGTCTCCGTCCTCGGCGTCGGTGGCACTGACACCCTCCATCGGGTCGAACTCCGCCCCCTCGGCGACCTCGACGGAGTCCACTCCCTCGAGCACCGGAGGCGTGTTGACCGCCGCCTCGATGACGGTCACCACGCGGGTGGCCGTGGTGGTGGCGCCGTCGGAGTCGGTGACGGTGTAGGTGAGTTCGTAGTCGCCGGGGGTGGTGGTGTCGACGGTGCCGGTGACCTCGATCTGGTCGGTGAGGTCGCCGTCCTCCGGGTCGGTGGCGCTGACGCCGGCCATCGGGTCGAAGACCGCGCCCTCCGGGATCTCGACGGCGCCCACGCCCTCGAGCATCGGCGCTTCGTTCGGCGGGACCAGGACCGTCACCGTCCGGACGACCGACGTCGTCGCGCCGTCGGAGTCGGTGACGGTGTAGGTCAGCGTGTAGTCGCCGGGCGTCGAGGTGTCGACCGTGCCGTCGACGGTGATGTCGGCGGTGAGGTTGCCGTCCTCGGCGTCGGTGGCGCTGACGCCGGCCATCGGGTCGAACTCCGCACCGACGTCGATCGCGGTGTTCTCCGCTCCCTCGATCATCGGCGGCTCGTTGGCCGGCGGCGCCTCCGTGACGGTCACGGTGCGGACCGCGGTGGTGGTGGCGCCGTCGGAGTCGGTGACGGTGTAGGTGAGTTCGTACTCGCCGGGGGTGGTGGTGTCGACCTCGCCGGTGATCTCGATCTGGTCGGTGAGGTCGCCGTCCTCGGCGTCCGTGGCGCTGACGCCGGCCATCGGATCGAAGACCGCGCCCTCCGGGATCTCGACGGCGCCCACGCCCTCGAGCACCGGCGCCTCGTTCGGCGGGGCGGTCACCGTCACGGTCCGGGTGGCCGTGGTGGTGGCACCGGCCGAGTCGGTGACGGTGTAGGTGAGCGTGTACTCGTCTGGCGTGGAGGTGTCGACCGTGCCGTCGACGGTGATCTCGCTGGTGAGGTCGCCGTCCTCGGCGTCGGTGGCGCTGACGCCGGCCATCGGATCGAATTCGCCACCCTGTTCGACCGCAATGTCGGAGACACCCTCGAGGACCGGCGGAGTATTGGCCGGCGGCGCCTCGGTCACGGTCACGGTGCGCACCGCCGTCGTCGTGGCGCCGTCGGAGTCGGTGACGGTGTAGGTGAGTTCGTACTCGCCGGGGGTGGTGATGTCCACCGTGCCGTCGACGGTGATGTCGGCGGTGAGGTCGCCGTCCTCCGGATCGGAAGCCGTGACGCCGGCCATCGGGTCGAACACCGTCCCCTGCTCGACGGCAATGTCCACCACGCCGTCGAGAGCCGGGGCGGTGTTCGGTGCCGGCGTCACGGTGACCACGCGGGTGGCCGTCGTGGTGGCCCCGTCCGCGTCGGTCACCGAGTAGGTGAGCTCGTAGTCGCCGGGTGTGGTGGTGTCGACCTCGCCGGTGATCTCGATCTGGTCGGTGAGGTCGCCGTCCTCGGCGTCGGTGGCGCTGACGCCGGCCATCGGGTCGAACTCCGTGCCGACCTCGACCGACACACTCCCGACACCGTCGAGCGCCGGTGGGGTGTTGACCGGCTCGGGCTCCGTGACGGTGACCACTCGGGTCGCCGTCACCGTGGCGCCGGCGGAGTCGGTGACCGTGTACGTGAGCTCGTAGTCGCCGGGTGTGGTGGTGTCGACCTCGCCGGTGATCTCGATCTGGTCGGTGAGGTCGCCGTCCTCGGCGTCGGTGGCGCTGACGCCGGCCATCGGGTCGAACTCGGTGCCGGCCTCGATCACCGTGTCCATCACGCCCTCGAGCACGGGGGCGGTGTTCGGTGCCGGTGTCACGGTGACCACGCGGGTGGCCGTGGTGGTGGCTCCGGCGGAGTCCGTCACGGAATAGGTGAGCGTGTACTCGCCGGGTGTCGAGGTGTCGACGCTCCCGTCGACGATGATCTCGCTGGTGAGGTCTCCGTCCTCGGCGTCGCTCGCGCTGACACCCGCCATCGGGTCGAACTCGCTGCCGGCCTCGACCGTCGTGCCCACGACACCGGCCAGTTCCGGTGCCTGGTTCGGCGGCTCGGTCACGGTCACGATCCGGGTGGCCGTGGTGGTGGCGCCGGCGGAGTCGGTGACGGTGTAGGTGAGTTCGTAGTCGCCGGGTGTGGTGGTGTCGACGCTGCCGTCGACGATGATCTCGCTGGTGAGGTCGCCGTCCTCGGGGTCGGTCGCGCTGACGCCGGCCATCGGGTCGAACTCGTTGCCGGCCTCGACAGTCGTGCTCGCGACCCCCTCGAGGACCGGCGCCTCGTTGGGCGGAGCGGTCACCGTGACCACCCGGCTGGTCGTGACGGTCGCGCCGTCGGAGTCGGTCACCGAGTAGGTGAGCTCGTAGTCGCCGGGGGTGGTGGTGTCGACGGTGCCGTCGACGGTGATGTCGGCGGTGAGGTCGCCGTCCTCGGGGTCGGTGGCGGTGACACCGGCCATCGGGTCGAAGGCGGTGCCCTGTTCGACGACGACGTCTGCCGCGCCCTCGATGACCGGTGGCTCGTTGGGCGGTTCGCTCACCGTCACCACGCGGGTGACGGACGACGTGGCGCCGTCGGAGTCGGTGACGGTGTAGGTGAGTTCGTAGTCGCCGGGGGTGGTGGTGTCGACGGTGCCGTCGACGGTGATGTCGGCGGTGAGGTCGCCGTCCTCGGGGTCGGTGGCGGTGATGCCGGCCATCGGGTCGAAGTCAGCACCGAAGTCCACCGTGGTGTCCGTGGCCCCCTCGATGACCGGCGGCGCGTTCGGCGGAGCCGAGACGATCACCGTCCGCGTCGCCGTCACCGTCTCCCCCTCGGAGTCGGTCACCGAGTAGGTGAGCTCGTACTCACCGGGCGTGGTGGTGTCGACGGTGCCGTCGACGGTGATCTCGCTGGTGAGGTCGCCGTCCTCGGGGTCGGTGGCGGTGACGCCGGCCATCGGGTCGAAGTCGGCGCCGAAGTCGACGGTCGTGTCGGCGACGCCCTCTAACGTCGGCGGCTGGTTCACCGGCGCGGCCTCGGACACTGTCACCGTCCGGATCACAGTCGCGGTGGCGCCGTCGGAGTCGGTGACGGTGTAGGTGAGTTCGTACTCGCCGGGGGTGGTGGTGTCGACGGTGCCGTCGACGGTGATCTCGCTGGTGAGGTCGCCGTCCTCGGGGTCGGTGGCGGTGACGCCGGCCATGGGGTCGAAGGCGGTGCCCTGTTCGATGGCGACGTTGGTGGCGCCCTCGATCACGGGCGGCTCGTTGGGCGGTTCGCTCACCGTCACCACGCGGGTGACGGACGTCGTCGTCCCGTCGGAGTCGGTGACGGTGTAGGTGAGTTCGTAGTCGCCGGGGGTGGTGGTGTCGACGGTGCCGTCGACGGTGATCTCGCTGGTGAGGTCGCCGTCCTCGGGGTCGGTGGCGGTGATGCCGGCCATGGGGTCGAAGGCGGTGCCCTGTTCGATGGCGACGTTGGTGGCGCCCTCGATCACGGGCGGCTCGTTGGGCGGTTCGCTCACCGTCACCACGCGGGTGACGGACGTCGTCGTCCCGTCGGAGTCGGTGACGGTGTAGGTGAGTTCGTAGTCGCCGGGGGTGGTGGTGTCGACGGTGCCGTCGACGGTGATCTCGCTGGTGAGGTCGCCGTCCTCGGGGTCGGTGGCGGTGATGCCGGCCATCGGGTCGAACTCGGTGCCGAAGTCCACGGTGGTGTCCGTGGCGCCGGTGATGACCGGCGGCTCGTTCGGGGGCTCGGTGACGGTGACGATCCGCGTCACGGTCGCCGTGGCGCCGTCGGAGTCGGTGACGGTGTATGTCAGCTCGTACTCGCCCGGGGTGGAGGTGTCAACGGTGCCGTCGACGGTGATCTCGCTGGTGAGGTCGCCGTCCTCGGGGTCGGTGGCGCTGATGCCGGCCATCGGGTCGAACTCGGCGCCGAAGTCCACGGTGGTGTCCGTGGCGCCGGTGATGACCGGCGGCTCGTTCGGGGGCTCGCTGACGGTGACGATCCGCGTCACGGTCGTGGAGTCACCGTCGGAGTCGGTGACGGTGTATGTCAGCTCGTACTCGCCCGGGGTGGAGGTGTCAACGGTGCCGTCGACGGTGATCTCGCTGGTGAGGTCCCCGTCCTCCGGGTCGGTCGCCGTCACCCCGGCCATCGGGTCGAAGTCGGCGCCGAAGTCCACGGTGGCGTCGTCCGCGCCCTCGATCACCGGAGCGGCGTTCGGCGGCTCCGCCACCGTCACGGTCCGGACCACACTCGCGGTGGCGCCGTCGGAGTCGGTGACCGAATACGTGAGCTCGTACTCGCCGGGGGTGGAGGTGTCGACCGTGCCATCTACGGTGACGTCGGCGGTGAGGTCACCGTCCTCCAGGTCACTGGCCGTGACGCCGGCCATCGGGTCGAAATCGGACCCCGCTTCGACGACGGTGTCGGCCGCCCCCTCGATCGTCGGAGGTGTGTTCGCCGGCGCCGGCTCGACGACGGAGACCACGTCCGTGGCCTCGTTGCCCGAACCGTCCGTCGCACTGATGGTCAAGTCACCGAGGGCGACGTCGTCGGGCAGCACGAGGGAGTCAGTACCCGATCCCGTGCCGTCGAGCGTCACCTCCGACGTGCCGACGACGTTGCCGTCGGAGTCGGTGTAGGTGACGGTCACCGTCGAGTCCGGCGGGAAGCCCGAGATGTTCGAGGTGACGGTCCCACCCGGGTTGAGCTCGTCGGGGGTCGCCTCCAGCGCAGGAGCCAGCTGCTCCACCCGCACACTGGAGGAGGCCAGCGGGATGTCGACGGCATCGAGGGTGGGTAGGACGGTCAGGTCGAGCGCGGTGACGGTGAACAGCCCGTTCTCCGCCGTGGACTGGGCGTTGATGGTGATGGACAGCAGATCCGCGAGGATGCCGTCGAGGATCGGGTCCAGGGTGTTGACGAGCCCGGAGACCGTCCCGCCGACGAGGTTCGTCGTCGTCTGCTGGCCCGTGGTCAGCACCGGCTGGAGGGCCGAGCCGATGGAGGGGATGAGGTTCTCGAGCACCGGCTCGAGCGCACTCGTCAGCGACCCCAGGTTGATCGTGGTCGGCGGGAGGAGCGGCGGGTCCCAGACGACGGATCCGGTGATATCGACGTCGGGCTGCGTCTCGGACTGGCCGAGGAAGTCCGCCAGGGTTCCGGTGATCGAGGCGTCGACGGTGCCGCTGACCGTCCCGCCGATGCCGCTGATGGTGGGGTTGAAGTCGATGGTGATCTCGGTGCTGAGCAACGCCGCGGTGACCGCGTCCGTGATCAGGCCGGTGACCTGGCCGAGCAGGTCGGCGATCGTGTCGGTGATCTGGGTGATCTCCTCGGCGGTGAGGAGTTCGGTGTTGGGATCGAGTCCGTTGAGGTTCCCGCCGTGCAGCTGGGCGAGGTCGATCGTGATGTCTCCGGTGGTCAGGTCGATGGCGACGAGCCCGTTGTCGCTGACCAGCGGCTCCTGCAGCACGCCTGCTGTGACGGCGCTGAGGTCCACCTGGGCATTGACCTGCGGTGCGCCGAGGTTGACGTTGATCAGGCCGAGGACGTTGACCGGCGGCGGCGCCAGGGTGTTCAGCGTCTGCTGGACGGTGCCGTCAGGCCCCAGCATCCCGTTGAGCTGAGTGCTGACCGATGCCAGGTTGGCGTCCACGGCGTTCGTCAGGTCGCCGACCAGAGGGCTGGAGACCGTCATCTCCAGACCGGAGACGACGTACTCGCTCGTCGGGTCTGAGCCGGTGGTCTGGTGCGCCGTCGAGGCCAGGGCGCCGATGCCGAGGCTGACCTCGTCGACGATCTCGTCCGTCAGCCCGTCGATGCCGAGCTGGCCGAGCAGCGCGGTCGCGTCGAGTCGGGCCATGTCGACGCCCTGGTTCTCCTGGACCGCGCCGAGGTCGATCGCGCCGTCATTCGTCACGGCGCCCGAGGAGGCGGTGGCGTGGTACGGGTCCGGGGCGTACGCATAGTCGTTGAGCACGCCCGCACCGGCGCCGGGGCCCAGGTCGAGCAGGGCCGGGCCGGAGCCGTCACCGATGAGCGGCAGGCCGGGGAGGGAGACGCCGACGCCGATCAACTCGGAGAGCAGGGCAGCATCGATCGTGCTGCTGTTGACGGTCGGATCGCTGGGGTAGCCCGACTCCGCGCCCACCAGCGAGGCGAGCTCAGTGCTCAGGGCCTCGACCGCGAGGAACTCGGCGATGGCCTCGGACTGATCGCTGTCCAGCGCACTCGCCGGGGGAGCGAGGAACGCTCCGGCAAGTGCCGCGGTCGCGACCGTTCCGACCGCCGCTCGGCGCCGCCCCCCGTGATGCCGCTTCGAACGCCACATGTGTCCGACCCCTTCGCCGGTTCCGCCTCCTGATCGCGACCGGCCCGGACGGCACCGGCGAGAGCCGGAGTCCCGGTCACCGCCGCGCACCGGGCACACGGCCCGGAAATGCGCGCACGGGTTCCAGGAAATCCGGTCGACCTCCCTGTCGCGCCGGTGCCGTGAGAACCATTCACGTGCCGCCGATTGTTGTGTGGCTCACAGGCGCCGTCAAGCCCACGGTGAGGAGCTGACCAGGACGTTCGGCCCGAGGGCTGGGGTCTCGGTCCCACAACAGGAAACGCGCACACCCCATTCACCGAAATGCGGCGGAGGCACATTCACGAAATAGGTTTCGCTTCGTCGTGGTGTCGGATTCCTGGCCCTCATTCGATGAGCCGGACCCTGGCGCCGAGGACGGTGCATCTCCGATCGCGAGACGGGACGCCGTACGGCCGGTAGGTTTACGGGTGCATTTCGACGCAGCGGGAGGCTGGACGTGCGAAAGCCTTTCGAGAGTGTTGCGTGTGGACGGACGAAGGAGTGCGTCGATGGGGAGCAGGCCGACGCTCGAGGTGGTCGCCCGCGAGGCCGGGGTCTCGAAAGCGACCGTCTCGAAGGTGATCAACGGGCGCGACGACGTCGGACCGACGACACGAGAACGGGTCCAGGCCGTCATCGCGTCCATGGGGTACATGCCGACGACTGGGCGGCGCACCAAGGACACCGCGCCCACCGTCACCGTGCTGTTCGACGCGTTCGTCAACCTCTACTCCGCCCAGGTCCTCACCGGGGTGGTGACCGCCGGGCTGGAGCAGGGGGTGGACGTCGTCGTCAATCATCTGCCTGCGGGTAACGGCCCGGGGGCGTTGAGTCCGGCATGGTTCCGGTCCCTGGCGGGGCGTGGACATGCGGGCGTCATCGTGGTGACCACCGAGATGAGTCCCGAACAGGTGCGGTCCTGCTCGGCGGCCGGCCTCGGGCTGGTGGCGATCGACCCGGTCAGCATCGACCCGAGTACCACGGACCGGCTGGTCAGCGTCAGCGCCACCAACTGGTCCGGCGGGATGCAGGCCACCGAGCATCTGCTCTCCCTCGGACACCGTCGTATCGGCTTCGCGGGCGGACCGCCCGCGTCCCGTCCGGCCGAACAGCGCCTGCACGGCCATCTCGCCGCCCTCGGTGCCCGCGGCATCCCGCGTGAGGACGACCTCGTCCACCTCGGCGGCTTCGCCTACGAGGACGGCCTCGCCATGGCCGAGCGGCTGCTCTCGCTTCCGGACCGTCCGACCGCCGTCGTCGCCGGGTGCGACGCCTCCGCGCTCGGCGTCATGGAGGCGGCCCGGGCGCGCGGCCTGCGCCTGCCCGAGGAGCTCTCGATTGTCGGCTTCGACGACACCTACGCCGCGGAGTGGACCTCACCGCAGCTGACCACGGTGCGCCAGCCGATGACCGAGATGGGGCGGGTCGCGCTGCGCACCGTGCTCGAACTGTCGAACGGGATGCGGCCGGAGACCCACCACTTCGAACTGGCCACCACGCTGGTCGTGCGGTCCTCGACGACCCCGCCGCCACACGCCGCCGCGGCGTGACGCAGGGGACGCGGCTCTCACGGACGGTGCGCGAACACCTCGAGCAGATTGGTGTCACCGGAGACGATGAGCAGATCCTCCGCCCCGATCCGGGTGGACTCGCTCGCGTACTCGAACGGCTCACCGGGCGGCTTGACCCCGATCACCGTCACCCCGTAACGCTCGCGGATCTTGCTCTCACCGATGGTGAAGCCGTGCGTCTCCCGCGGCGGACGCATCTTGACGATGGTGAAGCCGTCCTCCATCTCGATGTAGTCGAGCATCCGCCCGGAGACCATGTGGGCCACCCGCGCCCCGGCGTCGTACTCCGGGTAGACGACATGGTGGGCGCCGATGCGGCGCAGGATGCGGCCGTGCTCGGCGCTGATCGCCTTCGCCCAGATCTGCGGCACCTCGAGGTCGACCAGGTTGGCCGTGGTGAGCACCGAGGCCTCCAGCGAGGTCCCGATCCCGACGACGGCGACCTGGAAGTCCTCGGCGCCGAGTTGTTCCAGCGCGTCCGGATTGGTCGCGTCCGCCTCGACGAGCGGCAACCGGTGCGACCACTGCTGGACCAGGTCCGGGTCCTTCTCCACGCCGAGGACCTCGCGGCCGAGCCGCTCCAGGGTTGCGGCCAGGGCAGCGCCGAACCGGCCCAGGCCGATCACCAGCACGCCCGTGTCGCGGGAAGGGCTGTCACTCATCGGTGTCACTCACTCTCCGTCGTCTCAGCCGATGACCGGACGCTCGTTCGGCATGCGGATCACCCGGCGCCGCTGCCGCAGGGCGAGCGCGGCGGCCATGGTCATGGTGCCCGTGCGGCCGAGGAACATCAGCGCACTGAGAATGTACTTCCCGGAGTCGGGCAGGTCGGGCGTGATGCCCGTGGTGAGGCCCACCGTGGCGAAGGCGGAGATGACCTCGAAGAGCACCACGTCCAGGTGCAAGTCGCTGACCGCCAGCATCGCCAGGGTGCCTGCCCCCACCAGGGTGGCGCCGAGGAAGGCGACCGAGACGGCCAGCCTGACGGTGGAGGATCCCACGCGCCGCCCGAAGGCCTCGATGTCCCGGTCACCGCGCGCCTCGGCGACGATGGCGAGGACGAGCACGGCGAACGTCGAGACCTTGATGCCGCCGGCCGTCGAGGCCGACCCGCCGCCGACGAACATCAGCGCGTCGGTGAGGAACCAGCTCGCCTCGCGCATCTCGCCGACGTCGATGGTCGCCAGACCGGAGGAGCGGGGGTTCACCGACTGCACCATGCTCGCGAGGATCCGCTCGTCCACCGCCAACGGGCCGAACGTGTCCGGGTTGGACCACTCGAACGCGCCGATCGTCACCGCGGTCGCGACGGCGAGCACGAGATACGTCGTCATGGACAGCTTGGTGTGCAGTGTCCAGCGCGTCCACGGCTTGCGACCACGCCGGTTCCGCAGGCTGCGTGCGACGTCGAGGATCACCGGGAAGCCGATGGCGCCGATCGCGGTCCCGAGGATCAGCGGCACGCAGAACCACCAGTCGCCGACGAAGCCGCCGATGCCGTACTCGAGGTTCACGAACCCGGCGTTGTTGAAGATGCTCAACGCCATGAAGACCCCGTGCCACAGCGCGGTCGGCACCGACTCGCCCATGGTGAGGAACCGAGGCACCAGCACCGCGGTGAGGACCGCCTCGATGACGAGCGAGGCGACGACGACGGCGCGCACCAGGGTGCCGACCTCGCCCAGGCGGGTGGTCTTGGTCTCCGTGGCCGCCAGCATCTTCTGCGTCAACCCGATCCGCCGGGAGACCGCGAGCCCGAGGATCGAGGCCAGGGTCATCACGCCCAGCCCACCGATCTTGATGCCGACCAGCAGCACCACCTGGCCGAACGGCGACCAGTACGTCGCGGTGTCCACCGTCACCAGGCCGGTCACGCACACCGCGGAGACTGCGTTGAACAGGGCGTCGGCGAACGGCGCCCGCTGGCCGGACGCGGTCGCGGCAGGCAGGGACAGCAGGGCCGTCACCACCGCGACGATCCCGGCGAAGACCAGGAGCGCGAGCCTCGCCGGTGACTGACGGGCGACCTCGTCGATCCAGTCGCGGGCCCGCGAGACGGCGGAGCTGTTGGTGCGGACCCGCTGCGGAGGCTGCGCCACCCGTCCCTCCTGTGCTCCTCGGTGACGACCGGCCGGGACCGGCCCGTCGCGGCGCCACGATGTCGGTGCCCACTCTGGCACAGCCCGCGGCGGACGCCATGCCCGTGGCGGGTGGGTCGGCGACTACGGTGGGGCAGCATGGCTCGTACCGTGCTGGTGTGGTCCGACGAGCTCGTCGGCTATGACTTCGGCGCCGGGCACCCGATGGCGCCGGCGCGGCTCGTCCTCACGGTCGAGCTCATGCGGGAGCTCGGCGTTCTCGACGCCGACGACCTCGAGGTGCTCGGCGCACCGGTCGCCGAGGACGCGGACCTGCTGCGGATCCACACCGCCAACTACGTGGCGGCGGTCCGGGACGCCGAGGGGGACGGCCAGGCCCGCGAGAGCATCGGCCTCGGCACCGTGGACAACCCCGTCTTCCCGCACGTGCACACCGCCTCGGCACGGGTCGCCGGAGCCACGTTGCGTGCGGCGCGATCCGTCTGGCAGGCGACGGGACCGGCGCGGGCGCTGAGCCTGGCCGGCGGACTGCATCACGCCATGGCCGACCGCGCCTCCGGGTTCTGCGTATACAACGACGTCGCCATCGCGATCGCGTGGCTCGTCGAGGCCGGCGCGCGGGTCGCCTACGTCGACCTCGACGCGCACCACGGCGACGGCGTCGAGCGCGCCTTCTTCGACGACGACCGCGTGCTGACGATCTCGGTGCACCAGCACCCGGGCACCCTGTTCCCGGGCACCGGCTACCCGCAGGACATCGGCGCCGGGACCGCCCGGGGCGGGGCGGCCAACGTCGCGTTGCCCGCCGGGACCTCCGACGCCGACTGGTTGCGTGCCGTGGACGCGGTCGCGCGGCCCCTGGTGCGGCATCACGCCCCGGACGTGCTGGTCACCCAGCACGGCTGCGACAGTCACGGCAACGACCCGCTCACCGAGCTCGAGGTCTCGGTCGACGCCCAGCGCCGTGCCGCGATACTGATGGCCGAGCTGGCAGACGATCACGCCGGCGGACGGTGGCTCGCGACCGGAGGCGGCGGCTACGACGTCGTCGGGGTCGTCCCCCGGGCGTGGGCGCATCTGGCCGCGGTGCTAACCGGCCGGCCGATCGACCCGGCGACCGAGGTCCCGCAGACCTGGCAGCGGCGGGTGACCAAGCTGGCGGACCTGCGCCCCCCGTCGACGATGTCCGACGGCGGCGTGGGCGACTTCACGCCGTTCACGGACGGATACAACCCCGACGACGCCGTCGACCGCGCCATCATGGCGACCCGCCAGGCGGTCTTTCCGTGGCACGGGCTGGACGCCGTCCTGGACTGAGCCCTGGACAGATGGAGTACGCTCGGGCGGCGTTGGACGTGACCGAACTGAGACCAAACGTTTCGGTCGGGCGCACGTACCTCTATATTGCGAGGTGCGTCAGGGTCGCCGACCGGCGGCAACGAGAGAACGGGTGGAGATGGCCGACCAGCTGGGAGCGCCGCGGTTCCTGACCGTGGCCGAGGTCGCCCAGCTGATGCGGGTGTCCAAGATGACGGTGTATCGGATGGTGCACGCCGGTGATCTGCCCGCCGTGCGCATGGGCCGGTCCTTCCGCGTCCCGGAGGCCGCCGTGGAGAAGCTCATCGCCGAAGGCCTTGGCGACGAGTGGGGCGCCGCCGCGCAGTAGGCCGTCCTGCACCGAGAGCGGACGATTGAGTCAAGAGCGGATGTTTGAACGTCCGCTCTTGACTGAGGTTTCCGCTCTCGGCGGGCGCCGCTCGGGCTAGGGCAGTGGCGGCGAGATCCGCGCCGGCAGGTAGACTTCTTCAGTTCCGCGCGAGCCAGGCTCGCGCCGACCCGATGTCACGACCGATCAGTGAGGTACCCGTGGGTTCAGTCATCAAGAAGCGCCGCAAGCGCATGTCCAAGAAGAAGCACCGCAAGCTGCTTCGGCGCACGCGGCACCAGCGCCGGAACAAGAAGTAGCCGACGCCGCAGGAGCGAGAGGCATGACCGCACCCGTCGAACCGTCCGAGGTTCGCGTCGTGCTCTACGGGCGCGACGGCTGCCACCTGTGTGACCGCGCCCGCGCCACGCTCGAACGGGTGCGCGCCGAGACCGGTGAGAGTTACGTCGAGATCGACGTCGACAGCGACGACGACCTACGGGAGCGCTACGGCGAGCTCGTCCCCGTGGTCACGGTGGACGGGACCCAGCAGGGGTACTGGCGCATCGAGGCCGACCGGGTGAAGGCGGCACTGGCGGACCGGTAGGGGTCGGCACGGCCACACCGGCGGCGAGAACGAGACGAGGACGGCGGCTACGGCCGCCGTCCTCGTCGCGTGTGCGCCGGTCCGCCGGTTGTCGTCTCGACCGGCCCGCGCCTGTGACGCAGTGGTCAGGCGTTCGTCTCGGCTTCGGCCGACTCGGCCGCCTCGCCGGCGTCGGCGGTCGCCTCCACCTCGAGGGTGATGGTGACCTTCTCGCCGACGAGGACGCCGCCGGTCTCGAGGGCGGCGTTCCACGTGAGGTCGAAGTCCTTGCGGTTGATGACGGTCTGGCCGCTGAAGCCGATGCGCTCGTTGCCGAACGGGTCGGTGGCGGCGCCGTTGAACTCAGCCTGGAGCTCGACCTGCCGGGTCACGCCGTTGATGGTGAGGTCACCGGTGACCGTCAGGTCCTCCTCGGTGCCGCTGACCGCCCTGGAGACGAAGGTCCACTCCGGCTTGTTCTCGGCGTCCCAGAAGTCGGGCGAGCGCAGGTGGCCGTCACGGTTGGCGTCGCCGGTGTCCACGGACGCGGCCTCGATGGTGACGTTCACCGACGAGTCGGCGAGGTTCTCACCGACGGTGATGGTGCCCGAGAAGCCGAGGAACTTGCCCCGCACCTTCGAGATGCCGGCGTGCCGGACCGAGAATCCGATCTCGGTGTGCGACGGGTCGATGACGTAGGTGCCTGCGGGAATCGTGCTCATACCGTGGTCCTCCTCAGTGGCCCCGCGCGGGACCGAAGTAGTTGACGTTTAAACTATATACTTCTCGGGTCGACATGAGGCAAGAGGTGGGCGGTGATCCGGCGGTGCGCCGGTGCGGACCTACCGGACGAGGGAGAGCAACGTGACCGATGTGCGTTGGCTGAGCGCCGCGGAGCAGCAGTCGTGGCGCAACTACCTGCGCGGCAATGCGGCTCTGGCGGAGCTGCTGAACCGGGACCTGGTCGCCACCGCCGGCCTCTCCCTCAGTGAGTATGAGATCCTCGTCCGTCTCTCTGAGGCGGATGGATGCACGCTGCGCATGTCGGTACTCGCGGAGGACCTCGTCCATTCGCGCTCGCGCCTGACGCACGAGGTGCGCCGGCTCGAGGCGGAAGGACTGGTCGAACGCCGGCCGTGCCCGCAGGACCGGCGCGGCATCAACGCCGTGCTCACCGACGCCGGACTCGCCCGCCTCCAGGCTGCTGCCCCCGGCCACGTGGAGTCGGTACGGCGGCGCCTGGTGGACAGACTGACCCCCGAGCAGTTCGCCCAGCTCGGCGAGATCATGGCGCTCATCGCCGCCGACGAAACGCGACCGCGGAGCCACGTCGGCCCGCCGGACGGGGCGTGAGCGTTCTCACCGTGCGGCGAGCCGGCCGGCGCCGGGCAACCCGCGGCGCACCGGCCGGGCGATGCGACACTGGGAGCATGGAGCGCACCACCGTCCACCTCATGCGACACGGCGAGGTGCACAACCCCGACGGCATCCTCTACGGACGCCTGTCCGGGTACCGGCTCTCCGACCGTGGCCGCCAGATGGCCGCTCGCGTGGCCGAGGACCTCCGTGAAGGCGGGCACGACGTGCGTGCCGTCGTCGCCTCGCCGCTGCTGCGTGCGCAGCAGACTGCTGCCGCCACCGCCGAGGCGTACGGGCTCGAGGTGGCCACCGACCCGCGGCTCATCGAGGCCGCCAACCACTTCGAAGGACTCGCCGTCAGCGCCGACCGCCGGCAACTCGCCCATCCGCGGCACTGGCCGGCGTACCTCAACCCGCTCCGGCCGAGCTGGGGCGAGCCGTACCGCGCTCAGGTGCGCCGGGTCCGGGACGCCGTGGTCGCCGTGCTGGACAAGGTCGCGGGCGGAGAAGCCGTCCTGGTCAGCCACCAGCTCCCCATCTGGGTGACACGCCGTCACCTGGAGGGGCGGCCGCTCTGGCACGACCCCCGGCGCCGGGAATGCTCCCTCGCATCGCTGACGTCATTGACGTTCGTCGGACGCAGGCTGATCGCCGTCGGGTACCGCGAGCCCGCCGCCGACCTCCTGGTCGGGGCGCGCGACACCGTGCCGGGCACGTCGCCGGCCGACCTGCCCGCCACTGTCACCTCCGCCCAGCCGGTGCCCGGGGAGGGGGCGACGGCGTGAGAGCACGTTCCGTCGTGGCGGCGGTCGCCGTCGTACTCGCCGCGCTCGCCGGCTGCGCGCCGGCGGGAACAGACGACGGTGGGGGAGCCGGAGCGGTCGACGCCGGCTACGAGTCCGGCGACGGGTCGTTCACCACCTGGGAGCCCGACGAGCGCGGCGAGCCCGTCGAGCACACGGGCACCACCTACGACGGCACCGAGGTCGATCTCGCGAGCATGCGCGGTGACGTCGTCGTGCTGAACTTCTGGTACGCCGCCTGCCCCCCGTGCCGGGCCGAGGCGCCGGACCTGAAGGCCATCGCCGAGGACTACACCGGCCAGGACGGCCCCGGGGTGCAGATGCTCGGGGTCAACCCGCGCGACGACACCGGCACCGCACAGGCCTTCGAGCGCACCTTCGACCTGCCATACCCCTCCCTGCACGACGAGCGGGCGCAGGCGGTGGCGGCCCTGGAGGGGGTCGTGCCGCTGCAAGCCATGCCCTCGACGGTGGTGATCGACCGCGAGGGCCGGGTGGCCGCCCGCGTCCTCGGCCAGGCGGATCCGGAGATCCTGCGCGGCCTCATCGACGACGTCGTCGCCGAGGACGCAGGGCAGGAGTCCTGACATGTGGGACCAGCTCGGGCAGACTTTCCAGCACACGGTGGTGGATGGCTCCATGCTGGCCGCCCTGCCGGTGGCGGCAATCGCCGGCCTGGTCTCCTTCGCCTCGCCGTGTGTGCTGCCGTTGCTTCCCGGCTACGTCGGATACCTCGGCGGCATGTCCTCCGTCACCGGGGCCGTCGGCGCCACGGCGGCCGGCGGACGGCGCCCGCGCTTCGACCTGCGGCTGCTGGCCGGGGTGTTGCTCTTCGTCGCCGGGTTCTCCGCCGTCTTCGTCCTCCTCGGTGTCGCGTTCTCCCTCGCCGGGCTCGCCCTGCAGCAGTGGATGGACATCGTGCTGCGGGTCCTCGGCATCGTGGTGATCCTGCTCGGTCTGGCCTTCCTGGGGTACCTGCCGTTCCTGCAGACCGACCGGCGCCCGCACCTCGCGCCGCGTGCCGGGCTGGTCGGGGCCCCGCTCCTCGGCGTGGCGTTCGGACTCGGGTGGGCACCGTGCATCGGGCCGACGCTCGCGGCGGTGCTCACCCTGTCCTTCGGTGGCGCCGACCCCGGCCGCGGGGTGGTGCTCGCCGTGGCCTACTGCCTCGGTCTGGGCGTCCCGTTCGTCGTGGTCGCCATGGTGTTGTCGAGTTCGACCCGCCTGCTACGCGTCCTCGGCCGGCATCGCCGCACGGTCCAGCGACTCGGTGGCGGACTGCTGGTGCTCCTCGGGTTGGCACTGGTCACCGGACTGTGGGCCGACTTGTCCGGGTACCTGCAGGGACTCGTCCAGGGCTTCGAGACGGTGGTGTGAGTGGCTGAGCACGAGCGGCAGACGGTCGCCGCGAGCGAGGCGGACCCGACCAACCTCAGCTCGAAGGCGGGACAGGGCGAACGACTCGCCGAGGGGGAGCGCCCCGGCGCGGACGGTGCGGCTCCCGACCGGCCGGAGGTGAGTCAGCCGAGCCTCGGGCTGCTCGGCTGGTTGCGGTGGATATGGCGGCAGCTGACCAGCATGCGGGTGGCGCTCATGCTGCTGCTCCTGCTCGCGGTGGCCGCGCTGCCCGGCTCGTTCATCCCGCAGACGCCCCAGGACCCCGCCGCCGTCACGGACTTCCGGACCGATCACCCGGCGCTGGCGCCGTGGCTGGACCGGCTGGGCTTCTTCGACGTCTACAGCTCGGTCTGGTTCGCGGCGATCTACCTGATGCTGTTCACCTCGCTCATCGGCTGCATCGTGCCACGCGTGGCTACCCACTGGCGCGCCCTGCGGGCTCGGCCGCCGCGCGTGCCACGCCGGTTCGACCGGTTCCCGGCCAAGCGCTCGGTGCTGCTCGCCGAGGACGCCGACACTGTCGAGGCCGCCGTCCTGCGGCGACTCAAGGGGCGGTACCGGGCTGCGGTGACCGACCGCGGGATCACCGCCGAGCGTGGCTACTTGCGCGAGACCGGCAACATCGTCTTCCACCTGGCCCTGGTGGGCGTGCTCGTCTCCTTCGCCGCCGGTCAGCTCTACAGCTACCGCGGCCAGGCGGTGGTCGTCGAGGGGGAGTCGTTCGCCAACTCGGTCGTCGATTACGACAGCTTCGACCCGGGCACGTTCTTCGACTCCGGCGATCTCGAGCCGTTCACGTTCACCCTGGACGAGTTGCGCTCGGAGTTCACCGTCGACGCGCAGGCGCGCGGATTCGGAGCCGACGTCACCGTCACCGAACCGGGCGGCGGCACCCATCGGGACACCATCGTGCCCAACGAGCCGATGAACGCGGGCGGCGCCAACGTCTACCTCTCCGGCAACGGCTACGCACCACGGCTGACGGTCCGCGACGGCGCGGGGGAGACGGCGTTCTCCGGCACCGTCCCGTTCCTTCCCGAGGACGACGTCTACACCTCCCGCGGCGTCGTCAAGGTGCCCGACGTCAGCGGCGGGCAGGAGCAGATCGGCCTGACCGGCGCGCTGCTGCCCACCGCCGTGGTCGAGCCGGACGGTTCCGGCGCCCATTCGGTCCATCCGCAGCCCAACGCCCCGCTACTGGTGCTCACGCTGTGGGCCGGCGACCTCGGCCTGGACGAGGGCGTCCCGCAGAACGTCTACGTCCTCGACACCGACGAGATGCGCCAGGTCTACGAGGAGCGCGAGGACGGCTCGCCCGGGTTGGCGGAGACCGGCCAGCAGCCGGTGACCCTGTTCATCGAGCCAGGGCAGACGGTCCAGCTGCCCGAAGGGCTCGGCTCGGTCAGCTGGGACGGCCTGCCCCGGTTCGCCGCCCTCGACCTGCGCTACGACCCGTCGCTTCCGTACCTGCTCGGATCCTCGATCGCCGCGATGCTCGGGCTGTTCGCCTCGCTGTTCGTGCCGCGGCGGCGGCTGTGGGTCCGGCTGGAGCCTGCGGCCGGTGGCCGGACCCGGCTCACCTCCGCCGCCCTCGCCCGCGGGGACGACCCGGGCCTGGGCCGGGAGCTGGACCGGGTGGTCGAGGCCGCCGGCACGCCGGTGCAGAATGAGGAGACAGACACGAAGGGAACGTCCCGATGACCGACGTCGGCCAGCTCAGCACCCTCCTCATCTACGGAACCATGGCGGCCTACGGGGTCGCCCTGGTCGCCTTCGCCGTCGACCTGTCCGGGCTGCGTGACCGCGGCCCCGAGGGACGACCGCGCAAGGCCGTCGGCATCGCCATGTCGACGACGACGCTGGGGGTGGTGCTGCATCTTGCCGGGGTCGTGCTGCGCGGCGTGGCCGCCGGCCGGGTGCCGTGGGCGAACATGTACGAGTTCTCCATCCTCGCCACCCTCATCGCCGTGGGTGTGTTCCTCGGACTGCAGCGCGGCCGGGACATGCGCTTCCTCGGCACCTTCGTCCTCGGGCCGACCCTCCTGCTCCTCGGCATCGCCGTCTCGGTGCTCTACGTCCGCGCCGACGGCGTCCAACCCATCCTGGACAGTTACTGGCTGATCATCCACGTCTCCATTGCCACCATCGCTACCGGCATCCTGACCGTGGCGGCGACCCTGTCCGTCCTGCAGCTCGTCCAGGAGCGCGCCGAGCTTCGGCAGGTCGAGCAGGAGGCCGCCGAGGTCGCCGACCGGGAACTCGTCGGCGCCGGCGCGCCGGCCCGGCCGGCCTCCCGCGGACCCGGCCGTGGCCGCCGGTCGAAGGTATGGCAGGCGATGCCGAACTCGGCCGAGCTCGAGCGGCTGGCGTTCCGGCTCAACGCCGTCGGCTTCATGCTGTGGACCTTCACGGTCGTCGCCGGAGCCATCTGGGCCGAGCACGCCTGGGGCCGGCCGTGGGGCTGGGACCCGAAGGAGGTCTTCTCGTTCGTGGTCTGGGTCGTCTACGCGGCCTACCTGCACTCCCGCGCCACCCGCGGCTGGGAGGGGAGGCGCGCCGCCTACCTGTCGATCTTCGGGTTCGCCTGCGTGCTGGCGAACTACTTCCTCGTCAACTTCCTCTTCGACAGCATGCACGCCTACAGCGGACTCTGAGGCTGCGCCGTCGCCGGGCCACGCCGCGACGACGGTACCGTCCGGCGCGGGTCTCCTCGGCTCAGCCGGTCTGCCCGGGATCCGTGCTGCCTTGACCACTATCGCGGCCGCGGCGTTCGTCGTCCCGCCGCTGGCGCTCGGCTCGCCGGCGCTCGCGTTCGAGTCGGGCCAGGAACTCCGGGTCGTCGTCCGGGGCGACCGGTCCGCGTGACGGCGGCCGCCGGCCCGATGCGCCGCGGGCCGGTCCCGGCCGCCCCGGGCCGCGACGGTTCCCCGCCGAGACCCGCCGGGCGACGAGCCACACGACGGGACCGACGAGCGGCAGCAGGACGATGAGGACCAGCCACAGCGGCTTGGGCAACCCGGCCGGCATCTCGTCCTGCGGTGTCCGCACGCAGTCGATGAGCGCATACACCAGGACGGCGAACGCGAGGGCGAGAGGGAGCAGTCGGGCCATACATCTCAGGGTAGGTGGCCGCGGCGCCGGGCGCGGGACCGGCCGTCGGGCGCGGGACCGTCCGGCGGACGCCTACGCTGTCCGGGTGCGTCTGTTCGTCTACTCCCTGCTGCGGGTGGGCATCATCCTCGCCTGTGCCGTGGTGCTGTACCTGCTCGGCATGCGGTCGTGGCTGCTGTGGGGCAGCGCGGTCGTCGTCGGGGCGATGGTCTCGTTCCTCGTGCTGCGGCGCCAGCACGCCGAAGCGGCACAGGTCCTCTCCCAGTACGACCCGCTGCGCGCCCAGCGGCCCCGCTTCTCGCGTGAGGCAGAGGAGGACGCCGCGTATGAGGACGCCGCGGTCGACGCGGCAGGCGAGGGCTCCGCTGCGGGCGAGTCTGCGGGCAAGTCTGCGGGCGAGGACTCAGAGGGCGAGGCCGACGCCGAGGAGGAGTCCGTAGACGAGCTCGAGACGCCCCGTCCCGGCGAGGACGGCGATGAGGTCCCGCCCGCTCGCCCCGGCGAGGACCGGGCGGGCTAGCCGCGCCACCCACCAGCCGAGCGGCAGCACCAGCAGGGCCCACGGGCGCTCCAGTGCGCACACCAGCCCCAGCGCCAGGGGTGCCACGACGAGCGCGACGTAGCTCCACCGGGCCCGGCGGTCGCCCAGGCGGACGGCGAGCGTGAGTTTGCCCACCTGGCGGTCCGTGGGAATGTCCCGGATGTTGTTGACCATCAACAGGGCGGACGCCACGAGGCCGATCCCCGCGGCTCCGACCCACACCGGCCACGTGCGCGCGGTCTCCGGTGACTGGGTGTAGGCGGTGCCGACCGTGGCCATGAGGCCGAAGAACAGGAAGACGGAAACTTCGCCCAGACCCAGGTACCCGTACGGTCGCCGGCCGCCGGTGTAGAACCACGCGGCGGCCACCGCGAGTGCCCCTAGCGCCAGGAGCCACCACTGACCGATCAGTGCGACCAGGGTCACACCCAGGGCACCGGCCACGCCGAACGCGGCGAACGCGGCAGCCTTGACGGCCGCGGGGCTCGCCGCCCCGCCTCCGGTCAGCCGCGGCGGCCCGGTCCGCACGTCGTCCGTGCCGCGGACGCCGTCGGAGTAGTCGTTCGCGTAGTTCACGCCGACCTGCAGTGCGAGCGCCAGACCGGCGAAGAGCACGGCCCGCACGGCGTGACCGGGCCCGTAACCCGGCACAGTGCCGATGGCGGCACCGGTGCCGACGAGGACCGGGGCGACGGCGGCCGGCAGCGTCCTCGGGCGCGCACCGTCCAGCCAGTCGGCGAAGGTGGCCATGGAGCTCCGGGTCTCGCGTCGGGCGGTCAAGGGCAGAGTGTGGCACGTGCCAGGGCCGGGCTCAGCGCCGGCGGCGGGCACTCACTATATGTGGGCTGAGCCGGGGTCCGGTGCGCCTGCGCCGGACGGCGGGTGCGGCGGGTGCTCCTCCACCCCGGTCACCCTCGGCTGCGCGTGGGCCACGGCTCGGTCGGGGAGCTGCGGGTCGTGGCTGACGGCGGCCGTGGCCCGGCGGCCGAGCGCCGTGGCCGCGAGATGGGCCGTCGCGCGACGGTCCACCTTGCCCGGCCCGCGCAGTGGGAGTGCCTCGGTGAGCACGAGCACCCGCGGGGCGTGGGCGGCGCCCAGCTCGACGCGGACGGTCTCGCGCAGGTCGGCCAGACGCACACGCTCGCTCGCGCGAGGCACCACGACCGCCGTGACGAGCTCGCCCCACTCCTCGTCGCCGACTCCGACGACGGCGACCTCTGCCACGCCCGGGTGCTCGCCGAGCAGGCGCTCGACGGCGGCGGGAGAGACCTTCACCCCACCGGTGTTGACGACGTCGTCCACCCGCCCCAGGACGCGCAGCCGCTCACGGCCGCCCTCGACGACGAACGCTCCGCGATCGCGGGTGCGGTGCCAACGGAGGCCGTCGGAGGTGACGAACGCGTCCGGGTCGGCGCCGTCGAGATAGCCGGCGGCGAGGACCGGCCCGGCGATCTCCACCCGGTCGTCCTCGCCCAGCCGCACGCGCACCCGGGGCAGCGGCACGCCGTCGTAGACGCAGCCGCCACCGGTCTCGGTCATCCCGTACGTGGTGCGGACCGCCAGACCGGCGCCGCGGGCCTCGGCGAGCATGCCGGGTGAGCTGGCCGCACCACCGACGAGGATCCCGGTGAGCCGGCGTAGCGGCGCCACGACTCGTTCGCCCGCCCGCAGTACCCGGCCGAGCTGGGTGGGCACCAGCGAGAGGAACGCCGGCAGGTCGACCCGGGCCGCCGCTGCGGCGAGCGCCCGCGGATCGAACCCCTCGGAGGTGTCGACGACGACCGGGTCTGTTCCGGCGACGACCGTCCGGACGAGGAGCTGGAAGCCGGCGACGTGGTGCGCGGGGACGGCAAGCACCCAGCGCCCCGGCCCGCCGAGCCGCTGCGCCGTGGCGTCGGCGCCGGCCACGAGTGACCGGTCGGTGAGCGCGACGTGCCGACCGGCCCCGGTGGTGGACCCGGAGGTGCGCAGGGCGGCGGCGGTCCCGCCCGGGACGGGACCGCGCATCCGGGCGCGCAACTCGGCGAGTGCCCGCTCCCCGGTAATCTCCGGCGCATGCGGCAGCAGGACGGTCGAGCCGGCGCCCGCGGTGTCCTCACCGCCGAGCACGGGTACCAACCGCCGGCGCAGCGCCGCGTGCAGTCGGAACACGTCCTCCGGTGCCGTTCCGCCCCGCAGCGGCAGCACGGTGGGCGCAGTGCGGGAGGCTGCCTCCGGCGACGGGGAGGACGGCTCGGGCTCGGCCTGCACACGAACACTGTAGGCGCGGGCTACGGTGGCCCGCGCAGGGGGAACGCGAGACGAACGACAGGTGACCTCATGGCGACCTCCCCTGGCCACGACCGGCGACCGGACGGCGACCCGTCGGCGCGACCGCCGACCCGCCGTGCGGTATCGGCCGCGCTGCTGAGTGCCGTGGCGCTCGGCGTCGCGGGCTGCTCCTCCTCAGGGCGGACCGCGGCGCCCGCCGACCGTCCGACGCCCACCCCGAGTCCCGAACCCACGCCCACGCCGACGCCGGAGCCGGCACGCTGGCCACTGACCGGGATCGAGGTCGACGGTGACGTGCCGGACCGGCCCGCGCTGTCGGTGAAGATCGAGAACTCGCCCGAGGCCCGCCCCCAGACCGGTCTCGATCAGGCCGACGTGGTCTTCGAGGAACTGGTCGAGGGCGGCATCACCCGCTTCAACGCCGTGTACCACTCGGTGGTCCCCGGCGAGCTCGGGCCCATCCGCTCGATCCGACCGATGGACGCCGCGATCGCCGGGCCCTTCGGTGGCATGCTCGCGTTCTCGGGCGGCCAACCCGGCTACGTCTCGCGCGCGCAGGACGCCGGCCTGACCGTGGCGTCCTTCGACGCCGGAGACGCCGGCTTCTTCCGGCTCGACGGGCGGGTCGCGCCGCACAACGTCTACGGCCGCGGCGAGGACCTGCTCGCCCAGGCCCGCGGGACGGCCGGCCCGCCCGAGGAGATCTTGGCCTTCGCCGCGGAAGCGGACGCGGCGAGCGCCACCGCCGGGACGACCACCGACCGCATCTCGCTGACCTTCCCCGCCGCGAGCCCGGGCTGGCGCTGGGAACCCCGCGCCCGCCTCGCCCGCGCGGCCGGCACCGGGGCGTGGCGCCGGACCGAGGACGGCCGCGCCCAGTCCACCGCCGATGGCCGGGCGCTGCGCGCGGCCAACGTCGTGGTGCTGCGTGTCCAGGTGCGCGCGACCGGCCGCCTCGACGCAGCGGGCAGCCCGGTGCCCGAGACCGTGCTGACCGGCGAAGGGGACGGCGTCGTCTTCAGCCGTGGGCACGCCGCCCCGATCCGGTGGGCGAAAGGCCGGGCGGCCGGTCCGTTGGAGCTGCGCGGTGACGACGACGAGCCGGTACGGCTCGCGCCGGGGCCGACGTGGATCGAGCTCCTCCCGCGCAGCGCGGGACTGGCGTACTGAGCCGCCACCACGACCGGCGCGGAGCCCACGGACCCTCGGACGTCAGGGCCCGACGAGGCGTGCCGGGGCATGGCGCGTTCGGCCCTGCGGTGGTGAGCCGGGGCGCGGACTCCTAGGGTGAGGGCCGCCGTCGACCCGAAGGAGGGCCCATGTCGCTCGCCGTGCTGGACCGCGAACGGACCGTCGCCAAACCCGGCTTCAACCGGTGGCTCATCCCGCCGGCCGCGCTCGCGGTGCACCTGTCCATCGGGCAGGTCTACGCGACGAGCGTCTACAAGAACGCGCTCGCCGAACACTTCGGGACGGCGCTGACGCCGATCGGCATCATCTTCTCGATCGCCATCGTCGTCCTCGGCCTCAGCGCCGCGATCTTCGGGACGTGGGTCGACAAGGGCGGTCCGCGGCGTGCCATGGCCACGGCCGCGCTGTGCTGGTCGGTGGGCTTCCTCGTCGGCGCCGTCGGGATCTGGACGTCCCAGCTCTGGCTGGTCTACCTCGGCTACGGCGTCATCGGCGGTATCGGGCTCGGCATCGGCTACATCTCGCCGGTCTCGACACTCATCAAATGGTTCCCGGACCGGCCGGGGCTCGCGACCGGGATGGCCATCATGGGCTTCGGCGGCGGCGCGATGATCGCCAGCCCGCTGTCCTCCTGGCTCATGGGCCTCTACGACCCGGACTACGACCCCTCCGCATCGGGCGAGGTGGCCTCGGGCAACGCCGTCGCGCTGCTGTTCCTCACCCTGGGGATCGTCTACGGGATCCTCATGCTCTTCGGGGCCGCCATCGTGCGCGTCCCGGCCGAGGGGTGGAGGCCGCGCGGCTTCGACCCGAGCACCTCCGAGGACAAGCCGATGGTCACCGACGCGTCGGTCTCGGCGAACAACGCCATCAGGACGCCGCAGTTCTGGTTCGTCTGGATGGTGCTGTTCTGCAACGTCACCGCCGGGATCGGCATCCTCGAGCAGGCCTCGCCGATGATCCAGGACTTCTTCCGCGAGGGCGGCTCGTCCGCGGTCGCCGCAGGTGCCGCCGCCGGGTTCGTCGGCCTGCTGTCGCTGTGCAACATGGCGGGGCGGTTCGTGTGGTCCTCGACCTCGGACTACATCGGCCGGAAGAATATCTACATCGTCTACCTCGGGCTCGGGATCGTGCTGTACCTGCTGCTCGCGCTGTTCGGGACGGTGTCGGTGTTCCTCTTCGTCCTCATGGCCGGCGTCATCATCAGCTTCTACGGCGGAGGATTCGCCACCGTCCCGGCGTACCTGCGAGACCTGTTCGGCACCTTCGAGGTCGGCGCCATCCACGGCCGGCTGCTCACCGCCTGGTCCGCCGCCGGCGTCGCCGGACCGCTGATCATCAACGGCTTCCTCGATGCCCGCGGCGAGCCGGGCAACCTCGTCGCCGCCGACTACCGGCCCGCGCTGCTGACGATGGTCGGCATCCTCGCCGTCGGCTTCGTCTGCAACCTGCTCGTGCGGCCGGTCGCCGAGAGGTTCCACGAGAAGGACACCGGCGAGCCCGCCGCGCGCCGCGGCGAGCGCGGTGCCACCGATGACGAGGTCGAGCCGCGGCGCTCCCCGCTGATCGTGCTCGCGTGGGTGCTCGTCGGGCTCCCGCTGGCCTACGGGGTGTGGCAGACGGTCACCCAGGCGGTCGCCCTCTTCGGATGACGGGAGCGGCAGCCCTGGCGAGCCGCGGTCTCAGCCCGCGGCCTCCGCGGCCGCAGGGTCGCGGCGGACGATGCGGGTGAGCATCTCGTGCAGCGTGGCCCGCTCGGACGGGTCGAGGTCGCCGAGCACCTCGTCGAGGGAAGCGTCCACGAGAACCTTCGCGCGCCGGTAGGTCTGCTTCCCGCGGGCCGTGGCGGCCACGGCCTTCTGTCGCCGGTCCGCCGGGTTGGGGCGCCGCTCGGCGAGGCCGCGGGTCTCCAGGCCGTCCACCAGGGCCACGATCTGGCTGGGGTCGAGGCGCAGATCGTCGGCAAGCGCACGCTGGCTCATGCCCCCGGTGTCGATGACGCGCTCGAGCAGCGTGTAGGACCGCACACTCAGGTCGAGTGGGCGCAGCGCCTGGGTCGCGCGGGCCACGCCTTCGGCGCTCGCCAGTGAGAGCAGCAGCCCGAGGTTGTCCCGGCTCGACATGCGGTTCCTCCCGTGGTCGGCCCGAGCGTACGGGCGGACAGTTGTCAGGGTCAATGATTGACACTCACCACGAGTGCCGGGAGACTCGGCGTGCGCCGGCCCGGTGCCGGCCGGCAGTGCCGACCTGCGTCGACGACGACATGGAGGAGTGTATGGATCTGACGGGGAAGGTCGCCATCGTCACCGGCAGCGGCCGTGGACTCGGCCTCGCATACGCGCGCGAGCTCGCCCGGCACGGCGCGAGCGTCGTCGTCAACGACGTGGACCAGGAGGCTGCGGACGAGGCCGTCGCGACGATCACCGGCGACGGCGGCCGCGCCACCGCCGTCGTCGCACCGGTCGGGCCGACCGAGACCGCGACGCGACTCGTCGAGACCGCGGTCGAGTCCTTCGGTCGCCTGGACGTCCTCGTCACCAACGCCGGCGTGCTGCGCGACACCGTGCTGTGGAAGATGTCGGACGAGGACTTCGACACCGTCGTGAACGTGCACCTGCGCGGCACCTTCACCTGCGTGCGCGAGGCCGCCACGCACATGCGCAGCGCCGGCGAGGGGGGCCGGATCATCTGCATCGGCTCACCGACCGGTCAGCGGGGAAACTTCGGGCAGACCAACTACGCCGCGGCCAAGGCCGGCATCGTCGGGATGGTGCGGACCTGGGCGCTCGAACTGGCACGGGCGAACGTCACGGTCAACGCAGTGATCCCGGTGGCGGCGACGGCGATGACCGACACCGTGCCGTTCTTCAAGCAGTTCTCGGACGCCGCCGACCGCGGCGAGCCCGTCCCGTGGGCGCGCCGGGTGCTGAGCTTCGGCGACGCCGACGACGTCGCCGGACTCGTCGCCTTCCTCGCCTCCGACGAGGCCGCCGAGATCTCGGGCCAGGCGGTCGGCATCGGCGGTGACCGGCTCGCACTGTGGTCGCACCCGGACGAGGTCGTCACCGCCTTCCAGGACGGCGGCTGGCGTGCCGAGTCCATCGCGGCCGGTTTCGACGCGCTGTTCGGTCGCAGGCTCCAACAGGTCGGCCAACCCATGCCCGAACCACCCGCGGACGCCCTCCCGGGCGAGGGGAAGCGGTGACGTCGGTGCCCGCCAGGTACACCTGCGCCGTCGACGCGTCGGCGCTGTCCGCCGTCGACATGCACGTGCACGTCGAGAAGGACCACACCGGCCACCAGTCCCTGCCGGAGGCCTTCGTCGAGGCCGCCGCCACCTACTTCAAGGCACCCACGGACCGCCTCGACGTCGACGAGACCGCGGCGTACTACCGCGAGCGGTCCATGGCCGCCGTCGTCTTCACCGTCGACGCGACCACCGCTCTCGGGCACCGACCGAACTCGGTCGAGGACATCGTGGCCGGTGCCACCCGGAACAACGACGTCCTCATCCCCTTCGGGTCGGTCGACCCATGGGCGGCCGACGCCGCGAGCCGGATCCGGCGGCAGGTGGAGGACTGGGGCGTCCGGGGCTTCAAGTTCCACCCGTCCGTGCAGGACTTCGACCCCTCGGACGCCCGGCACTTCCCGCTCTACGAGGTCATCGAGTCCTACGGTCTGCCGGCGCTGTTCCACACCGGACAGACCGGCATCGGAGCGCGCACACCCGGAGGGTTCGGGATCTCCCTGGCACTGTCGAACCCGATGCTGCTCGACATCGTGGCCGCGCGCTTCCCGGGGATGCCGCTGATCATGGCGCACCCTTCGGTGCCATGGCAGGACGAGGCGATCGCCGTGGCCACCCACAAGGGCAACGCCTACATCGACCTGTCCGGCTGGTCGCCGAAGTACTTCCCGCCGCAGCTCGTGCAGCAGGCGAACTCGCTGCTGCAGGACAAGGTGCTCTTCGGATCGGACTTCCCGCTGCTGACACCGGACCGGTGGCGCCGTGACTTCGACAACCTCGACATCAAGGACGAGGTCCGGCCGAAGATCCTCAAGGACAACGCCGTGCGCCTGCTGGGACTCGCCACGGCCGACGAAGGAGTGTCATCAACGTCATGAACGAGGTCACCACGGTCGCCTTCGACCAATTGCCCACCCTGGCCGGCACGGACCTGGGGTTCACCGGGTACCGGGAGGTCACGCAGGACCAGGTCAACCTCTTCGCCGAGGCCACCGACGACCATCAGTGGATCCACGTCGATCCCGTGCGCGCCGCCGCGGGGCCTTTCGGCGGACCGATCGCCCACGGCTACCTTTCGCTCGCGCTGGTGGTGCCGTTCTTCGAGGAGCTGCTCCAGGTCGAAGGCGTCACGGCCAAGGTCAACTACGGGTTGGAGAAGGTCCGGTTCCCGGCGCCAGTGCCGGTCGGCGCCCGGATCCGGATGGGCTCGACCATCCGTGAGGTCGTCGACGTCCCCGGCGGATACCAGCTCACGATGGACAATGTGGTCGAGGTCGAGGGCGGCGCCAAGCCCGCCGTGGCCGCGACGACGCTGTTCCGTTTCTACGGCTGAGTCTCGCCGCGCGGGCCTGGCCCGGGACGAGGAGGTGGCCATGACCGCGCAGGAGCGGCTGTACGGCGACGTGGACCCGTACCGCTACGAACTGCTGCTCACCGATCCGGAGCGCGCCGCACTGCGGCGGCTGCGCGACGTGCTCGACCGGGACATCCGCCCGCTGATCGACGAGCTGTGGGACGCCGGCGAATACTCCTCGGCGGTCGTCGAGCCGCTCGCAGGGCTGCGGCTCATGGACCCCTTCACCGCGGCCGGCGAGATCTCACCCGGCTTCCGGCACCGGGCGCTCTTCGAGGGCTTCCGCACCTTCGAGCTCGCGCGCACCGACGTCTCGACAGCCGTGGCCTACAGCGGGCAGGCGATGTTGTTCCGCAACGCGGTGCTGGAAGGTGGTTCGCCGGAGCAGGTCGCCGAGCTCGACGCCGCGATGCGCAGCTTCGAATTGACCGGGGTCTTCGCCCTGACCGAACCGGACCACGGCAGCGATGTCGCCCGCGGGCTGCGCACGACGGCGCGCCGCGAGGGCGAGGAGTGGGTCATCCACGGCGCGAAGCGGTGGATCGGCGGCGCCGCCCATGCCGACGTCCTGGCCGTGATGGCGCGCGACGAGGAGGACGATCAGGTCAAGGCGTTCCTCGTGGACCGACACGACCCGGCGGTGCAGATCGAGAAGATCCGGCGCAAGGCGGCGCTGCGGATCGTCGACAACGGCCACATCACGCTCGAAGGCGCGCGGGTACCGGAATCGCGCCGACTGCAGCGCGTCGAGTCGTTCCGGGACGTGGCCCGCATGCTGCGTTCGATGCGGAGCGGCGTGAGCTGGATGGCGTCGGGGGCGCAGGCCGGGGCGTTCCGCGCGGCGGTGCGGTATACGACGCAGCGCGAGCAGTTCGGGCGGCCGGTCGCGGGCTTCCAGCTGGTCCAGGACAAGCTAGCCACGATGTTGGGCAACCTCACGGCGTCGCTGGGGATGGCCGTGCGGTTGAGCCAGCTCGCCGACGGCGAAGAGCACACGGACGCGTGCGGCGGCGTGGGGTACACCGACGCCGACGCCGCCATGGCGAAGGCGTGGATCGCCCGTCGCACACGCGAGACGGTGGCGCTGGCCCGTGAGGTGTGCGGCGGCAACGGCATCACCCTCGACACGGAGGTCGCACGCTTCCACGCCGACGCCGAGCCGATCTACACCTTCGAGGGCACGAACGAGATCAATCAGCTCGTCGTCGGCCGCGCGATCACGGGCATCAGCGCCTTCGTGTGAGGAGCGCCACTAGTCGGCGACGGCAACCGCTCGCCCGATGGTCGCCGGGTTCTCCAGCGCATCCAGGACGGCCTGGGCGAGGTTTGCCCGGGAGACCGAGAAGCTGCCGCGGACGTTCCGATCCATCGAGCTGCGGTACGCCGCCGTGCGGGGGCCGTCGGTCAGTCGCGGCGGCCACATGAGTGTCCAGTCCGTCCCGGACGCGGTGATGAGTGACTCCATCGCACGCTGGTCGGCGAAAGAGTGCCGCAACACGCGCCCGAGGACCGGTTTGACCACACCCCGGACGAACCTTCCGTCACCCTCGGTGTGGAAGCCGGCGGCACTGACGGCCACGAGGCGCCGGACGCCGGTCGCCTCCATCGCGGACAGGGCCGTGCGCGCGACGTCAGTCTGCACGCTCGTCGGGCCGGTGCCGCGTGGGCCGACCGTACAGACGACGGCGTCCGCACCGCTGACGGCGCCGGCAACGGTACGTGGGTCGGCGAGGTCCAGGACGCGAACCTCAAGGCTGCCGGGGGCATCGGTCGGGCGGGTGCCATCGAGCTCGTCCCGGGAGATCCGGCTACGGGCGACGGCGGTCACCGCGTGGCCGCGCTCAAGCGCCTGTGCGGTGATTTGACGGCCGGTCCGCCCGCTGGCACCGAAGAGGGTGAGGCGCATGTCTGTCTCCGTTCCGTGGCTGCCTACATCAGGGTGAGTGAACACTTACCACTATCGTGGTGAGTGAACACTCACCCCGTCAACATCGGAGGGACCCGTGGCCGCCAGGGATCGGATCCTCGACGCCGCGGCGCAGATCATGCGCAGTGAAGGCCTCACGCACGCCACGACCAAGGAGATCGCCCGGGTGGCCGGCTGCTCCGAGGCGCTGCTGTACAAGCACTTCGCGGACAAGACCCGACTCTTCGCCGCCGTGCTGCAGGAGCGGGCGCCGGCCCTGGTCGATCTCCTCGCGTCGTTGCCCGAGCGCGCCGGCACCTCGACCGTCCGGGAGAACCTCCTCGAGGTGGTGGCCGCCGCTCGCGTGTTCTATCTCGAGACCTTCCCGATGGCCGCCGGCCTGTTCGCGGACCGGGAGTTGCTGACCGCGCACCGGGCCCGGCTCGCCGAGATCGGTGCCGGCCCGGAACACGTCAACGTGGCGGTGGCGGACTATCTGCGCCGGGAACGCGACCTCGGCCGGGTCCGGGCGGGGGTCGACGAGAG
Organism: Georgenia deserti; assembly: GCF_042680605.1. NCBI lineage: Bacteria > Bacillati > Actinomycetota > Actinomycetes > Allobogoriellales > Allobogoriellaceae > Georgenia > Georgenia deserti. The sequence continues at coordinate 292,775 of NZ_JBHUEE010000001.1, forward strand.
CGCCGCGGCCACCCTGCTGCTCGGCGCGTGCCTGCAGGAGGCGTTCCTGACGCGGTTCTGGGGCCGGGAGACCATCGACACCGATCCGGCCGCCCTCGTCGGCGCGGCGTGCGACGGCCTTCTCGTGGAGTGAGCCCCAGGGCCTTGTCGTGGAGTGAGCCTCAGAAGTAGTACGGGAAGCGCGACCAGTCGGGGTCCCGCCGCTCGAGGAAGGCGTCGCGGCCCTCGACGGCCTCGTCCGTCATGTAGGCGAGCCGGGTGGCCTCACCGGCGAAGACCTGCTGGCCGGCCAGTCCGTCGTCGGCCAGATTGAACGCGAACTTCAGCATCCGGATCGCCTGCGGCGACTTGGTCGCCACGGTAGCGGCGTATTCGAGGGCGAGATCCTCGAGGTCGTCGTGATCGGCGACCTCGTTGACCACACCCCACCGCTCGGCGGTCTGCGCGTCGTACTCGCGCGCCAGGAAGAAGATCTCCCGCGCGCGCTTGTCCCCGACCTGACGCGCGAGCAGGGCGGAGCCGTACCCGGCGTCGAAGGAACCGACATTGGCGTCGGTCTGCATGAACCGCGCGTGCTGGCGCGAGGCGACGGACAGGTCGCACACCACGTTGAGGCTGTGCCCGCCGCCTGCCGCCCAACCCGGGACGGCCGCGATGACCACCTTCGGTGTGGTGCGGATGAGGCGCTGGACCTCGAGGATGTGCAGGCGGCCGGCACGGGCAGGGTCGACCGCCTCCGCGTGGCCCGAACCGGCCGCATCCTCGAAGCGGTGGTACCGGTAGCCGTCCCGGCCGCGAATACGTTGGTCCCCACCTGAGCAGAACGCCCAGCCGCCGTCCTTGGGGCTGGGCCCGTTGCCGGTGAGGATGATCGCGGCGACGTCGGAGGTCATCCGGGCGTGGTCGAGCGCCCGGTAGAGCTCGTCCACGGTGTGCGGGCGGAAGGCGTTCCGGACCGACGGCCGGTCGAACGCGATCCGGACCACGGGTAGGTCGCGCTCCTCGCCGTTGCGGCGGACCCCGCGGTGGTAGGTGATGTCGGTGAAGTCGAAGCCGGCGATCTCGCGCCAGCGCATAGGGTCGAAGATCTCCGAGACACGGGCGGGCAGGCTCGTCACGTCCGTCACCCTACGTCCCGCCCGCCCGGGGTACCGCCGACCCCCGCACCGCTCTACGATCGCCGACATGACCGGCGAGGTCATCGACTGGTTGCTCGACTCCGACCCGGCGTTGCGCTGGCAGGTCGAGCGCGACCTCGCGGGCGCACCGGAGGCCGTGTGGGCCGCGACGAGGGCGTCGGTGGTGTCCGAGGGATTCGGCGCCCGCCTGATCTCCCACCAGGATCCGGACGGACAGTGGGCCGGCGGGGCGTTCTTCCCGGCCGGCTTCGACTTCTCCCGGGTCCCGCACGAGGGACAACCCTGGACGGCCACCACCTGGTCCCTGAACGCCCTGCGCGAATGGGGAGCGGACTCGCACGCGCTCGCCGGAACCGCCGAAAAGCTCGCGCGGAACGCGCGATGGGAGTACGACGACAGACCGTACTGGAACGGCGAGGTCGACTGCTGCATCAACTCCTGGACCCTGTCCAACGGGCTGTGGCTGGGCGCCGACGTCGACGCCCTCGCCACCTGGTTCCCGGAACACCAGCAGGCCGACGGCGGGTGGAACTGCGAGTGGGTCGAGGGGGCGACACGCTCGTCGTTCCACTCGACGCTGAACGCACTCAAGGGCCTGCTGGACCACGAACGCGCGAGGAACGAGACCGGCCGCGTCCGCGGGGCGCGCCGCCGCGGTGAGGAGTATCTGCTCCGGCGCCGGCTGAGCCGCAGACTCTCCACGGGCGAGATCGTCGGGCCGTGGGTGGCACACCTCGCGTACCCGTTCTTCTGGCGGTACAGCGTGCTGAACGCGGCCGACTACTTCCGTGCGGCGTCGATCCACGACGGCGCCGCGCCCGACCCGCGCCTCGGCCCGGCGATCGAGCTCATCAGGAACGCCCGGCAACCGGACGGCACTTGGCTCCAGGCCGGTCGGCCAGCGGGGGAGGTGTGGTTCGAGGTCGACGCTCCCGCCGGCGAACCCTCCCGATGGGTCACGTTCTACGCCCTGCGCGTGCTCCGCTGGTGGGAGGTAGAACACCGGGACGAGCCGGCCGCGTGAGGGCTGCGAGGCCGCCGCCTATCCTGACCTCCATGCCTGCCGCCCTGCCCGAGGTCCGCGCGACCTACGCGATCGGCCTGCGGACCCGGTTCCGGCGGATCACCACGCGCGAGGGCGTCCTCGTCCGCGGTGACGCCGGCTGGGGAGAGGTCTCCCCGTTCTGGGACTACGACGACGCCGAATCCGCCTCGTGGTTGCGGGCGGGACTGGAGGCCGCGGAGCACGGGTGGCCGGAACCGGTCCGCGACCGCATCCCCGTCAACGTCACCGTGCCCGCCGTGGGCCCCGACGACGCCCACGCCACGGTCACGCGCTCGGGCGGCTGCACCACCGCCAAGGTCAAGGTCGCCGAGCCCGGCCAGAGCCTCGCGGACGAACAGGCGCGCCTCGAGGCCGTCCGCGACGCCCTCGGTCCGCACGGTGCCGTCCGCATCGACGCCAACGCCGCCTGGGACCTCGAGACCGCGCTCGACCGGCTCGCTCACCTGGACCGGGCCGCCGGGGGACTGGAGTACGCCGAGCAACCGTGCGCCGACGTCGCCGACCTGGCCGCGCTCCGGCGTCGCACCGGCGTCCCCATCGCCGCCGACGAGTCCGTCCGCCGCGCCGACGACCCGCTCGCCGTCCGCCGTGCCGAGGCCGCGGACGTCGTCGTGCTCAAGGTCCAGCCGCTCGGGGGCGTGCGTGCGTGCCTGCGCCTCGCCGCGGACATCGGCCTCCCGGTCGTGGTCAGCTCCGCCCTCGAGACCTCGGTCGGGATCGCCGCCGGCGTCGCCCTTGCCGCCGCCCTGCCCGAGCTGCCGCACGCCTGCGGCCTGGCCACCGTGGACCTGCTCACGCGCGATGCCGTTCCCGAGCCGTTGCTGCCCCGCGACGGCGCCTTGCCGGTGCGCAGGCCGGAACCGACCGACGCCGACCTGACCGCCGTCGCGGCCGGCGACGACGTCGCCGAGCGCTGGTCGCGCCGGCTCGCCGGCATGGGCGCACATCTGGCGGCGACCCGGTGACCGCCGCATCCGGGAGCGGGCACGCCGCCGCACAGCCGCTCGATGCCACCGGCACCGCGCGGGCCCTGGTCACCGCCCTGGTCGCCGGAGGAGTGCGGGAGGTGGTCCTCGCCCCCGGGTCCCGCAGCGCCCCGTTCGCGTACGCGCTGCACGAGGCCGAGCAGGCCGGATGGCTGCGGCTGTACGTCCGCCTGGACGAGCGCGGCGCCGGTTTCCTGGCGCTCGGGATCGCACGCGCCACCGGTGCTCCGGTCGCCGTCGTGACCACGTCGGGAACGGCGGTCGCCAACCTCCATCCTGCGGTGCTCGAGGCCGCGCACGCCGGCGTCCCGCTCCTCGCCCTGACCGCGGACCGGCCGCACGAGATGCGCGGCACCGGCGCGAACCAGACCACCGACCAGGTCGGCCTCTTCGGTGACGCTGTGCGGTACGCCGTCGACCTGCCGGCCGCCCCGCAGGCCGGACCGGGCCTGACCCAAGTCGTCACCCGGGCCCTCGCGGCGGCCTGCGGCAGCCGGAGCCGGGATCCGGGCCCGGTCCACCTCAACGTGGGCCTGCGTGATCCGCTCGCACCCCACGACCCCTGGCAGCCGGGCGCTCCGCCGGCCCGCCGGGCCGTCGTCGACGCCCCGGCGGCGCTGCCGCCGACACCGCTGCGGCCGGGACCGCGCACCGTGGTCGTCGCCGGGGACGGGGCGGGCCCGGCCGCCCGGGCCCTCGCCGAGCAGGCGGGCTGGCCGCTGCTCGCCGAGCCCACCTCGGGCGCACGCACCGGACCGGCCGCGATCGGTCCCTACCGTGCGCTGCTCGACCACCCGGAACTGGGCGGTGCAGTCGAACGCGTCGTCGTCATGGGCCATCCGACCCTGTCCCGGCCGGTCAGCGCCCTGCTCGCGCGGCCGGACCTCGAGGTCGTCGTCGTCTCACCGGGCGGCATCTGGACCGATGTGGCCGGTACGGCCGATCGCGTCGTCGGCGCCGTCACCCTCGAGGGCACGCCGGAGGACCCCGCCTGGCTCGACCGGTGGCGCCTCGCGGCAGCGGCCGCGTCCACCGTGCTCGACCAGCACGCCGACACCGCGTTCGACGGGCTCACGGTCGCCCGGGAGGTGTGGCGCGCCGGCGGCGTCGGGGCGCTCGTCGTCGGCTCGTCCAACCCGGTCCGCGACCTCGACCTCGTCGCGCCACCGGCCACGGACCCCGCACCCGCCCTCGCCAACCGCGGACTCGCCGGCATCGACGGCACCGTGGCCACCGCCACCGGCGTGGCGCTCGGCCTCGGCCTGCCCGTGCGCGCGCTGCTTGGGGACCTGACGTTCCTGCACGACGCCGGCTCGCTCGCGCGCGGAAGCCTCGAACGCGACGTCGACCTCCAGCTCGTGGTCGTCGACGACGGCGGCGGTGCCATCTTTGCCACGCTCGAGCACGGCGCACCGCAGCACGCCCCGGCCTTCGAACGCGTCTTCGCCACGCCCCAGGACGTCGATCTCGCCCGCCTCGCCGGCGCCTACGGGGCGAACCACACCCCGGTGACGACGGCGGAGCAGCTCACCGAGGTGCTCGCCGCCCCCGTGCGAGGGCGCTCCGTGGTCACCGTGCCGGTCGACCGGACGCACCTGCGCCGCACCCGTCACGGCCTCGCCGAGGACATCGCCCGCGCCGTGCACGCGGCCCTGACCTGAGCGCCCGGTCGCACGGCCCGGACAGGACGGGCGGACCGGACAGGACGAGCGGCCCGACGTGCGGGTGCGTCCAGGCAATGCCCAGCTTCCCGTGAGGCGTACCCCAGGTCGGTGATGTTCCCTGCATTCATCACGAGGACAGAACCACGAAGGAGTCAGCGATGAGTTCCCCCGACACCAACCGGCCGAGCGGCGAGCCGTACCCCTGGTCGTCGCCGTCCGCGCCGCGCTCCTGGCAGTCCTCCTCGGCGCCGGAGCAGCAGAGCCCGTACTCGGCCACGCCCTACGAGGCCGGTCAGCACCAGGAGGCCGGGGACGTGCACGAGGCGAACCCACACGGGGCGAATCCGCACGAGGCGGCCACGCCCGAGGCGCCCCAGCAACCGTACGGTTACGCCGCGTACGGCTCGTACCCCGGGTACGAGCAGTCGCAGGCGGAGCACACCACTGCGCAGTACGCCTACACCCGCCCCGGCGAGCACACTGGCCACCAGCACAGCGCCAAGCGCCGTCCGGGGTGGCCGGCGCTGGTGGCCGTCGGTGCCGGCGCGGCCCTCCTCGCCAGTCTCGGTACCGCCGGCCTGACTGGTGCCTTCGACGACGCCCCGGCGAGCAATCAGGGTCAGGTCCAGGACCCGCAGGACTCCTCCGACTCGTCCGCGGGCCCGGTGGTCACCTCGACGACGGATGATCCGGACTGGGCGAACGTCGCCGACGCCGTCCGACCCGGCGTCGTCGCCATCCAGGTGCAGACCAGCGGCGGCAGCGGTCAGGGCTCCGGCGTCGTCCTCGACCAGGACGGGAACATCCTCACCAACAACCACGTCGTCGGCGGGGCGGGCGACGGGGGACAGATCGTCGTCACGCTCTCCGACGGGCGGCAGTTCGAGGCCGAGGTCGCCGGCACCGACCCGACCACCGACCTGGCGGTCATCACGCTCGTCGACGCGCCGGACGACCTCCAGCCGGCCACTATGGGGTCCTCCGAGGACGTCGTCGTCGGTGACCAGGTGATGGCCGTCGGCAACCCGCTGGGTCTGAGCTCGACGGTCACCACCGGCATCGTGTCCGCGCTCGACCGGCCGGTCTCCACCGCCTCGAGCCAGCAGTCGCCGGGCCAGCAGGCCGAGCCGGTCGTCACGAACGCGATCCAGGTCGACGCGGCGATCAACCCGGGCAACTCCGGCGGACCGCTCTTCGACGCCACCGGCCGGGTCATCGGGATCACCAGCTCGATCGCCGGCGTCCCCGGCGCCAGCACCTCCGGCAGCATCGGGCTCGGATTCGCCATCCCGAGCGACCTCGCGTCGACCGTCGCCGATCAGCTCATCGACAAGGGGGTGGCCGAGCACGCCTATCTCGGGGTGTACCTCGAGGACGGCACCGTCGAGACCGACGGCGCCCACCGCACCGGCGCCGAGGTCGTCCGTGTCGAGTCCGGCACCCCCGCGTCTGAGGCAGGTCTGCAGCAGGGCGATGTCATCACCGCCATCGACGACGACACCGTCTCCGGCGCCGAGTCCCTGACGGGGTACGTGCGCCAGTACTCCAGCGGCGACCAGGTCACCCTCTCCGTCGTGCGGGACGGTGAGCAGATCCAGGTGCAGACGACGCTGGCCACCCGCGAGGACGGCTGACCACCGGCGACCCGCCCTTCGGCGAGAGCGGACGATCAAGTCTTGAGCGGACGTTTGAACGTCCGCTCAAGACTCAGGTTTCCGCTCTCGGCGGGGGCGGGATGCGCGAGCGCGGTCGGGCGTGCGGCTCAGCCGAGGGCCGTGCGCATGACCTCGAACTTCGCCTCGGCCTCGGCCAGCTCGGCGCCGGGGTCGGACGCCGCCACGACACCGCACCCGGCGAAGAGCCGCAGCCGGCGCCGGTCGGCACCGATCTCACCGGACCGCAGACCGATGCCCCACTCGCCGTCGCCGTCGTGCCCGATCCAGCCGACCGGACCGGCGTACCGGCGCCGATCCATCGCCTCGGCCTCCCGCAGGATCGCCGTCGCCTCGGCGGTCGGCGTCCCGCCGACCGCCGCCGTCGGGTGCAGCGCCGCCGCGAGCGACAGGCTGGACGGGCCGAGACCGCCGGGGGAGTGGGCGGGGAAGGTACTGGGGTGGCCGAACGCACCGTCGACCACCCCGGTGATGTCCGTGGCGAGGTGCATGACGTTGGGCAGGTGGAGCACGAACGGGGCGTCCGGCACGTTGATGGACGCACAGTACGGCCGCAGCGCCCGCACCAGCGAGGCGACGGCGAACTCGTGCTCCTCGAGGTCCTTGGAGGACCGCGCGAGTTGGGCCGCGTGGCGCAGGTCGTCCGCGTCGTCCCCGGTACGCCGGATCGTCCCGGCCAGCACCCGGCTCGCCGCCAGGCCCTTCTCCCGGCGTACGAGCAGCTCGGGTGTGGCGCCGACCAGCCCGTCGACGCTGAACGTCCAGCACCAGTCGTAGCTCTCCGCCAGCCGGCCGAGGAGGTGGCGGACGTCCACCTCGCGCTCGGTCCGCGCCACGACGTCGCGGGCCATGACCACCTTCGAGACCTCGCCCGCGGTGATCCGCCGCACCACCTCGGCGACCGCGCTCGACCACTCCTGCGCGGTCAGGGCGCCGTCGGCGTAGGTCACCCGTCCCGGCGTGCGCACCGGCTCGGGCTCCGGAAGGCGCGGTTCCTGTCCGTCCGGCAGCGTGGTCGCCGTCGTCATCCAGGCCCGGCCTTCGCGGCGGCCGACGACGACCCGCGGAACCACCAGCGTGCCGCCCGCGCTCGAGGACGGGGCGAAAGCGAACGAGCCGAACGCGACGGGGCCGGTCCCGGTGGCTGCGACCTCGTCCTCCACGGCCATGCCCGCGACCGCGCGCGCCCAGGCCGTGTCCGCCTCCCGGATCCGGTCCGGGCCGGACGTGTCGATCCGCAGCGCCGTGCCCCAGCCGACGAGCCCGTCGCCACGCCGCACCCAGGAGAACGTCTGGGTCGGGTCGGCCGACGGCAGCAGCGCCGCCAGGTCGCCCGGGTCGGCGATTTCGCGGGTACGCACCAGCAGCTCGGCCTCGGCGCCGACGGGCACCGGCCGCAGGGCGGGAACGCCGTCACGTCCGGCGGGCCGCGGACCGGAGGAGGAGGACGGAGGCATCACGCGCAACAGTACTGGCCCGCCATGTGCTGGTCCGCTCGTGCGGAACTGGGATGATGGAGCGCATGAGCCGAGCGAGCCTGGAGAAGGACCCCCGTGAGGTGGCGGGCATGTTCGACGGCGTCGCGCGCCGTTACGACCTGACCAATGACGTCCTCTCGCTCTGGCAGGACCGGATCTGGCGGGTCGCCACCCGAAAGGCGGCCGGCGCGCGGCCGGGCGACCGGGTGCTCGACCTCGCCGCCGGAACCGGGACCTCCGCGGAGGAGTACGCCGACGCCGGCATCGACGTCATCCCGTGCGACTTCTCCACCGGCATGCTCGACGTCGGCAAGCGCCGGCGGCCTGACCTGTCCTTCGTGGCCGGCGACGCCACCCAGCTGCCGTTCGCCGACGAGGCCTTCGACGTCGTCACCATCTCCTTCGGGCTGCGCAACGTCGCCGAACCCAGCCGCGCGTTGCGGGAAATGCTGCGGGTCACCCGGCCAGGTGGCCGCCTTGTGGTCTGCGAGTTCTCCCGGCCGACGTGGGCACCCTTCCGGGCGGCCTACGAGTACTACCTGACGACGGTGCTTCCGCGGGTCGCCTCGCTGGTCTCCTCGAACACCGAGGCCTACAGCTATCTCGCCGACTCGATCGGCGCCTGGCCGGACCAGATGGCACTCGGTCGCCTCATCCGCCGCGCCGGCTGGCGCGACGTCGCCTACCGCAACCTCTCCGGCGGCGTCGTCGCCATCCACCGCGGGGTGCGGCCGGACTGAGCGGACGCCGTGCCGAACCGGGACCTCGCGGGACAGCATGACGAAGAGGGGACACGACCAGCCGGGGTTAGGCGACCCTAACAAGACGCCCGAATGCGGCCCTCGTAGACTCGCGGTGGGCCACATCGGCCCACCACCTGTCCTGGAGCGATGACGTTGGGTACAGCTGCGCGCGCGGAGACGCCGTCCGGTGACGGCGCTGCCAGCGCGCCCTCGCCTGCCCCGACGCCGCAGACCCTCGGTGGCGCGGACGAGGCCGACGTGATCGTCGTCGGGGCGGGGCCCGGGGGGGCCGCCGCGGCGCACTACCTCGCCCGGACTGGCCTGGAGGTGCTGCTGCTCGAGAAGGCCCGTTTCCCGCGCGACAAGGTCTGTGGAGACGGCCTCACCCCGCGAGCGGTGGCCGAACTGATCCGGATGGGGGTCCCGACCCGCGAGTCCGACGGCTGGATCCGCAACTGGGGCCTGCGCGCCCACGGCGCGGGCCACACCTTCGAGATCCCGTGGCCGGAGCTTGCGGAGATGCCCTCCTACGGGCTGGCGCGCGCCCGCGTCGGCCTCGACGAGACCCTCGCCCGGCATGCCGAACGCTCCGGGGCGAGGCTGCGCGAGGGGATGTCGGTCACGGGGCCGGTGCGCCACGAGCGCTCCGGGCGCATCCTCGGGGTCCGTGCCCGGCCGGTCGACGAGCGTGGACGCCGCACGGGGGAGGACGTCACCTTCCGTGCGCCCGTCGTCCTCGACGCCGGCGGGGTCTCCGCACGGCTCGCGACCGCCGTGGGCGTGGAGAAGAACGTCAAACGGCCGATGGGCGTCGCGGTCCGCACGTACTTCCGCTCGCCCCGGCACGATGACCCGATGATGGAGTCCCACCTCGAGCTCTGGGACGGCGAGCCGGGTCGGTCGAAGCTCATGCCCGGCTACGGCTGGATCTTCGCCCTCGGTGACGGCACCGTGAACGTCGGCCTCGGCTCCCTCTCGTCCACGGCCCGGCCCACCGGCCTGGACTACAAGGCGATGTTCCGCACGTGGATGCGCAACGTCCCCGCGGAGTGGGGGTTCACCCCGGAGAACCAGATCGGCGACCTGCGCTCGGCGGCGCTGCCCATGGCGTTCAACCGCAAGCCGCACTACACGCAGGGCCTGCTGCTCGTGGGTGATTCCGGTGGCATGGTCTCGCCGTTCAACGGCGAAGGGATCGCCTACGCCCTGCAGTCCGGGCGGATCGCGGCGGACGTCGTCGGCCAGGCGCTGGCGCGCTCGTCCGGCTACGCCCGCGAGAAGACACTGCGAACCTATCCGGCGATCCTCGCGGAGGAGCTCGGCGGGTACTACTCGCTCGGGCAGGCCTTCGCCCGGCTCATCGAACGGCCCGAGGTGATGCGGCTGTGCGTCAGGTACGGCCTGCCCCGGCCGACGTTGATGCGGCTGGTGATGAAGCTCCTCTCGGACGGGTTCGACCGTCGTGGCGGGGACTGGATGGACCGGACCCTCACGGCCCTGACCAAGGTGGCGCCGGCGTCATGAGCACGGGGTCAGCAACGGAGCTGGGCAGGACGAGCCGCCGAGGGGCGGCGACACGGCGGTGGCGACCGCGTCTGGCGAACGAACCGGCGCGGACGTCGTACGCTGGCGACGAGACGGTCGTCACATTTGTCGACGATCCATGCGGCACACCGACGGAGGCACGATGACGAACCCGTACGTCCCGCTGCTGATCATGGCGGGCGTGGCTGCCGTGATGGCGCTCGGCGGCATCGCCACGTCACAGATCGTCGGGCCGAAGCGGTACAACCGGGTCAAGGTCGCCAACTACGAGTGCGGCATCGACCCGACGCCGCGCGCCGCGCACGCCGGCCGTTTCCCGGTGAAGTACTACCTCGTCGCGATGACGTTCATCATCTTCGACATCGAGGTGGTCTTCCTCTACCCGTGGGCGGTGGCGTTCTCCGAGCTGGCCGTGTTCGGGCTCGTGGCCATGCTGCTGTTCATCGCCCTCATCACGGTGCCCTACCTCTACGAGTGGCGCCGCGGCGGGCTCGACTGGGACTGACGGACGCGACCGGGACGACCGGCCCGAACCACGGAGCGAACGCCCGCAGTTCGGGGCTGAGAGGAGGCAGACATGGGTCTCGAGGAGAAGGTGCCCGCCGGGTTCGCGCTCGGCACCGTCGAGAAGATCGTCGGACTCGCCCGCAAGGGTTCGGTCTGGCCCGTGACCATGGGCCTGGCCTGCTGCGCCATCGAGATGATGGCTGTCGGTACGCCGCGCTTCGACATCTCCCGCTACGGCATGGAGGTCTTCCGTGCCTCGCCACGGCACGCGGACCTCATGATCGTCTCGGGCCGGGTCAGTCACAAGATGGCCCCCGTCGTGCGCACCATCTACGACCAGATGCCTGAGCCGAAGTGGGTCATCTCGATGGGCGTCTGCGCCTCCTCCGGGGGGATGTTCAACAACTACGCGATCGTCCAGGGCGTGGACCACGTGGTGCCGGTGGACATCTACCTGCCCGGCTGCCCGCCCCGGCCCGAGATGCTCATCAACGCGATCCTCGAGCTGCACGAGCAGATCAAGAACGCCCCGCTCGGCGTCAACCGTGAGGAAGCTGCCCGTGCCGCCGAGGAGGCCGCACTCGAGGCCACGCCGACGAGCCGGATGAAGGGACTGCTGGCATGAGCGCACCGGATGAGGGAGGTGCAGCATGAGTGAGGAGGACAAGCGCGACGCCCGCGACGCCGCTCGCACCGTCAAGCCCGGCGGCGGTGACGCCGAGGTCGGGCAGCGGCCCACGGCGGCGGCCCTGGAGGCCGGCGGACAGAACGTGCCCGCGGAGCCGGGGGCGCGCCGCCGCCTGGAGGTCGTGGACACCCGTCGCGGGCTCTTCGGAGTCGAGGGCTCGGGAGACACCTCCGGCTACGGCGGCCTCGTCTCCGAGATCTCACTGCCGCCTGCCGCCGAACGGCCGTACGGCGGATGGTTCGACGAGGTCGTCGACATCCTCATCGAGCTGCTCACCGAGCAGGGTATCGACGCCGACGAGGCGCTCGAGAAGGTCGTCGTCGACCGCGGCGAGCTGACGATCTTCGTCGCCCGTCAGCACCTGCCCTTGGTCGCCCGCGCGCTGCGCGACGACCAGGACCTGCGCTTCGAACTGTGCCTCGGCGTCTCTGGCGTCCACTACCCGCACGACGCCGGCCGTGAACTGCACGCCGTCTACCACCTCATGTCCGTCACTCACACCCGCGAACTGCGCCTCGAGGTCACCTGCCCGGACGAGGACGCCACCATCCCGAGCGTCGTCGACACCTACCCGGGCAACGACTGGCACGAACGCGAGACGTGGGACATGTTCGGCATCGTCTTCACCGGCCACCCCGACCTCGCCCGGTCCCTCATGCCGGACGACTGGGTCGGTCACCCGCAACGCAAGGACTACCCGCTCGGCGGCATCCCGGTGGAGTACAAGGGCGCCGTCGTTCCGCCACCGGACAGCCGGAGGTCGTACCACTGATGGCGCAGCAGTCCACGAACTTCTCCCGCCCGATGGCGACGGGCCCGGCCACGGAGGAGGCCGAGCCCACCGGCGCCCCGGAGTTCGTCGCCGACGGCGGCGACTGGGCCGAGATCACCGCCGAGGCCGAGCGTCTCGGCGAGGAACGCATCGTCGTCAACATGGGCCCGGTGCACCCCTCCACTCACGGGGTGCTGCGCGTCGTCCTCGAGCTCGACGGCGAGATCGTGCGCGAGCTGCGTCTCGGGACCGGGTATCTGCACACCGGCATCGAGAAGAACATGGAGTTCCGCACCTGGACGCAGGGTGTGACGTTCTGTACCCGCATGGACTACGTGGGCCCGTTCTACCAGGAGGTCGCGTACTGCCTTGCGGTCGAGAAGCTGCTCGGCATCACCGGCGAGGTGCCCGAGCGCGCCACGACCATCCGGGTCCTCCTCATGGAGCTCAACCGCATCGCCTCCCACCTTGTGGCGATCGGCACCGGCGGCAACGAGCTCGGCGCGACCACGATGATGACGGTCGCCTTCCGCGGGCGCGAGGACATCCTGCGGATCTTCGAGCGGATCACCGGCCTGCGGATGAACCACGCCTACATCCGCCCCGGCGGTGTCGCCCAGGACCTGCCTCCGGGCACCACCGACTACATCCGTGAACTGCTGCCGAACATCCGTCTGTCGGTCAAGGAGCTGCAGGACCTGACCCAGGAGAACCCGATCTTCAAGCTGCGTCAGCAGGAGGTCGGCTACGTCTCTCTCTCGGCCGCGATGGCGCTCGGGCTGACCGGGCCGTCGGTCCGTGCCGCAGGGCTCCCGCTGGACCTGCGCAAGACCCAGCCCTACTGCGGCTACGAGACCTACGACTTCGAGGTCCCGACCCGGGACTACTCCGACAACTACAACCGCACCCAGGTCCGGTTCGAGGAGTGCTACGAGTCGATCAAGATCATCCTCCAGGCACTCGAACGGCTCGAGCAGCGCGAGGGACCGGTCATGGTCGCCGACAAGAAGATCGCCTGGCCCGCTCAGCTCTCGGTGGGGTCCGACGGGCAGGGCAACAGCCTGGAGCACATCCGGCAGATCATGTCGACCTCCATGGAGTCCCTGATCCACCACTTCAAACTGGTCACCGAAGGGTTCCGGGTGCCCGCCGGCCAGGCGCATCAGTCGATCGAGCACTCCCGTGGGATCCTCGGCGTGCACGTGGTCTCCGACGGCGGCACCCGGCCGTACCGGGCCCACTTCCGGGACCCCTCGTACTCCAACCTGCAGGCGACGGCGATCATGGCCGAGGGAGGCCAGCTGGCCGACCTGGTGGTCACGCTCGCCTCGATCGACCCGGTACTCGGAGGTGTGGACCGATGACCGCGACCACCCGCGAGTTCTACGCCCACGACGTCGAGGCGCGCCTGCGGAGAGAGGCCGCCGAGATCGTCGCGCGCTACCCGGACGCCCGGTCCGCCCTGTTGCCGCTGCTGCACCTGGTCCAGTCCGAGGACGGTTACGTCTCCCCGCGCGGCATCGCGCTCTGCGCGGACATCCTGGAGCTCACCCGGGCGGAGGTCAGCGCCGTCGCTACCTTCTACACCCAGTACAAGCGCCACCCGAACGGCGAGTACACCGTCGGCGTCTGCACCAACGCACTGTGCGCCGTCATGGGTGGCGACATCATCTGGGACCGGCTCTGCCAGCACCTCGGCATCGGCCACGACGAGACGACGGCGGACGGCAAGATCACCCTCGAGCAGGTCGAGTGCAACGCGGCCTGCGACTACGCCCCGGTGATCATGGTCAACTGGGAGTTCTTCGACAACCAGACCCCGGCCAGCGCCGTCGATCTGGTCGACACCATCACCGCGGGCGAGCCCGTCCGGCCCACCCGCGGCGCCGAGACGGTCGCGACCTTCAAGGAGATCTCCCACCTGCTGGCCGGGTTCGAGGACGGCCGGGCCGACGAGGGGGTCGGCGCCGGCGAGGCGACCCTCCTGGGCCTGCGCATCGCTCGCGAGAACGGCTGGACGAGCCCCCGGCCGGCCGACCGCGTCGCGGCGGAACGGGCCGAGGACCGCCCGGGCGAGGAGGTCACCGAGCCCACGGCCGACGTCGCCGGCGCCGAGACCTCCGGCACCGCCCCGGTCGGCGACGAGTCCTCCAGCGCCGAACGGCCGGCCGGACACGCACCAACGAAGACCGACGAGGCGGCCGGCGAGGCTGAGCCCGAGCGGCCCGACCGGGCGGCGCGGACCGACGAGGAGAAGTCATGACGACCGAGTACACGGTCGACCGGCTCACGCCGGTCCTGTCGGACATCTGGGACGTCGAGAACTCCTGGAAGCTGGACGTCTACCGCGACCACGGCGGCTACCGCGCCTGGGACAAGGCGCTGACCATGGCCCCCGAGGACATCGTCGAGACGGTGAAGGCCTCCGGCCTGCGGGGCCGCGGCGGCGCCGGCTTCCCCGCCGGACTCAAGTGGTCCTTCCTTCCGCCGCCGGACGGCGGGCCGCGCTACCTCGTCGTCAACGCCGACGAATCCGAGCCGGGCACCTGTAAGGATGTCCCGCTCATGCTCGCGAACCCGCACGCGCTGATCGAGGGAGTGGCGATCACCTCCTACGCCATCGGCGGGCACCACGCGTTCATCTACCTGCGCGGGGAGGTGGCGCACGTCTACCGGCGGCTGCTGCAGGCCGTGCGGGAGGCCCGCGAGGCCGGCCTCATCGGAAAAGGCGTCGGCCCCAACGGCGACGTCGACCTCGAGATCACCGTGCACGCCGGCGCCGGGGCGTACATCTGCGGCGAGGAGACCGCCCTGCTCGACTCGCTCGAGGGCCTGCGCGGCCAGCCGCGCCTGAAGCCCCCGTTCCCGGCGGTGGCGGGCCTGTACGCCCGCCCGACGGTGCTGAACAACGTCGAGTCGATCGCATCCGTCCCGGCGATCATCGCCAACGGCGTCGACTGGTTCACCGCGATGGGCACCGAGAAGTCCGCCGGCCACGGCCTGTTCTCCGTCTCCGGGCACGTGACGAACCCCGGGCAGTTCGAAGCGCCGCTCGGCATCACGATGCGCGAGCTCATCGAGATGGCCGGCGGGATCCGCGACGGTCACCGGCTGAAGTTCTGGACGCCGGGCGGCTCCTCCACCCCCATCCTCACCGACGCCGAGCTCGACGTCCCGCTCGACTACGAGTCCGTGGGCGCCGCCGGCTCGATGCTGGCCACCCGGGCCCTGATGGTCTTCGACGAGACCACCTCGGTGGTGCGGGTGATCGCCCGCTGGACCGACTTCTACCAGCACGAGTCCTGCGGCAAGTGCACGCCCTGCCGGGAAGGCACCTACTGGATGAAGCAGGTCATGCACCGCCTCGAGGCCGGCGAGGGCAAACCGAGCGACATCGACCTCCTGCTCGACGTCTCCGCCAACATCGCCGGCCGCTCGTTCTGCGCCCTGGGTGACGCGTCCGCGACGCCGATCCAGAGCGGCATCAAGCACTTCCGCTCCGAGTTCGAGGCCGGCACCCACACCCCGGCCTGGGAGCTCTTCCCCTACGAGGCCTCGGCCGTCTTTGAGGCAGGTGTCCCCCGATGACCGCGACCGCCCGGACCGACCGCGCCGCCGACGTCGAGATGATCACGGTCACCATCGACGGCGTCGAGGTCGAGGTGCCCAAGGGCACCCTCGTCATCCGCGCCGCCGAACAGGCGGGGATCCAGATTCCCCGGTTCTGCGACCACCCGCTGCTCAAGCCCGCCGGGGCCTGTCGACAGTGCCTCGTCGACGTCTCCGCCCCGGACCGTGAGGGCAACCTGCGCCCGATGCCCAAGCCGCAGACCTCGTGCACGATCGAGGCCACCCCCGGCATGGTCGTCGCCACCCAGCACACCTCGGAGGTGGCGGAGAAGGCTCAGCACGGGATCATGGAGTTCCTCCTGATCAACCACCCGCTGGACTGCCCGGTCTGCGACAAGGGCGGCGAGTGCCCGCTGCAGAACCAGGCGATGAGCAACGGCCGGGCCGCCAGCCGGTTCACCGACATCAAGCGCACCTTCCCCAAGCCGATCAAGGTCTCCACCGAGATCCTGCTCGACCGCGATCGGTGCATCCTGTGCCAGCGGTGCACCCGGTTCTCCGACGAGATCGCCGGCGACCCGTTCATCGCGCTGCAGGGACGCGGCGGCGGGACTCCGGGCGAGGAGGTCCACGGCGTCAACGGATCCCAGATCGGCACCTTCGACGAGCACGTCCTGCACTTCACCTCCTCCGGTGAGGAGGAGCCGACGGTGCTCGCCACCGACCTCGTCGGGCCGCGGGGCGAGCCCGGCCTCACCGACGGACTCGCCGCCGGCCCGCTCGGCGTCGCCGAGAGCGACACCTCCGGCCGCCCGTTCGCCTCCTACTTCTCCGGCAACACCATCCAGATCTGCCCGGTCGGTGCCCTGACCTCCGCGTCCTACCGATTCCGGTCCCGGCCCTTCGACCTCGTCTCGACCCCGTCGGTCGCCGAGCACGACGCCGGCGGCAGCGCGATCCGCGTGGACCACCGCCGCGGCGTGGTCCTGCGCCGTCTCGCCGGCGAGGACCCCGAGGTCAACGAGGAGTGGATCACCGACAAGGACCGGTTCGCCTTCACCTGGCAGTCCGCCCCCGACCGGCTCACCACCCCGCTGGTGCGCGAGCCGGACACGGGCGAGCTGGTGCCCACCAGCTGGGCCGACGCCCTCGACGTCGCGGCCGCCGGGCTGCGCAGTGCCCGCGAGAACGGGGGAGTCGGACTGCTGCCTGGCGGCCGGCTCACGCTCGAGGACGCCTATGCGTGGTCGAAGTTCGCCCGCACCGTCCTGGGCACCAACGACGTCGACCACCGGGCACGCCCGCACAGCGACGAGGAGGCCGCCTTCCTGGCCGGTCACGTCGCCGGCCGCAGCCTCGAGGTCACCTACTCCGACCTCGAGACCGCCGGAGAGGTCCTCCTCGTCGGACTGGAGCCCGAGGACGAGTGCGGCACGATCTTCCTGCGGCTACGCAAGGGCGTCCTCGCCGGCACCGTCCACGTGACCACGATCGCGCCCTGGGCCACCCGCGGGAGCGCCAAGATGCGCGCCCGGCTCCTCGCGGCAGCGCCCGGCACCGAACCGGAGGTCCTGTCCGCGGTCCACGAGGGCGGCGACCACGCCGACCTGGCCGAGGCGCTCGCCGGTGACGGCGCCGTGGTCCTCGTGGGGGAACGGGCCGCCGAGGTCCCCGGCACCCTGACCGCCGCCGCGCAACTCGCGGAACGGACCGGAGCCCGCCTCGCCTGGGTGCCGCGACGGGCCGGGGACCGCGGCGCCGTCGAGGCCGGCCTGCTCCCGGGCCTGCTGCCCGGCGCCCGCGCGGTGACCGACACGACCGCACGGGTGGACACCGGAGCCCTGTGGCACACCGACTCCCTGCCGGCCGAGCCCGGACGGGACCTCGGTGGCATCCTCGCCGCCGCCCGTGACGGCGATCTCTCCGGCCTCGTCGTCGGCGGCCTCGAGCCGGTCGACCTGCCGGACGTCACCGTCGCGCGCGAGGCCTTCGCCGCCGCCGGGTTCCTGCTCCAGCTCGAGGTCCGGCGCTCGGAGATCACCCAGCACGCGGACGTCGTCCTCCCGGTCGCGCCGCCGGCTGAGAAAGCCGGCACGTTCCTCAACTGGGAAGGTCGCGCCCGCCCGTTCGGACAAGTGCTCGCCTCCCGCGCACTGTCCGACCGGGAGGTCCTGGCCCGGCTCGCCGCCGAGCTCGGCACCGACCTGCGCGTGGACGACCTCGACGCGCTGCACACCGAGCTCGGCGACCTCTACGAGCACGCGCCGGGGTCCGCTCCCGCGCTCCGGACGGCGGCGGCGCCGGTCCCACAGCCGCGCGAGGGCGAGGCCGTGCTCGCGACGTGGAAGCTCCAGCTCGACTCCGGCCGCGGACAGGACGGCGAACCGCACCTGGCCGGTACCGCGCACCGCCCGGTGGTCCGGCTCAGCCGGGAGACCGCCGCTGCGCTCGGCGTCGTCGATGGCGACCGGGTCAGCGTGACCGGACCGGCCGGATCGATCAGCCTGCCGCTGGCGACGACGCCGATGCCCGACCACGTCGTGTGGCTCCCTGCCAACTCACCCGGATCGCACGCCCGGGAGACCCTCGGTGTCGGGGCCGGCGCCGTCGTCGGCATCCGCGCGGGAGAGGTGACTCAGTGAACGTGACGACGACCGGAACCGTCGTGGCCGCGGCTGCCGCGCCCACCGCCGACTTCAGCAACGACACCTGGTGGATCTGGGTGATCAAGTCCGTCGGCATCCTGGTCTTCCTGCTGCTGTCCGTGCTGGTGGCGATCTGGGCCGAGCGCAAGGTGCTCGCCCGGATGCAGACCCGTCCCGGACCGAACGTGCACGGGCCGTTCGGCCTGCTGCAGTCGCTCGCCGACGCCATCAAGCTCCTGCTCAAGGAAGACTTCTCGATCAAGGGCGCGGACAAAGTCATCTACGTCCTCGCGCCGCTCATCGCGGTGACCAGCGCGCTGCTGGTCATGGCGGTCATCCCGTTCGGCCCCGAGGTCTCGATCTTCGGCGTCGTCACCCCGCTGCAGCTGACCGACATGCCGGTCGCCGTGCTGTACATCCTGGCCGTCACGGCGCTCGGCGTGTACGGCATCGTGCTTGGGGGGTGGGCGTCGAACTCCACCTACCCGCTGCTGGGATCGGTGCGCTCGTCGGCGCAGGTCATCTCCTACGAGCTGGCCATGGGCCTCTCGCTCGTCAGCGTCTTCCTCGTCTCGGGCTCGCTGTCGACCTCGCAGATCGTGGACGCGCAGACGCAGCTGTGGTGGTGCATCGCGCTCGCCCCGGCGTTCCTCGTCTACCTCGTCTCGATGGTCGGTGAGGTCAACCGGCTCCCGTTCGACCTCCCGGAGGCCGAGGGCGAGCTGGTCGCCGGACACATGGTCGAGTACACGTCGATGAAGTTCGCCTGGTTCTTCCTCGCCGAGTACATCAACATGTTCAACGTCTCGGCGGTGGCAACCACGCTGTTCCTCGGCGGCTGGCACGCCCCGTGGCCGCTGACGTTGATCGGCGACGGTGTGCTGAACACCGGTTGGTGGCCGTTGCTGTGGTTCGTCGGCAAGGTGTGGCTGGGCATGTTCTTCATGTTCTGGCTGCGCGCCACGTTGCTGCGCTTCCGCTACGACCAGTTCATGAACCTCGGCTGGAAGATCCTCATCCCCGCCGCGCTCGTGTGGCTGGTCCTCGTCTCGATCGTCCAGGGCGTGCGCCAGTTCGCCGAGGTCGACCTGCGCACCATGCTGCTGTGGATCGCCGGGATCTTCGCCGTCCTCATGGTCGTCATGCTCGTCTGGCCGGAGAAGAAGGACGGGCGTGAGGACACCGCTGAGCCGGGCGGACGCGCGGATGTGCCGGCGACCCCGCGGCACCGGACCGACGTACTGCCGGCCGACGAGACGTTCGACCCGTTCGCCGGCGGCTACCCGGTACCGCCCCTGCCCGGCCAGAAGCTGCCCCCCTCGCCCCGCGAGCGGCGACGGCGTGAGACGTCCGCCGCCGTGACGAAGGCAGGCACCACGACCACCACCGAGAAGGAGGGTGACGATGCCTGAGGACCGCCGCGACGACCGCAAGGCCCGCGCCGGCAAGCAGGCGCGCCCGGAGCGGCAGGACCGGCCCGCCCGCCCGGACAAGCGCCGCACCAGCGGTCAGGTCGAGAAGCGACGCGAGCTGCCACCCGAGCTCGCCCCGGAGCAGAAGGGGCCGATCGGGCGGATGTTCGCGCCCGTCGCCGGGTTCGGCGTGACGATCTCCTCGATGTTTCGGCCCACCGTCACCGAGCAGTACCCGTTCGAGAAAGTTCCCACCCAGCCGCGGTACCACGGCCGGCACCAGCTCAACCGGTACGCCGACGGCCTGGAGAAGTGCATCGGCTGCGAGCTGTGCGCCTGGGCGTGCCCGGCGGACGCCATCCTCGTCGAGGCCGGCGACAACACCCCCGATGCCCAGTACTCGCCGGGCGAACGGTACGGCCGCGTCTATCAGATCAACTACCTGCGGTGCATCCTCTGCGGCCTGTGCATCGAGGCGTGCCCCACCCGCGCGCTGACGATGACGAACGAGTACGAGCTCGCCGGCCCGACACGCGAGAGCCAGATCTACGAGAAGCAGGATCTGCTGGCCCCCATGCTCGACGGCATGCTCGCCGCCCCGCATCCGATGGTCGAAGGCACGGACGACGACGACTACTACCGCGGGGATGTCACTGGTCCCACCGAGGAGCAGGTCGAGTGGGTCCGCCGGCACCGGCCGGACGAGCCCACCCTGGAGACCGCGCGACCCGTGGCCCCCACCGGGGGCCGGCAGTGACGCCCGCGACCGCCGCACCCGTCCTGGCACCCGTCCTGGCGCAGGCAGCCCAGGGGCCGGGGACCGCCACCGCGTCGAGTGGTGAGACGGTGCTCTTCTGGATCCTCGCGCCGGTCATGGTGCTCGCCGCGCTCGGGCTGTTGTTCTCCCGCCGTGCCGTCTACGCCGCGATGGCCGTGGTGCTCGTCATGGTGTGCATCGCCGCCATGTACATCGCCCAGGACGCCACCTTCCTCGGTGTCGCCCAGGTGGTGGTGTACACCGGCGCGATCATGATGCTGTTCCTCTTCGTGCTCATGCTCGTGGGCGTCGATGCCTCGGACTCCCTGCACGAGACCATCCGTGGGCAGCGCTGGTTCGCCGGTCTGGCAGGTCTCGGGCTCGCCGCCCTGCTCGCCGGCGTCGTGCTCCGAGCCACCACACCCGCCCCGGCCGGGCTGGAGTCGGCCAACGCCGACACCAACCCCGTGGGCGTGGCCCGGCTGATCTTCTCGGACAACGTCTTCGCGATGGAGCTGACCGGCCTGTTGCTCATCACCGCCGCCGTCGGAGCCGTCACCCTGACGCACCGGCAGCGGCTCGGACGCAAGTTCAGCCAGGAGGAGGTCGCGAACGCCAAGATGGATGCCTACCGGCGCGGCACCGGCCGGCTCAACCAGCTGCCCGCACCCGGGGTGTACGCCCGGTCCAACGCCTCCGACCTGCCCGCGCTGTCCGCCACCGGTGAGCCGCTCGAGGCCTCCGTCCCGCGAGTGCTGCGGATCCGCGGCCAGGAGCGTTCCATCGCGGAGGTCAGCCCCGAGACCGCCGAGGCGCTCACCCGCGCCACGATGGGCCAGGCCACCTCGCCACTGGGGGGCGAGGGCACGCGCACCGTCACCCGCGCTCAGATGCCGTCCATGCGCGGCGACGGGCCGCCGCGGCCACGGATCGGAGTGCCGCGCGGTGACCAGGATCAGGTCGAGGCCGCCGATGACCGTGCCGGCATCGACCCGCCGCCCGCCGAGGCACCGGATGGGGAGACTGCGACCCGGGAGGACCAGCAGTGAGTCTCGTGAACTACCTGGTCCTGTCCGGCATCCTGTTCGCGATCGGGGCCACGGCCGTGCTGCTGCGGCGCAACGCGATCATCGCCCTCCTCGGCGTCGAGCTCATGCTCAACGCCTCGAACCTGGCCCTGGTGACCTTTTCCCGGATCCACGGCGACCTGACCGGCCAGGTCCTGGCGTTCTTCGTCATGGTGGTTGCCGCGGCCGAGGTCGTCGTCGGGCTGGCCATCATCGTGTCCATCTTCCGAACCCGCAGGTCCGCGTCGGTCGACGACGCCAGCCTGCTGAAGAGCTGAAGGGACCGACGTGCCCGCTCTCGCGCCGATGAGTGCCGCCCCGGTGGCCGACGCCGCCACCGGGACGGCGAGTCTCGCCTGGCTGCTGATCGCCATCCCGCTGGCCTCCGCTGCGCTCCTGCTGCTGCTCGGGCGCCGCTCCGACCGGTGGGGACATTGGCTCGGCGTCCTCGCGCCGATCGCCGCCTTCGTCGTCGGCCTGGTCATCATCGTCCAGCTCCTCGGCGCCGGTGCCGAGGACCGTGTCATGGACCTGCACCTGTACACGTGGGTGCCGGCCGGTGACCTGGCGATCGATGCCGGCCTGCGGATCGATCCGCTGTCGATGAGCTTCGTCATGCTCGTGACGTTCGTCGGCAGCCTCATCCACATCTACTCCGTGGCATACATGGCCCACGACGCCGCGCGCCGCCGGTTCTTCGCCTACCTCAACCTGTTCGTGGCGGCGATGCTGCTGCTCGTCCTCGCCGACAGCTACGCCCTGCTGTTCATCGGCTGGGAGGGTGTCGGTCTGGCGTCCTACCTGCTCATCGGGTTCTGGAACCATCACCTCGAGTACGCCGTGGCCGCGAAGAAGGCGTTCGTGATGAACCGGGTCGGTGACGCCGGACTCATCCTCGCCATGGCGGTGATGTTCACCGCCCTGGGAGGTGTCGACTTCACCACCGTCCTCGGCGGGGCGGGCGATGCCGGCCAGGGCGTCGCGAACGCGACCGTGCTCCTGCTGCTGCTCGCGGCCTGCGGGAAGTCCGCCCAGTTCCCGCTGCAGGCGTGGCTCGGGGACGCCATGGCGGGTCCGACGCCGGTCTCGGCGCTCATCCACGCCGCCACCATGGTCACGGCCGGCGTCTACCTCCTGGTCCGTTCCGGCCCGCTGCTGGCCGCGGCTCCGGAGGCCACGCTCGTCATCGCCCTCGTCGGGGCGGTGACGCTGCTGTTCGGGGCGATCGTCGGTTCCGCCAAGGACGACATCAAGAAGGTGCTCGCCGCCTCGACGATGTCCCAGATCGGTTACATGATGCTCGGTGCCGGCTTGGGCCCGGTCGGGTTCGCGTTCGCGATCTTCCATCTCATCACTCACGGGTTCTTCAAGGCCGGGATGTTCCTCGGCGCCGGGTCCGTCATGCACGGCATGGACGACTCGGTCGACATGCGCGGCTTCGGCGGCCTCTCCCGCGTCATGCGGATCACCTGGTTGACGTTCATGGCCGGCTGGCTCGCCATCCTCGGCGTCCCGCCGTTCTCCGGGTTCTGGTCCAAGGACGCCATCATCGAGACGGCGTTCACCGGTGAGGGCTGGGAGCCATGGGTGCTGGGAACCACCGCGCTCGTGGGTGCCGGCATCACGGCGTTCTACATGTCCCGGCTGTTCTTCATGACCTTCCACGGCCGGGCCCGGTGGACGAGCGACGCCGCGGAAGCCGCACGGAACGCCCGTCCGGAGCGACACCCGCACGAGTCGCCCGCCCTGATGACGGTCCCGATGATCGTCCTCGCCGTCGGCTCGGTCGCGCTGGGCTGGTTGCTCGCCCTGGGCGACGGCTTCGCGGTCTGGCTGGAACCCTCGGTCGGGCACGCCGAGCACCACGAGCCGGTGCTCCCTGTCGCGGTGCTCATCGGCCTGACCCTGGTGCTGGTTGTGATCGGCGCGGCGATCGCCTGGCTGCGCTACGGCGCGCGCCCGGTCCCGGCCGAGGCACCGGCCGGTTCACCGCTGACCCGCGCGGCCCGGCAGGACCTCTACCAGGACGCGGTCAACGAGAGCCTGTTCATGCGGCCCTCGCAGTACCTCACCCGCGCCATGGTCTTCGCTGACGGCACCGTCGTCGACGGATTCGTCCGCGGGATCGCCCGGTCCACCGCCGGGCTCGGCTCGAGCCTGCGCCGGGCGCAGACCGGGTACGTCAGGTCCTACGCCGCCATGATGCTCGGCGGCGTCGTTCTCGCCCTCGTCGTCGTCCTCGCCACGCGCGTGTCGTGGGGAGGGTGACCGAGACATGAATGGAGTCGAAGCGATGGCCCCGTGGCTGACCGTGCTCATCGTGGTGCCCCTGGCGGCCGCTGCGCTGCTGTGGGCGGTGCCACCGCTGCACCGTCTCGCGCGGCCGTACGCGATGGTCGTCTCGCTCGTCGAGCTCGCCCTTGCCCTCGTCATGCTCACCGACTTCGACATGGCCGCGGCGGGCACCGTCCAGCTCACCGAGACCCACGCGTGGATCCGCCAGCTCGGCGTCTCCTACGCGCTCGGGGTCAACGGGCTGAGCCTGGCGCTGATCCTCCTGCTGGTCTTCCTCGTCCCGATCGTGCTGCTGGCCGCCTGGCGCGAACACGAGGTGGCCGCCGACGGCGAGAAGGTCGAGCGTCGTCAGGCCGGGTTCGTCGCCCTCGTCCTCGCCCTCGAGGCACTGGTGGTCGGTGTCTTCGCCGCCCGCGACGTCTTCCTCTTCTACGTCCTGTTCGAGGCGATGCTCGTCCCGGTCTACTTCCTAGTCGGCAGCTACGGCGGTCCGAAGCGGCGCACCGCGGCGCTGAAGTTCCTGCTGTACTCGCTCGTCGGCGGCCTGATCATGCTGGCCGGCGTCGTCGCCGTGTACCTCGCCGGACCCGGCGGCGAGCAGGGCTTCCTCATCGACTCACTCGCCGGCTCGCTGGAGACGTCGGTGTGGGGCGAGCGGCTGCTGTTCCTCTCGTTCTTCATCGCCTTCGCGATCAAGGCACCGATGTGGCCGGTGCACACCTGGCTGCCGGACACCGCGCAGCAGGCACCACCGGGTGCGTCGGTGCTGCTGGTCGGCGTGCTGGACAAGGTCGGCACGTTCGGGATGATCGCCCTGTGCCTGCCGCTGTTCCCGAACGCGGTCGAGTGGGCGGCGCCGGTGGTCATCGCGCTCGCCCTGGTCTCCATCGTCTACGGCGGGCTGCTCGCCGTCGGGCAGCGCGACCTCATGCGGCTCATCGCGTTCACCTCGGTGAGCCATTTCGGGTTCATCGTGCTCGGCATCTTCATCCGCGACCAGGTCGCTCTGACCGGCGCGATGGTCTACATGGTCGCGCACGGCGTGGCGACGGCGGCGATGTTCCTCGCCTCCGGCTTCCTCACCCGGCGTGGCGGGACGCAGGAGATCCCGGCCTACAGCGGCATGCAGAAGGTCGTGCCCGTCCTGGCGGGGACGTTCCTCATCTCCGGTCTGGCGCTGATCTCGCTGCCCGGACTGAGCGGGTTCGTGCCGGAGTACCTCGTGATCGTGGGGACCTTCCGGGTCTCGGTGGTGGCCGGCGTCGTCGCCGTCCTCGGCGTCATCGTCGCCGCGGTCTACCTGCTACTGCCGTATCAACGGATCTTCACCGGGAAGACGGCCGACTCGCTGACCGAGGTCCCGGACCTGGGTGTCCGGGAACGGTGGGTGATGGTGCCGTTGGTCCTCGCGATGCTCGCGCTGGGCCTGTACCCGGGGCCGGTGGTCGACGCCGTGACGCCGGTGGCCGACGGCCTGGCCGTGGAGCAGCCCGCATCGATCTCGGACGCCGCCGAGGAGGGGAGCGCCCAGTGACCACGTTCGAAGCGCCGACCGTCGTGTGGGCGGCCCTGCTGCCCACGCTCCTGGTCGCCGGAGGCGCCGTCGTCGGTGTGCTCATCGAGGCGTTCGTCCCGCGCGGGCCGCGGCGGCTGGTCCAGGTCCTGCTGGCGCTGCTGGCCGTGGTCGGGTCCCTGGTGGCGGTGGTGTGGCGCTGGACCGAGGTGACGGCCGGCAGCCCGCAGCACGTCGTCGGCTCCGCCGTCGTCGAGGACGCGCCCGCGCTCGCCGCCCAGGCGATTCTCGCCGTCGTCGGCTTCGTCGGGCTGCTGGTGATCGCCGACCGCACCGAGTCGGGGGAGGGGGCCTTCGTCGCCCAGGCAGCGGCCCGGCCCGGCTCCGTGGACGAGGCCGACTCGACCCGGGCCGGCCTGGTCCAGACCGAGGTCTATCCGCTCACCATGTTCGCCCTGGCGGGCATGTTCGTCTTCGCCCAGGCCAACGACCTGCTCACGCTGTTCATCGCGCTCGAGGTCCTCTCCCTTCCGCTGTACGTCCTCTCCGGGCTCGCGCGGCGCCGGCGGTTGCTGTCGCAGGAAGCGTCGATGAAGTACTTCCTGCTGGGTGCCTTCGCTTCGGCGTTCATGATCTTCGGCATCGCGCTGCTGTACGGCTACTCCGGAGACATCACCTTCGCCGGTCTGGCGCAGGCGGTGCCGGAGACCGTGGGCATGGACGGCCTGCTGCTGGCGGGATCGGTGATGGTCGTGGTTGCGCTGTTGTTCAAGGTGGGGGCCGTCCCGTTCCACGCCTGGACCCCCGACGTGTACACCGGAGCGCCGACGCCGGTGACGGGCTTCATGGCGGCCGCGACCAAGCTCGCCGCCTTCGTCGCCCTGCTGCGGTTCGTCTACGTCGCCCTGCCGGACATGAGCTGGGACCTGACGCCGTTCTTCTGGGTCATCATCGTCCTGACCATGCTCGTCGGCACCGTGGTCGGCATCGTGCAGACGGACGTCAAACGCATGCTGGCGTACTCCTCGATCGCGCACGCGGGCTTCGTGCTCATCGGCGTCGTCGCCCTGGAGCAGATCGCCATCTCCGGTGTGCTGTTCTACCTGCTCGCCTACGGGCTGGCCACCGTCGGCGCGTTCGCCCTCGTCACCCTGGTGCGCGAGCGCGACCCGGATGGCAACGTCACGGGTGAGGCCACGCACCTGTCGCAGTGGGCCGGCCTGGGCCGGCGGAACCCTGTCGCCGCCCTGGCGATGACCGTGTTCCTGCTCTCGTTCGCGGGGATCCCGCTCACCGGCGGGTTCATCGGAAAGTTCGCGGTGTTCAGCGCCGGCGTCGCCGGCGGGCAGACCCTGCTCGTCGTCCTCGCGGTGCTGGCCTCGGCCGCCACGGCCTTCTTCTACGTCCGCCTCATCGTGCTCATGTTCTTCACCGAACCCGACGGCGAGACGGTGGCGGCGGTCAGCTCCGAGGGCCTGACCACGGTGGCCGTGGCCGTCTGCGGCGTGGGCACCCTCCTGCTCGGCGTGCTGCCCGGTCCGGTGCTGGCGCTCGCCGAGCAGGGGGCGACGTTCCTGCCGTGACTCGGGCGGTCCCGGCGCCCGGTACCGTGCATCCTGTGACGACGCCCATGCTCCCGCTCGGCGACCCGCAGCTCGAGGAACGGCTGCAGCCGAAGCTCGACGACGTCGAGGTGCGACTGCGCCGCGCCGTCGCCGACGGCGACGATCTCGTGGACCCGCCGAGCGGACATCTGGCGGCGGCGGGCGGAAAGCGGCTGCGGCCGTTGCTCACCCTGCTCACCGGCGAGCTCGGCCGTCCGGGGGACGAGGTCGTCACCGCCGCGGTGGCGGTCGAACTGACTCACCTGTCGACGCTGTACCACGACGACGTCATGGACTCCGCGTCGCTGCGGCGCGGAGCCCCCGCGGCGCACGAGGTGTGGGGCAACTCGGTGGCCATCCTCACCGGCGACCTGCTCCTCGCCCGCGCTTCGCGCCTGGTGGCCTCGCTCGGCGCGGAGGCGGTCCGCCGGCACGCCGTGACGTTCGAGCGGCTCTGCCTGGGACAGCTCCACGAGACGTTGGGGCCGGCCGACGGCGAGGACCGCGTGGCGCACTACCTGCAGGTGCTGGCCGACAAGACGGGATCGCTCATCGCCGCCGCCGCGCGGTACGGGGCGGACTTCTCCGGAGCCGGCCAGGAGACTGCGGACCTGCTGGCCCGGTACGGCGAGAAGGTGGGGGTCGCCTTCCAGCTCGCCGACGACGTCATCGACCTGTCCGCCGACGCCGCGACCACCGGCAAGACGCCCGGCACCGACCTGCGCGAGGGTGTGGACACCATGCCGGTGCTCCTGCTGCGCCGGCGCGCGGCCACCGGCACCCTCGACCCGGGTGGGCGCACACTCCTCGAGCGCCTCGCCGGCGACCTCGACTCCGACGAGACGCTGCGTGCCGTGGTCGCCGACCTGCGGAACCACGAGGTGGTCGCCGAGGCCCGCGCGCTCGCCGAGCAATGGGCGCACGACGCCGTCGCCGAGCTCGAGCCGCTGCCGGCGTCACCGGTCAAGGACGCCCTCGTCGCCTTCGCCGACCTCGTCGTCGACCGCCTCGCCTAACCCCAGCACCCGACTCGTCACTTGTGTGCCGAATGGTCAATGATGGGCGGGCCTGTCAGCGACCGAACGCAGCATCCGCCGGTGGGCCAGAACCCCGTCCACGCTGAAGACCGCCACCGCGATCCAGACGATGACGAAGCCGGCCAGCCGTTCGGGCGGCATCGGCTCGTGGAAGAGCAGGACGCCCACCGCCAGCTGCAGCACGGGCGTGGCGTACTGGAGCATCCCGATCACGCTGAGTCGTAGCCGTTGGGCGGCTGCGGCGAAGAGCAGCAGTGGCACCGCCGTCGCGGGCCCGGAGAGCATGAGCAAAAGGCTGAACCCCACCTCGCCCCCGAAAGCACCGCGGTCCACGGCGGCGAGGTAGACGAGGAAGCCGGCTGCGGGCAACGCCAGCACGGCCGTCTCGGCGCCCAGGCCCGGCAGGGCGCCGACGGTGCGGCCCATGCGGTTCTTGACCAGACCGTACATACCGAAGGCGCCGGCCAGGCACAGCGATATCCAGGGCAACTTGCCGTACCCGACCGCGATGACCACCACCGCCGCCGCACCCAGGCCGCAGGCCGCCCATTGCAGCGGGCGGAGCCGTTCGCGGAGCACGAGCACCGCGAGCAGGACGGTCACGAGGGGATTGATGAAGTAGCCGAGTGCGGCATCGACCGTGCGGCCGGTGTTCACGCCGTAGATGTAGACGAGCCAGTTCGCGGCGATGAACATGCCGGCGAGCGTCACCAGACCGACGGTGCGCGGATGGCGCAGGATCTCCCGCACGGCGTGCATCTGCCGGGTCACGACGAGCACGACCACACAGAACAGCAGCGCCCAGACGATGCGGTGGGCCACGACCTCGACGGCGCCGGCGCGCTCGAGCATGCGGAAGTAGAGCGGGATGGCACCCCACAGCAGGTAGGCGCCGAGCCCCATCGCCAGCCCGGTTCGATCCGAGGAGGATGCAGGGGGCACCGGCGAAGGTTCGCACATCAGCGGCCTCGCCGGCACGGTGTTTCACGTTTCGGCCTCCGGCTGCCGGCCGGTCTCGTCGGGCGGTCGGGGCGGTGTGATCTCGCTCGCCGGCGCGGGACCGGCGCGGCAGAGCCCATAGACTGGAACGAGGACTTTCCCGCCGTCGGCGTGTCGGTCGACACCTGACGGTCCCGTCGTCGAGAGGTAGTTGTGACCGACTCCCGCCCGCTGAGCGTGGCACTTGTGGGTGCCGGGCCCGCCGGCATCTATGCCGCAGACATCCTGTCCAAGTCGGGCCTCGAGGTCAGCATCGACCTGTTCGAGCGTCTGCCCGCACCGTTCGGCCTCGTGCGCTACGGCGTCGCGCCCGATCATCCGCGGATCAAGCAGATCGTCGTCGCGCTGTACAAGATCCTCCAGCGTGGTGACATCCGGCTCGTCGGTAACGTCGAGGTCGGCAAGGACGTCTCGCTGGACGAGCTGCAGAAACACTACGACGCCGTCATCCTCTCCACGGGGTCCGACCGGGACGCCCCGCTCGACCTCCCGGGCGTCGACCTCGACGGGTGTTACGGCGGCGCGGACTTCGTCTCCTGGTACGACGGTCACCCCGATGTGCCGCGCACCTGGCCGCTCGACGCGGAGCAGGTGGCGGTGATCGGCGCCGGGAACGTGGCCCTCGACGTGGCGCGCATGCTGACCAAGCACGTCGAGGACCTCATGCCCACCGAGATCCCCGAGAACGTCGCCGAAGGCCTGCGCAGCAACCGGGTCACGGACGTGCACCTGTTCGGCCGGCGCGGGCCGGCCCAGGCCAAGTTCACCCCGCTCGAGCTGCGTGAGCTCGGACAGGTGCCCGACGTCGATGTCCTCGTCTACGACGAGGACTTCCAGTTTGACGAGGGGTCGGAGGAGGCGATCCGTGCCTCGAACCAGACCAAGCAGGTGGTCAAGACCCTCATCGACTGGACGCTGAAGGACAAGGACGAGCTCACGGCGTCCCGCCGGATCCACCTGCACTTCCTGCACCGGCCGGCCGAGATCGTCGGCGACGGCAGGGTCGAGGCCCTCCGGACGGAGCGGACCGAGCTCACCGGTGACGGCAACGCGCGCGGCACCGGCGAGTTCGTCGACACCCCCGTCCAGGCGGTCTACCGCGCCGTCGGCTACTTCTCCTCCCCGATCCCGGGGGTCCCGTTCGACGAGATCCGCGGTGTCATCCCGAACATCGAGGGCCGGGTCCTCGGCGAGGACGGCGAGTGGATGTCGGGGCTGTACGCCACCGGCTGGGTCAAGCGAGGTCCGGTCGGGCTCATCGGCTCGACGAAGTCCGACGCCCGCCAGACGATCGGGCACTTGGTCGAGGACGCCGAGGCGGGCCGCTTGCAGGCGCGGGCGGACCGGGCGGACGAGATCGGCCACGACGCCATGTTGGCCGCGCTCGAGGCGAACGGCGTGCGCTACACCACCTGGCAGGGATGGGAGCTCCTCGACGCCTTCGAGCAGCAGCTCGGCTCCGAGTTCAACGGTGGGACGACCCGGGAGCGCATCAAGGTCGTCGACCGGGACACCATGACGGCGATCTCCCGTGGCGAGGAGCACGCCGGCCGGTTGTACTGAGCCGGACCCGGGCCGAGGGCTGCCGAGATGTGCCGGTACCGGCGTGCGTCCGCCGCACCCTCACCCGTCGACCCGCCCCTCACACGTCGACCCGCCGACGCAGCCGCCGGAGCTTGGCCGGACCAATCCCGGGGACCTGACTCAGCGCCTCCGCCGTCGGGAACGGTCCGTAGGTGTTCCGCCATGTCAGGATCCGGTCCGCGATGGCCCCGCCGACACCGGGCAGCTCCGCGAGCTGTGCGGCGGTGGCGGTGTTGACGTTGACGCGCGTGGACGGGCGCACCAGGGCGGTGACGCCCCGCACGATCTGGACCAGCAGGGCGGTCACGAAGACGACGGCGCCGATCGCGGGCCCGCCGACGAACAGCAGCAGCGCGGTCTGCAGGAACGGCACGTACGTCTGCTCCTGCGGCGGGCCGACCCAGACGGTGCGGCCCTGCGCCTGCCATCCCGGGTCGGCGGGGTCGGGGGCACGGTCACAGGTGAGGGTGACGGTCCCGGAGCCGGTGGGGAAACTGAACGCCGGGTCGTAGTCCTCGTGGGTACGTCCCCCGGCGACGGACATCCGCAGGTCGGCGCCGTCACTGTCCCGAGCTGTGCAGGCCACGTCCTCGGTGTGATCCTCCGGTACCCACACCCATCGCGTCTGCCCGGCCGGCAGGTCGAGCGTCGTGGGCTCCGGCATCGTGACCTCCGCCTCCCACGTGGTGGCGAGCGAATCCGCCGCGAGGAACAGCATGACGCCGAGGATTCCTACACCGAAGAACATCACGGCCGCGAGCGCGTGGTACCGGCCGTAGCGCGGGCGCACACGCGGAGGTGTCCGCGCCTCGGGCAGGTCCGTCTCGACGTCGGCGGTGGGCACGCCGGGGTAGGGGCGCAGCGAGAGGTCGCCGGGCAGGACCACCGTGACCGCCGGGGCCGCGGCGGATGCCGCGTCCGACGGGCTGTCCGCCGTCTCGCCGGAGGCGTCCGACGGCGTCTCCGGCCGCGATTCGGGCGGGCCGGAGGCGAGGAGGTCCCGGTACGGGTCCGACGGACCGGCTCCCTCTGCCGACACTGTCCCCCCTCCGACGGCCCCGTGGCACCGGACGGCCTCGGCGTCCGGACTGCTGCGGCTGGGATCAGCGTAAGCAATCGCCGGTGCGGCCGTCTGCCTCCTCACGTCGGGAACGTGCTCGGCCCCGACAGCGTTGTCCAGGACAGAAGCCCGCGGCCAGCTGGTCCGGCCACCGGCACCGACCTGAACGAGGAGGAACCGCGCCACGATGAGTGGTCACCGCAACGGTCTGAAGACCGCGCTGCTCTTCGGCGCCATGTGGGCGATCCTGCTGTTCGTCGGCGGCATCATCGCGCGCAGTGCGGGCAACTCCATGTTCCTGTGGTTGTTCACCCTGCTGGGGCTGGGCATGACGTTCTACAGCTACTGGAACTCCGACAAGCTCGCGATCCGCGCCATGGCCGCCCGTCCCGTCAGCGAGATCGAGGCCCCGCAGCTGTACGCCATGGTCCGCGAGCTCTCCACGGCGGCGCGGCAGCCGATGCCTCGGTTGTACATCTCGCCGACGCAACAGCCCAACGCCTTTGCCACCGGGCGCAACCCTCGCAACGCTGCCGTCTGCTGCACCGAAGGCATCCTGCGGCTGCTGGAACCGCGTGAGCTGCGTGCCGTGCTGGGCCACGAACTGATGCACGTCTACAACCGCGACATCCTCACCTCGTCCGTCGCCTCCGCCGTCGCCGGCATCATCACGTCCGTCTCGCAGTTCCTGCTCTTCTTCGGCGGCGGACGTGAACGGGCCAACCCGCTCGCCCTTCTCGCGACTGCACTGCTCGCCCCGATCGCGGCGGCGCTCGTCCAGCTGGCCATCTCGCGTACCCGTGAGTTCGATGCCGACGAGGACGGCGCGCGGCTCTCCGGCGACCCGCTCGCACTGGCCTCGGCGCTGCGCAAGATCGAGGCGGGGGCGAACGCCCGGCCCCTCGAGCCGTCTCAGCGCCTGGAGAACGTCAGCCACATGATGATCGCGAATCCGTTCCGGGGCGGCGGAGCGGCGCGGCTCTTCGCGACCCACCCGCCGATGAAGGACCGGATCGCCCGTCTGGAGCAGATGGCCGGCTACTGAGCGCCCCGCGCCCGTACGGCCGGGCACGGGAGCCGTGCGCTCTCTCGTCTCCGGCCGACGGACCGACCGGCCGCCTACCGGTAGTTGACGAACTGCAGCGCGGCGTCGATGTCCCCGGCCTCCTTCAAGAGCGTGATCACAGCCTGGAGGTCGTCCCGGCTCTTCGAACTCACGCGGACCTCGTCCCCGGTGACCTGGGTCTTGACGCCCTTGGGGCCCTGGTCACGCACGAGCTTGGTGATCGTCTTCGCGTCCTCCTTGCTCAACCCTTCCTTGAGGGCCCCGACGAGGCGGAACTCCTTGCCGGAGGCCTTCGGCTCGCCGTCGCCCAGGTCGATCGCCTTGAGCGAGACCCCGCGTCGGATCAGCCTGGTCTGCAGGACGTCGAGCGCCGCGCGCACGCGCTCCGCGGAGTTGGCCACGATGGTGACAGCGTCGCCGGACAAGGTGATCGACGCCCCGACGCCGCGGAAGTCGTAGCGCTGCCCGATCTCCTTGTTCGCCTGGTTGACGGCGTTGTCCACCTCCTGCCGGTCGACCTTGCTGACCACGTCGAACGATGAGTCGGCCATCGATTCCTCCTACTCGCGTCGAGCCCTGAGTGATCCCCAGGGTGTGATGATCCTCGCCCCGGACCGATGCGGCGTCGGACCGTGCCGAGTTGCTATGGTTCCATCTGCGCTTGATGCGTACGGCGGGTTGCCCGAGCGGCCAAAGGGAGCTGACTGTAAATCAGCCGCGTTACGCTACGCAGGTTCGAATCCTGCACCCGCCACGGACCGGTTCACGGCGAGACTCGCCGTCGAGCCCCCGCCGAGAGCACTGGGTGACCAGGCGCTCGTCAGCGGTGTGAGTGGTCTCACCGGATCTGGTACTCCCGAGATTTCCCGCGCGGGTGCCCGGCCCGGTAGGCTCGTCCGCGCTGCCCCGATAGCTCAGTCGGCAGAGCATCTCCATGGTAAGGAGAAGGTCAAGGGTTCGATTCCCTTTCGGGGCTCTGGTCTGACCGTACGTCGTCGTACCATCGATGTGCGGGCAGGACGCGGCGGGGTAGCTCAGTCGGTAAGAGCGCACGACTCATAATCGTGAGGTCGCGGGTTCGAGCCCCGCCCCCGCTACCGCAGCGACAGCGACCGCACGGTCGCAGATGCTCGAGACGAAACGTGAGGAACCGACGTGGCCAGCAAGACCGCCGACATCCGCCCCAAGATCACCCTCGCCTGCGAGGTGTGCAAGGAGCGCAACTACATCACCAAGAAGAACCGGCGGAACAACCCCGACCGGCTTGAGCTGCCCAAGTTCTGCCCGCGCTGCAACGCCAAGACGGCGCACCGCGAGACCCGCTGAGGCAGCACCAGGCTTCGGCCTCGTTCACCCCATAGCCTGGGGTGATGACCGAGGACACCGCACGCCCCACCAGCGTCGATCCGACGCTCGTGGGGCGTTCCTATGCCCCCAGGGAGACCTACGAGGTCTCCCGCGCCAAGATCGCGGAGATGGCAGCTGCCACCGGCGCGACTCATCCCGCGCACACCGATCCCGACGCCGCGTTCGAGCTCGGCCACGCCGACGTGGTCGCGCCTCCGACGTTCGCGGTCGTCCTGGCCCAGCGCGCCGAGCAGGCGTACGTCGCGAGCCCTGAGTCGGGCATCGACTTCTCCCGGGTCGTGCACGCGGAGGAGCACTTCACCCACCACCGCGCGATCGTCGCGGGTGACCGGCTGCGGACCACCGTGCACGTGGACAAGATCGTCGAACGCGGTGGCATCACACTGGTCACCACCCGCGCCGAGATCGCCGACACCGACGACGCTCCCGTCGCCACCGTGACCTCGACGCTCGCCGTGCGGGGGGAGGGCCGATGAACGCCACACCCGAACACCGTGAGTCGGCACCGGAGGCCACGAACGCGGCGCCGGCGCTCACCGAGCTCGAGCCGGGGCAGGAGGTGCTGCGCCGCACCTACGCGATCGACCGGGGCCG
The DNA here is from genome assembly GCF_042680605.1 of Georgenia deserti. Taxonomy (NCBI): domain Bacteria; kingdom Bacillati; phylum Actinomycetota; class Actinomycetes; order Allobogoriellales; family Allobogoriellaceae; genus Georgenia; species Georgenia deserti. Next base: position 327,607 of record NZ_JBHUEE010000001.1, read on the forward strand.
GCTGGTCCGCTACGCCGGGGCCAGCGGCGACTTCAACCCGATCCACTACAGCGACCGGGTGGCCACCGAGGCCGGCCTGCCGGGCGTCATCGCCCACGGGATGCTCACCATGGGGCTGGCCGGCTCCGCCGTCGTGGACTGGGCGGGCGACCCGGCCGCCGTCGCCGAGTACGGCGTGCGGTTCACCCGGCCCGTCGTGGTGCCCGACCCCGGTGAGGCGGAGATCGAGGTGGTCGGCACGGTCGGGTCCGTGGACCTGGCTGCCTCGTCCGTGCGTGTGGATCTGAAGGTCACCTGCGACGGGACGACCGTCCTCACCAAGGCGCAGGCGGTGATCCGCCTCGGCTCCCCGTAACCTGGCCCCGTGACACAGACCTCCCGGACGTTCCGTGCCCCCGGGGCCGCAGCGCCTCGCCTGGCCGACCTGACGACCTTGCGCGTCGGGGGGCCGGCCGGCTCGTTCGTCGAGGCCACGACCGAGGCTGAGCTCGTCGAGGTCGTCCGCGAGGCGGACGAGGCCGGCACACCGCTGCTGGTGCTCGGCGGCGGGTCGAACCTGCTCGTGGCCGACGCCGGTTTCGACGGCATGGTGGTCCGCGACGTGCGCCGGGGGATCGACGCCACGGCGGACTCGGCCTGCGCCGGCGCCAACCTCGTGGTGGCCGCCGGGCAGGACTGGGACGAGGTGGTCGCCACCGCCGTGGACGAGGGGTGGATGGGTGTCGAGGCCCTGTCCGGTATCCCGGGATCCACCGGTGCCACGCCGGTCCAGAACGTCGGCGCCTACGGCCAGGAGGTCGCCGAGACCCTCGCCTCGGTCCGCGTCTACGACCGTCTCGAGCGGCGCGTCCGGATGCTCGCCGTCGGCGAGCTCGGCCTGGGGTACCGGACTTCCGTGCTCAAGCGGTCCCGCACCGAACCGGACGACGGCGGAGGGCGGACCTGGCAGCCGTCCGGCCGGTACGTCGTCCTCGAGGTCGCGTTCCAGATGCGGTTGGCGAGCCTGTCGGCGCCGGTGCGCTACGCGGAGCTGGCCCGTCGTCTTGACGTGCCGATCGACTCCCGCGTCCCAGCGACGGAGGTCCGCGAGGCGGTCCTCGCGCTGCGGCGCGGCAAGGGGATGGTCCTCGACGCCGGCGACCACGACACCTGGTCGGCCGGCTCGTTCTTCACCAACCCGATCCTGCCGGCCGAGGACGCCGACCGGTTGCTGCCGCAGGACGCCCCGCGGTTCCCCGTCACGGACCACAGGCGTCTCGCCCAGGAGGGCGGCAGTGCTCCGGCGGCCGAGGGCCTCGTCAAGACGTCGGCGGCCTGGCTGATCACCCGCGCCGGTTTCGACAAGGGGTACGGCGCACCTGGGCCGGCGAGCCTGTCGACCAAACATGCGCTTGCCCTGACGAATCGGGGACAGGCCACGGCGGCGGACCTCCTCGCTCTGGCCCGGACCGTACGAGACGGGGTGCGCGACGTCTTCGGTGTCACGCTCGAGCCGGAGCCCGTCCTGGTCGGCGCCGAGCTGTAGTCGGGCGGTGCGGGCGATCGTGGCCGAGAGCGAGACCAGGCGGCTGCTGCGGGCCAAGGACGTCATGGATCGCCACTACGCCGAGCCGCTGGACGTCCCGGCGCTCGCCCGCGTCGCGCTGCTGTCCCCGTCGCACTTCACCCGCCGGTTCCGTGCGGTGTTCGGCGAGACACCGCACCAGTACCTCTACCGGCGACGCATCGAACGGGCGCAGCGGCTGCTGCGCACCACGGATCTGCCGGTGACCGAGATCGGCCACGGCGTCGGGTACGCGAGCCTGGGGACGTTCACCCGCACCTTCCGCCGCCTCACCGGCGAGACGCCGACGGCGTTCCGGCGCCGAGGGGCCGTCGCTCCGGTGCCGGGGTGCGTGGCGCGGGCCTGGGGACGATCGAGTCGTTTCGGAGAAGCTGCCTGCTGACCGCGGGCTCTAGCGTCGAGACCATGTTCACCTCGATCGCCATCACGCCCATGTACGTCACCGACCAGGACGAGGCGCTCCGGTTCTACACCGAGACCCTCGGCTTCACCGTCGACACCGACGTGGACCTCGGCACCATGCGTTGGCTCACCGTCGCGCTCCCCGGGGACCCCGAGCGGCAGGTGCTCCTGCAACGCATCGGGGACCAGACCGCCACGGGCAGCGCGGAGACAGCCGCCATGCTCCGCGAGCTGACCGAACGCGGCACCACCTCGTGGATGATCCTGAACACCGACGATTGCCGGGCCGCGCACGCCGAGCTCACCCGGCGCGGCGCGGAGATCATCCAGGAACCGGAAGAGCATCCCTACGGCGTCGACATGGCTGTCCGCGACCCGTTCGGAAATCAGATCCGCATCACCCAGCGCAACGACTGGCGGCCATAAGCGCCGGTCAGTCCGCCATGAGCGCGCCTCGCACGAGGTCGAGCGCCTCCGCCTCGCTGAGCCCGGCCGCCCGGGCCTGCCGGGCGAACGACCGGGCGGAGCGGCGGACCGTCGCCACCGTCGCGGCGCGCGCCTGGTCCCCCGCGGCGGCCACGACCGTGCCGTGCCGGCGGCGGGAAACCACCGTGCCGGTCGCCTCCAGCTCGCGGTACGCGCGCTGGACCGTGCCGACGGCCACACCGAGGTCGGCGGCCAGATCGCGCACCGTCGGCAGGCGGTCGCCGGGGGTGAGTGAGCCGGCGGCGACGAGAGCGGTGACCTGGCCCCGGATCTGCTCGTACGGCGGTACCCCGGAGGAGAGGTCGACGGCGATGTGCATCCTCAGGCTGCCACTGTCGTCGTCGTGGGCTGTGGTGCCGGCAGCGCCGTTCCGGCCGCGATCACGGAGGTGAGGCCGCACAGCAGTCCGACCACGCCCGCCGTCCACGCCGCGAGTGTCCATCCTGCGTTGGTGAGAGAGACGGCAGCGACGAGGAGTACGGCGGCCGACGTCGCGCCGACGCACAACTGGACTCCGCCCAGGATGCGGCGCGCACCGGTCCGCCGCAGCAACTGATCGTCCTCCGGGGTGGCACCGGCGACGGCGGGCCGGTGCGCCACGCGATGCAGCACCCATGCCGTCGCGACCAGCACCACGATCAGGCCCACAGCGATCGGCCCGGCGTACCGGCTACCCGGGTACGGTCCCGACGCGCCGCCGAGACGTCCGGCGAGGGCGCCCTCGGCGGTGATCATGGCCGGTACCGCCCGCCCCGTCTCGTCCGCGGTCAGGACGAAGACCCCGAGCGCGATCCCGAGCACGGCGGCCGTGCCGCACAACAACCGCACGCGCGGTGGCGAGAGTGCCCGGAGCGACCGGCGGTGCAGCGTCGCCTGGCGCACGGATCCCGCGGGTCGTGGCCAGGTGTGCTCACCGACCGCCACGATGGCCAGGAAGACGAGGCAGCCGGCCGTCGGGGCAAGGGCCGTCACGATCCCCGGAGGGGACTGAGCGCCGACCGGTAGGGCGGTGATCAACGTGATCGCGACCGTGAATCCACCGACCGCGCCGACGCCGGTGGTGAGGTTCTCGTGCCGGCTGGCAGCCGCCCGCACGGCACTCGTGGTGTGCTCCGGAACCGTGCGGTTGATCGCCAGGAAGACGAGGACGGCCGTGAGCGCAAGCAGCAGGACGGGGAGGAGAAGGGAGAGCATCACGCACCAATGTATCGACTCATTGATTCAATGAGAACGCTAGGTCACGCCCTGACCTGCGGTCAACGAGCCGGTCCGTCGCTGAGCTCGCGGACGGCGGAGCGGACAGCATCCAGCAGGTCGGCGTCGTCGAGTACCCGGAAGTGTCCCTGCCCGGCGAGCCGGATGTTGCGCCGCGCACCCGGGAGCTCACCCGAACCGGGGATGTGCGGGTCCCAGGCCGGCGCGATGGCCACGATCCGCTCGTGCGTCTCGGTGCGGGAAGCCAGGGCGCGGATCCGGCGGTCCTGCGGCCGGAGCCGGCGCACCGCCGAACCCGGCGGGAAGAAGCGGGCGTAGACCGACCCGGCCCACGGCGTCGCGACGGCGACCAGCCCGGCCACGCGCGCGCCGGCGGGGGAGTGCATGACCGTCTTGCCGATCAGTCCGCCCTTGGAGTGCGCGACCAGGACGACGCCGGACAGTTGCCGGCCCCGCAGATAGGCACCGACACGGGTGGCCGCGTCGTCGACATGCCGACGATTGATGCCGAGGTCGGTCACGACGTGCACCGGATGCCCCGCCTGAGCGAGGTGGTGGCCGAGTGGTTCGAGGAACCGCCAGGTCTCGAAGATCCCGGGCAGCAGCAGCACCGGCGCACCCGCGGCGGCGATACCCGCATCCGGCGTGGCGAGCAGTCCGGCAGGGTCGGTCCGTGGCCCGAGCAGCGCCCGCAGCTCGTGGCGTACCGCGTAGGCGTAGTCCCGCGCCCGGACGGTGAGCCCGAGTCTCACGGCTGCGCCTGACCTGATCGGTCGCGGCCAGGGGTGTGCGTGCGGACCAGCACCTCGAGGGCGGCGTCGGCCATCTCGTCGGCGTGATCGAGGACCACCGAGTGGGCCGCGCCCGGAACGGTGCGGGCGCTCGCGTCCGGCGCGGCGGCGAGCAGCGTCCGGATCCAGGCGGGCGGCGTGACCGCGTCCCGGTCGCCGCGTACCAGGGTCAGCGGCCCCTCGACGGCGCGGATCCGGTGCTCGATCGGGTAATTGATCATGGCGGGCAGCGTCCGGGCGTACCAGCGTGGTCCGCAGGCGAGGTACGCGCGGCTGGCGATGCGCCGCATCCGTACTGGTTCATGCGGCACCGTCCGGGCGAACCGGAGCACCTGCGCCGGGATCGACCGCGCCGCGGCATCGACCGTGGGCCCGACGAGGACGGCCCCGTGCGCCAGATCCGGTCGGGTGGCGAGCAGCTCGGTGGCCACCTGCGTTCCCATCGACTGGGCGAGAACGATGGCGCCGGTGACCTCGGCGTCGTCCAGAGCCGCAGCGACCACGCCGGCGAAGCCACCGATGTCGAGCGCCGTCGTGGGCCGGCGCAGTCCGGCGAACCCGGGAAGGTCGACGAGCAGCACCTCGCCGTGTGCGGCGAGTCGCATCGCGAGCGGGCGGAAGTAGCGCGAGGAGACGCCGATCCCGTGCAGGAACACGAACGTCGCGTCACCCGGCTCCGTCGTGGCGAACCGATGGACCCGCAGGAATGCTCCGCCCGGGCGCCAGACGGTCGTCCGCACGTGCACCGGGCGTTGCTCGTGCGCGGGCGGAGCCTCGTTCGCGGTGCTCACGGGCCGGCCAGCCAGGCGTCGACCTCGGAGAGCATGGCGCGCTTGGCGGACTCGGCCGCGAGCGAACCTCGGATGGAGGCCCGGGCGAGATCGGCGAGCGCGGCGTCGTCCAGTCCGTGCGCCTCCCGCGCGATGCGGTACTGCTCGCTCAGCCGGGAGAGGAACAGCAGGGGGTCGTCCGCGCCGAGCGCCACCCGGGCACCGGCGTCGAGGAGGGCGCGGAGCGGCACGTCACCGGGTTCGGGGTAGACGCCGAGAGAGACGTTGGAGGCGGGGCAGACCTCGAAGGTGATGCCGGCGTCGACGAGTCGCGCGAGCAGGTCGGGATCCTCGGTCGTGCGGATCCCGTGCCCCAACCTCACCGGCTTGAGATGGGTGACGACGTCGCGGACGTGCTCGGGGCCCTCGAGCTCGCCGCCGTGCGGAACCCCGACCAGGCCGGCACGCCGGGCGATGCGGAAGGCCGGCGCGAACTCCGACGTCGTCCCCCGCCGTTCGTCGTTGCTCAGGCCGAACCCGATGACCTCGCCGGGTCCGTCACCGGCGTGCCGGGCCGCGAGTCTGGCGAGGGTCCGGGCGTCGAGCGGATGGCGCGTGCGGGAGGCGGCGACGATGACCGCCACCTCGACGCCCGTCGCGGCGGACGCGGTGCGTGCCTCGTCGATGACGATCTCCAGGGCGGGCGTGATGCCGCCGACGAACGGGGCGTAAGACGTCGGGTCCACCTGGATCTCGAGCCGGCGTGAGCCCTCTGCGGCGTCGTCCTCGGCGGCCTCGCGCACGATCCGGCGCATCGCCTCCTCCGAGCGCACGACGGCTCGGGCGGTGTCGTAGGAGCGTTGGAAGCGGAACCAGCCTCGCTCGGACGCCGGCACACGCAGCGGGTCGTCGTCCACGAGTGAGGTGGGAAGTCGCATGCCGGCCTGCTCGGCGAGTTCCTCCAGCGTCGAGATCCGCATCGATCCGGTGAAATGCAGGTGGAGGTGAGCCTTCGGCAGGGTGTCCAGGTCGCGCACCTCCAGCAGTGTGCCAGGACTGCGGCGCCCGATCGCGCCGGGGCTCCGGACGGGCGAAACGCCGTGTCGAGCGCCATGACGTGCGCGGACATGGTGAACTGTTCCCCATGAGCGTCCCCGCGGCCGCCCAGCGTGAACCGGCCGACGTCGCGATGCTGACCGGCACCGAGGCCGGCGGCATGATCGCCGGTGCGCTCGAACCGGACGGGTCGCGCCTGCTGGACTGGCAGGTGCACACCGTCCATCACCGCCCCGGTGCCGGCGTGACGGTCGGGTATACCGCCACTGTGGAACGCCCGGCCCCGAGCGGGCCGGTCCGTGCCGAGGAGTACATCTGCGCGACGACGGCGCAGCTCAGCCACACCGGCACGCCCGGTCTGGTCCGGCTCGGGACGCCCGGTGGGGCGCCGGTGCATCTGTGGCGCCACCCGGCGGACCCGGAGCTTCCGGGGCTCGCCGTCGCGTGCGACGCGACGCGGCTCGCCGAACGGCTCGGTACCCCGGTCAGTGTGGAGCTCCTGGCCTACCGGCCGACCCGTCGGGCGGTCGTCCGCGTCACGCGGGCCGACCGGTCGCAGACGGCCGACGCGCGGGACCGCACCGCCTACCTCAAGGTGGTGCGTCCGTCGGTGGCCGCGGCGTTCGTCGACCGGCACCGCATGCTCACCGACGCCGGCGTCCCGGCGCCCCGCGTCCTGCGCGCCGACGACGACGGCATGGTGCTGCTGGAGACCGGGCGTGGCACGCCGTTGGCCAACCTGCTGGCGCGCGGCCTTGGTCAGCGCGGCGACGAGGTGCTCTCCGCGTTGGTCAGCACCCTCGACGCCCTCCCGCCGGCGGTGCTCGACCTGCCGCGGCGGCCGGCGTGGTCGGACCGGGTCGACCACTACGCGCACGCGGCCGCCACCGTGCTGCCCGAGCATGCGGCCCGGACCGCCGCCCTCGCCGCCGGCGTGAACGAGCTGATGGCCGCGTCCGACGCCGGTCCCGTCGTCCCCACGCACGGCGACTTCTACGAGGCGAACGTCCTCATGGACGATGCGCCCGGCGTGGTCTCGGTGGCGACGTTGCTCGACGTGGACGCCGTGGGGCCGGGACGGCGGGTCGATGACCTCGCCTGCCTGCTGGGGCACGTGTCGGTGCTGCCGCACCTGGCGCCGCAGACCTACCCGTACGTTCCCGCGGTGCTGGAGGCGTGGACCGCGGCGTGCAGCCGCATGGTGGACCCGGTGGCGTTGCACGCCCGCTCGGCGGGCGTCGTCCTCTCGCTGGTCGCCGGGGCGCGGCGCACCGACGGCGGGCACTGGCGCTCGGACGCCGAGGGGCGGTTGGCCCGTGCCGAGTCGTGGCTGGCACGCGGCCGCGAACTCCTCGCGCAACGCGGCCCGCGCTGACGAGCGCGAGCGAGGGACGAGCGGAGGGCGAGGAGGCCGGGCAATCAGGTACGGCCCGCGCTGACGAGCGCGAGCGAGGGACGAGCGGAGGGCGAGGAGGCCGGGCAATCAGGTACGGCCCGCGCTGACGGGCCCGAGTGATGATCAAGCAGGGCGACACGGGGAACCTGCTGGACGTGTCCCACATCACCGCTACGGTGTCCGCCATGGAAACGCTCGAAGACGCTCTCGGCGAGATCAGTGGCTGGGTCTGGGGGCCGTGGTTCCTCATCCCGCTGCTGCTGCTCACCGGGCTCTACCTCAGCGTCCGGCTCACCGGGGTCCAGATCCGGAAGCTCGGCCCCGCCCTCAGCCTCGCCCTCCTGCGCCGCAAGGACGCGTCCGCGGACGGCGACATCTCCCACTACCAGGCATTGACGACGGCGTTGGCGGCGACGGTGGGTGTCGGCAACATCGCCGGCGTCGCGACCGCCATCTTCCTCGGCGGCCCGGGGGCGATCTTCTGGATGTGGGTCACCGGCCTGCTCGGTATGGCGACCAAGTACTCCGAGGCCTTCATGGGTGTGCGCTTCCGTACCAAGGACGCCAAGGGCGCGATCTCCGGCGGTCCGCAGTACTACCTCGCGCGGGCGATCCCGAACACGTTCGGGAAGACGCTGTCGATCCTGTTCGCGATCTTCGCCGTCATCGCCAGCTTCGGCATCGGCAACATGACCCAGTCCAACACGGTCTCGGCCTCCATGGAGGGGTCCTTCGGTGTTCCGACCTGGGTCTCCGGGCTCGTCATGGCGGTCCTGGCCGGTGTGGTCCTGATCGGCGGGATCAAGTCGATCGGCCGCGTCACGGCCGGCATCGTGCCGCTGATGATCGTGGCCTACGTCGGCAGCGCACTCGTGCTGCTCGTCCTCAACGCCGGCGCGATTCCCGGCGCGTTCGCCACCATTTTCACCGACGCCTTCACCGGAACGTCCGCGACCGGGGGGTTCGCCGGCGCCGCGGTGGCCGCGGCTATCCGTTACGGCGTCGCTCGCGGCATCTTCTCCAACGAGTCCGGGCTCGGCTCGGCCGCGATCGCCGCAGCGGCCGCACAGACCCGTCACCCGGTCCGCCAGGGTCTGGTGTCGATGACCCAGACGTTCATCGACACGATCATCGTGGTCACGATGACCGGCCTGGTCATCGTCGTCACGGATGCGTGGACGACCGGCGAGGACGGCGCGGTCATGACGGCGACGGCCTTCGACACCGGCCTGGCGAGCTGGGGCCACTACATCGTGACCATCGCCGTCGTCTTCTTCGCGTTCTCGACGGTGCTGGGCTGGTCCTACTACGGCGAGCGATGCATGGAACGGCTGGTCGGCATCAAGGGGGTCATGCCCTACCGGGTGATCTTCACCGTCGTCATCTTCATCGGCGCCACCACAGAGTTGACCGTGGTCTGGGGTTTCTCCGACATCATGAACGGGCTGATGGCCCTGCCCAACCTCATCGGATTGCTCATCTGCGGCGGTCTCATTGCACGGGAGACCCGCGCCTACCTGCGCCGGGACCCCACGCTGCGGAACGCGCCCGAGGTCTCCACACTGGACGGCGTGGACGCGCTGGACCGCCGGTAGGACCACGAGGCCAACCATGAGCTCGCCACCGTCCGGCTACCCACGCCTGATGCACACGGTGCTGGACGCCGCCGACGCCCGTGGCCTCGCCGAGTTCTACCGGCAGCTGCTCGGTCTGCGCTACCGGCCGGGCGACGAGCCGCCGTCAGCAGGCGAGCACGACCTGGATTGGCTCGTCCTGGTCGACGACCACGGCACTCGGCGCCTGGCGGTCCAGCGGGTGCCGGAGCTGCCGCGCAGCACGTGGCCCGGGACCGACGTGCCGGCCCAGGCACACGTCGACTTCCTGGTCGACTCCACGGCTGAGCTCGTCCGGCATCGCGACCGGGCCCGGGCGCTGGGCGCTGAGATCCTGCTGGACCGCAGCACCGACCCCGACGAGCCGCTCTACGTCCTCGCCGACCCGGCCGGTCATCCGTTCTGCCTATTGGCTCAGCCGGGCACCTGAGGCCGCCGCCCGACTCAGCCCAGTAGCTCCTGGATCCGGCGCACACCCTCGGCCAGGTCCTCGTCGCCGAGCGCATAGCTGAGCCGGAGGTATCCGCTCGGTCCGAAGGCCTCGCCGGGAACGACGGCCACCTCGGCCTCCACGAGGATGAGTTCGGCCAGCTCCACGGAGGTGCGCGGTGTCCGTCCCCGGATGGTCCGTCCCAGCACTCCTTCGACCGAGGGGTAGCCGTAGAACGCGCCACGCGGCGTCGGGACCGTGACGCCGTCGATCCCGGCGAGCATGTCTACCATCGTCCGGCGGCGCCGGTCGAAGGCCTCCCGCATCTGTGCCACGGCGCTCAGGTCACCACTGACCGCGGCGAGCGCGGCCCGCTGGGAGACGTTCGCGACGTTCGAGGTGAGGTGGGACTGCAGATTCGTCGCGGCCTTGATGACGTCGCTCGGGCCGATCATCCAGCCCACGCGCCAGCCCGTCATGGCGTAGGTCTTGGCGACACCGTTGAGCACGATCGTGGTTTCGGCCAGTTCCGGCACGGCGCGCACGATCGGGGTGAACACCGCGTCGTCGTAGACCAGGTGCTCGTAGATCTCGTCGGTGATCACCCAGATGCCGTGCTCGTGGGCCCACCGTCCGATGGCGGCGGTCTGCTCGGGGGAGTAGACCGATCCGGTCGGGTTCGACGGTGAGTTGAACAGCAGGGCCTTGGTGTGCTCGGTCCGGGCCGCCTCCAGCTGGTCCACCGTCACCAGGTAGTCCTGGTCGGCGCCGGCGAAGACCTCGACCGACTTGGCGCCGGCGAGTGCGATCGCCTCCGGGTAGGTGGTCCAGTACGGGCTGGGCAGCAGGACCTCGTCGCCCGGGTCGAGGATCGCCGCGAACGCCTGGTACACGGCCTGCTTGCCGCCGTTGGTGACGAGGACGTCGTCGGGGGAGACCTGGTAGCCGGAGTCCCGCTCCGTCTTCGCGGCGATCGCCTCGCGCAGCTCGGGCAGGCCCTTGGCAGGGGAGTACCGGTGGTTCACCGGGTCCTTGGCCGCGGCGACGGCGGCCTCGACGACGTAGTCCGGCGTCGGGAAGTCCGGTTCGCCCGCGCCGAAGCCGATGACCGGCCGGCCGGCGGCCTTGAGAGCTTTGGCCTTCGCGGTCACGGCCAGCGTGGCCGACTCCGCGATGGCGGACAGACGTGCGGACACTCGGGGCTTCGTGGTCTGCGGAGCATTCACCGTCCTATCGTGGCACGCGGCCGGGAGCGGCGTCCGGGCTGTCTTGGCTGGTGGCGGCGCGCCCATGTGACGAGGGTCCCTCGTCGACCGGTTCGACCTCGGTACTGGTCAGCACGTACACTCGTCGTCGGTGGATTCCACCATGCTGCGGCGTGCCCACGGGCGGCCGGGGTTCTGGTGGGTCGTTCGCCGAAGGGCAGTGGCGCAATTGGTAGCGCACCGGTCTCCAAAACCGGCGGTTGTGGGTTCGAGTCCCTCCTGCCCTGCGAGGCCCGCACCGGCGTGGTGCGGCCTGCTGCCCGGACCGTCCGCAGGGTCGGTCCGGATTCCCGCCCAGAACGGGCGGGCGAAACGGCCAGAGGACGAAGGAACCTGAGTGAGCGAGTCTGCGAGCGCGACGTCGGGGCGCCCTGAGCGTGCGGCGGGCTCCGGTTCGGCCGGTGCGAAGCGGGGATTCTTCGCGCGGATCGTGCTGTTCGTGCGGCAGGTCATCGCGGAGATCAGGAAGGTCGTCCGCCCCACCCGCAACGAACTGCTCACCTACTTCGTCGTGGTGCTCGTGTTCGTCGCGGTGATCATGGCCTTCGTCGGAGTCCTCGATCTGTCGTTCGGCCGGCTCGTGCTGTGGGTCTTCGGTTGACGTCCAGCGGGACGAACGAGCACCGCCGCAGTACCGCACGAGAAGTCAGCATCATTCCAGTCATGAGAAAGCAGGTCCGAAGTGTCTGAGGAGAATCTCGAGCCCCGAGGCGTCGACGAGGCGCCGCTCGAGTCCCAGCCGGAGGCCGACGACGCGCCCGCCGAGACCAGCGACGCCGCGGCGACCGAGCCCGCCGAGGACACGACCGCCGAGGGGACCGCAGAACCGGCGCCCGCGGAGGAGGACCCGGCCGAGGCGTTCCGTCGTGAGCTGCGCACGCTGCCCGGCCAGTGGTACGTGGTGCACACCTACGCCGGTTACGAGAAGCGCGTGAAGGCGAACCTCGAGAACCGGATCCAGAGCCTGAACATGGAGGACTACATCTACCAGGTGGAGGTCCCCATGGAAGAGGTCGTGGAGATCAAGAACGCGCAGCGCAAGATCGTCAACCGCGTGCGCATCCCGGGCTACACCCTCGTGCGGATGGACCTCACCGACGAATCGTGGGGCGCCGTGCGGCACACCCCGGGCGTGACCGGCTTCGTCGGGAACACCCACCAGCCGGTGCCGCTCAACGAGGACGAGGTCTTCTCCATGCTCGCGCCCGCGCTGGAGGCCCCCGCCCCCGCGGCAACCGGCGCGGCCAAGACGCCGGCCGCCACGAGCGGCGCGCCGGCGCCCGCCCCGATCCAGGTGGACTTCGAGGTCGGCGAGTCGGTCACGGTCACCGACGGCCCGTTCGAGACGTTGCCGGCGACCATCTCCGAGATCAGCCCGGAGAGCCAGAAGCTCAAGGTGCTGGTGACGATCTTCGGCCGCGAGACCCCCGTCGAGCTCGGCTTCGACCAGGTCGCCAAGATCTGACGGCCCGGGGCCAGAGCCCCGGGTTTCTCCCACCCAGACTTCCCGCGAGAGATTCGCGGGAGATGCAACCGGGTCATCGCCCACGGCGTCGGCCCACGAACAGAAAGTAGGGAAGCATGCCTCCCAAGAAGAAGGTCGCCGGCTACATCAAGCTGCAGATCCAGGCCGGCGCCGCGACCCCCGCGCCGCCGATCGGTCCGGCGCTGGGTCAGCACGGCGTCAACATCATGGAGTTCTGCAAGGCCTACAACGCGGCCACCGAGTCGCAGCGCGGCAACGTGATCCCGGTCGAGATCACCGTGTACGAGGACCGCTCGTTCACGTTCATCACCAAGACGCCGCCCGCGGCCGAACTCATCAAGAAGGCCGCCGGTGTGGCCAAGGGCTCCGGCACCCCGCACTCGGCGAAGGTCGGCTCCATCAGCCGCGAGCAGGTCGAAGAGATCGCCCGCACGAAGATGGAGGACCTCAACGCCAACGACATCGACGGCGCCGCCAAGATCGTGGCCGGCACCGCCCGGTCGATGGGGATCACGGTCGACGACTGACGTCGCGACCGGGTCCCGTCCCCGTATCCACGCGCCGCACGGCGCACCAGTGGCAGGGTCCGCGCGGGCCCGTAGCACCACGACTGCGAGAAGAGAGAAGCAGATGACCACGCGCAGCAAGGCCTATCGTCAGGCCGACGAGAAGATTCACCGCGACCAGCCCTACGCCCCGCTCGAGGCCGTCCGGCTGGCCAAGCAGAGCGCCACGACGACGTTCGACTCCACGGTCGACGTCGTCTTCCGGCTCGGGGTCGACCCCCGCAAGGCGGACCAGATGGTCCGCGGCACCGTCAACCTCCCGCACGGCACCGGTAAGACCGCCCGGGTGATCGTCTTCGCCCAGGGCGAGCGCGCGAACCAGGCGATCGAGGCCGGCGCGGACGAGGTCGGCGGCGACGAGCTCATCGAGAAGGTCGCCGGCGGCTACACCGACTTCGACGCGGCCGTGGCCACGCCGGACCTCATGGGCAAGGTCGGCCGTCTCGGCCGCGTGCTCGGTCCGCGCGGCCTCATGCCTAACCCGAAGACCGGCACCGTGACCATGGACGTCGCCAAGGCCGTCTCGGACATCAAGGGCGGCCGCGTCGAGTTCCGCGTCGACCGGCACGGCAACCTGCACTTCGTCATCGGCAAGGCGAGCTTCACCGAGGAGCAGCTCGTCGAGAACTATGCCGCCGTCCAGGAGGAGATCCTGCGGCTCAAGCCGTCCAGCTCGAAGGGTCGGTACATCACCAAGGCCACCATGAGCACGACGATGGGCCCCGGCATCCCGCTGGACGCCACCAAGACGCGCAACCTCACCACCGAGGCGGCGTCCTGACCTCGCACGACGCGACGGCGGCGTAGCCCGCCGCGCGACGGCCCGGTCACCACATGGTGGCCGGGCCGTCGCACGTCCGGGGGCCGGAGGGCCGAGACTTGCACCGTGGGCACGGGACCGGCCGTCGGTCATCCGGCAGCGTCCCGCACGGACGGGCTCGCCCGCAGCGCGGCCTCGGTCCGGCTCGCCACGCCCAACTTCCGCAGGATCGCCGAGACGTGCACCGAGGCCGTCTTCCGACTGATGAACAGCCGCTCGGCGATCTGCCCGTTGGTCATCCCCTCGGCCACCAGGGCGAGGACCTGACGCTCCCGGTCGGTCAGCTGGTCCTCCGCCGTCGTCCTTGCCGGTGCCGCGGCCCCGGCGCTCGCCAGCAGCGCCTCCGCGCGGTCCGCCACCAGGCCGCACGAGATGCGTCGGGCGGCTGCGACCGCCTCGGTGAGCCGTCCACGTGCCGCATCGCGGTCTCCCCGCGCCAAGAGGTCGGCCCCCTCCCGGGACAACGCGTACGGCGCCACGTAGGCGGGCGCGGGCTGCGCCTCCCGGACCGCCAACCACGGCCCTTCCCCCAGCTCCGCCGCGAAGAGCGCGGCGTGCACCGGGCCCGTCGGCCAACGCACCGCACGCCCCAGCACCTCCCGGTACGGCTCGACCGCGACGTCCCTGCCCTCCTCTCGCGCGCGGGCGAGCACCTTGGCCGCGACCGCCAGCACCGGCAGGGCGTACTTCCCGGCGAGCCGGTCCGGAACCAGGACATCGGCGACGAGCTCGAGGGCGTCGTCCAGGTCGCCGCGCTCCAGCGCCAACTCGGTCAGGGTGACCGCGGTCCGGGAGCGGATCTGCATCTCGTTCCTGGCGTGCCGGATCCAGATCTGTCGTTGCCGCCGTGCCATCGTCTGGGCCCGATCGACGTCCCCGCGCCAGAACGTCAGCCACGTCCACCGCTCGTGGAGGTAGACCGCGAACGCGCTCGGGGCAACCAACGGCACAGACGCCTCGTACCAGGCGTCGGCCTCGTCCCACCGGCCCAGGCCGAGCCACGCCTCGGCCACGTTGCCCTCGAGCATGGCCCGCGAGGCCCAGCCGGCGCCGCGTTCGCGGGCACGCGCCGCTCCCTCTGAGGCGACCTCCAGCGCCCGCGAGTACTCGCCGAGCGTGAGCAGGGCGTCGGAGAAGTTCGTGTAGTACCGGGTCAGTGGGCGCCACTCCTCGCCCGCGAGCTCGCGCGCACGCGCCATCTGCTCCAGGGCGTCGATGTCACCGCTCGTAACCCGGGCCATGGTGGCGATGTTGACGAGGATCGACGCCGTCGAACGATCGCCGGCCTCCATCGCGACCGTGTATCCCTCGTCCGCCGCCCTGACCGCCTCCTCGAGCCGGCCGGCGAGCATCGCGGCGCGGGACTTCCACATGAGCAGGTCGCTCCGAGCCGCCACGGCGTCCTCGGGAAGGCTCGCCAGGGCGTCGTCGAGCGTCGAGGTCGTTCCCGTCGCGTCCGGGAGGTCACCCGGCACATCGCTCGGGAAGAAGAATCCGCAGACGGTGCCCAGGGCCCGGGCTCGTCCCGCGGGGTCGTCCTCGGGCCACTCCCGCAGCGCCTGCCGCGCAAGCGCCACGGCCCGGTCGAGCTGGGTGGAGCCGTGGACCGCGATGGCCACGCGCCGCAACAGCTCGGCGTGGACGATCCCGGTGGCCGACTCCGGATCGCGGACCAGGTCCCACAGGTCCAGGGCGCGTTCGCCGAGTGCGACGGCGGTCGACGTCGCCCCCTCCCGTTCGGCGGCGGCCTGGGCGACGACGGCGGCGGTCAGGGCGCGGTCCGGAACCCGCGCCGCCCACCAGTGGTCGGCGACCTGGGCCAGTCGCGCGACCGAGGAGGGGCCCGCCTCGAGCGCGATCGCGTAGGCGGTGTGCAGGCGGCGCCGCTCGCCCGGCAGCAGCTCGGCCGCCACCGCCTCCTGCATGAGCGCGTGCCGGAACTGGTACCCGTCGGCGTCCGCTCGGAGCACCAACGCGTCCACCGCCTCCCTCGCGGCGCCCTCCGCCGCCGCGAGCCGATCCTCGGTCAGGACCGCCGTGAGCAGGTCGTGCGGTGCCCGTCGGCCGGCGGCGGCTACGGCACGGCAGAACTCCTGGGCCCGGGGTGAGAGCTGGGAGTAGCGCAGCAGCAAGACCTCACGCAGCGACTCCGGCATCGCTCCGCCGACGACCGTCGCCAGCTCCTCGACGTAGAACGGCACGCCCTCGCTGCGTTCGACGAGGTCCTCCAACCCATCGACGGCGGTACCGGGCTCGGCGGCCTCCAACAGGTCGAGGGCGAGCTGGACCACCTCGTCCGTGCGCAACCGTCCCAGGTCGATCCGGGTGACGAGACGCGCCCGCTCGAGCTCGGCGAGGGCGGCCCGGAGTGGATGCCGGCGTCCGACGTCGTCGCTTCGGTAGCTGGCGAGCAGGAGCAGCCCCGCCCGCGGCGCGACCCGTGCCAGGCGCGCCAGGCAGGCGCGAGTGGCGTCGTCCGACCAGTGCAGGTCCTCGAGGACGACGACGAGCGGTCGTCGTCGTGACAACCCGACCAGCAGGTCGGTCAGGGCCTCGGGGAGCCGGCCGGTGTCGGCACCGGAGCGGACCTCCACCAGGCCCGGCGAGAGGACGCCCAATGCGTCCGCCGCCGGGCCGGCGGCTTCGAGCGTGGCCTCGGCCCCGAGGAGCTGTACGGCGTCTCGCAGGATCCCCTCCAGGCCGGCGTAGGGCACCGGCCCGGTCCCCGACTCCGCGCACTGCCCTCGCAGGACCAGCGCGCCCTCGCTCTCGCCGTCCGATTCCGGGGGAGCGGCGAGTAGTTCTTCGAGCAGCCGCGTCTTGCCGATCCCGGCCTCGCCGGCGACCACGACGGCGCCGCCCTCGCCCCGGCAGGCCGCGTCCCGCGCCTGCCGCAGGGACGCCAGCTCCGCGGTGCGTCCGACCAGCCGGGCGCGGGGTACGTGCATGGCGTCATCGTGCCAGCCGGCGCAGCGGCGTGTGGCGGTGCGCCGGTCGGTGAGGTGCCCGTCCGGCCCGGGCGTCAGTTCGCACCGCCCAGACGCGGTGCGCGCAGCGGCGCCGGCCGGCGCACCGGGCGCCACCGAGGCGTCCGCACGACGGCCTCGGGACGGGCACGGCGGGCCATGCGGCGGTCGAGCTCCCGCTCTCGCTCAGCGGCCTCGAGCCGGTAGATCGCGTAGTGGATCTCGGGATGCATCGCTTCCTCCTGCGCCGGCGGACCCCGGCGGCCCGCCACGAGGCCCACGCTCCGGGTCTGAGGTAGCCGGGCACATCGGGCGCGACCCCCACGCGTGCCCCCGGGACCGGCGACGGCCGGCGACTGAGGTACCTTGCGTGCTCGCCCCTCCGCTCCGAGCCAGAGCTGGGTGACCGTGGCGCTTCCGGGACTGTGGCGAAGCACACGGCCCCCTCCCGCACTCGGCGTTGTGACCGGGGGAGCGGTGCCGGTAGTGTGGGTCCTCGCCAAAGACCGCCGGTCTCCCGCCCGCCAGGGTGGGGCCAAGTCCGCGATCGCGGAGCCTGCGCAGGTGCCACACGCTCGAACCCGCTCGACGACTCCTCAGTCGCCGGCCGCAGTCTGAGCCCCGTGCCCTGCGCGCGGGGCTCTTGTCGTTCCGGGCCCACCGACCGCGCGTCACGACCGGAAGGAGGGCCATGGCGAGGCCTGACAAGGCTGCGGCAGTCGCCGAACTCACGGACCAGTTCCGTGCGGCGAGCGCCGTCATGCTCACCGAGTACCGCGGGCTCAGCGTCTCCCAGCTCCAGGAGCTGCGTCGCTCGCTCAGTGGTACGGCCAGCTACGCCGTCGTGAAGAACACGCTCGCGACCCTCGCGGCGAGGGAGGCAGGCCTCGAGGACATCGAGGAAGACCTGGCCGGCCCCACCGCCATCGCGTTCGTCACCGGGGAGCCGGTGGACGCGGCCAAGGCGCTGCGTGACTTCGCCAAGGCGAACAGCGAGCTCGTCATCAAGGGTGGTGTCGTGGAGGGCAGCAAGCTCTCCGCCGACGGCGTCAACAAGCTTGCCGAGCTCGAATCCCGCGACGTGCTGCTCGGCAAGGCAGCCGGCGCGTTCAAGGCGGCCCTGTTCCAGGCTGCCTACGTGTTCAACGCGCCGACCACCCAGGCCGCGCGCGCTGTCGAGGCCCTGCGCGAGAAGCAGGCCGCCGCGGCCTGAGCCGTCCGGCCCAGGACCCCGGCATCCACCGGAAACCTCTGCTCGCGTAGCAGGAGCAGGACACACAGGAAGGAACGCCACTCATGGCGAAGCTCAGCACCGACGAGCTCATCGACGCTTTCAAGGAGCTCACCCTCGTCGAGCTCTCCGAGTTCGTGAAGCAGTTCGAGGAGACGTTCGACGTCACCGCCGCCGCCCCGGTCGCCGTGGCCGGCGCGGCCGCCCCCGCCGCCGGTGGCGGCGAGGGTGGCGCCGAAGCCGCCGAGGAGAAGGACGAGTTCGACGTCATCCTCGACTCCGTCGGCGACAAGAAGATCCAGGTCATCAAGGAGGTGCGTGGTCTGACGTCCCTCGGCCTGAAGGAGGCCAAGGACCTCGTCGACGGCGCGCCCAAGCCGGTCCTGGAGGGCGTCAACAAGGAGACGGCCGACAAGGCCAAGGAGGCCCTCGAGGGCGCCGGCGCCACGGTCACCCTCAAGTGACACCCGGCGATCGGGCCCGGGTGGCCTGACGGCCCCCGCCGCCCATCGCCTTCACGGACGAGGCCCGCACCCGTGTGGTGCGGGCCTCATCCGTGCCCACCGGACCGGTTGGACACCGCACATGGACAGCCGGTATGCTGACGCTTTGCGCTGACTCTGCCTGCCCGCAGATCGGCCCTCCGCACCCGCCCGGTCGCCCGGCCGGCAGGTGGTCGGCGCAGTGTGCACCCCACTCGCAGGGAAGGACCCCCTTTGGCTGCCTCGCGCACCTCTTCCGCACCTACTGCAGACGCTATCGCGAACCGTACGGCTTCCCGCCGCATTTCCTTCGCCAAGATCCACGAGCCTCTCCAGGCACCCGACCTGCTCAGCCTCCAGACGGAGAGTTTCGACTGGCTCCTCGGCTCCGACGCCTGGCGTGAGCGCGTCGAGGCCGCCGCCGCCAAGGGCGAGACCAACCTCAACACCACCTCCGGTCTGGAGGAGATCTTCTCGGAGATCTCCCCGATCGAGGACTTCGGCCAGTCGATGTCGCTCTCGTTCCGGGACCACCGGTTCGAGCCGCCGAAGTACACCCCGGAGGAGTGCAAGGAGAAGGACTTCACCTACGCCGCTCCGCTGTTCGTGACCGCCGAGTTCGTCAACTACACGACCGGCGAGATCAAGTCGCAGACGGTGTTCATGGGCGATTTCCCGCTCATGACCGACCGCGGCACCTTCATCATCAACGGTACCGAGCGCGTCGTCGTCTCCCAGCTCGTGCGGTCCCCGGGTGTCTACTTCGAGCGGACGCCCGACAAGACCTCGGACAAGGACGTCTTCACCACCAAGGTGATCCCGTCCCGCGGCGCCTGGCTCGAGTTCGAGGTCGACAAGCGCGACGCCGTCGGCGTGCGCATCGACCGCAAGCGCAAGCAGTCGGTGACGGTGTTCCTCCGCGCCCTCGGCATGACCGAGGGAGAAATCCGCGAGGAGTTCGCCGATTACCCGGTGCTGCTGGAGACTCTCGAGAAGGACAGCGTCCATACCCAGGACGAGGCCCTGCTCGACATCTACCGCAAGGTCCGCCCCGGGGAGCCGCCGACGGTCGAGGCCGGCCGCACGCTGCTGGAGAACTACTACTTCAACCCCAAGCGCTACGACCTGGCGAAGGTCGGCCGGTACAAGCTGAACAAGAAGCTCGGTATGAGCTCCGACCTCAGCGAGTCCGTCCTGCGCATCGAGGACGTCACCGCGACGATCAAGTACCTCCTCGCGCTGCACAAGGGTGAGGAGACCATTGCCGGCACGCGCGACGGCGAGGCCGCCGAGATCCGCGTCGAGACCGACGACATCGACCACTTCGGCAACCGTCGCATCCGCGCCGTCGGTGAGCTCATCCAGAACCAGGTCCGTACCGGCCTGTCCCGCATGGAGCGCGTGGTCCGCGAGCGGATGACGACCCAGGACGTCGAGGCGATCACCCCGCAGACCCTGATCAACATCCGGCCCGTGGTGGCCTCGATCAAGGAGTTCTTCGGGACCTCCCAGCTCTCGCAGTTCATGGACCAGAACAACCCGCTGGCGGGGCTGACGCACAAGCGGCGCCTGTCCGCGCTCGGTCCGGGCGGCCTGTCCCGCGACCGTGCGGGTATGGAGGTCCGTGACGTCCACCCGTCGCACTACGGCCGCATGTGCCCGATCGAGACCCCTGAGGGGCCGAACATCGGTCTGATCGGCTCGCTGGCGACCTTCGCCCGGATCAACCCGTTCGGTTTCGTCGAGACCCCGTACCGGGTGGTCGAGAACGGCCGCGTCACCGACGAGGTCGTCTACCTCACCGCCGACGACGAGGACCGGCACGTCATCGCGCAGGCGTCCGCCCCGCTCGACGACGACGGCAACTTCGTCCAGAGCCAGGCCCTGTGCCGCCTCTCCGGCGGTGAGCCCGCCCTGGTCGCCGTCGACGAGATCGACTACATGGACGTCTCCGCGCGCCAGATGGTCTCGGTCGCCACGGCGATGATCCCGTTCCTCGAGCACGACGACGCCAACCGCGCCCTCATGGGCGCGAACATGCAGCGTCAGGCCGTGCCACTGCTGCGCAGTGAGGCCCCGCTGGTGGGCACCGGCATGGAGCGGCGTGCCGCTGTCGACGCCGGTGACGTCATCGTCGCCGACAAGCCGGGCGTGGTCACCGAGGTCTCCGCGGACGCCATCCACGTCCAGGGAGACGACGGCACCACCCAGCTCTACCGCGTGGCGAAGTTCCGCCGGTCCAACCAGGGCAACTCCTACAACCAGCGGGTGCTGGTCGACGAGGGGCAGCGGGTCGAGCCCGGTTCCGTCCTCGCCGACGGCCCCGCCACCGACGAGGGCGAGCTCGCACTCGGCCGCAACCTGCTCGTCGCGTTCATGTCCTGGGAGGGCTACAACTTCGAGGACGCCATCATCCTGTCCCAGCGTCTGGTGCAGGACGACGTGCTCACCTCGATCCACATCGAGGAGCACGAGGTCGACGCCCGCGAGACCAAGCTCGGCGCCGAGGAGATCACCCGGGACATCCCGAACGTCTCCGAGGAGGTCCTCGCCGACCTCGACGAGCGCGGCATCATCCGCATCGGTGCCGAGGTCAGCTCCGGCGACATCCTCGTCGGCAAGGTCACCCCGAAGGGTGAGACCGAGCTGACTTCCGAGGAGCGGCTGCTCCGCGCGATCTTCGGTGAGAAGGCCCGGGAGGTCCGCGACACCTCGCTGAAGGTCCCGCACGGCGAGTCCGGGATCGTCATCGGGATCCGCGAGTTCTCCGAGGAGGACGGCGACGAGCTGCCCCCGGGCGTGAACCAGATGGTGCGCGTCTACATCGCCCAGCGGCGCAAGATCACTGACGGCGACAAGCTCGCCGGCCGCCACGGCAACAAGGGCGTCATCTCGAAGATCCTGCCGGTCGAGGACATGCCGTTCCTGCCGGACGGCACTCCGGTCGACATCATCCTCAACCCGCTCGGCGTGCCGGGCCGGATGAACGTCGGCCAGGTCCTCGAGCTACACCTCGGGTGGATCGCCGCCCAGGGCTGGGACGTCACCGAGGCCGCCAAGGTCGCGGAGGAGTGGACGAAGAACCTCCCGCCGGAGGCGCACGTCGGTGAGCCGGGCACCCCGGTCGCCACGCCCGTGTTCGACGGGATCCACCAGGAGGAGATCGAGGGGCTGCTCGCCAGCACGAACCCGAACCGGGACGGTGACCGCATGGTCGGCACCGACGGCAAGGCCCTGCTGTTCGACGGTCGCTCCGGCGAACCGTTCCCGGACCCGATCTCGGTCGGCTACATGTACGTGCTCAAGCTGCACCACCTGGTCGACGACAAGATCCACGCCCGCTCGACCGGCCCGTACTCGATGATCACGCAGCAGCCGCTGGGCGGTAAGGCCCAGTTCGGCGGTCAGCGCTTCGGCGAGATGGAGGTCTGGGCCCTCGAAGCGTACGGAGCGGCCTATGCCCTCCAGGAGCTGCTGACCATCAAGTCCGACGACGTCACCGGCCGCGTCAAGGTCTACGAGGCCGTCGTCAAGGGCGAGAACATCCCCGAACCGGGCATCCCCGAGTCCTTCAAGGTGCTCATCCAGGAGATGCGCTCGCTGTGCCTGAACGTCGAAGCACTCGACGCGGAGGGCAACGCCATCGAGCTGAAGGACGCCGACGACGAGGTGTACCGGGCCGCCGAGGAGCTCGGTATCGACCTCTCGCGCCGTCCGGATGCCAGCAGCGTCGACGAACTGTAGAGCCCGCAGGGAGCCTCGGCGCGGCGCCGTCGGCCCCGGTGTACACGGCCGGCGGCGCCCCCGCAGGACCTACCTCCCTTCGACGCTCAACCCAAGCTGTACACGGCGGAATACCTATCGGAAGTAGGAACCCTTGCTCGACGTCAATGTCTTCGACCAGCTGCACATCTCGCTCGCGACCGCGGGCGACGTGCGCGAGTGGTCGCACGGTGAGGTCAAGAAGCCGGAGACCATCAACTACCGCACCCTGAAGCCGGAGAAGGACGGCCTGTTCGGCGAGCAGATCTTCGGCCCGACCCGTGACTGGGAGTGCGCCTGCGGCAAGTACAAGCGGGTGCGCTACAAGGGCATCATCTGTGAGCGTTGCGGTGTCGAGGTCACCCGCTCCAAGGTGCGCCGCGAGCGGATGGGCCACATCGAGCTCGCCGCCCCGGTCACCCACATCTGGTACTTCAAGGGCGTCCCGTCGCGCCTGGGGTACTTGCTCAACCTCGCGCCGAAGGACCTGGAGAAGGTCATCTACTTCGCGGCCTACATGATCACCGAGGTCGACGAGGAAGGCCGGCACGAGGACCTGCCCTCGCTCCAGAACGAGATGGACCTGGAGAAGAAGCAGCTCGAGCAGCGGCGCGACAACGACATCGAGGCGCGCGCCCAGAAGCTCGAGTCCGACCTGGCCGAGCTCGAGGCCTCCGGCGCCAAGGCCGACCAGCGGGACAAGGTCCGCAAGTCGGCCGAGCGGGAGATGGCCCAGCTGCGTAAGCGGGCGGAGCAGGACCTGGAGCGGCTTGACCGCGTCTGGGACCGCTTCAAGAATCTCGCCGTCGGTGACCTCGAGGGCGACGAGGTGCTTTACCGCGAGCTCATCGCCCGCTACGGCATCTACTTCAAGGGCGCCATGGGCGCCGAGGCCATCCAGTCCCGGTTGGAGAACTTCGACTTGGAGGCCGAGGCGGACGCGCTGCGTGAGGTCATCGCGACCGGCACCGGCCAGCGCAAGACGCGCGCCCTCAAGCGCCTCAAGGTCGTCAACGCGTTCCTGACCACCGGCAACTCGCCGCTGGGCATGGTCCTGGACTCCGTCCCGGTCATCCCGCCGGACCTGCGGCCGATGGTCCAGCTCGACGGCGGTCGGTTCGCCACCTCCGACCTCAACGACCTGTACCGCCGCGTCATCAACCGGAACAACCGCCTCAAGCGGCTGCTCGACCTGGGCGCGCCCGAGATCATCGTCAACAACGAGAAGCGCATGCTCCAGGAGTCGGTGGACGCGCTCTTCGACAACGGTCGCCGCGGCCGTCCGGTCACCGGACCGGGCAACCGCGCCCTGAAGTCGATCTCCGACATGCTCAAGGGCAAGCAGGGGCGGTTCCGCCAGAACCTGCTGGGTAAGCGTGTCGACTACTCGGGCCGTAGCGTCATCGTCGTCGGCCCGACGCTGAAGCTGCACGAGTGCGGCCTGCCCAAGCAGATGGCGCTGGAGCTGTTCAAGCCCTTCGTCATGAAGCGGCTGGTGGATCTCAACCACGCCCAGAACATCAAGGCGGCCAAGCGCATGGTCGAGCGCTCCCGCCCGCAGGTCTGGGACGTGCTCTCCGAGGTCATCCGCGAGCACCCCGTGCTGCTCAACCGCGCCCCGACGCTGCACCGCCTGGGCATCCAGGCCTTCGAGCCGCAGCTCGTCGAGGGCAAGGCGATCCAGCTGCACCCGCTCGTCTGCGCGGCCTTCAACGCCGACTTCGACGGTGACCAGATGGCCGTGCACCTCCCGCTGAGCGCGGAGGCCCAGGCCGAGGCCCGCATCCTCATGCTGTCCTCGAACAACATCCTCAAGCCCTCGGACGGCCGTCCGGTGACCATGCCCTCGCAGGACATGATCGTCGGCCTGCACCACCTGACCGCCGAGCACGACGGTGCCCTGGGTGAGGGGCGCGCGTTCTCCTCCCCGGCCGAGGCCATCATGGCCTTCGACCGGAACGAGCTGGACATCAACGCCGCCGTGCGGATCCGCTTCGACGAGCTGGTGCCGCCGCAGGGGTGGACCGCTCCCGAGGGCTGGGAGGACGGCCAGCCGGTCGTGCTCGAGACCACCCTGGGCCGGGCGCTGTTCAACGAGCTGCTGCCGACGGACTACCCCTACATCAACCACGTCGCGGACAAGAAGGTGCTGGGCGCGCTGGTCAACGACCTCGCCGAGCGGTACCCGAAGGTCGAGGTCGGCGCCAGCCTGGACGCTCTGAAGGAGGCCGGCTACCGCTGGGCCACTTGGTCCGGTATGACCATCGCCGCCTCCGACGTCGTCGCTCCCCAGGCCAAGGCCGAGATCCTCGACCGGTACGAGGGCGAGGCGGCCAAGATCCAGGAGCAGTACGACATGGGTCTGATCACGGACGACGAGCGCCGCCAGGAGCTCATCGACCTGTGGACCCGGGCCACCGACGAGGTCGACCGGTCCATGCGGGAGAACTTCCCGCAGCGGAACACCGTCTTCCGGATGGTCTCCTCCGGTGCACGCGGTAACTGGATGCAGGTGCGTCAGATCGCCGGTATGCGTGGTCTGGTCGCCGACCCGAAGGGCGAGATCGTGCCCCGGCCGATCACGTCCAACTACCGCGAGGGCCTGTCCGTCCTCGAGTACTTCATCGCCACCCACGGTGCCCGTAAGGGACTGGCCGACACCGCGTTGCGGACGGCCGACTCCGGCTACCTCACCCGACGACTGGTGGACGTCTCCCAGGACGTCATCATCCGCGAGGAGGACTGCGGCACGCGCATGGGCCTGACGCTGCCGATCGCCGAGCCGGACAGCCAGGGCAACCTGGTGCGTTCGGACGAGGTCGAGACCAGCGTCTACGCCCGCACGCTGGCCCAGGACGTCAAGGACGCCGACGGCAACGTGCTCGCCGAGGCGGGTGCCGACGTCGGTGACGTGCTCATCGCCAAGCTCGTCGACGGTGGGATCACCGAGGTCAAGATCCGCTCGGTGCTCACCTGTGAGTCCGCGGTCGGGACGTGCGCGAAGTGCTACGGACGCTCCCTGGCCACCGGCCTCCTCGTGGACATCGGCGAAGCGGTGGGCATCATCGCCGCGCAGTCGATCGGTGAACCCGGTACCCAGCTGACGATGCGGACCTTCCACACCGGTGGTGCCGTCTCCTCCGAGGACATCACCCAGGGTCTGCCGCGTGTCCAGGAGCTCTTCGAGGCCCGCACGCCCAAGGGCGAGGCCCCGATCGCCGAGGCCGCCGGCCGCGTCAAGATCGACGACACCGAGCGTTCGCGCAAGATCGTCATCGTCCGCGACGACGGCCAGGACGACGCCGTGTACCCGGTCACCAAGCGTGCCCGGCTGCTGGTCGAGGACGGCGAGCACGTCGGCGTTGGCAAGCAGCTCATCGCCGGTGCCGTCGACCCGAAGAAGGTCCTGCGCATCCTCGGCCCGCGGGCGACGCAGAAGCACCTCGTCGAGCAGGTCCAGGAGGTCTACCGCTCCCAGGGCGTGGAGATCCACGACAAGCACATCGAGGTCATCGTGCGCCAGATGCTGCGTCGCGTGACGATCCTCGACTCGGGCGACTCGCGCCTGCTGCCCGGCGAGCTCATGGAGCGTGCCCGGTTCGAGGCCGAGAACCGTCGCGTGGTCTCCGAGGGCGGGACGCCCGCCTCGGGCCGGCCGGAGCTCATGGGCATCACGAAGGCGTCGCTGGCCACCGACTCGTGGCTGTCGGCCGCGTCCTTCCAGGAGACGACCAAGGTCCTCACGGAGGCCGCCATGTCCTCGCGGCGTGACCCGCTGCTCGGCCTGAAGGAGAACGTCATCCTCGGAAAGCTGATCCCGGCCGGCACCGGTCTGCCGCGGTACCGCGACGTCGTCGTGGAGCCCACCGAGGAGGCCAAGCAGCAGGCGTTCAGCCGGATGGGGTACAGCGACCTCGACTTCGCGCCGGCCGGTGGCCGGGAGGAGTCGATCCTGCTGGACGACATCGACTTCGGCTCGGACAACTATGGGCTGGAGTTCCGCTGACGCAGGCCCAGCACGGCGGGGTCGGGGGAGGGCCGGACACGGCCGCCCTCCGGCCCCGCCGGCCTGTGCGGCCGGTCCGCCCGGAGGTGGCGCATGCCACGCCGATCGGCGCCATCGGCCCTTTGACGCGGTATTCTGCGGCAGAGTACGCTGGTCGGCGGTGCCCGCGACCACGGGCCCTCGTGCGTGCGCCTCTCACGCCGCTGGGTGACCAGCGTGGCTGAGCGGGGCCGCCGGCGTCAACGCCAGCAGCAGCCGGTCACCCCATCTCTCGATGCGCGGTGTGCGGCGTACCGCAGCTGGACGACACGCCCGACAGCGGGGGCAGCGTGAGCGAGCCCCGCGGGCCGAGTGAGGTGCCCGGAGGGGTGACCTCCCGAGCAGGCAGCAGAACCGCAAGACAACAAGCGTGAGTAGACCCGAGACGGAGAAGTAGTGCCCACGATTCAGCAGCTGGTCCGCAAGGGCCGTAGCGTCAAGGCCGGCGCGTCCAAGACGCCGGCCCTCAAGGGCAGCCCGCAGCGCCGCGGGGTGTGCACCCGCGTCTACACGACCACCCCGAAGAAGCCGAACTCGGCTCTGCGGAAGGTGGCGCGTGTCCGTCTGTCCTCCGGGATCGAGGTCACCGCGTACATCCCCGGCGTGGGTCACAACCTCCAGGAGCACTCGATCGTGCTGGTGCGCGGCGGTCGTGTGAAGGACCTGCCGGGCGTTCGGTACAAGATCGTCCGCGGCGCGCTCGACACCCAGGGTGTCCGTGGCCGCCAGCAGGCTCGCAGCCGTTACGGCGCGAAGAAGGAGAAGAAGTAATGCCGCGCAAGGGCCCAGTCCGGAAGCGTCCGCTGGTCGTCGACCCCGTCTACGGCTCGCCGATCGTGACCCAGCTCGTCAACCGCGTGCTGCAGGACGGCAAGAAGTCGACCGCCGAGCGCATCGTCTACGGCGCGCTCGAGGGCGTGCGGGACAAGACCCAGTCCGACCCCGCCGTCGTGCTGAAGCGGGCGCTGGAGAACGTCCGGCCGTCGCTGGAGGTCCGCTCCCGCCGCGTCGGCGGTGCGACGTACCAGGTCCCCGTCGAGGTTCGCCCGGTGCGGCAGACCACGCTGGCGCTGCGCTGGCTGGTCGACTACTCGCGCACCCGCCGGGAGAAGACCATGACCGAGCGCCTGATGAACGAGATCCTCGACGCCTCGAACGGCCTCGGGGCTTCGGTCAAGCGCCGCGAGGACACCCACCGCATGGCCGAGTCCAACCGCGCCTTCGCGCACTACCGCTGGTAGTCCGCCCCGCCGTCCCCGCCGGGGGCGGCGAGTCCTTCCTGACGAACGAGACGAAGAGAGCCTCACGTGGCACTTGACGTGCTGACCGACCTGACCAAGGTCCGCAACATCGGCATCATGGCGCACATCGACGCCGGTAAGACGACCACCACCGAGCGGATCCTGTTCTACACCGGGATCAACTACAAGATCGGTGAGGTCCACGACGGCGCCGCCACCATGGACTGGATGGCGCAGGAGCAGGAACGCGGCATCACTATCACCTCGGCCGCGACCACCTGCTTCTGGCGCGACAACCAGATCAACCTCATCGACACCCCGGGTCACGTCGACTTCACCGTCGAGGTGGAGCGGTCGCTGCGCGTGCTCGACGGCGCGGTCGCCGTCTTCGACGGCAAGGAGGGTGTGGAGCCGCAGTCGGAGACCGTGTGGCGCCAGGCGGACAAGTACAACGTGCCGCGCATCTGCTTCGTCAACAAGATGGACAAGCTCGGCGCGGACTTCTACTACACGATCAAGACCATCGAGGACCGCCTCAAGGCGACGCCGCTGGTCATGCAGCTGCCCATCGGTGCCGAGAACGACTTCCAGGGCGTGGTCGACCTCGTGACGATGAAGGCGAAGACCTGGCGCGGTGACGTCAAGATGGGCGCCGAGTTCGAGACCGAGGACATCCCGGCGGAGCTTCTCGAGCGTGCGGAGGAGTACCGCACCCAGCTCGTCGAGAAGGTCGCCGAGGCCGACGAGGAGCTGCTGGAGAAGTACTTCGGCGGCGAGGAGCTCACCGAGGACGAGATCAAGAAGGGTGTGCGTGCGCTCGTCGTCTCCGGCGAGGCGTACCCCGTGTTCTGCGGTTCGGCGTTCAAGAACAAGGGCGTCCAGCCGCTGCTCGACGCCGTGGTCGACTACCTGCCCTCCCCGCTCGACGTGCCGGCCGTCCAGGGCCACGCCGTCGGCGACGAGGACGAGGTGATCGAGCGCCACGCCGACGAGAAGGAGCCCTTCTCCGGCCTCGCGTTCAAGGTCGCCACGCACCCGTTCTTCGGCAAGCTCACCTACGTCCGGGTCTACTCGGGCAAGGTCACCCAGGGCGCACAGGTGCTCAACTCGACCAAGGGGAAGAAGGAGCGCATCGGGAAGATGTTCCAGATGCACTCCAACAAGGAGAACCCGGTCGAGGACGCCCACGCCGGCCACATCTACGCGTTCATCGGCCTCAAGGACGTCACCACCGGCGACACGCTGTGCGCCCAGGACTCGCCGGTCATCCTCGAGTCGATGACGTTCCCGGAGCCGGTCATCCACGTGGCGATCGAGCCCAAGACCAAGGGTGACCAGGAGAAGCTCTCCACGGCGATCCAGAAGCTCGCCGAGGAGGACCCGACCTTCTCCGTCCGCCTGGACGAGGAGACCGGCCAGACCATCGTCGGGGGTATGGGCGAGCTCATGCTCGACATCCTCGTGGACCGCATGAAGCGCGAGTTCAAGGTCGAGGCCAACGTCGGTGCTCCGCAGGTCGCCTATCGGGAGACCATCCGCCGCACGGTGGAGAAGGTGGAGTACACCCACAAGAAGCAGACCGGTGGCTCCGGCCAGTTCGCGAAGGTCCAGGTCACCTTCGAGCCGCTCGACACGGCCGAGGGCGAGCTGTACGAGTTCGAGAACAAGGTCACCGGTGGCCGCATCCCGCGTGAGTACATCCCCAGCGTGGATGCCGGCATCCAGGACGCGCTCCAGAACGGTGTCGTCGCCGGCTACCCGATGGTGGGCGTCAAGGCCATCCTGCTGGACGGCCAGTACCACGAGGTGGACTCGTCCGAGATGGCCTTCAAGGTCGCCGGCTCGATGGTCGTCCGCGAAGGCATCAAGCGTGCCGACCCGGCGCTGCTCGAGCCGATGATGGACGTCGAGGTGCGCACGCCCGAGGAGTACATGGGCGACGTCATCGGCGACCTCAACTCCCGCCGTGGCATGATCCAGTCGATGGAGGACGCGAGCGGCGTCAAGGTCGTCCGCGCCCTCGTGCCGCTGTCCGAGATGTTCGGGTACGTCGGGGACCTGCGGTCCAGGACCCAGGGCCGCGCCGTCTACACGATGCAGTTCGACAGCTACGCGGAAGTTCCTCGGAACGTCGCCGAGGAGATCATCAAGAAGACCCGGGGCGAGTGAAGGCCCACAGGTCGACCCTGCAAGACATCCATAACCGACCCGTAGGATCCATTCGCCCCGGCAGGGGCTCCGAGGGCACCTGCCAGAGCTGAGAAACTACCCGAGTCCCAGGAGGACACCAGTGGCGAAGGCCAAGTTCGAGCGGACCAAGCCGCACGTCAACATCGGCACCATCGGTCACGTCGACCACGGCAAGACGACGCTGACTGCCGCGATCTCGAAGGTGCTGCACGACAAGCTCCCGGAGCTGAATGAGTTCACCCCCTTCGACAAGGTGGACAACGCACCCGAGGAGAAGCAGCGCGGCATCACGATCAACGTCGCGCACGTCGAGTACCAGACCGAGGCGCGGCACTACGCCCACGTCGACGCTCCCGGGCACGCCGACTACATCAAGAACATGATCACCGGTGCCGCCCAGATGGACGGCGCGATCCTGGTGGTCGCGGCCACGGACGGCCCGATGGCGCAGACCCGTGAGCACGTCCTCCTGGCCCGCCAGGTCGGCGTGCCGTACCTGCTGGTCGCGCTGAACAAGGCCGACCTCGTCGAGGACGAGGAGATCCTCGAGCTCGTCGAGATGGAGGTCCGCGAGCTGCTCTCCAGCCAGGAGTTCCCCGGCGACGACGTCCCGGTCATCCGGGTCTCGGCGCTGCAGGCGCTCGAGGGCGACGAGAAGTGGGTCAAGTCCATCGAGGAGCTCATGGACGCCGTGGACGCCAACGTCCCGGACCCGCAGCGCGACATCGACAAGCCGTTCCTCATGCCGATCGAGGACGTCTTCACGATCACCGGCCGCGGCACCGTGGTCACCGGCCGCGTCGAGCGCGGTCAGCTCAAGGTGAACGAGGAGGTCGAGATCCTCGGCATCAAGGAGCAGAAGCAGACCACCACGGTCACGGGCATCGAGATGTTCCGCAAGCTGCTCGACACCGCGGACGCCGGCGAGAACGTCGGCCTGCTGCTGCGCGGCACCAAGCGTGAGGACGTCGAGCGCGGCCAGGTCGTCTGCAAGCCGGGCTCGATCACTCCGCACACCAAGTTCGAGGGGCAGGTCTACATCCTCACGAAGGACGAGGGTGGCCGCCACAACCCGTTCTACTCGAACTACCGTCCGCAGTTCTACTTCCGGACCACCGACGTCACCGGCGTTATCACGCTGCCCGAGGGCACCGAGATGGTCATGCCGGGCGACAACACCGAGATGTCGGTCGAGCTCATCCAGCCGATCGCCATGGAGGAGGGCCTCGGCTTCGCGATCCGCGAGGGTGGCCGCACCGTCGGTTCCGGCCGCGTCACCAAGATCCTCGAGTGATCTGTCGCCGGGGCTGACCCGGTAGCCGGCTCCGGCCGGCGGGCGCGCAGGATCACGAGGGCCCGGCAGCAGGTGCTGCCGGGCCCTTGTCGTGCCCGGGCCTCGTCGTGCCGGGGCACTGCCTCGGCACAGGCCGGTGCGCGGCGTCACAGCCCACCCACTCGCGCGCGGCGGCGGGCCGTTGCTAAACTCGTTCCTCGGTTCGCCCCGCGAGCAGGCACGAGCACGATATTCGTGGCGTCGGTTTCGCCGCGAAAGTCCAGCCGCGTGAGCCATCCCTCATCGGAAGAGGCTCCGCGCGACTGGTCAAGCAGGTGCCCGCTCTGGCAAACTGGAGCGGTTGCCTGGGGGCAGGCCCCAGCAGTCATGTCGTCCGCAGTGGCCGGGAGGCTCGCGGACAACAGCATCACAACGACCCATCCCCGCTACGGAAGCTCCGGGTCGGCGCGTGTCGAGTATCGCGACACGCCCGAGCGCGGGGGTCGGACAAGGTAGCGGTACGAGAGAGGTTAGACGACGCCATGGCGGGACAGAAGATCCGCATCCGGCTCAAGTCCTACGACCACGAGGTCATCGACAACTCGGCGCGCAAGATCGTCGACACGGTGACCCGCGCTGGTGCGACGGTCGTGGGCCCGGTGCCGCTGCCGACGGAGAAGAACGTCTTCACCGTCATCCGTTCACCCCACAAGTACAAGGACAGCCGCGACCACTTCGAGATGCGCACGCACAAGCGGCTCATCGACATCGTGGACCCGACGCCGAAGGCAGTCGACTCGCTCATGCGCCTCGACTTGCCGGCGGACGTCAACATCGAGATCAAGCTCTGAGGACACCTGCCATGACTACGACTTCCCAGCAGGCTGCGGGCCGCACCGTCTCGGCGCTGCTCGGCACCAAGCTCGGCATGACCCAGGTCTGGGACGACGCCGGCCGGATGGTCCCCGTCACCGTCGTCAAGGTGGGCACCAACGTCGTCACCCAGGTCCGGACCGCCGAGACGGACGGCTACAGCGCCATCCAGCTCGCCGCCGGCGCCATCGACCCGCGCAAGGTGACTCAGCCGCTCAAGGGCCACTTCGCCAAGGCGGACGTGACGCCCCGGCGCCACGTCGCGGAGGTGCGCACGCTGGACGCCGCCGAGTACGAGCCGGGCCAGGAGCTGTCCGTGGACATCTTCTCGGCCGGCCAGTTCGTCGACGTCGTCGGCACGACCAAGGGCAAGGGCACCGCCGGTGTGATGAAGCGGCACGGCTTCGCCGGCGTGGGCGCTTCCCACGGTGCGCACCGCAACCACCGCAAGCCCGGCGCGATCGGCGGCGCCGCCACCCCGGCGCGCGTCTTCAAGGGCCTGAAGATGGCCGGCCGGATGGGCAACGTCCGCCAGACCACCCAGAACCTCCTCGTCCACGCCGTCGACGCCGAGCAGGGTCTGCTGCTCATCAAGGGTGCCGTTCCCGGCCCCAAGGGCGGCACGGTCGTGGTCAAGACCGCCGTGAAGGGGGCGTGAACCGCATGACGGAGCAGACTGAGCAGTCGGCGATCTCCGTCGACGTGCTGGACGCCGAGGGCAAGAAGGCCGGTTCCGCCGAGCTGCCCGTGGACGTGTTCGACGCGCAGACGAACATCCCGCTGATCCACCAGGTCGTCGTCGCGCAGCAGGCGGCGGCACGCCAGGGCACGCACGCCACCAAGACGCGCAGCGGTGTGCGCGGCGGCGGCCGTAAGCCGTACCGGCAGAAGGGCACCGGACGCGCCCGTCAGGGTTCGACCCGCGCCCCGCAGTTCGCCGGAGGTGCCACCGTCCACGGCCCGCAGCCGCGTGACTACAGCCAGCGGACCCCGAAGAAGATGAAGGCGGCCGCGCTGCGTGGCGCCCTCTCGGACCGGGCCCGCGCCGGCCGCGTGCACGTGGTCTCCGAGCTCGTCTCCGGCGAGGCCCCGAAGACCAAGAGTGCGCTCGCCGCACTGCGCAACGTCGTCGGGGACCGCACCGCCGTCGTGGTCGTCGAGCGTGACGACGAGAAGACCATGCTGAGCCTGCGGAACGTGCCGAGCGTGCACCTGCTCTGGGCCGACCAGCTCAACACCTACGACGTCCTCGTCAACGACGACGTCGTGTTCACCTCCGGCGCGCTGGAGACGTTCCTCGCGGGACCGAAGGCCGCGCCGGGCGCGGAGTCTGCCCAGGAGGAGGAGAAGTGAGCGTCGAGGCGTCCAAGAACCCCCGCGACATCATCATCAAGCCGATCGTCTCGGAGAAGAGCTACTACCTGATCGACGAGGGCAAGTACACCTTCGAGGTCGACCCGCGCTCGAACAAGACCGAGATCAAGAACGCCGTTGAGAAGATCTTCGACGTCAAGGTGGCCTCGGTGAACACCGCGAACCGTCCGGGCAAGTCCCGCCGCACGCGGTTCGGCATCGGCAAGCGCAAGGACACCAAGCGCGCGATCGTCACGCTGCGCGAGGGCTCCATCGACATCTTCGGCGAGGTCTCCGGCTGACGCCGGTGAACCGGAAGAGGGATCTGATCCATGGCAATCCGTAAGTACAAGCCGACGACGCCGGGCCGCCGCGGCTCGTCCGTGGCCGACTTCGTCGAGGTCACCCGCACGACGCCGGAGAAGTCGCTGGTCCGCCCGCTGTCCAAGAGCGGCGGCCGGAACTCCTCGGGCAAGATCACCACCCGGCACAAGGGTGGCGGTCACAAGCGCGCCTACCGCGTGATCGACTTCCGTCGTCACGACAAGGACGGCGTGCCCGCAACCGTGGCGCACATCGAGTACGACCCCAACCGCACGGCCCGCATCGCACTGCTGCACTACGCCGACGGCGAGAAGCGCTACATCCTCGCACCGAACCGGCTCAAGCAGGGCGACCGGATCGAGAACGGCCCCGGCGCGGACATCAAGCCCGGCAACAACATGCCGCTGCGGAACATCCCGGTCGGCACCGTGGTGCACGCCATCGAGCTGCGGCCCGGCGGCGGAGCCAAGATCGCCCGGTCCGCCGGCGCGTCGGTCCAGCTCGTGGCCAAGGAGGGCAAGTTCGCCCAGCTGCGGATGCCCTCCGGCGAGATCCGCAACGTCGACGCCCGGTGCCGCGCCTCGGTCGGCGAGGTCGGCAACGCCGAGCAGTCGAACATCAGCTGGGGCAAGGCCGGCCGCATGCGGTGGAAGGGCAAGCGCCCGACCGTGCGCGGTGTCGTCATGAACCCCGTCGACCACCCGCACGGCGGCGGTGAGGGCAAGACCTCCGGTGGCCGTCATCCGGTCAGCCCGTGGGGTAAGCCCGAGGGCCGCACCCGCCGTCCGAACAAGCCCAGCGACCAGCTCATCGTGCGCCGTCGCCGGACCGGCAAGAAGCGCTGAGGAGAGTCATGCCGCGCAGTCTGAAGAAGGGCCCCTTCGTCGACGACCACCTCCAGAAGAAGGTGGACGCCCAGAACGAGCAGGGGACCAAGAACGTCATCAAGACCTGGTCCCGCCGGTCGGTCATCACGCCCGACTTCCTGGGCCACACCTTCGCGGTGCACGACGGCCGCAAGCACGTGCCGGTCTTCGTCACCGAGGCGATGGTCGGCCACAAGCTGGGGGAGTTCGCCCCCACCCGCACCTTTCGCGGGCACGACAAGGACGACCGCAAGGCCCGCCGCCGCTGAGGCGCGCGCACCGAACCGAGAAGTAAGGCAGGAACATGGAAGCCAAGGCGCAGGCGCGATTTGTGCGCGTCACGCCCATGAAGGCACGCCGCATCGTGGACCTCGTCCGCGGTCAGCGGGCCGAGGAGGCCGTCTCCGTGCTGCGGTTCGCCCCGCAGGCGGCGGCCGAACCGGTCCGCAAGGTCGTGGAGTCCGCCGTCGCCAACGCCCGCGTGAAGGCCGACCAGGCCGGCGAGGCGTTCGACGAGTCCGCGCTCGTGGTGCTGGAGGCGTACGTCGACGAAGGCCCCACCCTCAAGCGGTTCCGTCCGCGTGCCCAGGGCCGGGCCAGCCGCATCCTCAAGCGCACCAGCCACATCACCGTCGTCGTCGGTGAGCCCGACAACGCGGCCCTGCAGGCCGCCGGAACGAAGGGGAGGGCCCGGTAATGGGTCAGAAGGTCAACCCGACCGGGTTCCGGCTCGGTGTCACCACCGATCACCGCTCCCGTTGGTTCGCCGACAGCACCAAGGAGGGACAGCGGTACCGCGACTACGTCCGCGAGGACGTGGCGATCCGGCGGCTGATGTCCGCCGGTCTCGAGCGGGCCGGGATCTCCAAGGTCGATATCGAGCGCACACGGGACCGCGTGCGCGTGGATCTGCACACCGCGCGTCCGGGCATCGTCATCGGTCGCCGCGGTGCGGAGGCGGACCGGCTGCGCGGCGAGCTGGAGAAGCTCACCGGCAAGCAGGTTCAGCTGAACATCCTCGAGGTGAAGAACCCCGAGCTGGACGCTCAGCTGGTCGCCCAGGGCATCGCCGAGCAGCTCGCCAGCCGCGTCTCGTTCCGTCGCGCCATGCGCAAGGGCATGCAGTCCGCGCAGCGCGCCGGCGCCAAGGGCATCCGGGTGCAGTGCTCCGGCCGCCTCGGCGGCGCGGAGATGTCGCGCTCGGAGTTCTACCGCGAGGGACGCGTCCCCCTGCACACCCTGCGCGCCAACATCGACTTCGGGTTCTTCGAGGCCCGCACGACCTTCGGCCGGATCGGCGTGAAGGTCTGGATCTACAAGGGTGACGTGACCGAGAAGGAGTACGCCCGCGAGCAGGCGGACACTCCGTCCCGCGCACCGCGTGGCCGGGGCCGTGGCTCCCGGCGCGGCGGTGAGCGTGGCGGCGAGTCGCGCCAGCAGGGCGCACCCGCGGAGGCTGCCGGCAGCGCGCCGGCCGCCGAGGCCTCGGCACAGACCGGAACGGAGGCCTGAGCCGTGCTCATCCCCCGGCGGACCAAGCACCGCAAGCAGCACAAGCCCTCGCGCCGCGGCGTGGCCAAGGGCGGCACCTCGATCAACTTCGGTGACTACGGGATCCAGGCCCTCGAGGGCTCCTACGTCACCAACCGCCAGATCGAGGCGGCTCGTATCGCGATGACCCGTCACATCAAGCGCGGCGGCAAGGTCTGGATCAACATCTTCCCGGACCGGCCGCTGACCAAGAAGCCCGCCGAGACCCGCATGGGTTCCGGCAAGGGCTCGCCCGAGTGGTGGGTCGCCAACGTCAAGCCCGGTCGCGTCATGTTCGAGCTGGCCGGCGTCGACGAGCGGCTCGCCCGCGAGGCGATGTCCCGTGCGCAGCACAAGCTGCCCATGAAGACCCGATTCGTTGCTCGTGAGGGTGGTGAAGGCTGATGGCCATCGGAACCAAGGGCCTGGCCCCGTCCGAACTGGACGCGATGGACGACGAGCGCCTCGCTCAGGAGCTCGAGAAGGCCAAGGCCGAGCTGTTCAACCTGCGGTTCTCCGCGGCCACCGGCCAGCTCGAGGACCACGGGCGCCTCAAGGCTGTGCGTCGCGACATCGCCCGCATCTACACGATCGTGCGCGAGCGCGAGCTCGGCATCCGTACCGCGCCGAGCAGTCAGGAGTGAGGAACCAGTGAGCGAGAACGCAACGGTCGACGGCGCTGAGGCGACCGCGACCCAGCGGAACTTCCGCAAGACGCGTCGCGGCTACGTCGTGAGCGACAAGATGGACAAGACCGTGGTGGTCGAGGTCGAGGACCGCGTCAAGCACGCGCTCTACGGCAAGGTCATCCGGCGGACCCAGCGGGTCAAGGCTCACGACGAGTCGAACGAGGTCGGGGTCGGCGACCTCGTCCTCCTCATGGAGACCCGGCCCCTCTCGGCCACCAAGCGCTACCGCGTGGTGGAGATCCTCGAGAAGGCCAAGTAATCCTTCCAGCGGGGTTCGGTTCGTATCGACGGATCGGTCTCGAGATCGACTTTCGTTGCGAGCCGGTCGGCCTCTCGGTCGGTTGAGTGGCGAGACAGGTCAAGAAGGCTCTCGCGAACGCGTGAGACCGAGACAACTTCACCAGGACTCGCGGGAGCGAGAACCAGCAACGAGTTCACCAAGGCTCGCGCCCGGCGCGAGAACCAGGTCGACAAGGAGAAACAAGTGATCCAGCAGGAGTCGCGGCTGAAGGTCGCCGACAACACCGGTGCGAAGGAGATCCTGACCATCCGGGTTCTCGGGGGCTCCGGTCGGCGCTACGCCGGCATCGGCGACACGATCGTCGCCACCGTCAAGGACGCCATCCCCGGTGGCAACCTCAAGAAGGGCGACGTCGTCAAGGCCGTGGTCGTG
This sequence comes from Georgenia deserti, assembly GCF_042680605.1. Lineage (NCBI taxonomy): Bacteria > Bacillati > Actinomycetota > Actinomycetes > Allobogoriellales > Allobogoriellaceae > Georgenia > Georgenia deserti. The sequence continues at coordinate 364,965 of NZ_JBHUEE010000001.1, forward strand.
CGCACCGCCAAGGAGCGTCGTCGCCCGGACGGCTCGTACATCAAGTTCGACGAGAACGCCGCCGTCATCCTCCGCGGTGACGGTGACCCGCGCGGTACGCGTATCTTCGGCCCGGTCGGCCGCGAGCTGCGCGACAAGCGGTTCATGCGCATCGTCTCTCTGGCGCCGGAGGTGCTCTGACCATGGCGAAGATCAAGAAGGGCGACCTCGTCGTCGTCATCGCCGGCCGCGACAAGGGCAAGCAGGGCCGGGTGCTCGAGGTCCACAAGGACACCGACCGCGTCGTTGTCGAAGGCGTCCAGCGGGCCACGAAGCACACCCGGGTCGGCCAGTCCTCCCGCGGCGCGCGCACGGGCGGCATCGAGACCGTCGAGGCCCCCATCCACGTGAGCAACGTGATGGTCGTCGACCCGGAGACCAAGAAGGGCACCCGGGTGGGCTACCGCACCGAGCAGGTCGAGCGCGACGGCCGGACCAAGACTCAGCGCGTCCGCGTCGCCAAGCGCTCCGGTAAGGACATCTGAGCATGACTGCCACCACCGAAACCGCCGAGACCACGACCGCCCCCACGCCGCGGCTCAAGCTGCGTTACCGCGAGGAGGTCCTCCCCGCGCTGCGTGAGGAGTTCGGTCACCAGAACGTCCACCAGGTGGGCGGGCTGACGAAGATCGTCGTGAACATGGGCGTCGGGGACGCGGCCCGCGACTCCAAGCTCATCGAAGGGGCGATCAACGACCTCAGTCTCATCACCGGTCAGAAGCCGCAGGTCACCCGGGCCAGGAAGTCCATCGCGCAGTTCAAGCTGCGGGAAGGACAGCCGATCGGCGCGCACGTGACGCTGCGCGGAGACCGGATGTGGGAGTTCCTCGACCGGCTGCTGTCCCTGGCGCTGCCCCGCATCCGCGACTTCCGCGGTCTCTCGCCCAAGCAGTTCGACGGCAACGGCAACTACACCTTCGGTCTGACGGAGCAGGCGATGTTCCACGAGATCGACCAGGACAAGATCGACCGTGTCCGCGGCATGGACATCACCGTCGTCACTTCGGCGACCACCGACGATGAAGGGCGTTCGCTGCTGCGTCGCCTGGGCTTCCCGTTCAAGGAGGACTGATGGCGAAGACCGCTCTGATCAACAAGGCCAACCGGAAGCCGAAGTTCGCTGTGCGCGCCTACACGCGGTGCCAGCGCTGCGGCCGCCCGCACTCCGTCTACCGCAAGTTCGGCCTGTGCCGCATCTGCCTGCGGGAGATGGCCCTCGCCGGGCAGCTGCCCGGCGTGACGAAGTCCAGCTGGTAAAACGACTACGTCGCAGGTCCTTCACAGGAAACCTCGACGAGGAAGGGCTGACGCCCGATGACCATGACCGATCCCATCGCAGACATGCTCACGCGTCTGCGTAACGCCAACTCGGCGTACCACGAGTCGGTGACCATGCCGTACTCGAAGCTCAAGGCGAACATCGCCGAGATCCTGAAGGCGGAGGGCTACATCGCCGGCTGGACCGTCGAGGACGCCGAGGTCGGCAAGAAGCTGACCCTGGACCTGAAGTTCGGCCCGAACCGTGAGCGGTCCCTCGCCGGGGTCCGCCGCGTCTCGAAGCCGGGTCTGCGTGTGTACGCCAAGTCCACGAACCTGCCGAAGGTCCTGGGCGGCCTCGGGGTGGCGATCCTGTCCACCTCATCCGGCCTGCTGACCGACCGTGAGGCCCAGAGCAAGGGCGTGGGCGGGGAAGTCCTCGCCTACGTCTGGTGAGAGGAGGAGCCAGATATGTCCCGCATCGGAAAGCTCCCCGTCACCGTGCCCTCCGGCGTCGAGGTCACCATCGACGGCCAGGACGTCACCGTGAAGGGGCCGAAGGGCACCCTGTCGCACACGGTGGCCGAGCCCATCACCGTCGACCGTGACGACGAAGGCGCCATCGTGGTGAGCCGCCCCGACGACGAGCGCGAGTCGCGCTCGCTGCACGGGCTCACCCGCACCCTGATCCAGAACCTCGTCGTCGGTGTGACCGACGGGTACACCAAGGAGCTGGAGATCGTCGGCACCGGCTACCGCGTCCAGGCCAAGGGGCAGGACCTCGAGCTCGCGCTCGGTTTCTCGCACCCGGTCTCGGTCGCGGCCCCGGAAGGCATCACCTTCCAGGTGCAGGGTCCGAACAAGTTCTCCGTCTCCGGCATCGACAAGCAGCTCGTCGGTGAGGTCGCGGCGAACATCCGCAAGATCCGCAGGCCCGAGCCGTACAAGGGCAAGGGCGTGCGTTACGCCGGCGAACAGATCCGCCGCAAGGTCGGAAAGGCGGGTAAGTAACCCATGGCTGTCACCATCAAGCGTCAGTCGAAGGCCAAGGGCAAGCAGATCGCCCGGTCTCGCCGGCACCTGCGGGTGCGCAAGCGGATCTCGGGCACGGCCGACCGGCCTCGCCTCGTGGTCACCCGTTCCAGCCGCCACATGGTTGCCCAGCTCGTGGACGACACCGTCGGCCGCACGCTGGTCTCCGCGTCCACGCTCGAGGCCGACCTGCGCACGGCCGAGGGGGACAAGAGCGCCAAGGCCCGCCGCGTCGGCGAGCTTGTAGCCGAGCGGGCGAAGGCGGCCGGCCTCAGCGCCGCCGTTTTCGACCGTGGCGGCAACAAGTACCACGGCCGGGTCGCGGCCGTGGCCGACGGTGCCCGTGAGGGCGGGCTCACCCTGTGAACGTACGAGAGCAGAGGAACATCTGATGGCTGCACCGCAGCGAAGCAGGACCGGCGCCGCCGGCTCCGGCGACAACCGCGACGGCGGCGCCCGCGAGGGCGGCAACCGTCGGGACGGCGGTCGTCAGGGTCGCCGGGACGGCCGTCGTTCCGAGGACAAGAACCAGTACATCGAGCGCGTCGTCACGATCAACCGCGTCGCCAAGGTCCACCAGGGCGGTCGTCGCTTCAGCTTCACCGCGCTGGTCGTCGTCGGCGACGGCGAGGGAACGGTCGGCGTCGGCTACGGCAAGGCCAAGGAGGTGCCCGCGGCAATCGCCAAGGGCGTCGAGTCGGCCAAGAAGAACTTCTTCCGGGTCCCGCTGATCGCCCGGTCGATCCCGCACGCCGTGACGGGAGAGGCCGCCGCCGGCGTCGTGTTCCTGCGTCCGGCCTCGCCCGGTACCGGTGTGATCGCCGGCGGACCGGTGCGTGCCGTCCTGGAGTGCGCCGGCATCCACGACATCCTCACCAAGTCGCTCGGCTCGTCGAACGCCATCAACATCGTCCACGCGACGGTGGAGGCGCTCAAGCAGCTCGAGCAGCCCGAGGCGGTGGCCGCGCGCCGCGGCCTGCCGCTGGAGCACGTGGCCCCGGCCGCGATGCTGCGGGCGCGCGCCGCGGGTGAGGCCAAGGAGCGCGAGGACGCCGAGGCGGCCGAGGCGAAGTCCGGACAGACCGTCGGGGCGGGTGCGTGATGGCACAGCTCAAGGTCACCCAGACGAAGTCCGCCATCGGCGGTAAGCAGAACCAGCGCGAGACGCTGCGCACCCTCGGTCTCGGCCGTATCGGTCAGTCCGTGCAGCGCGAGGACCGGCCCGAGGTGCGCGGCATGATCACGACGGTGGCGCACCTCGTCACCGTCGAGGAGGTCGACTGATGGCCGAGTCCCAGACTCCCGACAACTCGGAGGAGGTGGGCCCCGCGCTGCGGGTGCACCACCTGCGCCCGGCTCCCGGTGCGAAGTCCGCCAAGATCCGCGTCGGACGCGGTGAGGGCGGCAAGCGCGGGAAGACCGCGGGCCGTGGCACCAAGGGCACCAAGGCCCGTTACCAGGTCCCGGCTCGCTTCGAGGGCGGGCAGATGCCGCTGCACATGCGGCTGCCCAAGCTCCGTGGCTTCAAGAACCCGTTCCGTACCGAGTACCAGGTGGTGAACCTGGACAAGCTCGGTGCGCTTTACCCCGAGGGTGGCCCCGTCACCCGGGAGGACCTCGCCGCCAAGGGGGCGGTGCGCGCCGGTCAGCCGGTCAAGGTCCTCGGCACCGGTGAGCTGAGCGTCAAGCTCGAGGTGACCGTCGACGCCTGGTCGGCGTCGGCCAAGGAGAAGATCGAGGCAGCCGGCGGGTCCATCTCCGCCGAGTGATCCTGAGCCGCGGGCGGCCCGGCCCTGTCCACCACAGCGCCGGGCCGCCCGCGGCTGTCTCGACATCACGTAGGCTGGTCGGCGGCCCGCTCGGCCCGCACGACGCCGGCCACCCCGATGGACCGATCAGCAGGAGGAAGTTTGCTCGGCGCATTCGTCCAGGCGTTCCGGACGCCTGATCTGCGGCGCAAGCTGCTCTTCACGCTGGGCATCATGGCGGTCTTCCGCCTCGGAACCTTCGTTCCCGCCCCGGGCGTCTCGTACCCGAACGTGCAGCAGTGCATCCAGGGGGGCGGCACCGCCGACCTGCTCGGGATGGTCAACCTCTTCAGCGGTGGTGCGCTGCTGCAGCTGAGCATCTTCGCGCTGGGGATCATGCCGTACATCACGGCGAGCATCATCACCCAGCTCATGCGCGTGGTCATCCCGCGGTTCGATGAACTGCACAAGGAGGGCCAGGCCGGTCAGGCGAAGCTGACCCAGTACACGCGGTACCTGACGATCTTCCTGGCGATCCTGCAGTCGACGGTCATCGTCTCCGTCGCCAACACCCAGCTCTTCCCGAACTGTCCCGTCCAGCCGATCCCCGACGACTCACCGCTGACACTGGTCATCACGATCATCGCGATGACCTCCGGGACCGCCCTGATCATGTGGCTCGGTGAGCTCATCACCGAGCGGGGTGTCGGCAACGGCATGTCGCTGCTCATCTTCACCTCGATCGCCGCGTCCTTCCCCTCGGCGTTCGGCTCGGTGCTGGAGAGCGACGGCGGCGTCGCACGGTTCGCGGCGCTGATCGGGCTCATCCTCCTCATCACGCTGCTCATCGTGTTCGTCGAGCAGTGCCAGCGTCGGATCCCGGTCCAGTACGCGAAGCGGATGATCGGGCGGCGGATGTACGGCGGCTCGTCCACCTACATCCCGATCAAGATCAACATGGCGAACGTCATCCCGGTGATCTTCGCGTCCTCGATCCTCGCGCTGCCCACCCTGGCCGCCCAGTTCGGTGAGGCCAATTCGGGATGGGTGCGCTGGATCCTCGAGCACGTCGCCAACCCGCAGTCCGCGATCTACATGGCGATCTTCGCCCTGATGATCCTGTTCTTCGCGTTCTTCTACACCTCGATCACCTTCAACCCGGAGGAGGTCGCGGACAACATGAAGCGCTACGGCGGGTTCATCCCCGGCATTCGCGCCGGGCGCCCGACGGCGGAGTACCTCCAGTACGTCATGACCCGCATCACCACGGTCGGCGCGATCTACCTGACGCTGGTCGCGCTGATCCCGACCATCGCCTTCGCGCAGATGGGCATCTCCCAGCAGCAGCTGGCCTTCGGCGGCACCTCGATCCTCATCGTGGTCGGCGTCGGCCTGCAGACCGTCAAGGAGATCGACTCCCAGCTCCAGCAGCGTCACTACGAAGGGTTCCTCCGATGAGCGCACGTCTGGTCCTCCTCGGCCCTCCCGGGGCCGGCAAGGGCACGCAGGCCACCCGTATCAGCGAGCGGCTCGGCGTCCCGGCGATCTCCACCGGGGACATCTTCCGCGCGAACGTCGCCGAGCAGACCGATCTCGGTCAGCAGGCCCAGCGCTACATGGACGCCGGCGAGTACGTGCCCGACGAGGTCACCAACGCCATGGTGCGGGACCGTCTCGGACAGTCCGACGCCGCCTCCGGCTTCCTGCTCGACGGGTACCCGCGCACCCCTGAGCAGGTCGCCGAACTGGACGACATCCTTGCCGGCGCGGGAGCCGGTCTGGACGCCGTCGTCGAGATCGACGCCGACACCGAGGAGGTCGTCGGCCGGCTGCTCAAGCGCGCCGAGGAGCAGGGGCGCAGCGACGACACCGAGCCGGTCATCCGCCGGCGTCTGGAGGTCTACGCCGAGCAGACCGCCCCCCTGGCCCAGACCTATGACGCGAGGGGTCTGCTCGTCCGCGTGAACGGCGTGGGTAGCCTGGACGAGGTCACCGACCGGATCATGCAGGCCCTGGAGCCGAAGCTCGACCGGGCCGAGGGCGACGCGCAGGCCTGACGTGTTCGGCCGCGCGCGCATCGAGTACAAGACGCCCGACCAGGTCCGCACGATGCGGCGGGCAGGTCTCGTGGTCGCCGACATCCATGCCGCTCTGCGTGAGGTCGCGGCCCCCGGACGGACGACGGCGGAGCTCGACGCGGTCGCGGCCGAGGTCCTGCAGCGGGCCGGTGCGCGGTCGAACTTCCTCGGCTACCACGGATTCCCGGCGAACGTGTGCATCTCCGTCAACGAGGAGATCGTCCACGGCATCCCGGGGGAGCGGGTCCTCGCCGCCGGCGACCTGGTCTCCTTCGACTGCGGAGCGGTGGTTGACGGCTGGCACTCCGATGCCGCGTTCAGCACGGTCGTCGGTGAGGGTGGTGGTGGCGACGCCGCGGCCTCCGAGGCGCTGTCCGCCGTGACCGAGGAGGCCATGTGGGCGGCGATCGCCGCGCTGGCCACGGGGGACCGGCTGAACGTGGTCGGCGATGCGGTCGAGACCGTGGTCGAGGCTGCAGCACGGGAGGGCCGCGGGGAGTTCGCCGTCGTCACCGAGTATGTCGGACACGGCATCGGATCGGCCATGCACCAGGCGCCGGACGTGCTCAATTACCGGACGCGGGAGAAGGGGCCCAAGCTGCGCCCCGGGATGTGCCTGGCTGTCGAGCCGATGCTCACGGCCGGCAGCCCCGAGAACACCGTCCTCGAGGACGACTGGACGGTGGTCACGACGGACGGCTCCCGGGCCGCACACTGGGAACACTCGGTTGCGTTGGTCGACGGTGGGGTCTGGGTGCTGAGCTCGCCCGACGGCGGGGCCGCCAAGCTCGCCGAGCACGGCGTCACCGTCGCACCGCTGGATTGAGGACGGCCCCCCTGGTCGGCGGGGTGGAAGTTCTTGTCGCCGGACGTTCGCTCGCTGCCTCGTTCATGTGCCTGCTGCCTCGCGCTTCGGCGCGGCCGGGTGCTCGTGCCTCGGCCCGACCGCCCCGCGTGCTTCGTCATGAGGCAGTTCCTCGGTCGCTCGTGCCAGACCCAGTCAGCCCGGCGACAAGGACCACCGCCCGCAGGGAGCAGCGGGACCGTGTCGGTGACCGCTGTCACGGGTTGCACGAGTACCCACGGCGCTGCCGTATGTCGTAGGATAGATCGCTGGGCATGGCTTCACTGTGCTCTCGTTCCGGTTCTGCGCGAGCAGATCGGTGCGGGCGCACACGGTGGAGCGGCACCGGCACACCACCAACCTGAGCGGGAGTAATGGCGAAGAAGGACGGCGTCATCGAGATCGAGGGCAGTGTCATCGAGGCACTCCCGAACGCGATGTTTCGTGTGGAGCTGAGCAACGGCCACAAGGTCCTTGCCCACATCTCCGGCAAGATGCGTCAGCACTACATCCGGATCCTCCCCGAGGACCGGGTCGTCGTCGAACTGAGCCCGTACGACCTCACCCGGGGTCGCATCGTCTACCGCTACAAGTAAGCACGCGAGCGAGCGCCGCCGCCCGGGACCCCGGGTCACGCGGCGGCGGAGGAATCATGAAGGTCAAGCCGAGCGTCAAGAAGATCTGCGACAACTGCAAGGTGATCCGCCGTCACGGCCGCGTGATGGTGATCTGCAGCAACTTGCGGCACAAGCAGCGTCAGGGCTGACAAGCCCTCCGGCCGGGACCGTACGTCCCGGCGCACGCGCATCATCAGCGATCCACGCAGGGACGCAACCCCCGGTTCGGAGGCCGGGGCCCGCCGGCCGGCGGGGGGATGGTGCGGAAGACCTCCGACCCACAACAGGAGTCAAAGTTGGCACGTCTTTCCGGCGTCGACCTCCCGCGCGAGAAGCGCCTCGAGGTCGCACTCACCTACATCTACGGCGTCGGCCGCACCCGCGCCGCCGAGGCGCTCGAGGCGACGGGCGTGAGCCCCGACCTGCGCGTCAAGGACATGAGCGACGACGACCTCGTCAAGCTCCGTGACTACATCGAGGGCAACTACCAGGTCGAGGGCGACCTCCGCCGTGAGGTTGCCGCGGACATCCGCCGCAAGGTCGAGATCGGCTGCTACCAGGGCCTGCGCCACCGCCGCGGCCTGCCGGTCCACGGCCAGCGCACCAAGACCAACGCCCGGTCCCGCAAGGGCCCGAAGCGCACCGTCGCCGGCAAGAAGAAGGCCGGCAAGAAGTAGACGCACAGGGGCCCCGGCCCCCGTGTTCCCCCGACAAGCGGTGGACGCACGGTCCTCACCGTGCGGTCCGACGACCTAGGAGCAGACCCGCATGCCACCCAAGACCCGTACGGCCACCGCGGCGCGCAAGCCGCGCCGCAAGGAGCGCAAGAACGTCGCGCACGGCCACGCCTATATCAAGTCCACCTTCAACAACACCATCGTCACGCTCACGGACCCGCAGGGTGGCGTGATCGCGTGGGCCTCCTCCGGGCAGGTCGGCTTCAAGGGGTCGCGCAAGTCGACGCCGTTCGCCGCCCAGCTCGCCGCTGAGGCAGCCGCGCGCCGCGCCCAGGAGCACGGCATGAAGAAGGTCGACGTCTTCGTCAAGGGTCCCGGCTCCGGCCGTGAGACCGCGATCCGCTCCCTGCAGGCCACCGGCCTCGAGGTGGGCTCGATCCAGGACGTCACTCCGCAGGCCCACAACGGCTGCCGGCCCCCCAAGCGTCGCCGCGTCTGAGCATTCAGGCGGCTGAGCGTCAGGTGGCGGGCCCACGGCCCACCACCCCCACGCGGCCCTCGGGCCGCACCCCTGCCGGACGGACCGAGGCCGGCAGGTCCTCGCATGACGTCATATAGCGGACGTCGGCTGAAAGGAATCCCTCAGTGCTCATCGCCCAGCGCCCCGCACTCACCGAAGAGGTCGTCACCGAACAGCGGTCCCGGTTCACCATCGAGCCGCTCGAGCCCGGTTTCGGCTACACCCTCGGTAACTCGCTGCGTCGCACCCTGCTGTCCTCCATCCCCGGCGCCGCCGTCACCTCCATCCGGATCGACGGCGTGCTGCACGAGTTCTCCACCGTCGAGGGGGTCAAGGAGGACGTCACCGAGATCATCCTCAACATCAAGGACGTCGTCGTCTCCTCGGAGAACGACGAGCCGGTCGTGATGTACCTGCGCAAGCAGGGCCCCGGTGTGGTCACCGCCGGCGACATCACCCCGCCCGCCGGTGTGGAGGTGCACAACCCCGATCACCGGATCGCGACGCTCAACGGCAACGGCAAGCTCGAGATCGAGCTCACCGTCGAGCGTGGCCGCGGATACGTCTCCGCCGTGCAGAACAAGAGCGCGGACTCGGAGATCGGTCGCATCCCGGTCGACTCGATCTACTCGCCGGTCCTCAAGGTGACGTACAAGGTCGAGGCCACCCGTGTCGAGCAGCGCACCGACTTCGACAAGCTGATCGTCGACGTCGAGACCAAGAACGCGATCGCCCCGCGCGACGCGCTCGCCTCCGCCGGCAAGACGCTCGTCGAGCTCTTCGGGCTCGCGCGTGAGCTCAACGTCGAGGCCGAGGGCATCGAGATCGGCCCGTCACCCACGGACGCCGCGCTCGCGCAGGACCTCGCCCTGCCGATCGAGGACTTGGGGCTGCTCTCCCGCTCCTACAACTGCCTCAAGCGCGAGGGCATCCACACCGTGGGTGAGCTCGTCGCTCGCTCCGAGGCCGACCTGCTGGACATCCGCAACTTCGGCGCGAAGTCCATCGGGGAGATCAAGGAGAAGCTCGCCGGTCTCGGTCTGAGCCTGAAGGACAGCCCCGCGGACTTCGACCTCGCCGCCGTCACCGGCGTCGAGGAGGAGGACGACGCCTACGGCGACATCCAGTTCAGCGACGAGCAGCGCGGCTGACTCTCACCTCACCCGACACAAGCACCAGGAGTAACCATGCCTACCCCCGCCAAGGGACCCCGTCTGGGTGGCAGCCCCGCGCACGAGCGTCTCATGCTGGCGAACCTCGCCACGGCGCTCTTCGAGCACAAGCGGATCACCACCACCGAGCACCGCGCCAAGCGTCTGCGGCCGGTGGCGGAGAAGCTCATCACGCTGGCCAAGCGCGGTGACCTGCACGCCCGCCGCAAGGTGATGACGACCGTGCGACGCAAGGACATTGTCGCCGAGCTCTTCGAGGAGACGGCGCCGAAGTTCGCCGAGCGCAACGGCGGCTACACCCGCATCACCAAGGTCGGCCCCCGCAAGGGCGACAATGCCCCGATGGCGGTCATCGAGCTCGTTCTCGAGCCGGTGAGCCCCAAGCAGGCGACCGTGCGTGAGGCCGAGAAGGCCGCCGAGCGTGCGGCCTCCGCTGAGCAGACCGCGGAGACCGAGACGCAGGCAGAGGCCGCGGAGACGGCTCCGGCCCCGGCCGCGGAGGAGACCGCGGACGCGACGGCCGAAGCTGTCGAGGCCGAGGCGCCCGGCGAGCAGGGCTCGGCAACCGAGGCCGTCGAGGCCTCCGAGACGGTCGAGGCCCAGCAGGACGCGGCCGAGCAGGCGGCCGCCGCGACCGACGATCAGGCCGCGGATGCCCAGGCCGGCCAGGCCGAGGGTGACGTCGACCCACGACGCTGAGCCACACCTGAGCACGAGGGCCCGGACCGGCACGGTCCGGGCCCTCGTGCTGTCTCGCACCTGCGTCCCTGCGGCTCAGCCGCGTCTGTCGAGCTCGCGCTCCAGGCCGTCCAGCAGCAACCGCAGACCGAAGCGGAACGTCTGCTCCCACCCGGCGTCGAAGGTGTCCTCGGACATCCCGGCCATCGTCGGGTAGTCGCCGGAGTTCATGGCCCGCTCGAGGAAGGGCAGTTGCGCGGACCAGAACTCCTCGTCGCTCATGCCCGCCTCCGCCACGGCGGCGTTGTACTGGATCTCCTGGCGGACCGTGCCGGTGACGTAGCCGTCAACGGTGGAGACGATCATCATCTTCTCCTGGTCGCTCAGGGGGAGGCCGGCCAGCTGGGACATGAGCAGCTCCATTCCGCCGGTACTGCTCGGGCCGAGGACGGGCCGGGTCCAGTTGACCTGCATGAGCCACGGATGCGCGAGGTAGAGCTCGCGTCCGCCGACGGCGTTCCGCTCCAGCACCTCACGCCACGGCCTGTCCGCGTAGTCCTCCCGGGGGCCTGGGGCGCTGAGCCGGTCGAGCATGAGATCGAGCAGCACGGCCTTGTCGGGAACGTACCGGTAGAGCGACATGGTGCCCACGTCGAGGTCGCGCGCGAGCCGGCGCATGGACAGCGCATCCAGCCCTTCGGCGTCGGCGATCGTGATGGCGGTCTCGACGATCCGCTCGAGCGTCAGCGTTCTGCGCGGCCCCCTCGACGGCTCGGGCAATCCGTGCCACAGCAGCTCGAGACTGCGGGTGACCCGTTCCTTCTCACGGGAGACCGCGTCGGACTGCTCGGTGCGCACCTGTGTCAGACCGCGCCGCGCCGCATCGACGACGGTGCGCCCCGGGTGCGGTTGTTCGTTCTCCTCACGCATCACCGACATGGTACTTGCCTACTGCGTACGGTGTCCGCTAGCTTGGTGCGTACACCGTACCCAGGAGGTTCCCGTGCCCCCCACCCCGTTCGGGCTCGCCGTCGAAGCGGAAGGGCTCACCAAGCGCTACGGCGACAACCTCGCCCTCGACGGCGTCGACCTCGCCGTTCCCCGCGGCACCGTCCACGGGCTGCTCGGCCCGAACGGCGCCGGCAAGACCACGACGGTCCGCATCCTCACCACCCTCACCCGGCCCGACGGTGGCCGCGCCCACGTCGTCGGACACGACGTCGCCAGCGCCCCGCGTCAGGTCCGACGCGTCATCGGCCTGACCGGCCAGCAGACCACCGTCGACGACCTGCTCACCGCCCGGCAGAACCTCACGATGTTCGGCCGGCTCTTCCGGCTCGACAAGGCCGCCGCGCAGCGCCGTGCCGCCGAGCTGCTCGAGCAGTTCAGCCTCGCCGAAGCCGCCGACCGTGCGCCGAAGAAGTTCTCCGGCGGCATGCGGCGCCGGCTCGACCTCGCGGCCAGCATGATCCTCGCCCCGGCCGTGCTCTTCCTCGACGAGCCGACAACCGGCCTGGACCCCGCCGGCCGTCGCGAGGTCTGGCAGGCCGTCCGCGAGCTCGCCGCCGCCGGCACCACGGTCCTGCTCACGACGCACTACCTCGACGAGGCCGACCAGCTCTGCGACCGGATCAGCGTCATCGACCACGGCCAGAACTTCGTCGAGGACACCCCGGCCGGCCTCAAGCGCCGGATCGGAGACGATCGCCTCGAGATCGTCGTCGCCGACCCTGCCGACCTCGGCGCGGTCGCCCGGCTCGTCGCACGGGCCGCCACCGCCGAGCCGGTCGTGGACGAGACCGCGAGCACGGTCGGCGCGCCGGTTCCCGACGGCGTCCGGGCCCTGACCGAGGTCGCCGCCGAGCTGCGGTCCTCGGGACTGGAGGTGGCCGACATCGGGCTGCGCCGTCCCACACTCGACGAGGCTTTCCTCCAGCTCACGGGCCAACGCCCGGAGCCGATGTCCGCATCCACAGCCGCGTCCGCACCGAAGCCTGCCGGCGCATCCGCGTCCGGCATCCCCGAGGAGACCCGATGACCACCGCCGCACTGGCACAGCCCCACGACGACACCCTGGTCAGCCGCCTGAGATGGGCGGCCCGCGACTGCTGGACCATCGTGCTCCAGGAGTTCACCCACCTGCTACGTCAACCGTCCACCTTCGCCTGGCAGCTCGGCATGCCCGTGGTCATGGTGCTGATGTTCGTCTATGTCTTCGGCAGCGCCATGGACGTCACCGGCATGGGGGCCGGCGTCGGGTACATCGACTACGCGATGCCCGGCATGTTCGCCATGACGGTGGCATTCGGGTTCATGAACACTGCCTACGCCGTGACGCTGAACAAGGAGAAGGGGTTCATGGACCGGTTCCGGTCCATGCCGATGTCCTCCTCCGCCGTCGTCACCGGCCGCGGGGTGGCCGACGTCATCCAGGCGGCCCTCGACCTGGTGGTGATCGTCGCGATCGCCCTCATCGTCGGGTGGCGCCCGGGCGGAAACCTGGCTGAGACGCTCGCCGCTTTCGCGCTCCTGCTCTGGCTGCGGCTGGCCCTGATCTTCATCGGCATCTACCTCGGACTGCGGTTGAAGAACACCGAGGCCGCGGGCAGCCTGTTCGCCGTGGCCTTCCCGTTCGGGTTCATCTCCTCGGTCTTCGCCCCGCCGGAGATGATGCCCGGCTGGCTCGGCGCCGTCGCCGCGTGGAACCCTGTCTCCTCCACCGCCGGCGCGATCCGCGAGCTCTTCCACACCCCGGGGACCGAGGCAGCGGCCGGCGGCTACTGGATCGCCGAGCACGCGATCGGCGGTGCCCTCCTCTGGCCGGCGGTGATCATGGCGATCTTCATCCCGCTGGCGGTCCGGCAGTTCCAGAACCTCAGCCGCTGACCGCACGTACCCTGACCGCATGTCCGGCGCCGTCGTCCTCATCCACGGGATCCGCGGGGCGTCGACGATCTGGCGGCAACAGCTGGCAGCCCTGGAACGGGCCGGCATCCCCGCTCTGGCGCCGGACCTGCCAGGGCACGGCAGCCGCCGCGGCACGGATTTCACGGTCGAGGCGGCTATGGAGGTCATCGACCGGGCCGCCGGCGAGCTCGCCGACCGTGGCCCGGTGCTCGTGGCCGGAATCTCGCTCGGCGGTTACCTGGTGCTGCACTGGGCCGCCCGGCCGACCTCGAGGCCTGCGGGTGTTCTGGCCGCGTCCTGCTGCACCCAGCCGCGGGGCGTCGGTCTGGCTGCATACCGGCGGGTGGCACAGGCCGTGGCGCGGCTTCCGGACGGTGGCGCCCATCTCAGCGACACCCTCTCCCGCCGCCTCCTCCCGGACCAGGGCTACACCGACCTGGTCGCCGGCGGCGTCGCCGTCGAGGTGATGGTCCCGGGACTGACTGCCATGGCCGGCGTCGACACCGAGCAGGACATCAGAGCGATCGAGGCGCCTGTGTGGTTCGTCAACGGCCGGCTCGATCACTTCCGCATCCACGAGCGTCGGTTCGTGCGGGCCGCCTCCGACGGCCGCCTCGTGCTCATCCCTGGGGCGACGCATCTCGTCTCCCTGACGCACCCGGTGGCCTTCAACCGCGTGCTCTTGGAATTCGCTGGCGATCTCGCCCGCCGGGACACGACCATGGCCTGATGACCACCCTGCCCTTGTCCGGACGGACCGCGCTCGTCACAGGCGCCGGCCGGCGGGCCGGTATCGGGTTCGCCGTCGCCACGCGGATAGCCGAGATGGGGGCTGACCTCGTGCTCCACCATCACGGTCCGCACGATGACGACCAGCCCTGGGGACGTGACGACCTCGCCGCTGTGCGTGCCGCGCTCAGCGAGCACATGGCCGAGGGTGCGCGGCTCCGCGACGTCGCCGCCGACCTCGCCGACCCGGATGAGCCCGGCCGTGTCGTCGCGGAGGCCGCCGCGCTGACCGGGCATCTCGACATCCTCGTGTGTAACCAGGCCAGGTCCGGCGGCGACGGCGCGCTCGCCGAGATCGGCGTGGATCAGCTCGACGCGCACTGGCAGGTCAACGCCCGTGCCACGCTGCTGCTCACGCAGGCCTTCGCCGACCGTCACGACGGCCGCGAGGGTGGCCGGGTGGTCTGGATGACCTCCGGTCAGCAGCTCGGCCCGTTGCGCGGCGAGGTCGCCTACGCCGCGTCGAAGGCCGCCCTGGCGGGCCTGACCGCCACCGTCGCCGACGAGCTCATCGATCAGGGCATCATCCTCAACACCGTCAACCCCGGCCCCGTGGACACGGGCTTCCTCGGTCGCGGCGTATGGCTTCCGGACGAGGTGCTCGACGACGTGGAGTCACGGTTCCCGACCGGGCGGGTCGGCCGGCCCGACGACCCGGCGCGCCTGATCGCCTGGCTCGTCAGCGACGAGGGCCGGTGGGTGGTCGGTCAGGTGCTCAACACCGAGGGCGGCTTCCGCCGCAGCTGAGGGTTCCTGCGTCGTCGTGGAGCGACTTCACCGGATCCGCAGGTCCCAGGCCCGCACGCCGCCGATGATCCCGGCCGAGTTCGGCACGATGACGACGTCGTCACCGAGGCGGGAGAGGACCTGCGGGGTGATCCGGCGCGAGTTCCCGCCGCCGAGGTAGAGCCGGTCCCACCAGTACATCGGCCGCAGCGCGTCGATCACGGTGCGGGCGCGCCGGGACCACATGGCGTCCCCGAGCCGGAGCCGCTCGTGCTCGCCGATGTAGTCGTCGTAGGTCAGCCCCCATTTGACCGGGCCCCGGCTCAGCTCCACGTGCGGGGCGAGCACGCCGCCGTCGAAGACCGCGTTGCCCAGTCCCGTCCCGAGGGTCACGATCATCTCCAGCCCGGCACCGGTGATGGCCCCGGCGCCGTGCACCTCGGCGTCGTTGAGTACCAGC
Organism: Georgenia deserti; assembly: GCF_042680605.1. Lineage (NCBI taxonomy): Bacteria > Bacillati > Actinomycetota > Actinomycetes > Allobogoriellales > Allobogoriellaceae > Georgenia > Georgenia deserti. The sequence goes on from NZ_JBHUEE010000001.1 coordinate 380,509, forward strand.
ACTGGGATGCCGAGCGCCTCCTGCAGCGCGTTCTTCATGTCGAAGCCCGACCAGTGCAGCTCCAGCTCCGGCAGCACCCGGGTGCGCGGCCCGGACCGGGTGATGTAGTGCGGAGTGTGGATGACGACGCCGTGCCGCAGCATGCCGGGCATCCCCACCGTGGCTCGGCTGGCCGGCGGTAGCTGCCGGGCCAGGGAGACGATCGTGCTCACCAGCCGGGAGGGCGGCAGGGGATAGTGCGTCGCGGTCCGGACCGGCTGGGCATGCATCGTGCCCGCCGCGTCCAGCACGGACGCCTTGATTCCGCCGCCGCCGCAGTCGACCGCGAGCGTGGTGACTCGCTGGCCGACGTCCTCGTTCTCCGCCGCGGCTACCTCCACCTGGGGGAGATTACCCGCCCGGCGCGGTGACCTCGCGGCGATCGTCCGGCAGCCGGCGGGTCGACCGCCGGGAGTCCAGGTGCTCCAGCAGCGGCAGCACCACGCGCCGGCTGGTGCCCAGGCGCACCCGGGCCTCGCTGGTGGTGAACGGCTGCGGCAGGTCGGCCAGCGCGGCCACGGCGCGGTCCGCGGCGTCCGCACCGAGCACCACGCCGGGCGCGGGCCGCAGAACTCGCCCGGCCCGCGCCGCGGCCGCCAGCACCCGGTCGTCCAGCCCCAGCTCACGGAGCCGGTCCGCCGTCGGGGCGGCGAAGGGGGCCTCCGCGAGCTCGGCCTCCAGCTCGGCCAGCGCGGCCTCGATCCGCTCCGGCAGGCTGGGCCGATGGTCGAGCCGGGCCCGCCCCGCCTCGAGCCGCAGCGGCGCGCGCAGCACGGCCGGGACCGCCGCCTGCGGCAGGTCGATGAGATCCGCCAGTGCCGCCGTCGGGATCCCGGGGTCGACCGGGGCGGCGGAGTCGTGCTCGCGGACCGCGCGCTCGGCCGCCTCGGCCGCGCGGTGCGCCCGGTCCCGGGAGATCAGCACGTCACCGGCCACCACGCCGAGGGCGCCGGGATCGGAGACCGGGGCGCCGATGCGGCGCAGGAACGCCGTCGTGACGACCTCCCGTCGGGCGAGCTCACCGGCCGGATCGGGCTCGCCGTCGAGCGTGGCGAGCACCGCTGCCCGCCGGGCGGCGGCCCCGCGTCGGCCGAGCGGCCCGGGTGCCGGGTCGAGGACCCGCACGCCCCACAGCCTGCGCGAGCCCGGATCCCGCAACAGGGCGCGGTCACCGATCCGCAACGGGAGCGCACGTCCCAGCACCAACCGCGCGTGCCGGTCCCCGAGCGGCCGGTGATGGGTCGCGACCGCCGCCGCCCCCACGTGCAGCATCGGGCGTTCCGGCGGCCGGTCCGCGGTGGTGGAACCGGCCGGCTCCACTCGCACGTCCACGACGTCGCTCACGTGCCATGCCTCCGGCGTGATCAGGGCGGCGCCCCGGCGCAGGTCGTCGACGTCTCCGGTGAGGTTGAGCGCCACCCGCGCGACTCCTGTCGCCTCACCGACCTCCTCGCCGAGCGACTGCACGGCCCGCACCTGTACCGTGCCACCCTCATACGCGAGCCGGTCGCCGGGACGGACACGTCCGGCCGGCAGCGTGCCGGTCACCACCGTGCCGGCGCCGGTGACCGTGAAACGCCGGTCCACCCACATCCGCACGTCGGCGTCCGGGCTCGGCGCGGGCACCTCGGCCAGCACTGCGGTCAGCCGTGCCCGCAGCTCCTGCAGACCCGCGCCGGTGCGGGCACTGACCGGGACGACGGCGGCCCCGGCCAGGCCGGTCCGGGACAGTTCGGCCCGTGCACGGCCCGCGGCCGGTCCCGGGTCGGCCAGATCCGCCCGGGAGATCGCCACCACCGCCTGCGTGACCCCCAGGGCGTCCAGGGCGGCGAGATGCTCGGCGGCCTGCGGCATCCACGGATCGTCCGCCGCCACGACGAGGAGCGCGACCGGCACCGGTCCGATGCCGGCGAGCGTGGTCGGGATGAACCGTTCATGCCCGGGGACATCGACGAACGCGACCCGGTCGTCGCCCGCCAGGCCGGGCAACCGGGTCCAGGCGTAGCCGAGCTCGATCGTCAGTCCCCGGCGGTGCTCCTCGGGCAGACGGTCCGGATCGGTGCCGGTCAGGGCCCGTACCAGGCTCGACTTGCCGTGGTCGACGTGCCCCGCCGTGACGACGACGTGCACGCTCAGCCCTCCACCGGCTCGGCCCGCCCGGCCGTCCGGTCACAGGCGCGGACGGCGGCCACCAGCACGGCGTCGTCCTCCTCCGGCACGGTGAGCAGGTCCAGGAGCAGCCGCCCGTCCCGCACGTGCCCCACGACCGGCGGGTCCGTGGCGCGCAGCGGGTCGGCGAGAGCCGAGGGCAGCGCGACGGCGGCCGAGGCGAGCTCCACGCCCGGTGCACCACCACCCCCGACCGCGCCGACCGAGTCCACGGCCTGCGCGCCCAGGTCGGCCAGCTCGGCGGCGAGGTCCTCGGCCCGACGTCGCAGCATCGCCGGGTCCGCCGTCAGCATGGCGGGCACCGGTGGCTCCGGACCGCGGAGCGTGGCCTCCAGGGCGGCGAGGGTGAGCTTGTCCACCCGCAGGGCGCGGGCGAAGGGGTGGCGGCGCAGACGACGGACGAGATCGGCGTCACCGAGCAGCAGGCCGGCTTGCGGCCCGCCCAGCAGCTTGTCCCCGGACGCCGTGACCAGGGCGGCACCGGCACGCAGGGTGCCGGCGGCGTCGGGTTCGTCGGGCAGCCGCGGGTGCGGGGCGAGCAGGCCGGAGCCGATGTCGGCGACCACCGGGACCGGCAGTTTCGCCAGCTCCTCGACCGGAACCGCGGAGACGAAGCCGCTGACCCGGAAGTTCGATGGGTGGACCTTGAGCACGAAGGCGACGTCGTCGTCGATCGCGTCGGCGTAGTCGGTGAGCCGGACCCGGTTGGTGGTGCCGACCTCCCGCAGCCCGACCCCGAGGGACTCGAGGAGTTCGGGGATCCGGAACCCGTCGCCGATCTCGACCATCTCGCCCCGTGCCAGGACCACGTCCCGGCCCGCGGCCAGTCCGCGTGCGGCCAACGCCAGTGCGGCCGCACCGTTGCCCACCACGTGGACTCCGCCGGCGTCCGGGACGGCCTCGGCCAGTGCCGCCAGGGCACCGGCGCCCCGGCTTCCGCGCTGTCCGGTCGTCAGGTCGAGCTCCACATCCGTGGTACCCGCGGCCCGGGTCACGGCGTCGACCGCCGCGGGGGAGAGCGGTGCCCGGCCGAGGTTGGTGTGCACGACGACGCCGGTGGCGTTGAGGACCGGGCGCAAGGAGGTCGCCGACGCCGGCAGCCGCGCCACCGCGTCGTCGGCCACGTGATCGGCGGAGATCCGCCCGGATCGGCACGCCTCCTGCGCCTCGCCGACCGCCCGCTTGACGAGCCGCTCACCGAGCCGGACGGCCGCGGCAGTCAGGCGCGGGTCGGCGAGCACCCGATCGGTGCGCGGGACGGCGCGGCGAGGGTCCAACGCGCTGCTCCTCCTCGGCCGTGAGCGGTGGTGTGGCGGAGGCGGACGGGAATCGAACCCGCCTGGCCGGGAATCCCGGCCACAACGGTTTTGAAGACCGCGCCCGTCACCAGACGAGGTACGCCTCCGCGCCTCACCCTAGTGCGCGGCCGGAGGGGTGCGCGCGAGCCGAGACCGCCGTGGTCGCCGACTTGTCCCTCGGGTCGCGGGAGCCGCTCGAGACGTCTTAGTGTGACCACTGTGACTGCCACCACCTCGACGACGCGGCTCACGCAGTACGCCGCGGGCGGCGGCTGCGCCTGCAAGGTGCCGCCGGGCGAGCTGGAGCAGCTCATGGCCGGCCTCCCCGGACCGGCCGCACCGGCCGCCGAGCGGCTCGTGGTCGGCACCGAGACAGGCGACGACGCCGCAGCGGTGCGGATCGATGCCGGCCGCGCCGTGCTCGTCACCGCGGACTTCTTCACCCCGGTCGTCGACGACGCCCGCACGTGGGGCCGGATCGCCGCGACCAACGCGCTGTCCGACATCTATGCCATGGGTGGCACGCCCGTCGTCGCGGTCAACCTGCTGTCCTGGCCCCGGTCCACCCTGCCGATGGAGCTCGCCGCCGAGGTGCTGGCCGGTGGCGCCGAGGTCTGCGCCGACGCCGGGGTGCTCGTCGGCGGCGGTCACAGTATCGACGACCCGGAGCCGAAGTACGGGCAGGCCGTGACCGGGCTCGGCGACCCCGACCACCTCCTGCGCAACGACGCCGGCGCAGCGGGCACACCGCTGACCCTGACCAAGCCGCTCGGCCTCGGCGTGCTGAACAATCGTCACAAGGCAACCGGCGAGGTCGTCGACGCGGCCGTCGCGGTGATGACCACGACCAACGAGGCGGCCGCGCGTGCGGCGCTCGCGGCCGGCATCACCTGCGCCACCGACGTCACCGGGTTCGGCCTGCTCGGGCACCTGCACAAGCTGGCCCGCGCCAGCGGCGTGGACGCCGTCGTGGAGGCCGCGGCCGTCCCGTACGTCGACGGGGCCCGGTCCGCCCTCGCCGCCGGCTTCGTTCCCGGGGGGAGCCGCCGCAACCTCGACTGGGTGCGCCCGCACCTGACCTCCGCGGTGGAGGAGGACGAGCTCGTCCTCCTCGCCGACGCCCAGACCTCCGGCGGCCTCCTGCTGGCCGGTCAGATCCCCGGGCACCCGGTGATCGGTGAGCTTCGCGCGCCCGCCGACGGGCACGGCGGCAGAATCGAGGTGCGGTGATGTCGACGTCGTTCCTCGGCTGGCCCGTGCTGCGCCAACTCACCCGCAAGGACCCGCTCGGCCGCGGGCCCGCGGTCCGCTCGGCCGCCACCGACAGCAAGGTCGCGCGCACACAGAGCGCGGACCGGGTGGCCAAGAGCGTGTGCCCGTACTGCGCCGTCGGATGCGGCCAGCGTGTCTACGTCTCCGACGAGCAGGTCACCCAGATCGAAGGTGATCCGGACAGCCCCATCTCGCGCGGACGCCTGTGCCCGAAAGGCTCCGCGAGCAAGTCGCTCGTGACCAACCCGGACCGCCTCACCACCGTGAAGTACCGCCGTCCGTACGCCACCGAGTGGGAGGAGATCCCGCTCGAGCGGGCGATGGAGATGATCGCCGACCGGGTGCTCGCCACGCGCGGCGAGACCTGGCAGGACACCGACGATCACGGACAGCGGGTCCGGCGCACCCTCGGCATCGCCAGCCTGGGCGGGGCGACGCTGGACAACGAGGAGAACTACCTCATCAAGAAGCTCTTCACCGCGATGGGTGCCATCCAGGTGGAGAACCAGGCACGCATTTGACACTCCTCCACGGTTCCCGGTCTGGGAACCAGCTTCGGCCGGGGCGGTGCCACCGGTTTCCAGCAGGATCTCGCCAACTCGGACTGCATCATCATCCAGGGGTCGAACATGGCCGAGGCCCACCCGGTGGGCTTCCAGTGGGTGATGGAGGCCAAGAAGCGCGGTGCACGGATCATCCACATCGACCCGCGCTTCACCCGCACCTCGGCGCTCGCCCACCAGTTCGTGCCGCTGCGGGTGGGCACCGACATCGTCTTCCTCGGCGCGATCATCAACTACGTGCTCCAGCACGAGCTCGACTTCCGCGAGTACGTGCTGGCGTACACGAACGCGGCGACCGTCCTCGACGAGGCCTACGCCGACCCCGAGGATCTCGACGGCCTGTTCTCCGGGTTCGATCCCGAGACCCGCACCTACGACACCGACTCGTGGCAGTACGCCGGCAGCCTGGCCGAGGAGGGCGACGAGCAGCATCAGGAGTCCCGTCAGCGCAGTACGGCACAGCCCATGCAGCACGAGGCCCGCGGCATGCAGGTCTCGGGCGAGCAGGAGCGCGACCTGACGCTGCAGCACCCGCGGTGCGTCTACCAGGTACTCAAACGGCACTTCGCCCGCTACACCCCCGAATTGGTCGAGGAGACGTGCGGTGTGCCACGCGAGGAGTTCGAGAAGGTGGCCCGGGCCTGGGTGGAGAACTCCGGGCGGGAACGGACGACGGCGCTGGTCTACTCCGTCGGCTGGACCCAGCACAGCGTCGGCGCACAGTACATCCGCACCGGCGCCATCCTGCAGCTGCTGCTGGGCAACATGGGCCGACCGGGCGGCGGCATCCTCGCGCTGCGGGGGCACGCCAGCATCCAGGGGTCGACCGACATCCCGACCCTGTTCAACTTGCTGCCCGGTTACCTCCCGATGCCGAACGCGGGTGATCACCCGGACTTCGATTCCTGGGTGGATTCCCTGCGTCACCCCGGGGCGAAAGGGTTCTGGGGGAATGCTCCGGCCTACGCCGTCAGCCTGCTCAAGGCCTACTTCGGCGAGGCGGCCACCGCGGAGAACGACTACCTCTTCGATCACCTGCCGCGGCTGACCGGGGACCACGGCACGTACCGCAGCGTGCTCGACATGATCGACGGCAAGGTCAAGGGATACTTCCTGCTCGGCCAGAACCCGGCGGTCGGCTCGGCACACGGACGTGCCCAGCGGCTCGGGATGGCCAACCTCGACTGGCTGGTGGTCCGCGACCTGGTCGAGATCGAGTCCGCGACGTTCTGGAAGGACGCACCCGAGGTCGCGACCGGCGAGATCGTCCCGGAGGAGTGCCGCACGGAGGTCTTCCTCATGCCGGCGGCCTCGCATGTGGAGAAGGAAGGCACCTTCACCCAGACCCAGCGGCTGCTGCAGTGGCGCGAGAAGGCGGTCGACCCGATCGGCGACCGCCGCAGCGAGCTCTGGTTCTTCTACCACCTGGGCCGCAAGCTCAAGGAGCGCCTGGCGGACTCCACCGAGGCGCGGGACCGACCGCTGCGCGATCTCGCCTGGGACTACCCGACCCACGGCAGGCACGACGAGCCGAGCGCCGAGGCCGTCCTGCAGGAGATCAACGGGTACGAGGTCGCGACCGGGCGGCTGCTCTCCTCCTTCACCGAGCTCAAGGACGACGGGTCGACCGTCGGCGGCTGCTGGATCTACTGTGGCGTCTTCGCCGACGGCGTCAACCAGGCGGCCCGCCGCCGGCCGGGCGCGGACCAGTCCTGGGTGGCGCCCGAGTGGGGCTGGGCGTGGCCCGCCAACCGCAGGATCCTCTACAACCGCGCTTCGGCCGACCCGGACGGCAGGCCGTGGAGCTCGCGCAAGGCCTATATCTGGTGGGACGAGGAATCCGGTTCGTGGACCGGACACGACGTGCCCGACTTCGAGAAGACCAAGCGGCCGGACTACACCTCGCCCGAGGGATCCGAGGGTGTCGAGGCCCTCGCCGGCGACGACCCGTTCATCATGCAGGGCGACGGCAAGGGAGCCCTGTTCGTGCCGCAGGGGCTGCTGGACGGCCCGCTGCCGACGCACTACGAACCGGTCGAGTCCCGGGTGCGCAACCCGCTCTACGGCCAGCAGGGCAACCCCACCCGGATCGAGTACCAGCGGCACGACAACCCGCTCAACCCCGGGCCGGACACCGGCGACGTCTTCCCGTACGTGTACACGACCTCCCGGCTGACCGAGCACCACACCGCTGGCGGCATGAGCCGCTATCTTCCCTACCTGTCCGAGCTGCAGCCGGACATGTTCGTCGAGGTCAGCCCGGATCTGGCCGCTGAGCGCGAGCTCGAACACATGGGCTGGTGCCACGTGATCACCGGCCGGTCCGCCGTCGAGGGCCGCGTGCTGGTGACCGAGCGACTCCGGCCGCTGCGGATCGACGGCCGGGTGATCCACCAGGTCTGGCTGCCCTACCACTGGGGCAGCGGCGGCCTGGTGACCGGGGACTCGGCCAACGACCTCTTCGGAATCAGCCTGGAACCGAACGTCCTCATCCAGGAGACCAAGGCCGGCACCTGTGACGTCCGGCCGGGGCGGCGGCCCCGCGGCCCGGCGCTGAGCGCCTACGTCGCCGAGTACCGCCGCCGGGCCGGGATCGACGACGGCGGCGGCGCCATCGTGACCGCCGCCCCGGCCGGTGGTCCGGGCGGATCGGAGAGCGGCGCCGACGACACGGAGGGGACCGATGAGTAGCAACAGGCTGTTCGGACCGGTCGACCCGGCCACGGAGGCCGGATACGTCGACCCGCCGCCCCGGAAGGGCTTCTTCACCGACACCTCCGTGTGCATCGGCTGCAAGGCCTGCGAGGTGGCGTGCAAGGAGTGGAACCTCATCCCCGACGACGGGTTCGACCTCCTCGGATCCTCCTACGACAACACCGGTGCGCTCGGGGGGAGCACGTGGCGCCACGTCGCGTTCGTCGAGCAGCCCACCCGGCGGGTCGACCTCGGGATGCCCGGGATGGGGCCGCCGGAGGAGGCCGCGGTCGACACACCGGTGCCGCAGGGGCCGTCCGCTCCACCGCCGGGCGCCGGGTACGAGGACGTCGACGCGCTCGCGGCCGCGGGCCGGATGACCGCGCCACTGACCGGGCCCGGAGCGGCCGAGGAACCGCCCGACTTCCGCTGGCTCATGTCCTCCGACGTGTGCAAGCACTGCACGCACGCCGCGTGCCTGGATGTGTGCCCGACCGGTGCCCTGTTCCGGACCGAGTTCGGCACGGTCGTCGTCCAGGACGACGTATGCAACGGCTGCGGCTATTGCGTCGCCGCGTGCCCCTACGGCGTGATCGAACGACGGAAGGGCCCGGAGGGCACACCGAACGTGGGCATCGCCCAGAAGTGCACGCTGTGCTACGACCGGCTCGGCGCCGGCATGGAGCCGGCGTGCGCGAAGGCGTGTCCGACCGACTCGATCCAGTTCGGCGACGTCGAGGAACTGCGCGCTCGGGCCGAGCGGCGCCTGGCGGAGGTACAGGCGAGCGGCGAGGACCGCGCGCAATTGTACGGCCACGACCCGGACGACGGCGTCGGCGGTGCCGGGGCGTTCTTCCTATTGCTGGACGAACCGGAGGTCTACGGGCTGCCACCGGACCCGGTGGTGACCACCCGGGACCTGCCTGCCATGTTCAATCGTGCAGGGCTGGCCGGCCTGGCGCTGCTCGCCGGTGCCGCCGCGGCGTTCCTCGGAGGGCGGCGGTGAGCGCCAGGCATGCGGCCTCGCCGGGGCGCCGCGACGAGGGCCGGGCGCAGCCCGCCGGCGGTGGCGACGGCGAGTACACGACCTACTACGGCCGCCCGGTGGTCAAGGCGCCGCCGTGGGAGGTCGACATCCCGGCGTACATGTTCGCCGGGGGGCTTGCCGCGGGCTCCTCGCTGCTCGCCGCCGGCGGCGACCTGACCGGTCGGCCGGCGCTGCGCCGAGCTGGTCGGTTGACCGCGGCCGGAGCGCTCGGCTTCTCGATGGTGGCGCTGATCCACGACCTCGGCAGGCCGGAGCGGTTCCTCAACATGCTCCGCACCATGAAGCTCACGTCACCGATGTCCGTCGGCACGTGGATCCTGTCCCTCTACGGCGGCCCGGCGGGCCTGGCCGCCGCGAGCGAGGTGGCTCGGTGGGCCGGCCTGCGGCGCGGACCGTTCCGGCTGCTGGCCGCCCTGGACCGTCCCGCCGGCGTGGCCGCCGGGCTGACTGCACCGCCGGTGGCGGCGTACACCGCGGTGTTGCTCGCGGACACGGCGACGCCGTCGTGGCACGAGTCCTACCGGGAGCTCCCGTTCGTCTTCTGCGGCTCGGCCGCAGCCGCCGCGGGTGGTGCGGCGATGATCCTGGCCCCGGCGGACCAGGCGGGGCCGGCGCGGCGCCTCGCCGTCGGTGGCGCCGTCGCGGAGGTCGCCGCCGAACAGCGCATGGAGCGCTCGATGGGACTCACCGCCGAGCCGCTGCATCACGGCAAGGCCGGCAAGCTCATGACGGCGGCGAAGTACCTGACGGCCGGGGGCGCGGCGCTCTCGCTCCTGGCCGGCCGCTCCCGCGTGGCCGCCGTCACAGCCGGTGCCGCCCTCCTGGCCGGGTCGGCGTGCACCCGGCTCGGCATCTTCGAGGCGGGGATCGCCTCGGCCGAGGACCCGAAGTACACCGTGGTGCCGCAACGCGAGCGACTGCGCCGCGGTCAGCCGGTGCGCTACGAGGGCTGACCGCGCCTGCAGGAAGGGCCAGGCCTCGAGCGCGTACCCGAGAGGGAGGAAGCGGCGGTTCCCGGGATCCAGGTCCTCCCTCTCAGGTGCACTCCGGTCAGGTGTAGGCCGGTCAGGTGTAGGCCGGTCAGGTGTAGGCCGGTCAGGCGTCCCTCAGGCGGCCGTGATCATCCCGTGCGGGTCGAGGACGAACTTCTTGGCTGCACCCTCGTCGAAGTCGGCGTAGCCCTTCGGTGCCTCGTCGAGAGAGATCGGGGTCGCGTTGACGTTCTTCGCGATCGAGACCTTGTCGTGCAGGATCGCCTGCATCAGGCCGCGGTGATACTTCATCACCGGACACTGACCGGTGGCGAACGAGTGCGACTTCGCCCAGCCGAGACCGATCCGGATGGACAGCGAGCCCTCCTGCGCGGCCGGGTCGGACGCCCCCGGGTCACCGGTGACATACAGCCCCGGGATCCCCAGGGCGCCGCCGGCACGGGTGATGTCCATGAGCGAGTTCAGCACCGTCGCGGGGTGCTCGGTCGCGGCCTCGCCACCGTGACCGCGGGCCTCGAACCCGACGGCGTCGACGCCGCAGTCGACCTCAGGGGTGCCCAGGATCTGCTCGATCTGGTCCTTCGGGTCGCCCTGGGAGACGTCGACCGTCTCGCAACCGAAGCTCCTGGCCTGCGCCAGCCTGTCCGGATTCAGATCCCCGACGATGACGACGGCGGCGCCCAGCAGGTGGGCCGACGTCGCCGCGGCCAGTCCGACCGGGCCGGCACCGGCCACGTACACCGTCGAGCCGACCCCGACCCCCGCGGTCACGGCGCCGTGGAAACCGGTCGGGAAAATGTCCGAGAGCATGGTCAGGTCGAGGATCTTCTCCATCGCCTGGTCCTTGTCCGGGAAAGTCAGCAGGTTCCAGTCGGCGTACGGGACCAGCACGTACTCTGCCTGCCCGCCGACCCAGCCGCCCATGTCGACGTACCCGTAGGCCGAGCCCGGACGGTCGGGGTTGACGTTGAGGCAGATCCCGGTCTGTCGTTCCTTGCAGTTGCGGCACCGGCCGCACGCGATGTTGAACGGGACCGAGACGATGTCGCCCTGCTTGATGAACTCCACGTCGCGCCCGACCTCGACCACCTCGCCCGTGATCTCGTGGCCGAGCACCAGCCCCTCCGGTGCGGTAGTCCGGCCGCGGACCATGTGCTGGTCCGAGCCGCAGATGTTGGTCGAGACCGTCTTGAGGATGACGCCGTGATCGACGCGTCGTCCCACGTTGTCCGGATTGACGCCCGGACCGTCCTTGAGTTCGAACTCCGGGTACGGGGTGTCGATGACCTCGACCTTGCCCGGGCCTGCATAACTGACTGCCTTGTTGGCCACCGTCGAGCCTCCTTGCTGCCTGGTCGGATCGCCGGGCGTCGTCGCCCGCGATCCCACGTTCCCACGTGGGCGGTGGTCCGCAAGCGGGAACGGCGCGGCGCGGGCCCGCGCTTCCACAGCACAGGCCGAGACGGGGCGGCGCCGCGCTCGTGGCGGTGGATGAGGCATGCATCCGGCAGGAGGGCACCCGGCGGCAGCCGATAGCCTCGCAGGGTGAGCACCAGCCCGGCCGACGACCTGGTCCGTGTCCGGCTCGACCTGGCGTACGACGGCAGCGACTTCGCCGGCTGGGCCACCCAGCCCGGCCTGCGCACGGTGCAGGGTGTCGTCGAGGACGCGCTGACCACCGTGCTGCGGCTCGACCGACCGGCGCGGCTGACCGTCGCCGGCCGCACCGACGCCGGCGTGCACGCCCGGGGCCAGGTCGCCCATGTCGACCTGCCCCGCCCGGCCTGGGACGGCGTCGTCGGGCGCAGTGACCGGCGCCCGGGTGAAGCGCTGGTGACCAAGCTGTCCGGAGTGCTCAGCCGCGGTCACCTGCCACGGGGGGCCTCCGACGTCGTCATCCACCGGGCGACCGAGGCGCCAGCGGGCTTCGACGCGCGGTTCTCCGCCGTCTGGCGCCGCTACGTCTACCGGATCGCGGACCGTCCCGAAGTGGTCGACCCCCTGCGCCGCCGGGAGGTCGTGCGGATCACCCGGCATCTCGACGTCGCCGGCATGGAGGAGTCCACGTGGGGGCTGCTCGGCGAGCACGACTTCGCCGCGTACTGCAAACCCCGCGAGGGGGCGACCACCATTCGTGAGTTGCTGGACTTCCAGTGGCGCCGCGTGCCGCCGTTCGCGCCGGACGCCGGTCTCGTCATCGCGGAGGTCCGCGCCGACGCGTTCTGCCATTCGATGGTGCGTGCGCTCGTCGGAGCGTGCCTCGCCGTGGGGGAGGGCCGTCGATCACCCGAGTGGCCGGCTGAGGTGCTCGAGGCAGGGGTGCGCGATTCGGCCGTGACCGTCGCGCCGGCCCACGGTCTGACGCTCGAGGAGGTGGCCTACCCGGCGGACGGGGAGCTCGCGGAGCGGGCGGCGGCCGCACGGACGGTGCGCACCCTGGAGGAGTAGCGGGGCGCTGCGCAGACCGCGCCGGAACGAGGTTGCAGGAATCGTCGATTTTTCGACGGATTCTGCAACCGCGGTGACCGGCGCTCGGTCCACCGCGCCCCGATCAGGTGCGAACGCGCTCGGAGCCCGCGTAGACGTTGACGCTGCGGCCGCGGCTGAACCCGGCCAGCAGCATGCCCGACTCGGCAGCGAGCTCCTGTGCGAGGGAGGACGGTGCGCTCACCGCGGCCAGCGCCGGGATCCCCGCCATCCGGGCCTTCTGCACGAGCTCGAAGGAGGCCCGGCCGCTCACCTGCAGGACGGTTCCGGTCAGCGGCAGGCCCCCGTCCCGCAGGGCTCGTCCGATCACCTTGTCGACCGCGTTGTGCCGTCCGACGTCCTCGGCCACGTCGAGCAGGTCCGGACGCCGGCTGTTCTGGCCGCCAGGACCGATGGCGAAGAGCCCGGCCGCGTGGGTTCCGCCGGTGGCGTCGAACGTGCGCTGTGCCTCCCGGAGCCTGTCGGGCATCGCGAGCAGCGCCGGCAGGTCAACCCGCATGGGATCGGCCGCCACGTCGAAAACGGATGTCTGGCGGACCGCGTCGATCGAGGCGGTGCCGCAGACCCCGCACGAGCTCGAGGTGTACACCTGGCGGGCCCGCGCCGGATCGGGAGGCGTCACGCCCGCGGCGAGCCGTACGTCCACAATGTTGAAGCTTGCCGTGCCGTCCGGGTTTACCCCGGGGCCGTAGCCGATCTCGGCGATGTCGTCGCGGCCGGTGACGACTCCCTCCGAGACAAGGAAACCCGCCACCAGGTCGAAATCGCGGCCGGGTGTGCGCATCGTGACGCTCCACGCGCGCCCCTCCAGCCGGATCTCCAGCGGTTCCTCGCCGGCGAGCCGGTCCGGGCGCCGGCGCGGCTCGGCGTCCAGGGACAGCCGCAGCACCGGCCGGCGCTGAGTCACACGGGCCATGGGCCCATCCTGCCCCCTCCGCGCGGCCGAGGTGAGTTCGGCCTGCGCTGCGGCCGAGATGCTCGTTCCTCGCCCTCAACCTTCGCTGCGCGGCTCGTCGGGCTCGGGTGGGATGGTCGCCCTCCTCGCGCTGCGCTGCGGCCGAGATGCTCGTTCCTCGCCCTCAACCTCCGCTGCGCGGCTCGTCGGGCTCGGGTGGGATGGTCGCCCTCCTCGCGCTGCGCTGCGGCCGAGATGCTCGTTCCTCGCCCTCAACCTCCGCTGCGCGGCTCGTCGGGCTCGGCGGTGCCGCCCTCGTCGATAGCGACGTCCCCGCCGGGCTCGTCCTCGATCGCCATGGCCGACTCCTCGGGGCCGAACCTCGCGCCGGCGGCCCCGACGTCCGACCCGTAGACGTCCTGCGCCTCACCGGGCAGATCCGTGGGGTCGTCGTCGTCCGGTTCCGCCACGATCCGCCCGGCCGCGGTGTCCGTCGCACCGTCGGGAGCCTGCTCACCCGACGGCCCCGGCGCCGCGTACGGCGAGGCATCCGGGTCCCCCTCGGAGGTCGGCTCGTCCTCCCACACGTCCGGCTCCTCACGAGCGAGCCGGTCGTCGTGCGTCTCACCCTCACGCTGGCCGGACTCGGTGAGGTCCATCCCGGCGAGCGGATCGTCGTCGGGGGCAGTGATGCCCTCGTCGAGTACATCCTCCGAGGGACGGTCGACGAGCTCGTCGTCCTCGCCCGGCTGCCAGGACTGGTCCGGGACGTACTGGTCCTCGCCGGGACCGGTGGGCTGCGGCGTCGGCTCGGTGTGGTCGGTGCTCATGGCACCAGGCTGGCCCGTCCCCGAGTGCTTCGCATCCCGGAGCCGGGACGGCGCTGTGCCGGGCTCACCGGCTGCTGCAACTCGATGACCCAATCCTGCTGATCATCGGACTCGGCGCGGACGTACAGCTCCCGGTTCGGTCCCGACGGATGCAGTCCGCGGGCCTGGATCTCGGCGTGGATCGCCTGCCACGTCGCCCCGATTCCGGCCACGGGCCCGAGGTGCACCCCGCAGATCGCCCGTTCCACGGCGGGGAGCTCGACGATCTCGAACTCGGCACGGGGCTCGCCGGAGTACTCATACCCCGCAGTGACACGCGGGGCGGGGCCTTCCATCTCGTAGTACGCGATCGGTGTCTCCAAGGCGCCGCAGACCTCCCCGACGAGCGCGGCGACGCCGTCGAACAGATCCCCGACCACCCCGACGAACTCGGACCCTTCGGAGACGGCGGCACTGCGGGCGGCCAGGCGAACGGCAGGCAACGGTTTCTCGACGACGTCGATGCGGGTCATGGACCGCTCCTTCTCGATCAGGTGGAGCCGCCGTTCCACGTCGGCGAGCCGCGCGGCGGCGCGCTCGTGTTCACGTTCGACCTCGGCACGCCGCTCCCGCAGCAGGGCGGTCAGCCGGTCCGGACCGATCCCGTCCTCCAGCGCGAGGGCGATGTCATCGAGACCGAATCCGAGCTGACGCAACGCCACGATCCGGTGCAGGCGTGCGAGCTGCGAGGGGTCGTATGAGCGGTAGCCGGTGCGGGCGTCGACGTGGGCGGGCACGAGAAGACCGGCCGCGTCCCAGTGCCGCAACATGCGGTGGGAGACCTGACCGATCTGCGCGAACGCTCCGATGGACAACACGATGTCCGTTCTCCCGTCTGCCACGGTGTCAGAGTCAAGTCCTGGACCCATTGTCCGCCCGGGCACAGTCCGGGCCCGGCCGAAATCCGATGGACGCGCCCGGGCGTGGCCAGGTGAGGTGAGGGCGTGGCTCACCTGGACCTCGCCGGCATCGGCTACGACCTTCCCGACGGGCGAGGGCTGTTGTCCGATGTCTCCCTCCGCGTCGGCGACGGCGACCGGGTGGCACTCGTCGGTCCCAACGGAGCCGGCAAGACGACGTTGCTGCGCATCGCGACGGGGGAGCTCACCCCGCACCGAGGAGCGGTGACGCGCAGTGGCACCGTCGCCGTCATGGACCAGCTCGTCGGGCGCACACGCGGCGGCCACTCCGTGCGCGACCTCCTGGTCGAGCACGCACCCTCGCGGCTGCGCGAGGTCGCCGAACGACTCGCCACGGCCGAGCTCGCGGTCATGACCGACGACGACGAGCCCGCCCAGCTGGCGTACGCCCAGGCGCTGGCGGACTGGGCGGAGGTCGGTGGGTACGCCGCCGAGGCGGAGTGGGACGAGATCACTCACGCCGTGCTCGCCCAGCCGTACGAACGCGCCCAGCACCGCGCGGTCACCTCACTCTCCGGCGGAGAGGCCAAACGCATCGTGCTGTCCGCGCTGCTGCGCTCACCCGCTGAGCTGCTCGTCCTCGACGAACCGGACAACTCGCTCGACGTCCCCACCAAACGCTGGCTCGAGGATCAGCTGCGGGCCAGTGACAAAGGCGTGCTCTTCATCAGTCACGATCGCGAACTGCTCGCCCGGACCGCGACCCAGATCGCCTCGCTCGAACCGGGAGCCCCGGGGTCGACCGCGTGGGTGCACACCGGATCGTTCGCGACGTTCCCGCAGGCCCGTGCCGAACGGATGAGCAGACTCGAGGAACTGCGCCGTCGCTGGGACGAGGAGCACGCCAAGCTCCGGCAGCTCGTCGCGATGTACAAGCAGAAGGCCGCCTACAACTCGGACATGGCGGCACGGCTCCAGGCCGCTCGGACCCGCCTCGCGAAATTCGAGGAGGCCGGGCCACCGCAGGCGGTGACCCTCGAGCAGCATGTGGACATGCGGCTGCGGGGCGGACGGACCGGGAAGCGGGCGATCGTCTGCGAGAGGCTCGCCCTGGAGGGTCTGACTCAGCCGTTCGACCTCGAGGTCTGGTTCGGCGAACGCCTCGCCGTGCTGGGAGCCAACGGCACCGGCAAGTCGCACCTGCTGCGGCTGCTGGCCGCCGGGGGGAGTGACCCCGAGCCGGAGCACGCACCGGCTGACGGGCGAGCTGTCGACCCGGTCCCGCACACCGGGCTCGCACGCCTCGGTGCGCGGGTGCGGCCGGGCTGGTTCTCCCAGTCGCACGTCCGCGAGGACCTGACCGGGCGCACGTTGCTGGAGGTGCTGCATCGCGGAGAGGGCGGCCGGCCCGGCATGGGGCGTGAGCAGGCCGGGCGGGTGCTCGACCGGTACGGCCTCGCCCGGTCCGCGGAGCAACAAATCGGAACGCTCTCCGGCGGACAGGCTGCGCGCCTGCAGATCCTCCTCCTCGAACTCTCCGGCGCCACGCTACTGCTGCTGGACGAACCGACCGATAACCTCGACCTGCACTCGGCCGAGGCGCTGGAGTCTGCGCTCACCACCTTCGAGGGGACGGTGGTCGCAGTCACCCATGACCGCTGGTTCACCCGGTCCTTCGACCGCTTCCTCCAGGTGCGGGCGGACGGGACCGTCGTCGAGACGCCAGAACCGGCCTGGGAGGACGACGGCGTCCGGTCCCGGTGAGTCGGCGCGAAGGGACGTGGCGGGTTTCACGATCCGCGGCCACCGGCGGTCCTTTGCCCGCGGGACCGGCGCCAGGTACCCTGAGTGGCGTTGCGCGATCCCGCGTGCGCTCGCCGGTGCCTCCCACTCGCCGGTTCTCGAGCGCGGTCGAGAGCGACGAGCAACACTGACCATCGGTTGCAGCGCGGCCATCGCTGCACCGCAGGAACGCTGAAGAAACGAAGGCTACGCCCGTGCGCACGTACACACCGAAGCCCGGCGACGTCACGAAGAACTGGTACGTCATCGACGCGACCGACGTCGTCCTCGGCCGGCTCGCGACCCAGGTCGCGACCCTGCTCCGTGGGAAGCACAAGCCGACCTTCGCCCCGCACGTGGACAACGGGGACTTCGTCATCGTCATCAACGCTGACAAGGTCGCCCTGACCGGGAGCAAGCGCGAGAAGAAGATCGCGTACCGCCACTCCGGTTACCCGGGTGGGCTGAAGGCCACCTCCTACGAGGAGCTGCTCGAAAAGCGCCCCGAGCGCGCCGTGGAGAAGGCCGTTCGCGGCATGCTCCCGAAGAACTCCCTGGGGCGCGGCATGCTCAGCAAGCTGAAGGTCTACGCCGGTGCGGAGCACCCGCACCACGCGCAGAAGCCGCAGACCTTCGAGATCACCCAGGTGGCCCAGTAAGCGCACTGTGCGCCTGCGGCCCAGAACAGGACTGAAGGAGAACTGTGGCTGAGACCACTCCCGAGATCGACCTCGAGGACGAGAACGTCCCCACCAGCTACACCAGCGAATCCGACGCCCCGGCCGCCGGCCAGGGCAGCTCGCTGACGGCCCCCGGTCAGGCCCTCGGCCGCCGCAAGGAGGCCGTCGCCCGGGTCCGGCTCGTCCCGGGCAGCGGCCATTGGACCATCAACGGCCGGTCGCTGGAGGAGTACTTCCCGAACAAGCTGCACCAGCAGCTCGTCAACGACCCGTTCCGCCTGCTCGACATCGAGGGCCGGTTCGACGTGATCGCCCGCATCAACGGCGGCGGCATCTCCGGCCAGGCCGGTGCGCTGCGCCTGGGCATCGCCCGCGCGCTGAACGAGATCGACACCGAGTCGAACCGTCCGATCCTCAAGAAGGCCGGGTTCCTCACCCGCGACGCTCGCGCGGTGGAGCGCAAGAAGGCCGGCCTGAAGAAGGCCCGTAAGGCACCCCAGTACTCCAAGCGCTGACGAACGCGAGGCGGAGTGTGGGTCCGAGGTACGAGGACCCGCTGGAGCCGGAGCGTGAGGAGGCGCGTCGGTCGGTACAGCGCTGACGAACGCGAGGCGGAGTGTGGGTCCGAGGTACGAGGACCCGCTGGAGCCGGAGCGTGAGGAGGCGCGTCGGTCGGTACAGCGCTGACGAAGG
>NZ_JBHUEE010000001.1:398944-644435 GCF_042680605.1 Georgenia deserti
GAAGGACGCGCCGAAGGCCCCGAGGGCCTGAGGAGAGTCCGAGGAGCCGGAGCGTGCGATCGCGGCCCTGCATCGATTCTCGGTGCAGGGCCGCGCGTTCCAGAGGGTGGGTGTCGTCCTGGGGCCCGGACAACGCACGGGGCCGAGCACGGCCGTACGCGGTGTCGAGGAGCCGGTTCCCGCCCGTCAGGACGGTGCCGGCCCGCTCGAGGCTCCTTTGACGAGCCGCACCGGCACGGTCTCCTGCGCGACCGAACTCGGCTCCTGCAGCTGTTGCTGCAAAAGCGTGAACGCACGGCCGCCGATGGTGTGCTGGTCTTGTTCGATGTGCGTGAGAGGTACCGCGGCCTCATCGAAGCCTGCCGGTGCGTCGAAAGAAACGACCGAGAGGTCTTCCGGTATCGAGCGGCCCGCGCGCTTCGCCGCATGCAGCACCACGAGTGCGATGCCGTATTCGCTGGTCACGCAGCCGGTCACCTCGGGGTGGTCATTCAGGAAAGTCGCAATCCGCTCGATGTCCCCGCCCGACGCCACCGGCGAACCGGGGACGATGGGGCCCACCTCGGTGAGCACATGCTCCGGGGCCAGCCGGACGTGGCGTGCGGCATGTGCGTCGACGACCCCCCGCCGGCGGGCATCAAGCGTCGAGACCGGATTGGCAGAGGTGACGAGTGCGAGCTGGGTGTGGCCGAGCTCGAAGAGATGTTCGGCAGCCAACCGTCCGCCGTTGACATTGTCGGAGGTCACGGTGCTGACGGGCGTGCCGGGCAGCGTCCGGTCCACGATCACGATGGGGAAGCGTCGACCGATCAGGGTGGCGACCGCAGGGGGTATGAACCTGGACGAGGAGGGCTGAAGGATCAGGCCGTCGATGCCGTGCTCAATCTGCTCCTCGATCAGGTCTTCCTCGAGACGGGTGTCGCCACGCGAGTTCGTGACGACGACGCGGGCACGCTTCGTCGCGGAGTGCAGGAGCCCGTTCAGCAGCCATGTGCCGAACGCGTCGTCGAAGCCGGGGAGTACGTAGGCGATAAGCGGGAGCGAGGCCGCCCGCTCACGTTGGGTCGAGGCTCGACTTGCAACGACGGTGCCGATTCGCGGCCGCCGCGTGACGTAGCCGTCGTCGCGAAGCAGGTCGAGAGCACGGTTGACGGTTATCGGGCTGACGGCGAACTCGGCCCCCAGCGACTCCTGAGACGGCAGCCGGTCGCCCTCCGACCACACGCCGTCGGTGATGCGGGCGCGCAGTGCCTCGTACACCTTCGCGTACAGCGCCTCGGTCACGCGCGTCCCTTCTCCTGAGCGTCACGGTGCGGTAGCACCGATTTCAGTATCGCCCACGCGACGTTCCGGGCTTCCACCGTGCTGGCGCACCGGCCGGAGCCGATGCTCACTCCAGTGGTTAAAGGCCTGGTTCGCCGTAGCCTTCGGGCAATTCGAAGTCCTCGAACAGGGCGAGTTGGGGTTGGACACGTGCCTGTGCCGCCTCCGCTGCCTCGCGGGGCGTGGCCGAGCCGATGAGCACGCTCTCCTGGGCGTCGCCGAGGGCGTCGCTGAAGAGCTGCCCGACGGGTAGCGGCGGACGCGAGATCGAGTAGTCGAGGAGGCTGGCCATGAATGCCTCTTCCTTGCCCGGCGGCTCATACGCCGCCAGCGTCGCCAGGTGAGTAGGGATCTTCGCCAGCGGGTTCATCGCGATGCTCTGGCCAGCGCCCCCGCAGAAGTACTTCATCAGTTCCCACACAGCAGGGGAGAGCGTCGAACCGGTTGGAGCGACGAGCGAGAACCCGCCCGACCAGGTGTAGACGTCATCGCCCGGTTCCCACACCGGCAGATACGTCACACCGAAGTCGAGATCGGGAGCGTAGTTGCGGATGTTCTGGATCAGGATCGACGCGTCGACGACCATCGCTTGCTGACCTCCGAAGAACGAGGTCTGCGCAGGGGGACTGTTCGGTGGCTGGTACGTCGCCTTGAACGCCTCGATGCGAGGGAAGCTCCACTCCTGCGCCCATGCCTGGAGCTGCTCGAGTACGTCGATCACGTCCGGCGATGTGAGTTGAATCTTACCGGTCGCCCTGTTGTAGAACTCGACGCCACGTCCGACCATCCACGTGAGTGCGCTGCCCTGCGCGTCCCACGGGATGAGGCCGAAACGGGTGTAGTTGCCCCGTCCGTCCACCTCGGCGAGGACCTCGTTCAGCTCGAGCACCCTGGCGACGGTGATCGGCCCATTCGCGGGATCGAGCTCGTCCGGATCCAGGCCGGCCTGCCGGAAGGTGGCCTTGTTGTAGAAGAGCCCTCGGGTGTCGGTGTCGAAGGGCAGTCCGAAGACGTGACCGTCGTAGCGCAACTCATCCATCGCGAACGCGGCCCAGTCGTCCTCGAAGCCGGGCGACTCCTCGGCGATGAGGTCGTCCAGCGGTTCGACCAGGCCGAGGGCGGCGTACTGGGCAGTGGTGAAGCGGTCCATCGCCCACAGGTCCGGAGCCGTACCGCCACGGACCGCGGTGATGGCATAGGTGGCGTCCCCGGGTTCTGACGCCGGGGTCATCCGCTGCCGGACGGTCACGTCCGGGTAAGAGTCGAGAAACGCGTCGATGACCTCCTGCTGGACGTCGGCCTCGGCGCCTCCGAAGCCCCACAGGCGTACCTCGCCCGGCGCACTGGTCCGCGTGCAGCCGGCCGCGAGCATGCCCACGGTGATCGTTCCCGCGGCCGTCAGGAATGTTCGCCGGTCGATCACTTGAACCCTCCGATCGTGATGCCGCGGATGAAGTACCGCTGGAAGACGAAGAAGAGCACCAGGAGTGGCAGCAGGACGAGAAAGGAAGCCGCCATCAGGAGGTTGAACTGGATGTCCTGGGCATGAACCTGGCGGAACACCTGCAGACCGATCGACAGCGTCTGACGATCGACGTCCTGCAGGTAGATCAGCGGGCCCATGAAATCGTTCCAGGCGCCCACACCGGCGAAGATCGCGACGGCGGCCAGCGCCGGCCGCGCCTGTGGGAAGACCACCGTCCATGCGATCCGCCACTCGCTGGCCCCGTCCACGCGTGCAGCGTTGAGCATGTCCTGTGGGACCTGCATGAGGAACTGGCGGAGCAGGAAGGTGAAGAATGCTGCCGCGAACATGTTGGGCAGAATGAGCGGCGCCCAGGTGTTGACCAGCCCGAGCTTGGCCCACATGTCGAACATGGGGATCAAAGTCACGGGGAAGGGCAGAAAAAGGGTCGCGATGACCACGTAGAACAGCTTGTCGCGGCCGCGCCACTGAATGCAGGAGAAGCCGTAGGCCACAATGAAGTTCGACAGGACGGCGAGCGCGACCGAGCTGACCGTGATGGCCGCGGTGTTCCGGAAGAAGGTGAGAAACGGCATCGCGGTAACCGCGTCGACGACGTTCGACCAGCGCAGCTCGCTCGGCCAGAAGGTCGGCGGGAACTGTGCCAGTTCGACGTCGCTCTTCAACGCTGAGACGACCATCCAGTACAGCGGTGTGAGGAAGAGCAGGCAGAGCGCGATGAGGACCACGCGGGAGAGCACCCTGGAGGTGGCGCTCTGGTAGCTGCCATCGGGGTTTCGCCCGCGTTCGCGGCGGGGTGCGCTCTCGCTCCCTTTGACGTTGCGGTTGCCGGTGATGGTGGACGTCAATGACATATCGGGGGCTCCCTCATCCGGCTGCGGCGTCGTAATGGACGAACCTGCGGGACAGGTAGAAGACGAGGCTGGCGAGCAGCATCCCGGCCAGAAACAACAGCACCGCCATGGCCGAGGCGAATCCCAGCTGGGCGTAGCTGAACGCGTTTCGATAGAGGTAAAGCATGTAGAACAGCGTTCCGTTGTCCGGGCCGCCGTCGGTCATGATGAAGGCCTCGGTGAAGATCTGCAGAGCCCCGGAGATGCCGGTGATGAGATTGAACAGGATGACCGGGGAGAGCAGGGGGACCGTAATCGACCAGAACTGCCGCCACCGTGAGGCGCCGTCGACACGGGCCGATTCATACAACGTCGTCGGGATGTTGCGCAGGCCAGCGAGGTAGATCAACGCCGCGTTCCCCGCGCCCAGCTGCGCGATGAGCACGATGACCAGTTTCGCCGTTGTCGGGTCGGCGAGGAGGTCGACGTTCTGGCCGCCGAACACTGCGAGGAATCGATTGAACAGTCCGAACTGCGGGTTCACGAAGACGATGAAGATGAAGGCCATCGCGAAGGCCGGGACGAGCGAGGGGACGTACAGGGCGGTGCGGTAGAAGGCCACCTCGCGGACGTTCTGGTTCATGGCCAGCGCAAGGATCAGGGCGACCACAAGGCCCAACGGCACGGCAAGCCCGGCGTAGAACAGGGTGTTCGACACCGAGATCCGCGCAAGCGGGTCGAGAAAGATCGCGACGTAGTTGCCCAGGCCCACGTACTCGGGCGTGTGCATCCCCGAGTACCGCATCAACGAGATGACGATCGAGTAGACCAGCGGATACAGCACGAAGACCGTGACTCCGACGAGCCACGGCGAGACGAACAGTAGGCCGAGCTTCAGCTGCCGTTTGTCTCGGGCCGTCCATGGGCGTCGCTTCCGGTGTCCGGTTGTGCGCGAGGAGGGTTCCGCGCCGTGCCTGTGTGTGCGCACGTCCGTCGTCACAGTCATATCGCTCCCTTGCGAGCCGTAACGCGACATATGATTGCATGGAATAGATTTAAAGACCAGAACTTCTGACTGAACCGGCCCGCCGCCTGTCCGATGGAGGAGCTCGTCATGGCGACTGTCCCTGCGATCGACGCCGGAACCGTCGGCCGAACCGAATTCGCCTCGTCTTGGGAGCAGGGAGAGCCCCAGCCGTCCGCCCGTGTGGTCGAGGCCGAGAATGTGGTGTGCGGTCCCGCGGACGGGCAGCCAGGGATGGGCATGCAGGTCGGTTCAGGACCGGATATCGCGTACACCGCCAGACGGCACGTCGGGTTCACCGGCGTCCGCGCGCTGGGATACTCCGGTCGGCAGGTCTCGTCCGGCCACGGGAGGGCGGTCGGTGAACTGTTCTCCGTCGAGCTCGACGTCACCGAGACGACTGAGTTGTCCTACAAGGTCATTCCCGCCGATCCCAGCGACGGGCGGGAGTTGCCCGCTCCGGGGGCGTTCGTCGCCGTCGACCTCGAGTTCTCGGACGGTACGCGTCTGCACCACCTCGGCGCCACGGATCAGCACGGGTACGCCCTGACGGGCGCGGGGCAGGGTGCGGCCAGGGTGCTGATGGCCAACCAGTGGAACTCCGTACGTGTAAACGTCGGCTGCGTCGCAGCGGGCAAGACCATCACCCGGATTCTGCTCGCCTACGAGCGGTCCGGGGACGCACGAGCGTTCGCCGGCTGGATCGACGACCTGGCACTCACAGCGCATCCGCCGGCCGACGAGCGTAGCCACCCTTCGGACTGGGTCGACACCAGGCGAGGGACGAATTCCAACGGGCTCTTCTCACGCGGTGGAACGATTCCCGCGGTGGCGGTTCCGCACGGTTTCAACTTCTGGACGCCGGTGACCGACGCCGGCTCGCGCAAATGGCCCTACCAGTTCCAGCAGCACAACGACGCGGACAACCTGCCCTGCTTGCAGGCGCTCGCGCTGAGTCACCTGGACTATCCCTGGGGCGTCGACCACGGCACGTTCCAGGTCATGCCCACCACCGACCCGGCGGTCCCGAACCCCGACCGAAAAGCGCGTGCACTGTCCTTCCGACGTGCGGATGAATTCGCCCGGCCGTATCACTACGCGGTCACCTTCATCGGCGGCCTCCGGGCCGAGGTGGCACCCACGGACCACGCCGCCGTCTTCCGGTTCACCTTCCGGGGAGAGGACGCGAACCTCGTCTTCGACAACATCGATGGGCAGACCGAGTGGCTCCGGTTGAACCCGCAGACCGGCTCGCTTACCGCGCAGACTGGTGACGGGCCGCACCGGATGTTCGTCCACGCCATCTTCGACCGCCCTGTCGTCCGTGGCGGGCCGCTCCAGGGCGAACGCGGTGGGATGGGGTACTTCCGCTTCGACGTCTCTGCGGGCCCGACCGTCGAGATGAGGGTGGCCACCTCCCGTATCAGCGCGGAGCAGGCCAGGCACAACCTCGACATCGAAATCGGTGCGGACGAGACCTTCGAGACCGTCCGGAATCGGGCCCGGGATGCGTGGGACGCCACTCTCGGCGTCATCAGTGACGTTCAGGGCGCGCACCGGGAACAGCTGACGACGCTGTACTCGTGCCTATACCGGATGAGCCTCTACCAGAACTCGCGGTTCGAGAACGTAGGCACCGAGGCGGAGCCGGACTACCGGTATGCCTGGACGCCGCACAGCGGATCGGTCGCCCGGGCCCGGGTGACCGAGTCGGTGCGAGCCGGACAGCTCATCCACTCCACCAACTTCTGGGACTCCTATCGAACCACGTGGCCCGCGCTTGCCCTGCTCTATCCGACGAAGACCGGCCGGTTGCTGGATGGCATCGTCGCCGCCTACCGGGAGTTCGGTTGGTTGGGTCTGGGGATGGTCGGGACGAACTCCGACGTGGCACTTGCCGACGCGTATCTGCGAGACGTGAGCGAGATGGACGTGGAGGGCGCCTACGAGTCGGCGGTGAAGAACGCCACGGTTGTCTCCGACGACCAGCGGCTGGGCCGCCCCGGACTGGCCCGGTCGATCTTCCTCGGCTACGCCCCGATTGCCGACGGTGACGTGCGCGACGGGGGGTCCTCGGACGAAAGAGCGGCGGAGGCCCTGGAGAACTACCTCAACGACTTCGGTATCGCGAACCTCGCGAAGGCGCTGCATGCCAGGACGGGCGAGCAGCGGTACCTGGACGAGTACCACTACTTCCGGAACCGGGCGTTGGGCTACGTCTTCCTCTTCGACCCGGCTACGGGCTTCTTCCAGGGGCGGACCGTGGACGGGCGCCCTCGCCTGTCACCGGAGGAGTACGACCCGAAGACCTGGGGATACGACTACACCGAGACCAACGGGTGGGGCATGGCGTTCTCGGTGCCCCACGATGGGCGCGGCCTGGCCAACCTGTTCGGCGGCCGGGAGGCGCTCCGTGCGAAGCTCGACGAGTTCTTTGCGACGCCGGAAAGGTTGCAGGACAGCGGATCGTACGGGGCCATCATCCACGAGCAACGCGAGGCCGCGTACGTACAAATTGGACAGTGGGGCCTGAGCAACCAGCCCGCCTTCCACATCGCGCACATGTACCACTTTGCGGGTAGGCCGGATCGGGCACAGGAACGTATCCGTGAGGCACTGGCTCGGCTGTTCGCCGGTGGCGACATCGGCCAGGGGTATCCCGGCGACGAGGACACCGGCTCGATGTCGGCCTGGTTCGTGCTGAACGCGCTGGGTCTGTACCCGCTCGTGGTAGGCGCTCCGGAGTTCGTCATCGGATCGCCGCTGTTCCGGTCCGCCACGGTGAATCTGGAGAACGGCCGTACCATCGAGATCAAGGCACCGCGGAACAATCCGGAGAACGTGTACGTCCAAGCCGTGCGGATCAACGGCGAGCCGTACGGGCGGGCGTCGGTGCCTCATTCGGTCCTCGCCCAGGGCGCGACGATCGAGATCGACCTCGGCCCGGAACCGTCACGGTGGGCCACCGCACCGTCGGCAGAGCCGGCATCGCTCACCCGGGGGGCCGAGCCCGCGACGCCGATGCGCGACCTGACCGGCATGGCCGCCGGGGTGGCCACGAGCTCCGGCGGTGGGAGACTCGACGCCCTGTTCGACGACACCTCCGAGACGGAACGGGAACTCGGTCAGAACCCCGCCGTGACCTGGGAGTTCACGGACGAGATTCCGCGGGAGGTGCAGTTGTACACCCTGACCTCGGGCCGGACGGTCGCTGATCCGTCGGACTGGGAACTCCAGGCGTCGACCGACGGTGCGACCTGGGTCACGATCGACCGCCGGAGCGGCGAGCGGTTTCCTTGGCGGCGTCAGACCCGCGCATTCCGAGTCACGCATCCGGGGAAGTTCGTCTACTACCGGCTCGTCGTGAGCGACGCGCCGGACGCGCGTCCGACCGGCCTGGCTCAGATCGAGCTCATCGGTCCGATCTGACGACCCCGGACGCCGGGCTCGGTCACGCCGCGGCGAAGTCCTGCGTGTGCTCGCGGGCCCACTGGCGAAACGTCAGTGCGGGGCGACCGGTTACGGTCTCGACCGTCGCCGACACCGGCTCCGGCTCCTCGACCAGGCCCGCCCAGTAGGCCATCCCGAGCTCGGCGTACTCGGGGCCCATGGCGGCGGTGATCGCCTCCCGCGCCTCGTCCTCGGGCTGTTCCTCCCACCGCACCGGCACCCCGATCTCCTCACCGATGATCCGGACCTGGTCGGCCTGACGGATCGATTCCGGCCCGCTGACGGTGTAGCTCCGGCCCACGTGGTCATCCTCGAGCAGCGCACGGGCGGCCACGGCTGCGACGTCGCGCTCGTGGACGAGGCTCCGGGAAGCCTGGCCGAACGGGGCGCGAACGACACCGCCGGCGAGCTGGTCCGCCCACTGCAGGGTGTTGCTCGACAGCCCGGTCACCCGGAGGAACGTGTACTCGCGGCCGGAACCTCGTACCGCCTCCTCGACCTGCCCCCACCCGCTGCCGGGATCGCTCGCCCCTGTCGCCGAGAGGTAGACGACTCGCGGCGCCTCACGGGTGAGCGCGTCGACCACCGGCCCGGCGCCGTCGGCGTCGAAAGACGGCCACAGCAGGTAGGCGCCGGCTGTGCCGCGGGCCGCCTCCGCCACGGCCTGCGGGTCGGTGAGGTCGCCGGTGACGGTCTCGACGCCCTCGGGTAGTCGTGCTCGCCCGGGATCGCGAACGAGTGCCCGAACCGGCGCGCCGGCGGTGAGCAACTCCTCGACGAGGTGGCGTCCGGTGTTCCCCGTGGCCCCGGTGATGAGGAAGGGCTTGCGCATGGTGATTCTCCGTTGTGGGTGACGTCCCGGCGCGGCCGGGGTGGGTGTGCCGGACCAGTCTCGAACCTCAACTAAAGATGAGGTCAAGAGGTGGGTGCGGTCGCGCGCCCCGTCGCCCGCAGCCGGAAGTGGCACGATGGTCCGCGCACGACCACCGGGAGAACACGAGGGAACGATGGGACGACTGTTCGGCACCGACGGGGTACGCGGGCTCGCCAACCGGGACATCACCGCCGAGCTCGCACTCGACCTCGGTTCGTCCGCCGCCCGGGTGCTCACCGCGCACCAGGCTGCCGGGGAGCGCCGGCCGCGCGCCGTCGTCGGCCGGGACACCCGCATCTCCGGTGAGTTCCTCTCCGCCGCCATCGCGGCCGGCATGGCCGGCGCCGGCGTCGACGTCACCGACGTCGGCGTGCTGCCCACCCCGGGCATCGCTCATCTGACCGCCAGCACCGACGTCGACCTGGGCGTCGTCATCTCCGCTTCCCACAACCCCATGCCGGACAACGGCATCAAGTTCTTCGCCCGGGGTGGGTACAAGCTCGAGGACGCCGTCGAGGACGAGATCGCCGCTGGCCTGGGCGCCGCCTGGGATCGGCCGGTCGGCGCCGACGTCGGCCAGATCGCACCCGGCTCGAGCTTCGCCGGGCGCACCTACATCGACCATCTCGTGGCCGCCGCCGGACAGCCGTTCCGCGGCCTGCGGATCGCGCTCGACTGCGCGAACGGGGCCGCCTCGGACGTCGCCCCACTGGCGCTGCGTGAGGCCGGCGCCGACGTCGTAGTCATCAACGCCTCGCCGGACGGCCGCAACATCAACGAGAAGTGCGGCTCGACCCACCCGGAGCAGCTGCAGGCCGTCACCGTCGCGTCCGAGGCTGCGTTCGGCGTGGCCTACGACGGCGACGCCGACCGATGCATCGCCGTCGACCACACCGGCACGCTCATCGACGGCGACCAGATCATGGGGCTGCTCGCCACCGCCATGAAGGAGGAGGGCACCCTCCCGGACGACACCCTTGTCGTCACGGTGATGTCCAACCTCGGCCTGCTCCTGGCGATGAAGGACGCCGGTATCGCCACCGTCCAGACCGCTGTCGGAGACCGCTACGTCCTCGAGGCCATGCGCGCCGGCGGCTACGGGTTGGGCGGGGAGCAGTCCGGACACATCATCACCACGCGCCACTCCACGACCGGGGACGGGATCCTCACCTCGCTGCTGCTCGCCTCCCGGGTGGTGGCCACCGGTCGATCCCTGGCCGATCTCGCCGCGGTCGTCCCCCGGCTTCCGCAGGTCCTGGTCAACGTGCCGGACGTGGACAAGGCGCGCGCCGGCGAGGACGACGGCGTCGCGGACGCGGTCCGACAGGCCGAGGAGCGCCTCGGCGAGACCGGGCGGGTGCTGCTGCGCCCATCCGGGACCGAGCCGCTCGTCCGGGTCATGGTCGAGGCGGCGACCCAGGATCAGGCCGAGGATGTGGCCGGTGGTCTGGCCGATGTGGTCAAGGAGCGTCTGGCGCTCTGATGTCGCCGGAACCCCGGGGCGCGCTCTCGCGTTCTCAGGGGGCAGATCCGGGGGATGACCGATGTCCGTGCGCGGACCCGTGTCGTACGGTGACAGCACCCGGCCGGGGCCAGACGTAGGGAGAGGGCATCCATGGACTTCATGGCGGCGGTGGAGGATGCCGTCCTCACCCTGGGCGCCTCGCCCTGGCTGCTCGTCGCAGTGTTCCTGCTGAGCGCGATCGACGGCTTTTTCCCGCCCGTCCCCAGCGAGTCGGTCGTCATCGCGGCGGCCGTACTCTCGGTCGCCGGCAACGGACCGAGCCTGTGGCTCCTGGTCCCCGCGGCGGCCGTCGGCGCGTTCCTCGGTGACCTCATCGCCTACTCCATCGGGACCAAGATCCCGGTGGAAACGATGCGCCTCTTCCGCGGGAGGCGCGGCCGGGCCGCGCTCGAGTACGCCAAGCGCATGCTCGCCCGGCGCGGCAGCGTCTTCATCCTCTCCGGCCGGTTCATCCCGGTCGGGCGGGTCGCCGTCAACATGACCGCCGGCGCGGTCGGCTATCCGCGGTCCCGCTTCGCCGCCATCGACGCCCTCGCCGCCGTGGTGTGGGCCGGCTACTCGACCCTGATGGGGCTGGGAGCCGGGCACGTGCTGCACGAGCACCCGGTCATCGCCGTCGTCGTCGGCGTCGTGGGCGGCGTGACCGTCGGCCTCGGCGTGGACAAGCTCCTCGGCCTCGTCCACCGGCGCTTCTTCCCGGACGTACCGCCGCCGGAGGAGCGGATGCACGTCGCCGATTCGCCCGACGACGGACCGGCCGGCCCGTCGGGAGACGGCGCGGACGGCGGGGACGGGTCCGGCCCTCCCGGCGGCACCGGGGCCACGGCGTCAGGAGCCGGAGCGGGCCACGGCGGCGACCCGGAACCGGACGACGCGGGCCGGCCGGCCCACGGCCCGGGCCAGGCCTCGTCCCGGTCACCGGTCACGGCGGGTGAGCCCTGAGCCGCCCGTTCTCAGAGCTTGCGCAGGCGCATCCGGTGCATGCGGTGGTCGGACGCCTTGGTCAGCACCAGCCGTGCACGGCCCCGGGTGGGCAGGATGTTCTGCCGCAGGTTCGGAGCGTTGATCGACTCCCAGATCGACTCCGCCTTGGCGCGGGCCTCCTCGTCGTCCAGGTCGGCGTAGCGGCGGAAGTACGAGTCCGGGTCGGCGAACGCCGTGCGGCGCAGGGTGAGGAACCGGTCGATGTACCACTGCTTGATGTCGCGGCTGCGGGCGTCGACGTAGATCGAGAAGTCGAAGAAGTCGCTCACCGCGAGCGATGACGTCCCATCGGCGGTGGCCCGTGCCGGCGCCAGTACGTTCAGCCCCTCGAGGATGAGCACGTCCGGCCGGCGCACCACCTGCCGCCGGCCCTCGACGATGTCGTAGACGATGTGGTCGTACAGCGGGGCGGCGACCTCCTCGGCCCCACCCTTGACCTCGGCGAGGAACCGGAGCAGCGCGCGGCGGTCGTAGGATTCCGGGAACCCCTTGCGCTCCAGCAGCCCCCGCCGGCGCAGCTCGGCGTTCGGGTAGAGGAACCCGTCCGTGGTCACCAGATCCACGCGCGGCGTCTGCGGCCAACGCCGCATCAGCTCCCGCATCAGCCGCGCCGTCGAGGACTTGCCGACGGCGACGGACCCGGCGATCCCGATCACGTACGGCGTCCGCGCCGGCCGTTCGTCCAGGAAGGTCGACGTCGCCCGGTGCAGCGCACCGTTCGCGGCGGCGTAGAGCTGGAGCAGCCCGGACAGCGGCCGGTAGACGGCGTCCACCTCGGCGAGATCCACCGGGTCGCCCAGGCCGCGGAGGTTCGCGACGTCGGTGTCGGTCAGCGGCAGCGGCGTCGACGCGGCGAGCCGGGACCAGGAGGCACGGTCGAACTCGACGAACGGCGTCGGGGCAGGATGGTGCTCTGTCTCGCGCGGCAAGGACACGGCGCCCAGTCTCTCGCATCCTCCGTCGCTGTCGTGCCTCGCCCGTGGTCGGCGTACCGGGGCGGAGCGACGGCGGGCGCCGCGCGAGGTCCGGGCGCCCTTAGCGCGCTGCCAGGCCCAACCAGCCCCGCGACCGCTCCGCCAACCGCCACGCCCGCCGACGCTGGGTCGGCCGCGATCCGGCGGTGGGGTCGGACACAGCTGCCGGGTCGCCTCCGGGCCGAAACGTATGCTGGCGACCATGTGCGGAATCGTCGGCTACGCGGGCCCCGGCTCGCCCAGCACACGCCCCCTCGACGTCACGCTCGACGGGCTTGCCCGCCTCGAGTACCGCGGCTACGACTCCGCCGGGATCGCCGTCGTCGGGCCGGAGGGCCTGTCCTCGGTGAAGCGGTCCGGCAAGCTCGCCAACCTGCGTGCGTCCCTCGAGGAGACCCCGTTGCCGGCGGCGACGGCCGCCGTCGGGCACACCCGCTGGGCCACACACGGGGCCCCCACGGACGTCAACGCGCATCCGCACCTGTCCGCCGACGGCAAGCTCGCCGTCATCCACAACGGGATCATCGAGAACTTCGCCCAGCTCAAGCGCGAGCTGGTTGACCTCGGCACCGAGTTCACGTCGGAGACCGACACCGAGGTCGTCGCCCACCTCCTCGCACGCACCTACGACGAGGTTCACGATCTCACCGACGCGATGCTCGCCGTCGCCCGCCGGTTGGAGGGGGCCTTCACGCTGCTGGCCGTGCACGCCGATCAGCCCGGCACGGTCGTCGGCGCCCGCCGCAACTCCCCGCTCGTGGTCGGGTTGGGTGACGGCGAGAACTTTCTCGGCTCCGACGTCGCCGCCTTCATCTCCGGCACGCGGGAGGCCATGGAGATCGACCAGGACCAGGTGGTGACCATCACCGCCGGGTCCGTGCGGGTCATCGACGCTGACGGCCGCGAGGTCGAGGGACGGCGCTTCACCGTCGACTGGGACGCCGACGCCGCCGTGAAGGACGGGTTCGATACCTTCATGGACAAGGAGATCCACGACCAGCCCAAGGCGGTCGCGGACACCCTGCTCGGACGGCACGACGACGACGGCGACCTCGTCCTCGACGAGCTGCGCGTGGACGAGTCCGTGCTGCGCACGGTGGACAAGATCATCGTGGTCGCCTGCGGCACAGCCGCCTACGCCGGCCACGTGGCCAAGTACGCGGTCGAGCACTGGTGTCGCATCCCGGTCGAGGTCGAGCTCGCCCATGAGTTCCGGTATCGCGACCCCGTGGTCAACGTGCGGACCCTGGTCGTGGCGATCTCCCAGTCCGGGGAGACGATGGACACCATCATGGCGATCCGCCACGCCCGCGAACAGGGCGCGAAGGTGCTCGCCATCGTCAACACCCACGGCTCGACCATCGCCCGCGAGTCCGACGCCGTGCTCTACACCCACGCCGGACCCGAGGTCGCCGTCGCCTCCACCAAGGCTTTCCTCGCCCAGATCACCGCCTGCTACCTGGTCGGGCTCTATCTGTCGCAACTGCGCGGTTACAAGTACGTCGACGAGGTCGCCGGCTATCTGGACGAGCTCGGCAAATTGCCCGCCAAGATCCAGGACATCCTCGACCGCGAGGGTGAGATCAAGGCGGTGGCCGAGGCGATGAAGGACACCTCCTCGGTGCTGTTCCTCGGCCGGCACGTCGGCTACCCGGTCGCGCTCGAAGGCGCGCTGAAGCTCAAGGAGCTCGCCTACATCCACGCCGAGGGGTTCGCCGCCGGCGAGCTCAAACACGGCCCGATCGCGCTGATCGAGCCCGGCCAGCCGGTGTTCGTCGTCGTCCCGACCCCGCGGCGCCCCACCCTGCACAACAAGGTGGTCTCCAACATCCAGGAGATCCGCGCCCGCGGTGCCCGCACGTTCGTCATCGCCGAGGAGGGCGACGAGGCGGTGACGGAGTACGCCGACGTGGTCTTCCGGGTGCCGCAGACCCCGACCCTGATGATGCCGCTGGTCACCGTGGTGCCGCTGCAGATCTTCGCCTGCGCGCTCGCGGGCGCGAAGGGCCTCGATGTCGATCAGCCGCGGAATCTGGCCAAGTCGGTCACGGTCGAGTGAGGACGACGGCGATGTGCCGCCGGCCGCTGTCGGGTAGGCCCGCGACGGGGCGCTCGGTGACGGAGGGGGCGCCGTGATCGTCTCGGTGGGGATCGATGTCTGCGACGTCGAACGTTTCATGGCCGAGCTGGACCGCGCCCCGCGCCTACGGGAGAAGCTGTTCACCGAGGAGGAGCGGAATCTTCCCGACGCCTCCCTCGCCGCGCGGTTCGCCGCCAAGGAGGCGATCGCCAAGGCGCTCGGTGCCCCGGCGGGAATGCGCTGGCACGACTGCACCGTGCACCGGGTGGCCGGGGGCGCCCCCGTGGTCGAGCTGCGGGGGACGGTCGCCGCACGTGCGAGTGAACTCGGCATCGCCCGGTGGCACCTGTCGATCTCGCACGACGCCGGCATCGCCTCGGCCATGGTCGTCGCCGAGCGCGACCCGGACGCTGAGGCGCGGACGCCGGGCTGACCGGAACCGATCGCGCCAGAGGGGCCGCGACGGCGCGCAAGGGCCTTGCTCGGCGACCGGTCCGTCTGCGAACCGTCCAGCGCGACGGTCAGGAGGTCGACCATGTCACCGGGTCGGCCGTGTCGAAAGCGCAGCTGGCGAGCCGCACGTCCCATCTCCGCGTCGTGGGTGACGATGACGAGCCCGTCGATGTCGGACCGCAACGCTGAGGCCAGATGGTTGGCGTCGAGGGGCTTCACATGCGGCACGATCGTCTCGGCCTCCTGCATGATCGCGTGGTCGAGCGGGACAACGTCCACGTGATCGAGGAGCGCGTGGCGTCGCCCCAGTTCGAGCCCCTCCGAGCAAGGCCCCTCGGAGCGAACATGGCTCCTCGACGAGCCTCCTTCGCTCCGGCGGGCCTTGTTCGGCGGCCGGCCCCGGTTCGGCCGCCGGTGGTGCGCTGCACACAATTGACCACTCGGCACAGCGTTGACCACTCGGCGCGAGAATGACGAGTCGGCGCGGGAGGGCGCGGGGCGGGCGGGTCGGCGGCACGATGGGGGCATGATCCGTGCCCACACCGCCGCCACCGTGCGTGAGGCCGAGGAGCCACTGCTCGCCGCCGGGGAGCCGCTCATGGCGCGCGCCGCCTGCGCGCTCACCACCGAGGTCGCCCGCGAACTGCGCGCCCGCGGCAACCGCGTCTCCGGGTCGTCCGTCCTGCTGCTGGTCGGAGGCGGCAACAACGGCGGCGACGCCCTCCACGCCGGGGCGCACCTCGCGCGCCGCGGTTGTCAGGTTCGCGCGGCACTGCTCACCGATCGTCCGCATCCCGCCGGGCTCTCGGCCGCCCGGGGCGCCGGCGTGCGCCTGCACCACGTGCTGCAGGCCGAGGACGTGGCCGGCGCCGTCCTCGATCTCGCGGGCCGGGCCGACGTCTGGGTCGACGGCCTGCTCGGCATCGGTGCCCGGGGCGGACTGCGCGAGCCGCTCGCCGGCGCCGTCGCCGCCCTCGCCGAGGAACGGGCCGCCTGGCCGGTCGAGCCGCTCGTCCTCGCCGTCGACGTCCCCTCCGGGATCGGAGTCGACGACGGTACGATCCCCGGCCCGGTGCTGCCCGCCGACGTCACCGTCACGATGGGCACCGCGAAACCTGGCCTCCTGCTGCCGCCCGCCGCCGGACTGGCCGGCCGCGTCGAGGTGGTCGACCTCGGTCTGGGACTGGACGCCCTGGCTCCGGCGGCGTGCACGCTGACGGCCACCGACGTCGCCGACCTGCTGCCGGTACCCGGGCCGGAGGACCACAAGTACACGCGCGGCGTCCTGGGCATCGCGGCGGGGTCGCACGCCTACCCCGGCGCGGCCGCACTCACCGCGACGGGCGCACTGCGCACCGGCCTCGGCATGATTCGCTACCTCGGTCCCGAGGTGCCGACGGGCCTCGTGCGAACCCGGCACCCCGAGGTCGTGACCGTCCCCGGACGGGTCCAGGCCTGGGTCCTCGGACCCGGCACCGCACCCGACGACGCCGCGCGCATGGAGGAACTCGCCGAACACCTCGGCGAGGCTGCTCGTACCGGCGTCCCCGCCGCGCTCGACGCCGGCGCGCTCGCTCTGCTTCACGAGGAGACGGAGCTCACCGGGCCGGCGGTCCTCACCCCGCACGCCGGTGAGCTCGCCCAGCTCCTGACCGCACGCGGGGAGGCGGTCACCCGGGAGGAGGTCAGCGCCGCCCCGGCCCGCCACGCCCGCCTCGCGGCCGAGATCACCGGCGGGACCGTCCTCCTCAAAGGGGCCACGACCGTCGTCGCCGCGCCGCACGGCCCGCTCTACGCCCAGCACGACGCCACGCCGTGGCTGGCGACCGCCGGATCCGGCGACGTCCTCGCCGGCGTGCTCGGCGCGCTGCTCGCCTCCTACGGAGACGTCATCGCCGACGGCGGTGACGTCCTCGCAGGCCTGCCCGCCACCCTCGCGGCCACCGCCGCGTTCCTGCACGGCCGCGCCGCCCGTCTCGCCGCCGGTCTGCCCGCCGAGCCTGCCCCCACGGCCGGTGCGGGTGTGCCGATCACCGCCACCGACGTCGCCGACGCGCTGCCCGCGGCCCTGCGCACCATCCCGCGCTGAAGCGGGGCAGACTTGGCCCCGATGAGTGCCACCCGTCTCGCGGCCGCCGACGTGCACCCGGCGCGCGCCGTCGTCGACCTCGCGGCCATCCGCCACAACGTGCGGACCCTCGCGCGCACCGCGCCGACCGCCGAGGTCATGGCGGTCGTGAAGTCGGACGCCTACGGCCACGGTCTCCTCCCGGTGGCGACGGCGGCCCTCGACGCCGGCGCCGGCTCGCTGGGCGTCGCCCAACTCGCCGAAGCCCTCGACCTGCGCGCCGGCCTCGACGCCGCCGGCCGCCACCCCCGGATCCTCACCTGGCTCTTCGCGCCCGGCGCCCCGCTCGAGCAGGCGCTGCTCGCCGACCTCGAGCTGTCCGCGTCGGCGCCCTGGGCGGTCGAGGAACTCGCCGCCGCCGCCCGCAGCACCGGCCGCACGGCCCGAGTCCACCTCAAGATCGACACCGGCATGAGCCGCGGCGGCGCACGCCCGGAGGACTTCGGCGAACTCCTCGACGCCGCAGCCCGTGCCGAGGCCGCAGGCGCTGTGGACGTGGTCGGCATCTGGTCGCACCTCGCCTGCGCCGACGAGCCGGACAGCTCCGTCACCGGCGAGCAGCTCGAGGTCTTCGGGGCGGCACTCGAGCAGGCGGCCCACGCCGGCATCCGGCCCCAGGTCCGGCACATCGCCCAGTCCGCCGGCACCCTGTTCCACCCCGCCGCCCACTTCGACCTCGTCCGACCCGGGATCGCGGTGTACGGGCTGAGCCCGAACGCGCAGGTCGCCAGTTCCGTCGAGCTCGATCTCCGGCCGGCCATGCGGCTGGAGGCTCGGCTCACCGTCGTCAAGCGCGCCCCTGCCGGCACCGGCGTCTCCTACGGACACACCGCACGCACCGGGGCCGACACCACGCTCGCCGTGGTCCCGCTCGGGTACGCGGACGGCATGCCGCGCATCGCGTCCAACGCCGGCCCGGTGAGCATCGCCGGGCGCCGCCTGCAGGTCACGGGCCGGATCTGCATGGACCAGTTCGTCGTCGACCTCGGCGCCCGGGACACCGGTGTGCACGAGGGCGATGTGGCCGTCATCTTCTCCGACGGCCGCGACGGCGAGCCGCTCGCGGACGACTGGGCGGCCGTGACCGGATCCATCAACTACGAGATCGTCAGCCGTCTCGGTGCCCGCGTGCCGCGGGTCTACGTCGACAGCGAGGAGCAGCCGTGAACCAGGTCGCCGCCACCCTGACCGTCGCCGACGCCGACCGCACCCGCGAGGTGGGCCGGCGCCTGGCCACGGCGCTGCGCGCCGGCGACCTCGTCCTGCTCTCGGGCGAGCTCGGCGCCGGAAAGACCACCCTGGTCCAGGGCATCGGCGCCGGGATGAACGTCCGCGGACAGGTCGCCTCACCGACGTTCATCATCGCGCGCGTCCACCCCGCCCTCGGTGACGGCCCGGACCTCGTCCACGTGGACGCCTACCGCCTCACCTCCCTGGACGAGGTCGACGCCCTCGATCTCGACACCAGCCTCGAGGACTCGGTCACCGTGGTGGAGTGGGGAACCGGCCGGATGGAGGCACTGGCCCAGGAACGTCTCGAGATCGACATTCGCCGGCCGCACGGGACCGGGGCCGGGACGGACGGCCACCCCGAGGACATCGACGACCTCGCCGCACCCGCCCCCCGTGAGCTGACCGTGCGCGGGCTCGGTCAGCGATGGGCCGGGACCGACCTCGCCGGGCTCCTGCGGACGTGAGCGCACCGGGCCGCCTGCTGATGGCGGGCGCGATCCTCGTCCTGGGGGCGCCCGCCACGGCGCAGGCCGCACCGACACCGGAACCGGACAGCCCCGGGGTCGAGGCGACACCCGAGGCGGCCGAGGGGGTGCCGACCGAGGTCACCTCGTGGTTCCGTGCGGACGGGTGGGAGATCCTGGCCAGCCAGGCGGGCGACCAGATCGGCCTCGGCACCGACGAGATGGACCACGCCGGCATGGGCCTGGTCCGCACCGTCTCGACCTGGTCGGACGCCTACGTCGACGGCGTCTCGACGAACCGGGCGGTGGTGGCCCTCGAGGAGTGGGTCGCGCCGATCACCGTCGACGACGCCGGGGCCGGCGTGCTCCGGGCCCGGCTCGCGGACGACGGCGAGATCCAGCTCGTCGCCGTCGAACCGTCCCCCGAGCTCGCCGCCGCGATGCCGGCGCTCGCGCCGGACGCCCCAGTCGTGCACGACGCCGTCCTCGACGGCTGGTTCACGGTCGAGGAGGATCGCGTCCGCCCCCTGGACGCGAACGCCCGGGACTCACTCGCCGGGACCCTCACCCTCGAGGCGTACCAGCCCTTCGTCACCGAGCGCTACCTCGCCGACGAGGCGCCGACCAGCCCGGAGACAACGGCGAGCACCTGGATGCCTGCCGCCTGGGCCGGAGGGATCGCCGCACTGCTGCTCGCCTGGGCCGGGGTCATTGTGTGGCTGCGCCGCGACGGCGCACGCTGACCCGTCGCCGGAGACGTCCGGGCGGCGAACTACCCTGGTGGGGTGCGCATCCTCGGTATCGACACCTCGGGCGGCTCTGCCGCCGCACTCGTGGAGACCACGGCGTCCGGCCCGTACGGCACGCTGCCCGGTGAGGACCGCCTCGGACCATTGACCGTGCTCGGGCGGAGGACCGGACTCGATCCGCGCCGGCACGCCGAGGTCCTCACCCCGCTCATCGCCGAGATGCTGGCGACGCACGACGGTGTCGACCTCGTCGCGGTGGGGACCGGGCCGGCCCCGTTCACCGGGCTGCGGGTCGGGCTCGTCACGGCCCGCGTCTTCGCCCGCGGACGTGGCATCGGCGTCCACGGTGTCAGTTCGTTGGATGTCCTGGCGCGCCAGGCGCTCGACGTGCTCGCCGACGGCAGCGAGGTCCTCGTGGCGACCGATGCCCGTCGCCGTGAGGTGTACGCCGCGCGCTACCGCGCCGCCGGTCCGGACGACGTCGAGCGACTCGCCGGCCCCGACGTGGCCGCGCCCGCCGTGGTCGGCGAGCTCCTGGAAGCCGGCACGGCGGTCACCGGCTCTGGTGCCGCTCTGTATCCCGATCTGCTCCCGCCCGCGCCGGATCTGCCGGTGGCCGTCGACCCGGCGGTGCTCGCGCGCCTCGTCGCGGTGCGTCTCGCACGCGCCGAACGCGGCGCGGAGGTCGAGCTCGGCCTCGAGCCGCACTACCTGCG
The DNA here is from genome assembly GCF_042680605.1 of Georgenia deserti. Classification (NCBI taxonomy): domain Bacteria; kingdom Bacillati; phylum Actinomycetota; class Actinomycetes; order Allobogoriellales; family Allobogoriellaceae; genus Georgenia; species Georgenia deserti. Next base: position 419,241 of record NZ_JBHUEE010000001.1, read on the forward strand.
GCGGCCGGATGTGCAGGTGCCGGGTGCCGCGAAGCGGGTCTCCTGAACCCATGACCGAATCCGCGGCAGGCGGTGGCGCGCACGAGGACGTGCGCCTGCGACCTCTGGGTCTGGACGACCTGGACCGGGTCATGGACCTCGAGGTCGAGCTGTTCGGTCCGGGCGCCTGGAGCCGCACCGCGTACGTCGAGGAGCTGACCACGGCTCCGGGACGGCACTACGTCGCGGCCGTCGTCGGTGACCGTCTCGTGGGCTGGGCGGGCATCGCCGTCGCCGACGAGGCCGAGATCATGACGGTCGGGGTGGATGCCGGCCACCGACGCCGCGGCATCGGACGGCTGCTGGTCGACGCCCTGCTGGAGGTGGCCCGACGGGAGGGCGCCGGCACCGCTCTGCTCGAGGTGCGGGCGAGTGACGCCGGAGCGCAGCGGCTCTACGCCCGCGCGGGCTTCACCCCGATCGGCCGGCGCCGGAACTACTACCAGGCCGAGCGGGAGGACGCGGTGGTCATGCGGGCCCGGCTGCGCCGCGGGCCCGGACCGGTCGGTGCGGAGGCGACCAGATGACCCGACCCGGCAGCGACCCGGCCGGTGCGGCGCGCGAGCAGGTGCTGGTCAGCGCCGGGGCGCTGGCCCGCGACCTGGACGGCGCCGACCCGCCCGCATTGCTGGACGTGCGCTGGGCCCTGGACCGGCCAGACGGGCGCGCGGACTTCGTCTCCGGGCACCTGCCCGGCGCCGTCTACGTCTACCTGGAGTCCGAGCTCGCTGCGCCGCCCAGCCCGGCTGCCGGGCGCCACCCCTTGCCTGCGCCTGCCGCGCTGCAGTCCGCCGCCCGTCGGTGGGGTCTGCGTCACGGCCGGCCGGTCGTGACCTACGACGACGTCGGCGGGACCTCGGCCGCGCGGGCCTGGTGGCTGCTGCGGTGGGCCGGGCTGAGCCGGGTGCGGATCCTCGACGGTGGGCTGCCCGCGTGGCGGGCAGCCGACCTGCCGCTCGAGACCGGTGCGGTCACCCCGGAACCCGGCGACGTCGTCCTGCCCGTCGCGGCCGGCGCCGAGCCGGCCATGCCGACCGTGGACACCGACACCGTCGCGGCAATGCCGGGCTCCGGCGTCGTCCTCGACGCCCGGGCGGGGGAGCGGTATCGCGGGGAGGACGAACCGGTGGATCCACGCGCCGGGCACATCCCCGGGGCCCTCAGCGCCCCGACGGCGGACAACCTCGACGCCGAGGCCAGGTTCCGCACTGCCGGTGAGCTGCGCGACCGGTTCACCCGGTTGGGCGCCACCGGCGATGCACCGGTCGCCGTCTACTGCGGCTCGGGAGTCACGGCCGCGCACGAGGTGGCGGCGCTGGCCTCGATCGGGGTGCGTGCCGCGCTCTATCCGGGCTCGTGGTCGCAGTGGTCGGCCGACCCGGAGCGACCCGCGGCCACCGGGGACTCCGCTCAGAGGACCTGGCAGGCCTGATCGAACTCCAGGCGGCCGGCGCGAGGGCGCTGGGCCGCCGGGTCCTCGGGGTCCGGGGCGTGACCGACATTGACGACGCAGAGCGTCCTCCAGCCGTTCTCCCGGTGGACCACCGAGTCCACGCCGGCTGCGTCGAGCCCGACCATCGGGCCCACGTGCAGGCCGTGCGCCCGCAGGCCCAGGATCAGATAGCCGAGCTGGAGCCAGGTGTTCTGCCGGGCCATCGCCTCACGTCGGTCCGGGTGGTCGGCGAACGTCTCGCGGGCACCGGTGCGGTGCGGGGCCAGGTGCGGCAGGTGTTCGTGCCAGTCCGGGTCGTACGCGACGACGAGGGACAGCGGCGCCGCGGAGGTCTTCGCGCGGTTCGCCTCCCACACGTGAGTGACGACCTCCTCGCGGATCTCGCGGTCGGCCAGCACTGTCATGCGCAGCGGCTGGATGTTCATCGACGTCGGTGCCCAGCGCACATCCTCGTAGACGCGCCGCACGAGGTCCGGATCGACCGGCTCGGAGGTGAACGTGTTCGTCGTGTGCGCCTCGCTGAACAGGACGGCACGGGCGTCCTGATCGAGTGCGGGCACGGTGGTGCGGGTCTCGATCTCGGTCACGTCCGCGTCCAACCGGAGCCGGTCCGGCCCGTCTTCCCGGCCGCAGCGGTGATTTGGGACACGCCGACCGGTCCGACGACGCTGCGGGAACCCGGACGCGTTCCGCATCGTTGTGCCTGAAGAGGGGCCGGAGGACCCGCAGGTGCCGCGGGGCGTGCGTGCGGCCCGCCCCCCGAGGTGGACCGAGCCGCCCTGCGCCGTCGCTAGGATCGAAGGCATGGTCACGACCCCAGCGCCGCCCGTGCCCACGGTTCCACGACGGGCGCGGTACACCACGGTGGCCCTGAAGTGGGCGATGGCGATCTCCGGGATCCTCTTCGTCCTCTTCGTCCTGGTCCACATGTACGGCAACCTCAAGGCGTTCCAGGGCCAGGAGGCCTTCGACGGCTACGCCGAGAGCCTGCGTGATCTGCTCTACCCGTACCTGCCGCACACGGGCTTCCTGTGGATCCAGCGGGTGGTGCTGACCCTGGCGGTCCTCGTCCACGCGGGCGCCGCGTTCGCGTTGTGGCGCCGGAACAACGCCGCCAGGCCGCAGCGGTACGTGGCCACCAAGCGCACCGCGCAGACGTACTCTTCGCGGACCATGCGGTGGGGTGGGGTCATCCTGCTGCTGTTCGTCGTGTTCCACATCCTGCAGTTCACGACCGTCAGCTTCGAGGTCGGCGGCAGCTTCGACAGCCCCTACGAGCGGCTCGTCGCCGCCTTCTCCGCGGAGAACTGGTGGGTGTACGCGGTCTACCTGCTCGCCATCGTGGCGTTGACCATGCACGTGCGGCACGGCGTATGGAGCGCGCTGCAGACCCTTGGCACCTCTGACCGCACCCGGCAGCGCGGCATCAACGTCGTCGCGTACGTGGCTGCGGCGGCGCTGCTGATCGGCTTCATGCTGCCCCCGACGGCAATCCTGCTCGGCTTCGTGAACTGAGGACTGATGACCACCACTGAGACGCCGAAGACGCAGCCGGCCGAGAGCGACGACCTCGTCGCGGGCCTGTACCGCGAGGGCGAGCCGATCGCCGACACCAAGGCACCGGGTGGGCCGCTGTCCGGCCGGTGGGCCGAGCGCCAGTTCTCCGCCCGGCTGGTCAACCCGGCCAACCGGCGCAAGATGCGCATCATCATCGTCGGGACCGGCCTGGCGGGCTCGTCCGCCGCCGCCACGCTCGGCGAGGCCGGCTACAACGTGGACGTGTTCTTCTATCAGGACAGCGCGCGCCGGGCGCACTCCATCGCGGCCCAGGGCGGTATCAACGCGGCGAAGAACTACAAGAACGACAACGACTCCGTCTACCGGCTGTTCTACGACACCGTGAAGGGTGGCGACTTCCGCTCGCGCGAGTCGAACGTCTATCGGCTCGCCGAGGTGTCCTCGAACATCATCGATCAGGCCGTGGCCCAGGGCGTGCCGTTCGCCCGCGAGTACGGCGGCCTGCTCGACAACCGCTCCTTCGGCGGCGTTCAGGTCTCCCGCACCTTCTACGCCCGCGGCCAGACCGGCCAGCAGCTGCTCATCGGCGCCTACCAGGCGCTGCAGCGGCAGGTGGCCGCCGGGACCGTCACCTCGCACAGCCGCCACGAGATGCTCGAGCTCATCGTGGTCGACGGACGTGCTCGGGGCATCGTCGCCCGCGACATGGTCACCGGTGAGATCGAGACGCACCTGGCCGACGTCGTCGTGCTGGCGACCGGTGGTTACGGCAACGTCTTCTTCCTCTCCACCAACGCCATGGGCTCGAACGTCACGGCCTCCTGGCGCGCGCACCGCAAGGGCGCCTACTTCGGTAACCCCTGTTACACCCAGATCCACCCCACCTGCATCCCCGTCTCCGGCTCGCATCAGTCCAAGCTGACCCTGATGTCGGAGTCGCTGCGCAACGACGGGCGCATCTGGGTCCCGAAGGACCCGGCCGACGCGGACAAGGACCCCCGGGACATCCCGGAGGAGGCCCGCGACTACTACCTGGAGCGGATCTACCCCGCGTTCGGCAACCTCGTCCCGCGCGACATCGCCTCCCGCGCGGCGAAGTACCAGTGCGACGACGGCAAGGGCGTCGGACCGGCCGTGGACGAGGTCCAGCCCGACGGGTCGACACGCAAGGTCCGGCGCGGGGTGTATCTCGACTTCGCCGACGCCATCAAGCGGATGGGGCGCCCGGCGGTCGAGGCCAAGTACGGCAATCTCTTCGACATGTACCAGCGCATCACCGGTGAGGACCCGTACCAGGTCCCGATGCGGATCTACCCGGCGGTGCACTACACGATGGGCGGGCTCTGGGTCGACTACGACCTGCAGTCCTCGATCCCCGGCCTGTTCGTCACCGGCGAGGCCAACTTCTCCGACCACGGCGCGAACCGCCTCGGTGCGTCGGCCCTCATGCAAGGGCTGTCGGACGGCTACTTCGTGCTGCCGAACACCATCAACGACTACCTGGCCGACGCGCCCTTCGAGAAGGTGCCGCAGGACCACCCGGCCGTCGTCGAGGCGCAGCAGTCGGTGAACTCGCGCGTGCAGAAGCTGCTCTCGGTGAACGGCTCCCGCTCGGTCGACTCCTTCCACCGCGAGCTCGGTCAGATCATGTGGGAGTACTGCGGCATGGAACGCACCGAGGAGGGGCTGCAGTACGCCGTCGGCCGCATCCGGGAGCTGCGGGAGCAGTTCTGGTCCGACGTGCGCGTGCTGGGCAGGAACGAGGAGTTCAACCAGGCCCTGGAACGGGCCGGCCGCGTCGCGGACTTCCTGGAGCTCGGTGAGCTCATGTGCATCGACGCGCTGCACCGTCGTGAGTCCTGCGGCGGCCACTTCCGTGCCGAGTCGCAGACCGAGGACGGCGAGGCCGTTCGGCACGACGACGAGTTCGCCTACGTCGCCGCGTGGGAGTGGGGCGGCGAGAACGGCGAGCCAGTCCTACACAAAGAGGACCTGAACTACGAGTACGTCGAGATGAAGCAGCGGAGCTACAAGTGAAGATCACCCTCAGGGTCATGCGTCAGGCGGGCCCGGACGCGGAGCCGCGGCTCGTCGACTACGAGCTCGTGGGCATCAGCGAGGACATGTCGTTCCTGGAGATGCTCGACGTCCTCAACGAGCAGCTCACCGAGCGCGGCGAGGACCCGGTCGCGTTCGACTCGGACTGTCGCGAGGGCATCTGCGGCATGTGCGGGATCATGATCAACGGCCAGGCCCACGGCCCGGAGCGCACGACCACGTGCCAGCTGCACATGCGCTCGTTCTCCGACGGCGACGTCATCACCCTCGAGCCGTGGCGCGCCGGTGCCTTCCCCGTCATCAAGGACCTCGTGGTCGACCGGTCCGCCTTCGACCGCATCATCCAGGCCGGCGGTTACATCTCGGTCAACACCGGAGCCGCCCCGGACGCGCACGCCACGCCGGTGCCCAAGGCGGACGCCGACCGGGCCTTCGAGGCCGCGGCCTGCATCGGGTGCGGTGCGTGCGTGGCGGCCTGCCCGAACGCCTCCTCGATGCTGTTCACCGCGGCCAAGGTCACCCACCTCGGCCTCCTGCCGCAAGGGCAGCCGGAGCGCGAGGCCCGCGTGGTGAGCATGCTGCAGCAGCAGGACGCCGAGGGCTTCGGCGGCTGCACCAACATCGGCGAGTGCGCCGCTGTCTGCCCCAAGGAGATCCCGCTGGACGTCATCTCCACGCTCAACGCCGACCTCGGCAAGTCCCTCGTCCGCAACAAGTAGCCCCGCCACGGCGACTCGTCGATCATGTGCCGACTCGTCAACAAGGTCCCGAGTCGTCAGCCGTGTGACGACTGGTCAGTCGTGTCCGTGCCGGAGGCGCCGAGTCCCCACCCGAACCGGCCGATGGCTAACCTGAATCCGTGAGTGAACCCCTCGTCCTCGGCATCGAGACCTCCTGCGACGAGACCGGCGTGGCCCTGGTCCGTGGGCGGGAGTTGCTGACCGATGTGACCGCCTCGTCCATGGACGAGCACGCCCGCTACGGCGGGATCGTGCCGGAGGTCGCCTCCCGTGCGCACCTCGAGGCCTTTCTGCCTACCTTGGACACCGCCCTCGAACGGGCCGACGTCGACCTGGCCGAGGTCGACGCGGTCGCCGTGACGGCCGGGCCCGGACTCGTCGGCTCCCTGACCGTGGGGGTGGCGGCGGCCAAGGCCCTCGCCCTGTCCACCGGCAAACCGCTCTACGGCATCAACCACGTCGTCGGCCACGCCGCCGTCGACGAGCTCGTGCACGGGCCGTTCCCGGAGCGGTTTGTCTCGCTCGTGGTCTCCGGTGGGCACACCTCGTTGCTGCTGGTGGATGACATCGCTACCGGGGTGCGCGAACTCGGCCAGACCCTCGACGATGCCGCGGGGGAGGCGTTCGACAAGGTTGGCCGGCTGCTCGGGCTGCCCTACCCCGGCGGCCCGCACGTGGACCGTCTCGCGCAGCAGGGCGAGAAGGACGCCATCCGCTTCCCGCGCGGGCTGACGGGCGGGAAGTACGCCAAGGACGCCGCGAAGTACGCCTACGACTTCTCCTTCTCCGGCCTGAAGACCGCCGTGGCCCGGTACCTCGAGGGCTACGAGGACCGAGGCGAGGAGGTCCCCGCCGCCGACGTCGCCGCCGGATTCTCCGAGTCGGTGGCGGACGTGCTGGTCACCAAGTCCCTCGACGCCTGCGCGCGCAACGACTGTGACACGCTCGTCGTCGGTGGGGGGTTCTCGGCGAACTCGCGGTTGCGCGAGCTCGCGGCGGAACGCGCGGCCGAGCGCGGCATCACGGTACGGATCCCCCCGATCCGCTACTGCACCGACAACGGCGCGATGATCGCTGCGCTCGGGTCCGCCGTCGTCCGCTCCGGCGCGGCGCCGTCGAGCTTCGACATCCCGACCGACTCGGCCATGCCGCTGGAGACCGTCCGCGTCTGAGCCGGTGCGTGTCCTGCCGACTCAGCCGGCGGTTCCGCGACGGCGCCCGAGTCGCCAGACCCGGGCGAAGCCGAGGAAGACCCCGACGGTGACCAGCAGCGTCCAGTGCTGGCCGTCGAGTTCCACCCACACCCGATCAGGGGTGTTCACGACCGTGAACTCCGACCAGAGCAGGTGCGCGCGCACACCGTCCTCGCCGGCGAGGGGCGCGGCCTGCACGAGCGCGATGACGAACACGACCGCGGCGAGCAGGCACACGGTCAGCCAGACGCACGCGGCGGCCCCACCGGTCGCCCACAGCGGGCGGTTCGGGCCAGGCCGCAGGCTGTCGCTGTAAGCGGCCGCGAGATGGCGGGCCTTGCCGACTTCGCCGATGGCGGCGCGCATCGAACGGCCCTCCGCGGCCGCATCGAGGTCACCGCGGAGCTGGGTGAGGACCGCTGTGCGATCCGTCGACGGTGCGTCGTCCTCGAGCCAGAGCGAGACGTGGGCCAGGTACAGCTCGCGCCGGATCCGCTCATGCCAGGAGCGGCGGCGCGTCGCGGGAGGTGTGATGGTCACGGGGCAACCTCCGGAACGGTGCGGGCGCGGTGCGGGCCCGAGGTGAGGACGACGGCGACGACGTCACCGAGCTGGTGCCAGCCTCGCCGCTGCCGGGTCAGCAGCTCGAGGCCGGACTCGGTGGGGGTGTAGTACTTGCGGGCCGGCCCTGAGCTGGACCGGACGAGGTAGGCGGTGAGGTGGCCGTCGCGTTCCAGCCGGGTCAGCACGGGGTAGACCGAGCCGGCGGCGACGTCGACCAGGCCCGCGTCCTGCAGGCGGGTGACGAGTTCGTAGCCGTAGGAGTCTCGTTCGCGCAGCAACGCCAGGACGAGCATGGGGAGCACACCCTTGAGGAGCTGCGGGTCCCGCGCCGGGGACGCTGGTGTGGCCACGGCGAGAGGTTATACCCGCTAATAGGTATAGACAAGTAGCGGGTGACGGGACCAAGCTGGCCGCCACGAGTACCCGGGCGGTCGGACTTCGACGAGCGGTTACGGACGCTCGGCTCACAGCGGTGTGCCGGCGCGCATCTCGGCCACCAGGGAATCGGTCACCGCGTCGAGCCCGTGCCCGGCTGCCACCCGCAGTTGGCGCTGGTAGGACGCGCCCTCGTCGAGGATCTGCCGGACAGCCGCCAGGTCCTCCAGACAGCCGAGGCGGTGCGCTACCGGCTCGAGCTCGACGAGCATGCCGGCGACCGTGTCGGAGACCGGTTCCTCCTCGCCCTCGCCGTCGCGGATGAGGATCGCGTCCATGCCGTACCGCGCCGACCGCCACTTGTTCTCCATGACGAACCACCGCGGCGCCGTCGGCAGCTCCTGCCCGGCGTCCAACATCGCGGAGTAGTGTTCGACGAGGCAGTGCGTCAGTGCTGAGGTGGCCCGCAGCTCCTGGACGTTCGTCGCGGCGTCGCACACCCGCACCTCGATCGTGCCGAACCGCGGCGACGGGCGGATGTCCCAACGCACCTCGGAGAAGTCCTCGATGACCCCGGTCCGGGTCATGTCCTCGACGTAACCGGCCAGCTCCGGCCAGGTGTCGAACTGGTACGGCACGCCCGCGGTGGGCAGCTGCTGGAACATCATGGCCCGGTTGCTCGCGTATCCCGTGTCCTGGCGGTCCCAGAAGGGTGAGGACGCCGCAAGCGACTGCAGGTGCGCGAATCGGGTGAGCAGGGCTCGCATGATCGGCAGCACCTTCGATCGCTGCTCGACGCCGACGTGCACGTGAATGCCGTACAGCAACATCTGCCGGCCCCACCATCGGGTGCGGTCGATGAGGCGCGCGTAGCGTTCGCGGTTGGTGACCTTCTGGAACGCCGGCCGGGCGAACGGGTGGGAACCGGCGCCGGCGAGTTCGATGCGCAGCGGTTCGGTGACGGCGCGCAGGTCGGTGATGGCGCGCTCGAGGTCGTCGGTGGCCTCCCGGACGGTCCCGCGGACGCCGGAGACCACCTCGACCGTGTTGACCAGGAGCTCGGGGTGAACGTGGGGGTGGGCGGTGCCGTCCGAGCCGCGCAACCGGTCCAGCACGGTCTCCGCGTTCTGGCGCAGGTCGCCGCTGTCCGCATCGAGGAGTTGCAGCTCCCATTCGATGCCGACCGACGAGCGCTCCGACCGTGCGAAGTCCAGGCCCACGGGTGCCAGTCTGCCCGGTCGACGCTGCCGTGCATGCCGGGTCGCGGGGCGTGGTGGGGACGTGCCGCCGTCTCGACCCCCGTCAGAGGGGCTCGACGACGAGCACGCTCTGGCGTCCGCGCAACCGCGTCAGCACGATGGTGGCCTCGCCCTCGCCCGCCAGACTCAGCTGACGGCGGAGCTTCTCCGGCTCGACGGCGGTGCCCCGCTTCTTGATCGTCAACCGCCCGACGCCGCGCTCGCGTAGGTAGCCGCGAAGGCGCTTGAGGCTGAACACGAAATGGTCGAGCACGCGGTACCCGGTCGCGAACGGGGTCCGGGCCGGCGTGTCGGTGGTGAGGTAGGCGATGTCCTCGCTGAGGAGGCCGGCGTCGAGGTCCTCGGCGCACCGGGCCACCAGGCCGGCCCGGATGACGGCGCCGTCGGGTTCGTAGAGGTAGTCGCCGACGTCGCGGACCGCGGCCGCCCGGGGCGGAGCGTGGGGGGCGGCCGCGTCCGTGCCGCGCACGGCGTCGGACTCGGTGAGGGTGTGCGCATCCTCGCCGGCGAGAAGCAGTGCGGACCGGCCGGGCCCCTCCGGCGCGAGTGGGCCGAACCACAGGCCGGCCTCGACGACGTCGCCGTCCACGGAGACCCACTGGGCGTGCGTGTCCGCAGGCAGCTCGGCGCGGTCGACGCCCGGTGCGATCTTCACGCCCAAGGCCGGCACCTGCTCACGCAGGGCGAGGACGTCGGCCAGCGGGGGAGCGTAGGCGGCCGGGTCGAAGACGCGACGTCCGGAGCGCGTCCGGCGTGCCGGGTCGGCGAAGACCGCGTCGACCCCCTCGGCGGCGAGGTCGAGCTCGAGGGCGTCCGCGTGCCGCACGGTCGCCGTGGGGAAGAACCGCAGGTTGACGGTCGCCAGTGCCGCCGTCGCCTCGTCCGCCTCGACGGCGAGAACCGGGATGCCGAGGGCGGACAGGGCCATCGCGTCACCGCCCAGGCCGCATCCGAGATCGGCGACCAGCTGTGAGCCGGCCGCCCGGTACCGGCGTGCGTGGTGGGCGCCGACGCCGAGCCGCGTCGCCTGCTCCAGACCGTGCTGGGTGAAGAGCATGCCGGCGGCGAAGTCGCCGAACTTGGTAGCCGCACGCGCCCGCAACCGGGACTGGGTCAGTGCCGCCGAGACCAGATCGGGGTCGACCCCGCGGGCGCGCAGGCCGTCGGAGAGCCGCAGCGCCGCCTCCTCGGAGTAGGGCGGGAGCTTCTCCAGCAGGGCCCATCCGTCCGGTTGCAGGAGCCTGGTCAGGGCGGCGGAATCCACCCGGCGATCCTAGATGGCCTCCATCGTTCGACGGATCCGCGCTGGTCACGGCCCCGCTAGTGTCCTGGTCGAGAATGCGTCGTGGACAGGGGGAGCAGTGGCCGGGAGCTGGCGACGACGGCGGCGGCTGAAGAAGGTCAAGCCCGGCGACGGCCGGCCGTTGCGTCCCTACCGGCGCAGGCACGGGCTGTGGCGCTCGGTGTTCGAGGTCGACCTCGAAGGGCATCGGTACGCGCTCGACGTCGACCATTTCGACCTCGACGGCCGGGCACGCCTGTACCTCGACGGCCGTCGGCACGCCGTCGCCGAGATGCCCGCGGCCTTCCCGGTGCCCGGCGGGGTCATCGAGGCGGAGTCGTCGACCTACGGCCTCAAGCGCGCCCATCTCGTCCTCGACGACGGCACCGAGTATCAGCTGCGTCCCGTCCCGCACAGCCCCGAGGCGTGGCGCGCCGACCTCGGCCGGCGAAGCCCGGGGGTGAGCAAGGCCATGGCAGGCGGTGCGATCACGGTTCTCGTGGTGGCCCTGGTGCTCGGCCTGCCGCAACTCGCTGAACAGATCACCGCCATCCCAGCGGTCGCCGAACGCGTGGGAACCGTGACCGCCCCGATCACGCTGCCGGCCTGGCTGAACACCGCGCTCACCGTCGGCGGCGTCCTCGCCGGCCTGGAGCGTGCCCTGACGTTGCGATACCACTGGCTCATCGACGGCGACACCGGCTGGTTCGGTGAGTGAGACGAGTTCCCGTGACACGTTCGGAGATCGACGACGACACGTCGTCAGGGGTCTAGCACTCACCTTGACCGAGTGCTAACTCCCGGCCTAGATTTACTCGCGGCGCGACCCTCACGGTCGCGGCAGTCTTCACCGAAGACGGTGCGTCCGACACCCGCGACGGCGGCCGCACGGCGACGGTGATGCACCCATTGTCCGTCCCATCTCATGCGAAGGGGAGGTCCGCAGTGTCGGTCTCCATCAAGCCGCTCGAGGACCGTATCGTCGTGCAGACCCTCGAGGCCGAGCAGACCACGGCCTCTGGCCTGGTCATCCCGGACACCGCCAAGGAGAAGCCCCAGGAGGGCACCGTCCTGGCGGTGGGCCCGGGTCGTGTCGACGACAACGGCAACCGCATCACGCCCGACGTCAAGGAGGGCGACGTCGTCATCTACAGCAAGTACGGCGGCACCGAGGTCAAGTACGGCGGTGAGGAGTACCTGATCCTCTCCGCTCGCGACGTCCTCGCCGTCGTCGACAAGTGACGCGGTAGTCCAGCACGGACGAAGCCCCGGCCGATCGGCCGGGGCTTCGTTCTGTCTCGGCGTCAGGCCGCAGCCGTGCGGCGACGAGTGAGTTCGTCGAGGCGCTCGTCCTCGCTGAGTCCGCCCCAGACCCCGTAGGGCTCGCGGACCTGGAGCGCGTGCTCGCGGCACTGCTCGATGACCGGGCACGTGGCGCAGACGGCCTTGGCGGCGGCATCGCGGCGCCGTCGGGTGCCACCACGTTCACCCTCGGGGTGGAAGAACAGGTCCGGGTCGGCTTCTCGGCACGCACCCTCGTACTGCCATTCCCACAGGTCCATCACCGGGCCGGGAAGACGGGACAGCTCAGCCATGTCACCGATCCTTTCGTCGGGTTCCTCGCCACGTGGGCGAACAACGCACTGAACAAGTTGCTGAACAACTTGCTGAGCAAGCTAGCAACCGATGCGTGCATTGTTCAAGGGGGTTGTTCAGAACGGCAGGGCTGGCTGTTCAGTGACACGATTCATTGCGTGGGCCAGCGCGTCGGGTAGCGTCCGTTTCGCCGGCGCGTCAGTATCGATCCCATGAAGGCCGTGCACGGCGGCGCCGGCCCGTCCCCTACCTCCGGAAGCGATACCCACGTGTCAGGCGACATCCAGCCGGACAGCCACGCGAACGGGCACCTCAACGGCTCGAGCGAGCGTCCTGCGCCGTTGACCGTGGCCGGCGTGGCTCAGCGTCTCGGTGTCGCCGCCTCGACTCTGCGGACCTGGGACCGGCGTTACGGGCTCGGGCCCTCGGCCCACGTGGCCGGCTCGCACCGCAAGTATTCGCCGGACGACGTCGCGCGCCTCGAACGCATGCGGGAGCTGACGCTGCAGGGCGTCGCCCCGGCGGACGCTGCGCGGGCCGCCGTCGCCTTCGATCCCGCCCACCCGGAGGCGAGTCCGGCACCCTCGCAACTCGTGCGGGAACGAGCGCCGGTCGAGCGCCTCCTCGTCGACCCGCTCTCGCTGGCGGCTGCCGCCGTCGAGCCGGACCCGCGGCGAGTCAAGCGCATGGTCGAGCAGGAGGTCGAGGACCGTGGCGTCGTGCGCGCCTGGACCGGGGTGGCCGGACCGGCCCTGGAGATGCTCGCTCAGCGAGAGAAGACGGACCTGCCGGGGGTGGAACCGGAGTCCGTCCTGCGTGCGGCCTTCCTCACCGCCGTTCGTGATGCGGCCGTCCGCGACGACGCCGCTCACCGCCGCGCCGACCTCGTCCTCCTCTGCGCCGACGAGTCCCAGCGCCTCCAGGCGCACGTGGTCGGTGGTGGGCTCGCCGAGGTGGGGGTGCAGGCACGTGTCCTGCGGGCCGAGGTGGTGCAGGATCCCTCGCAGGTCCTCGACGTCGTCGACCGTCGTCGGGCCGGGGTGCTGGCGGTCTTCGGGGCCGTCCCCGGGGCGGAGGACCTGGTGACAGCGGCATCCGAGCGTGGCGACGTCGCCATCTTCCTCGTCGGGGACGCCGCGCCGAGTCTGTGGTTGCCGCATGTCCACCGCGTGCGCACTCTCAGTGCCGCCGTCGAAGAGATGGCTGCCGCGATATCCACCCACGTCTGAGCCGTTCGCGGCGCCTGTGTCGGCCGCCACGCCCGCGGGCCTGCCCGTCCCCGGCCCGCGCACGTAGGATCGAGGCGTGGCTGAGACGGTGACCGAGACGAGTCAGCTTGCTTCCGCTGCCGGCGAGCCGCGTGAGGTCGCGGCCCCGGCGCCGCCCGCAGGCAAGCACGATCCCTTCGGTCAGCTCGGTCTGACCTACGACGACGTGTTGCTGCTCCCCGGGTACTCGGACTTCGCCCCGGCCGACATCGACACCACCTCCCGTCTGACCCGTGAGCTCAGCCTGCGGGTGCCGCTCATGAGCGCCGCGATGGACACCGTCACCGAGTCCCGGATGGCCATCGCCATGGCGCGTCAGGGCGGCATTGGCGTTCTGCACCGCAACCTCTCGATCGCCGACCAGGCCTACCAGGTCGACCTCGTCAAGCGGACCCAGACCGGCATCATCACCAACCCGGTCACCATCGGTCCCGACTCCACCCTCGAAGAGTTGGACGCCCGCGCCGGCGAGTACCGCATCTCCGGGTTCCCGGTCGTCGATGCGGAGGGTCGGCTGATCGGCATCATTACCAACCGGGACCTGCGCTTCACCCCGGCGGCCGAGTGGGCGAGTACCACGGTGGCGGACGTGATGACGCCCATGCCCCTCATCACCGGGCCGGCGGGCATCTCCCGCGAGGACGCCACCCTCCTGCTCCGCAAGCACAAGCTCGAGCGGCTGCCCCTCCTGGACCAGGACGGGCGCCTTACCGGGCTGATCACCGTCAAGGACTTCGTCAAGTCCGAGCAGTTCCCGCGCGCCTCGAAGGACGCCCAGGGCCGGCTGCTCGTCGGCGCCGCGGTCGGATACTTCGGCGACGCCTGGGAGCGGGCCACCACGCTGATCGACGCCGGCGTGGACGTCCTGGTCGCGGACACCGCCCACGGTCACGTCCGGATGCTCATCGAGATGGTCGAGCGTCTCAAGAAGGATCCGGCCACCCGGCACGTGCAGGTCATCGGCGGCAACGTCGCCACCCGCGAGGGGGCCCAGGCGTTCGTCGACGCCGGGGCGGATGCCGTCAAGGTCGGCGTCGGACCGGGATCGATCTGCACCACGCGCGTGGTCACCGGCGTCGGCGTCCCACAGGTCACCGCCGTCTACGAGGCCTCCCGGGCCTGCCGGCCGGCCGGTGTCCCGGTCATCGCCGACGGTGGAATGAAGCACTCCGGTGAGATCGCCAAGGCGCTGGTCGCCGGAGCGGACACGGTGATGCTCGGGTCCCTGCTGGCCGGATGCGAGGAGTCGCCCGGTGAGACGGTGCTGGTCGGCGGCAAGCAGTACAAGGCCTACCGCGGCATGGGCTCGCTCGGCGCGATGTCCTCGCGCGGGAAGAAGTCCTACTCCAAGGACCGGTACTTCCAGGCCGAGATCGCCAGCGACGACGAGATCGTCCCCGAGGGGATCGAGGGCCGTGTCGCCTACCGCGGCACGCTCGCCGGAGTCGCGCAGCAGCTCATCGGCGGCCTGCACCAGTCGATGTTCTACGTCGGCGCCCGGACGGTGCCGGAGTTGCAGGCCAAGGGCACGTTCACCCGGATCACCCAGGCGTCGCTGCAGGAGAGCCACCCGCACGACGTCCAGATGGCCGTCGAGGCGCCGAACTACACCGGTCGCTGAGCCGCTCGTCAGCCCGCGGCGGCCAGCGCCACTGGCAGTGGCCACGACGGGTCGACCGGAGGGCGCGCATGCTCGTCGGCAAGGCGGCGGGCGTTGCACCCTTCGGCCCAACGGCGGTACTGACGCGCCTGCCACGGTTGCAACTCCGCCACCGTCAGTTCGCCGATGCCCGGGAAGGCGGCCGCGATGCCGGTGAGGACTTCCAAGGTGGCCAGCACGTCCACGTCGGCCGCGTGCAGGTCCGCGCGAGTCTGCACGCCATAGTGCCCGCACAGGTCTCCCAACGTCCGTGGCCCCTCCCGCTCCGTGTCCAGGCCACGGTCCAGCACGAGCGGGTCGATGACCGCCAGCGGGCCGCCGACCCGTTGCGTCAACCGCGGGAGCCGATGCCGGTCGAGCTCGTGGTCGAGCAGGGCGAGGTCGAACGTGGCGTTGTAGGCGACCAGCGGCACGCCGGCATGCTGCGCGGCGGCGATCGCGGTGGCGATCTCCTCGAGCGCCATCGCCGACCGGACGCCCTCGGCGCGGACCTGACGGGTGGTGAGGCCGTTGACCTCGCTCGCCGCCGTCGGGATGGGCACACCGGGGTCGATCAGCCAGGTCCGGACCCGGGTGCTCGGGCCGGCACGGTGGACGAGGGCCGCGGAGACGATCCGGTCCGACGCGACGTCGACCCCGGTGGTCTCGGTGTCGAAGCCGAGGAACTCGCCGTCACACCAGCTGCTCACGTGGACCTCCTTGCCCCAGCACTGTGCCAGCACCCGCCCACATCGCCGAGCAGGGCGCGCTGACCGGCATGTCGCACCCTCGCTGCCTCGGTCGGCGGCGGGCACCGGAGCCAGCGGGTGTGACGCCACCTGTGGTCGAATGCCTCTCGTTGGGAGGAGCAGCCATGACACAGTCGAGCAGCGCGGAGGAGTGGCGGGCGCAGCTCGCCGAGCTCGTGGCGCGCTCCCGGGCCGGGACGCTCGCGCCGCTCGGCGGTATCCACACCTACGACCCTCAGGCCGTCACCGGGTACCGCGAGGCCGCCGTCCTCATGCTCTTCACGACGACGACGCCAGGGTCCGGGCCGGCGAGGGCCCGCCGGCAGGCCGCCTCGGCCGAGGACGACAGCACCGGCCTGCCGGACGTCTTCCTCGTGCAGCGTTCGCGGGAGCTGCGTCAGCACCCGGGCGAGATCGCGTTGCCCGGCGGCCGCCTGGAGGTCGACGAGGACGCCGTCTCCGGAGCGCTGCGGGAGGCGCACGAGGAGATCGGCCTGCACCCGCGATTCGTCGAGGTGATCGGCCCCATCGCGCCCCTGGCGATGCCGCACAGCCGGTTCGTCGTCACGCCCGTGCTCGGCTGGACCGACCACCCCGGGGCAGCCACCGAGATCGAACCGGGCGAGGTGCTCCACACCATCCGGGTACCGGTAGCGAGGCTCGTCGCCCCGGAGGTGCGGTGCTCGGCGACGTTCGCCGGCCGGCGCTCGACCGGCTTCCTCCTGCCCGACGGCCTGGTCTGGGGGATGACGGCCAACCTGCTCGACCACGTGCTCGCCGAGCTCGGCTGGGCCGGTCCGTGGGACCCGGGGCGGGAGGTGGCGATCCGCCGAGGCCCGGGCGGGGTGTGGGAGATCGCCGCGCTCCCCGCCGACCACGAGCCGGCCGGCGGCGGCAGGTAACCTGCCACGGTGAGCAACGAGTTCGAGATCGGCAAGGCCAAGTTCGGCCGGCGGGCCTACAGTTTCGACGACGTCGCCGTCGTCCCCTCGCGCCGCACCCGTGACCCGGAGAACGTCTCCGTGAGCTGGCAGATCGACGCCTACCAGGTGGACATGCCCGTCCTGGCCGCGCCGATGGACTCGGTCATGTCGCCCGCGACGGCCATCGAGCTCGGCCGGCTGGGCGGCATCGGGGTCCTCGACCTCGAGGGACTGTGGACGCGGTACGAGGACCCGACGCCGGTGCTGCAGGAGATCGTCGACGTCCCCGCCGAGGAGGCGACGGCGCGCATGCAGCGCCTGTACGCCGAGCCGATCAAGCCCGGGCTCATCACCCAACGGCTCGGTGAGATCCGCGACGCCGGCGTCACCGTTGCCGGCAGTCTGAGCCCGCAACGTACCCAGGAGCACTGGCGCACCGTCGTCGAGGCCGGCGCCGACCTGTTCGTCATCCGGGGAACCACCGTCTCCGCCGAGCACGTCTCCTCCCGTGCCGAGCCGCTCAACCTCAAGCGGTTCATCTACGAGCTCGACGTGCCGGTGATCGTCGGCGGCGCGTCCACCTATACGGCGGCGCTGCACCTCATGCGCACCGGCGCGGCGGGCGTGCTCGTCGGCTTCGGCGGGGGAGCGGCGCACACCACCCGCATCTCGCTCGGCATCCACGCGCCCATGGCCTCCGCGGTGGCCGACGTCGCCGCCGCACGGCGCGACTACCTGGACGAGTCGGGCGGTCGGTACGTCCACGTCATCGCCGACGGCGGCGTCGGGCGTTCGGGTGACCTGGTCAAGGCGGTCGCGTGCGGCGCCGACGCGGTCATGCTCGGCGCGGCGCTCGCGCGGGCCGAGCAGGCACCTGGGCAGGGGTGGCACTGGGGTCCGGAGGCCCACCACCCCGAGTTGCCGCGTGGCGAGCGTGTGCGGGTGGAGACGGTCGGCACGCTCGAGGAGATTCTGCACGGGCCGTCGACCAGCGCCGACGGCACGTTGAACCTCGTCGGTGCGTTGCGCCGGGCGATGGCCACGACGGGCTACTCCGATCTCAAGGAGTTCCAGCGCGTCGAGGTCGTCGTCTCGCCGTACAGCCCGTTCTGACTGTGGCCGCCGTGGCCAGACCGGACCGTTGCGGCGGGGCTGAGCGAGGCGGCGACGGACCGGCGTGTTCGGTGCCCGTGATCGGTGAGATGACCGAGGGGGAGGGGCCCGCCGTCGTCCGGCTGTGGGAGACCTGTGGTCTTACCCGACCGTGGAACGACCCGACGGCGGACCTCGACCAGGCCCGTCGCGGCGCCACCTCCACGGTGCTTGTGGCACGGGACGACGGCGTCGTCGTGGGGTCTGTCATGGCGGGCATGGACGGGCACCGCGGGTGGATCTATTACCTCGCCGTCACCCCTGAGGTTCAGGGCACGGGCGTGGGAGCAGAGCTGACCCAGGCCGCGGAAAGCTGGCTCGCGTCGGCGGGCGCCCGTAAGGTCCAGCTCATGGTCCGCGACGGCAACCCGGCTGCGGGCTTCTATGAGCGGCTCGGCTACGAGCGCCAGCACGTCACGGTGCTCGGGCGTTGGCTCTCGGTAAGGGAATGACGCGGCGGATCAGTGTCCGTCGAGGTGCCGCACCGTCGCGCGACCAGGGCGCGGTGGCTCCCGGAGCAGACGAGCCGCGCTGAGTTCCGGGTGCCATGCCGGCGTCGTGCCGGTTCCCCGGGACGTGCCCGTCTGTCGTACCCTCCCTGTCACCAGGTGCGGAACGGACCGCATCCGGACAGGAAGGACCGTCCATGGCCCAGCGAAGTGCCGTCGTCGCCGCCAAGGTCGGGCTGCACGCCCGTCCCGCCGCCGTGTTCAGCAAGGCCGCCGCGGAAAGCGGGCTTGCCGTGAAGATCTCCAAGTCCGGCGCGGACCCGGTCGACGCCAGCAGTGTGCTCGCCGTGATGACCCTCGGTGCCAACCAGGGCGACGAGGTCACCCTCACCGCGGACGGGGAGCGGGCAGAGAAGGTGCTCGACGAGCTCGCCGACCTCATCACGCGCGAGCTCGACAGCTGACTCGGGACGAGGCAGGTCCGTCGTCCGTCGCCGGGGCGCGCTGCGGGTGAAAGAATGGCCGGGCCGTTCAGCGCGACAGACCGACGAGGAGAGGCGCCAGGTGAGCCAGGAGCAGACCGCCAGCACCGAGGACTTTCGCATCGAGCACGACACCATGGGTGAGGTGCGTGTCCCACGTGACGCGCTCTACTCGGCGCAGACGCAGCGCGCGGTGGAGAACTTCCCGATCTCTGGGCGCGGCTTGTCGGGCCACCACATCTCCGCGCTCGGTCAGGTCAAGCGTGCCGCCGCGATCGCGAACGCGGAGCTCGGCGTGCTCGACCAGGACGTCGCCGAGGCGATCGTCGCCGCCGCGGAGGAGGTCATCGCGGGCACCCACGACGCGCACTTCCCGGTGGACGTGTTCCAGACCGGCTCGGGCACGTCGTCGAACATGAACACCAACGAGGTGGTCGCGAACCTCGCCTCGGCCCGGCTCGGCCGCGCCGTGCACCCGAACGACCACGTCAACGCATCGCAGTCCTCCAACGACGTCTTCCCGTCCTCGATCCACATCGCCGCCACCCAGGCCATGGTCGACGACCTGCTGCCCGGGCTGGAGACGCTGGCCGCCTCGCTCGAGCGCAAGGCGGAGGAGTTCGCCGACGTCGTCAAGTCCGGCCGGACGCACCTCATGGACGCCACTCCGATCACGCTCGGGCAGGAGTTCTCCGGCTACGCCACCCAGATCCGGTACGGCGTCGACCGCGTCCGCGCGACCATGCCGCGGCTCGCGGAGCTGCCCTTGGGCGGGACCGCCGTCGGCACCGGGATCAACACCCCGGCCGGCTTCTCCCAGCGGGTGATCGAGCTCATCGCCGAGCACACCGGCCTGCCGCTGGTCGAGGCGTCGAACCACTTCGAGGCCCAGGCCGCACAAGACTCCCTCGTCGAGACCTCGGGCGCGTTGCGCACCATCGCCGTCTCGCTGACGAAGATCGCCAACGATCTTCGGTGGATGGGGTCCGGGCCCAACACCGGGCTCGGGGAGCTGCGCCTGCCGGACCTGCAGCCGGGCTCATCGATCATGCCGGGCAAGGTCAACCCGGTGATCCCGGAGGCGACCGTCATGGTCGCCGCCCAGGTCATCGGGAACGACGCCGCCATCGGCTTCGCCGGCGCGCAGGGGAACTTCGACCTGCTCGTCACGCTGCCGGTGATGGCGCGCAACCTGCTCGAGTCGATCACGCTGGTCGGCAACATCTCCCGGGTGCTGGCCGAGCGGACCGTCGACGGCCTCGTCGCCGATGAGGAGCGCTGCCTCCAGCTCGCCGAGTCCTCGCCGTCGATCGTCACCCCGCTCAACCGCATCATCGGGTACGAGGCCGCCGCCACCATCGCCAAGCACGCGGTGGCCAAGGGCATCACGGTGCGGGCGGCCGTCGAGGACCTCGGCTACGTCGAACGCGGCGAGGTCACCGCCGAGCAGCTCGACGCCGCGCTGGACGTGCGGTCGATGACCGGCCCGGCCCAGGGCTGACGTGACCGGCCGCGGCGGCGTCGTCTCGAGCTCGTGCTCGGCCCGCGGTTCGCGCGGATGGGCGGCACCGACGAGGTCATCGAGCTGACCGAGACAGAGTCCACGGCTCGCCTGACCTACCGCACCCTGCCCGGGCACGCGGAGCGCGGCGAGCAGACGTTCGAGCTGGCGACCGACGGCGGACGCCTGCGCTTCCGCGTCTCGTCGGAGTCGGTGACCGCACACCGCCTGCTCGCGGCGTTCGGAACCGCGGCCCGGCTGGGCCAGCAGTACATGGCGATGCGCTACGTCGGCGCCATGCGACGCCTCTTGGTTCGGGGGCCGGCCGCTGCGCGACCACGATGGACGAGTCGAGGTGCGAGTGACGAGGGGGGCTGGGCCCGAGTCGGCACAGGATTGACGAGTCGGCACAGAGTTGACGAGTCGCGGGTCAGGGCGGTCAGCGCAGCGAGGCGGCCTGGCGGGCGATGGCGAGCTCCTCGTTCGTGGGGACGACCAGTACGGTCACCGCCGCGCCCTCCGGTGAGATGATCCGCTCCCCGGCCGAGTCCGCCTCGTTGCGTGCGGCGTCCACCTCGACACCGAGGAACTCCAGCCCCTCGGCCAGCCCGCTGCGGACGCGGCCGTCGTGCTCGCCGACCCCGGCGGTGAACGTCAGCGTGTCGATCCCGCCCATGACGGCGGCGTAGGCGCCGACGTACTTGCGCAACCGGTGCAGGTAGACCTCGATCGCCAGCGCGGCGTCGGCGTCGCCGGCGTCGACCAGGCGCCACACCTCACGCATGTCGTTGTGCCCGGTCAACCCCTTCATGCCGGACCGGCGGTTGAGCAAGTCGTCGACCTCGCCGAGGCTCATGTCCGTGTTCCGCACGAGATGGAAGACCACGGCCGGGTCGATGTCGCCCGTGCGGGTGCCCATCACCAGCCCTTCCAACGGCGTCAGGCCCATCGAGGTGTCCACGGCACGGCCGCCCACCACCGCCGATGCGGATGCGCCGTTGCCCAGGTGCAGCACGACCTGGCGCAGGTCGTCCCGGCCGAGCAGGTCGTGCACGCGTCCCGAGACGTACTCGTGCGAGGTGCCGTGCGCCCCGTAGCGGCGGATCCGGTGGTCCGTGGCCACCTTCCGGTCCAGCGCGTAGGTGGCCGCACGCGCCGGCAGCGACCGGAAGAACGCCGTGTCGAAGATCGCGACGTGCGGGACGTCCGGCAGCAGCTCCCGGGCCACCTCGATACCGGCCAGGTTCGCCGGGTTGTGCAGCGGCGCGACGGGGGAGAGGCGCTCGATCTCGCGGGTCACGGAATTGTCGATGAGGACGGGCCCGTCGTAGCGCAGCCCGCCCTGGACCACCCGGTGGCCGACGGCCACGATGCCCGCCTCGGCGAGCGAGGGCCCCGCCTCCTCGAACAGGTCCAGGACGGTGCGCAGCCCGGCGCCGTGATCGGGCACCGGGTCCGATCGCTCGGTGGTCCGCGTCCCGGCGGTGTGCTCGACGTGGCCGCTGTCCTCGCCGATCCGCTCCACGAGGCCGGAGGCGAGCACGTCACCGGATCCCGGTTCGAGCAGCTTGTACTTGATCGAGGAGGACCCCGAATTGATGACCAGGACCGTGCCGGTGCCGCCGGTCATGCCGCACTCCCGTCCTCGGGCGCCTGCGACTGCACGGCGGTGATCGCCACCGTGTTGACGATGTCGCGGACCAGGGCCCCGCGGGAGAGGTCGTTGACCGGCTTGTTCAGCCCCTGCAGCACCGGCCCGACGGCGACGGCGCCGGCCGTGCGCTGGACCGCCTTGTAGGTGTTGTTGCCGGTGTTGAGGTCCGGGAAGACGAACACGGTGGCCCGGCCGGCCACGTCCGAGCCGGGCAGCTTCGCCGCCGCCACCGAGGCGTCGACCGCGGCGTCGTACTGGATCGGTCCCTCGACCACGAGGTCCGGCCGTCGCCGGCGGACCAGCTCGGTCGCCGTGCGCACCTTGTCCACCTCCGCCCCGGAGCCGGACTCGCCGGTCGAGTAGGACAGCATCGCCACCCGCGGGGTGACCTCGAACCGGGCGGAGGTCTGCGCCGAGGAGATGGCGATGTCGGCGAGCTGCTCGGCGGTCGGTTCCGGGTTGACCGCGCAGTCACCGTAGACCAGGACGCGGTCCGCAAGGCACATGAAGAACACCGAGGAGACGATCGAGGTGCCCGGGGAGGTCTTGATGATCTCGAACGAGGGCCGGATGGTGTGTGCCGTGGTGTGCGCGGCGCCGGAGACCATGCCGTGCGCCGCGCCGGTGTGGACCATCATCGTCCCGAAGTAGGAGACGTCCTGGACCACCTCACGGGCCCGCTCGACCGTCATGCCCTTGTGGGCGCGCAGCCTGGCGTACTCGCCGGCGAAATCCTCGAGCAGGTCCGAGGTGGCCGGGTCGATCACCTCCGCGCCGTCGAGATCGAGCCCGAGTTCGGCGGCGCGGGCGCGTACCTGCGTCGGGTTGCCCAGCAGCGTCAGCTCGGCCACCCGGCGGGAGAGCAGTGTCGAGGCGGCCCGTAGGATCCGGTCGTCGTCACCCTCCGGCAGCACGATGTGCCGCGGGCTCTCGCGGGCTCGTTCGATCAGCCGCGACTCGAACATCAGTGGCGTGACGACCTCGGAGACCGGCACCTCGAGCGCGGCCAGCAGCCGGTCGGAGTCCACGTGCTCCTCGAACAGTGCCAGTGCGATGTCGCGCTTGCGCTGCGTGCCGCGCGAGAACGTCCCCCGCGTGCGTGCCACCAGGGACGCCGTCGGGTAGGTGTCGTGCGGCGTCGTCATGATCGGCAGACGCTGCCCGAGCCCCTCGACCATCCGCAGCACCTGCTCCGGGGGACGGAACCGTCCGTTGAGGACGATGCCGGCGAGTGTGGGGTACTGATCGGAGGCGTGCGCCGCGACCAGTGTGACGAGCACCTCCGGCCGGTCCGCCGCGGCGATGCACAGTTGCCCGTCGTGCAGCCGCTCGAGGATGTGCTCGGTGTTCATCCCGGCGACGAGCATGTGCTCGGCCTCGCGGTCGAGCAGGGCCTCGTCACCGAGCAGCAGGTCACCGTCCAGCGCCGCGAGCAGGTCACGCACCGTCGGTGCGGACAGCAACGGCACCTCGGGCAGCACCCACGCGGCCCGGCCCTCGGCGGACAGCCGGCCACGCACCTCCTCGACGAGGTCCGGGGGGCACCGGTTGACCACGACGCCGACCGTCCGGGCGTGCTCGTGAGCGATCTCCGCCGTCGAGGCCTCCACCACACGCACGATCTCCTCGGCCGTGCGATCGACGCCGGAGACCACCAGCAGGACCGGGGCGCCGAGGTTCGCGGCCACGCGTGCGTTGAACGCCAGCTCCGCCGGCGCCGCGACGTCGGTGTAGTCCGACCCGACGACGATCGTCACCTCGTGCTCACGCGCCACCGGCGGGAAGGCGTCCACGATGCGGCTCAGTGCCCCGTCGGCGTCGGCGTGGACGTCGTCGTAGGTCACCGCCAACGCGTCGTCGTAGGCGAGGTCCAGGCCCTGGTCGAGCAGCAGCTCGACCACCGTGTCCCGTCCGGACCGGCTGCGGGTGACCGGCCGGAAGACCCCGACGCTCTCCACCCGTGCGGCGAAGAGCTGCACCAGGCCGAGAGCGATCGCGGACTTTCCGGTGTGCCCCTCGGAGGAGGCGATGTAGATGCTGCGCCCCATCGAGGATTACTCGTTGTCCGCGCCGGTGGTCTGGCTGGCGTTCGGGCCACCGAGCTCCGTGGCGGTCTCGCCCACGTCGGGCCAGACCCAGTCGCGCACGTGCGGGATGTCCTCGCCGTACTCGCGGGTGTACTGCCGCGCGTCGAGGCGGGCGTCGATCATCTGCTGCTTCAACGTCCCGTACCGCTCCACGAGCCCGGGGGTGCGGTCGAGGACGTCGATGACCAGGTGGTAGCGGTCCAGGTCGTTGAGCATGACCATGTCGAACGGCGTCGTCGTCGTGCCCTCCTCCTTGTACCCGCGTACGTGCAGGTTCGGGTGCCCGTTGCGCCGGTAGGTCAGGCGATGGATGAGCCACGGGTAGCCGTGGTAGGCGAAGATCACCGGCTTGTCGGCGGTGAAGATCGCGTCGAAGTCGGAGTGGGACAGCCCGTGCGGGTGCTCCTTCTCGTCCTGCAGCCGCATGAGGTCGACGACGTTGACCACCCGGACCTTGAGGTCGGGGATCTCCTCGCGCAGGATGCTCGCCGCGGCGAGGGTCTCCAGCGTCGGCACGTCCCCGGCGCACGCGAGGACGACGTCGGGCTCTTCGCCAGGCCGTTCCGTGCCGGCCCATTCCCAGATGCCCAGGCCGCGCGTGCAGTGCTTGATCGCCTCGTCGACGCTGAGGTAGCTCGGCCCCGGCTGCTTGCCGGCCACGACGACGTTGACGTACTGCTTGGAACGCAGCACGTGGTCGAACGTGGACAGCAGGGAGTTGGTGTCCGGCGGCAGGTAGACCCGCACGATCTCCGCCTTCTTGTTCACCACGTGGTCGATGAAGCCGGGGTCCTGGTGCGAGAACCCGTTGTGGTCCTGGCGCCACACGTGCGAGGACAGCAAGTAGTTCAGGGACGCGAGCGGGCGGCGCCACGGGATGTGGTTGGTGACCTTCAGCCACTTGGCGTGCTGGTTGACCATCGAGTCGACGATGTGGATGAACGCCTCGTAAGAGCTCATCATCCCGTGCCGGCCGGTGAGCAGGTACCCCTCGAGCCACCCCTGGCACTGGTGCTCGGAGAGCATCTCCATCACCCGGCCGGCGCGGGCGAGGTGGTCGCCCTCGTCCGTGTCCAGGTACCCGGCGTTCCACTGCTTGTCGGTGGCGTCGTAGACCGCTTGCAGGCGGTTCGAGGCGGTCTCGTCCGGGCCGAAGATGCGGAAGCTGTCCGGGTTGAGCCGGACCAGCTCACGCAGGAACTCCCCGAGGACGCGGGTGGCCTCGGCCATGGGAGCACCGTGTGTGGTCACGTCGACGGCGAAGTCCCGCCAGTCCGGCATGCGCAGATCCTTGAGCAGCAGGCCGCCGTTGGTGCTCGGGTTGGCGCCCATCCGCAGGTGGCCGGCCGGTGCGAGCGAGGCGATCTCCGCCTTGAGCCGGCCGGTGGCGTCGAAGAGCTCCTCCGCGCGGTACGAGCGCAGCCACTGCTCGAGGTCGTGCAGGTGCTCGTCGGTGTCGCGCGCGGAGGCGAGCGGGACCTGGTGCGAGCGCCAGTGGTTCTCCGTCATCTTGCCGTCGATGGTCTTCGGGCCCGTCCACCCCTTCGGGGTGCGGAAGACGATCATGGGCCAGCGGGGCCGCTCGCCGTCGGGGTCCTGCGCCGCCTGAGCTTTGATCTGCGCGATCTCGTCGAGGACGGTGTCGAGCAATTCGGCGAACCGGCGATGGACCGCAGCGGGGTCCTCATCGTCGAAGCCACCGGAGAAGAAGTGCGGGTTGTGGCCGTACCCGCGCATGAGCTCGGCGAGCTCGTCGTCGGGGATGCGGGCGAGCACGGTCGGGTTGGCGATCTTGTAGCCGTTGAGGTGCAGCACCGGCAGCACGACGCCGTCGCGGGCGGGGTTGAGCCATTTGTTGGAGTGCCAGGAGGTGGCCAGCGGCCCGGTCTCGGCCTCGCCGTCGCCGACGACGGTGAAGGCGAGCAGGTCGGGGTTGTCGAACACCGCGCCGTAGGCGTGGGACAACGCGTACCCCAGTTCCCCGCCCTCGTGGATCGAGCCGGGCGTCTCCGGTGCCACGTGCGACGGGATTCCGCCGGGGAAGGAGAACTGGCGGAACAGGCGCCGCATCCCCTCCTCGTCCTGGGTGATCTCCGGATAGGTCTCGGAGTAGGTGCCCTCGAGGTAGGTGTTCGCCACCAGGCCCGGCCCGCCGTGGCCCGGCCCGGTGAGGTAGAACGCGTTCAACTCACGCTCGGCGATGGCGCGGTTCATGTGGGCGTAGAGGAAGTTCAGGCCGGGGGTGGTTCCCCAATGGCCGAGGAGACGCGGCTTGACGTCCTCCTTGCGCAACGTGGTGCGCAGCAGCGGGTTGTTCAGCAGGTAGATCTGGCCCACCGACAGGTAGTTCGCCGCGCGCCACCAGGCGTCGATCTGCTCGAGGGTGGCATCCTCGAGCGGGCCCGGATTCGCGTCGGCTCGCGTGGGCCAGGTGGCTCCCGATCGACCGGTGGACGGTGACGTCGTCGTGGTCATGCCGATCTCCCTCGTCGTCGTGGTCGGCCGCCCCGGACGGGGCAGTCGGGCCTACGCGCCCAGTCTGGCCCAATATCCGCCAGGTCGGCAGGCCGAGAGCGCGTCGCACTCGTGCGACGGGCGCGCCGTCGTGCCCCGTGGCCGCGGCTGGGCCGACGTAACCTGGTGCGGTGACGACCCCCGGTCCCCGCCAGCAGCCCGCGGCGGACGGGACGGCTCGCGACGTCCTCCGCTCCGCGCTCACCCCGCGCATGCTCGGGCTGCTGGTGCTGCTCCTCGCCGCCGCGGCGGTGTGCGTGCGCCTGGGCGCCTGGCAGCTCGACCGGGCGAGCGTCCGTGGTGAGGAACAGGCCGAGGCCGAGCACCAGGCCGTCCTCGACCAGGACGTGCGGCCCCTCGCAGACGTCCTGACGCCCCAGACGACGTTCCACGCGGACCAGCTGGGCGTCCCGGTGGAGGTCACCGGCGAGTACCGGACCGACCAGCAGGTGTACGTGACCGGCCGGTCGGTCGACGGACAGGACGCGGTGCTCGTGGTCACCGCCCTGTGGGTCAACCAGGGCCCGCACGCCGGAGCCATGATCCCGGTGCTGCGCGGCTGGATCGACCCGGGCGACGTCGACATCGCCGGCGATGAGGCCGAGCCTGCCGGGCAGGAGACCGCGCGGGTGCTCGAGGTCCCCGACGGAGAGCAACGCGTCACCGGCTGGCTCCGCGACAGCGAACAGGCACAGCCTGCCGGTGCGGCGGACAACGTCGTCGGATCGATCAGCTCGGCCGAGCTGGCCGGGCTCTGGGGCGGCCCGACATGGAGCGGATATCTCGTCGAGTTCACCGAGGAGCCCGGTGGCGCCCGCGCCGACGTCTCGCCGACCGGCCTGCGGCACGCGCCGCCGCCCGGTCAGGCCGAGAGCACCGGGCTGAATCTGCAGAATCTCGCGTACGCCGTCGAGTGGGTCGTCTTCGGCGGCTTCGCCCTCGCCCTGTGGGGGCGGATGCTTCGCGACGACGTCCGCGGCCGCCGGGAGGACGCGGAACTGGCCCGGCCGGACGGTGCGGACGACGGCGCGGCCGAGCACGAGGCGTCGGGGGAACCCGCCCGGGGACGGTGAGGGCGGAGCCCTGCGTCGGGCTCAGTCCTGCTGCCAGGACCGCCACAGGGCGGCGTACTCGCCCTCGGCCGCGACCAGCTCCTCGTGCGGTCCGAGCTCGACGATCCGCCCGTCCTCGACCACGGCCACGCGGTCGGCGTCGTGCGCGGTGTGCAGCCGGTGCGCGATCGCGACCACGGTGCGGCCCTCCAGCACCGCCGAGAGCGACCGCTCCAGGTGCCGTGCCGCGCGTGGATCGAGCAGCGACGTTGCCTCGTCCAGGACCAGCGTGTGGGGGTCGAGCAGCACCAGGCGCGCCAGAGCGAGCTGCTGCGCCTGGGCGGGCGTGAGCTCCTTGCCGCCGGAGCCCACCTTCGTCTCGAGGCCGTGGTCGAGCCCGTTCACCCAGTCGGTCGCGTCGACGGCGGCGAGCGCCCGGCACATCCGTTCCTCGTCCGCCGCGGCGTCCGCCAGACGCAGATTGTCCGCGAGCGTGCCGACGAACACGTGGTGCTCCTGCGTCACCAGGGCGACGTGCGAGCGCAGGTCCTCCTCCGGCAGGTCGACGAGCGGGACGTCGCCGACCGTGACGCGGCCGCCGGTGGGCGGGTGGATGCCGGCGAGCATCCGGCCGAGCGTGGACTTGCCGGCACCGGACGGGCCGACGACCGCGAGCCGCTCCCCGGGTACGAGGTCCAGGTCCACCCCGTGCAGCACGTCCTGACCCTCCCGGTAGGCGTAGCGCACCTGCTCGGCCTCGATCCGGCCGTCCGCCGGCCGCTCACCGGAGGGGGCCCGGTCCGGCTCCACAAGGCCGACCCCGAAGATCCGCGCGAGGCTCGCTACGGCCACCTGCATCTCGTCCACCCAGAAGAGCAGTTCGGAGACCGCCGGCCGTACCTGCATCGTGTACAGCGCGACCGTGGTCACCGCGCCCACGGTGGCCAGGTCGAGGCCGACCAGCCAGGCGCCCCACAGCACGGTGGCGGCGACCGGCAGCATGAACGAGACGCCGAGCCAGAAGAACAGCGTCACGCGCAGCCGGAGCGTGACCACCTCGGTCTCCCAGGTGTGGTTGATCACCTCGTCGGTGTGCCGGCGGCGGCGTGGGCCGAGCGCCAGGGCGTCGATGGTGCGGGCGTGCTCGACCGACTCGGTCAGCGTGCCGTTCATCCGGGCCCAGGCGGCGGAGTTACGCAGGTAGGCGGGTGTCGCGCGGCGCAGGTACCGGCGCGTGACGATCACGAGGATCGGGACACCGGCCACCATTGCGATCGCCACGAGCGGCGAGGCGAGTACCGCGGCCAACACGGTGAGCAGGATGGTCGCGGACATCACGAGCACCTGCGGCACGCCGAAGCGGACCATCCACTGGATGCGGTCGACGTCGTTCGTGGTGCGGCCGAGCAGATCCCCGGTCCCGGCACGCTCGACCGTGGACAGCGGGAGATGGGTCACGGTGGTCAGGAAGGTCTCGCGCAGTTCGGCGAAGACCTCCTCGCCGAGCACCATCGCCGCGCGGTGGGCGAACCTGGTCATCACCGCCTGGACCAGCACCACGGCGACCAGCACCCAGCCGAGCCGGTTGACGACGTCGGCCGTGGTCCCGGTCGCGACGGCGTCGACCAGCCGGCCCAGCAGGAACGGCAGCGCGAGGGCGCCGACGGTCGCCAGGGCCTGCAGCCCCACGACGCGTGCCAGGCGTCCTCGGTAGCGACGCAGCAGGTCGAGCGCGAGGCGCCGGACCGTCGGAGTGTCGGCGATGGGCAGGTGCATCAGCGCACCTCCTGTCCTGAGCCGGCCGGCGTTGCCGGGGTGGCATGGCCGGCGGTCGGTGGGGTGCCCGCCGAGGAAGCGCTCGCGGTCGAGGCCCCGGCGGTCTGCCGGGTGACGACCGCGTGGTAGCGGGCGGCGTCCGTCTCCCCGGCGGCCGCCCGGTCGAGTAGATCGCGGTGCCGGCCTCGCGCGCGCTCGCGGCCACCGTCGAGGAAGACGACGTCGTCCGCGTGCTCCAGGACCAGCGGCGAGGCCGAGACGATCACCGTGGTGCGGCCGGCGCGGTGGGCGGCGAGACGCTCGGCGATCCGGGCCTCCGTATGCGCGTCCACGGCCGAGGTCGGCTCGATGAGTACCAGCGTCTCCGGCTCGGCCAGCAGGGCGCGGGCCAGGGCGACGCGCTGGCGTTGCCCTCCGGAGAGGGATCGGCCCTTCTCCGCGATCTCACCGTCGAGCCCACCCGGGACGGAGGTGAGCACATCGTGGGCGTCGGCCACCTCCAGCGCGCGGTGGAGTGCGGCGTCGTCCGCGCGGTCGCGGATGTCGAGTTCCTGGCGCAGCGTGCCGGTGAAGAGCTGGGGCGTGGCGTCCCCGACCACGATCCGCCGCCGGACCTCGGCCAGTGGCATGGCGGTCAGCGGAACACCGCCGTAGAGCACCTCCCCGCCGGTGTCGTCGAACCGGCCGAGGCGCGTGGCCAGCGCCGCCGACTCCTCGGGCCGCTCGGACACGACGACGGTGGTCCGGCCGGCGACGAGGCGTACGCCGGTGGTGAGGTCCACCAGGGGCATTCCGGGGCCGGCCGGCGTGCCGCCGTCGTGCATGCTGTCGGAGTCCCGGTCGCGCGGGGGCGTGTGCCCGCCGTCGGCGACCTCGGACTCGGCGATCGACCCGGCCGCCGGCTGCACGCTGAGCACCCGGATGATCTTGCGCGCGCCCACCCGCGCGCGGGTGACGAGCTGCATGAACTGGGTAGCGGCACGCAGCGGCTCGGCCAGGAAGGCGGTGTAGCCGTAGAACGCCACGAGCTGTCCCGGGGTGATCGTGCCGGCGATGGCGAGATGGGCGCCGTACCAGACCACCCCGGCGACGAAGAGGCCGGGCAGGAGGACCTGCATCGCCTGCAGGATGGAGGAGGTGCCGGCCACCGCGACACCGGCGGTGCGGACCCGCTGGGACTGCTCGGCGTAGCGGCGGGCGAAGACGTCCTCCCCGCCGATGCCGCGCAGCACGCGCAGGCCCGAGACGGTGTCCGACCCAAGGGCGGTCAGGCGCCCGGTCTCCTCGCGCTGTCTGGCCTGCCGCACGTGCAGCGGACGGACCAGGAGGGCGAGGATCGCCGTCGTCACCGGCAGGCCGAGGAGGATCACCAGCCCGAGCGGGACCGACTGCTGCAGGACGATGACCGCGACGAGGACGAACGCGACCACCGAACCGACGAACCGCGGGAAGACTTCCATCATGTTGCCGACGTGGAAGGCGTCCGACGCCACGGTCGAGACGACCTCGCCGGTGGGCAGGTCCTCGGAGACGGCGTCACCGGTCCGGGTGACGTGGTGGCCGACCAGCCGGGAGGTGCGGAACGCGCCGTGGATCCAGCCCGACGTCTCGCCGATGTGCATCAGGGCGCTGGCCGCAGCGCCGACCAGGCCCGCGAGCAGCAGCCAGCCGCCCGCGACGAGCAGCTCAGGGGAGACGCCGCTGCTGAGTCCCGCGTCCAGCGCCATGCCCAGCAGCAGCGGGACCGCGGCGAGCGACGCGGCCTCGAGGACGGCGAAGACCGACGCGAACGTGGTTACCCCGGCCTGCTGCCGGAACACCCACCGCAGGTAGGCGCCCGGACTCGTCAGCGGCGGGTGGCCCGGGTGGCCGCGCAGGGGAGTCAGCACGAGCAGCCAGCCTACGGACGGCCCCTGACGCGCAGCCACGGCTTTTCGGTGCCCGCTGCGCTCGGTGCGCCGGCGAGGGCGTGCCGTGGTGCGGCCGGTACGGCGGGAGGACTCGGTCAAGGTCATGATCACCAGTCTCAGACCTCAACATTAATTGAGGTCAACCCCCCCGCCGGGTGCACGTGACGATCTGCCGCGGCCGCACCGTCCCCGCGTCTGCGAAACTGGAGGAAACACCACGCCGAGGAGAACCGTGACCACCGAGCCCGCCCGCCAGCCGAACTCCGCCGTCGCCGAGCGTGAGGGCAAGGCTCGTGGCGCCTTCCGCTACTACCGCGTCATGGCGTTCGTGACCGGCGGCATGCTGCTCCTGCTGTGCGCGGAGATGGTCATGAAGTACGTCCTGCACCTCAACGGCGACGAGCCCGTGCTCGGCACGTGGGTGGCGATCGTCCACGGTTGGATCTACGTGATCTACCTCGCCACCGTCTTCAACCTCTGGTCGATCATGCGCTGGGACCTCGGGCGGGTCGTGGTGCTCATCGCGGGCGGCGTGGTCCCGATTCTGTCCTTCGTCATGGAACGTCGCGCCGAGCGGTGGTTCACCGCCGACCTGCCGGGCATCCTCGAGCGCGTCGCCGCCTTGCAGGAGCGCCGGGCACGGGAGGCTTGACCGGCAGGCGGGGCCGGTCACGGACCGGGCCGTCACGGTCGATATCCTGGCGGGCGTGAGCACTCCAGAGCCGGTCGAGCCGGCGCGCGCCGAGGATCCTGACGCCGCACCCGCCCCGGCCGAGCCGGGGACCGCGACCCCTGCGGCGGAGCCCGTCATGCCGCGCCCGGTGCTCGTGGTCGACTACGGCGCGCAATACGCCCAGCTCATCGCGCGGCGCGTGCGTGAGGCCAGCGTCTACTCCGAGATCGTCCCGCACTCCATGCCGGTCGATCAGATGCTCGCCAAGGATCCGGCGGCCATCATCCTCTCGGGCGGGCCGTCCTCGGTCTACGAGGACGGTGCCCCGGCGACCGATCCCGCGCTGTTCGAGACCGGCGTGCCCGTCCTGGGTATCTGCTACGGCTTCCAGTCCATGGCGCGCGCCCTCGGCGGCGAGGTCGCGCGCACCGGCACCCGCGAGTACGGCGGTACCGTCGTGGACGTGCCCGGCGGGTCCGGGTCGCAGCTCCTCGCGGGCTCCCCGGAGCGGCAGACCGTGTGGATGTCCCACGGCGACTCGGTCCACGCCGCACCCGAAGGATTCGACGTCCTCGCCACCTCCGAGGGCTCGCCCGTCGCGGCGTTCGAGGACCGCCGTCGCCGGTTGTACGGCATGCAGTGGCACCCGGAGGTCAAGCACTCCGTCCTCGGGCAGGAGGCCCTCGAGCGGTTCCTGTACGACGGCGCCGGTCTGCGGCCCGAGTGGACCCCCGGCAACGTCATCGCCGAGCAGGTCGAGGCGATCCGGGCTGCCGTCGGGGGCGACCGCGTGATCTGCGGTCTCTCCGGCGGCGTGGACTCGTCGGTGGCGGCCGCGCTGGTGCACAAGGCCGTGGGCGATCAGCTCACCTGCGTCTTCGTCGACCACGGGTTGCTCCGGGCGGGCGAGGCCGAGCAGGTCGAGCAGGACTTCGTCGCCGCGACCGGCGTCAATCTCAAGGTCGTCGACGCCTCCGAGACCTTCCTGGCCGCGCTCGCGGGCGTCACCGACCCCGAGGCGAAGCGCAAGATCATCGGGCGCGAGTTCATCCGCACGTTCGAGAAGGCCGCGCGCGAGGTGGTCGCCCAGGCGGACGCGGAGGGAACCACGACCGGTGAGGTGAAGTACCTCGTCCAGGGCACCCTCTACCCGGACGTCGTCGAGTCCGGCGGCGGTGAGGGCGCGGCGAACATCAAGAGCCACCACAACGTCGGCGGGCTGCCGGACGACCTGCAGTTCGACCTCATCGAGCCGCTGCGCACCCTGTTCAAGGACGAGGTCCGGGCCGTCGGCCTCGAGCTGGGGGTGCCCGAGGGTATCGTCTGGCGCCAGCCGTTTCCGGGGCCCGGCCTCGGGATCCGGATCATCGGCGAGGTGACCCACGAGCGCCTGGAGATCCTGCGGGCCGCGGACGCGATCGCGCGTGAGGAGCTGACCCGGGCCGGGCTGGACCGGGACATCTGGCAGTGCCCGGTGGTCCTCCTCGCCGACGTGCACTCCGTCGGGGTCCAGGGCGACGGGCGGACGTACGGCCACCCGATCGTGCTGCGCCCGGTCTCCTCCGAGGACGCCATGACGGCCGATTGGTCGCGGGTGCCCTACGAGGTGCTCGCCACGATCTCGAACCGGATCACCAACACTGTCCCGGAGGTCAACCGCGTGGTGCTGGACGTCACGTCCAAGCCGCCGGGCACCATCGAGTGGGAATGAGTCTGCGAGATTGAGTCCGGAGACTGAGCCCGGCGACGGCGGCGATATGAGCCGGAAGGCCGACGGCGGCGCCCACCCGCCGCAGGGCACCCGGCGGATCGTGCATGTCTCGGACTGCTTTCCTCCGCGCGTGGGCGGCATCGAGACCCAGGTCCACGACCTGGCGGTGGAGCAGGCGCGGCGCGGGGCGGACGTCCACGTGCTCACGGCGACGGCGGATCCCGCGCTGCCCGGTGGTGGCCGCCGGGCGGTGACGACGACGGTCGACGGGGTCACGGTTCACCGGCTGGCCTCGGTGGCGACCTTCGGACTGCCCTTCCATCCGCTCGAGGACCTGCTGCTGCCGCCGGTGCTGCGCGCACTGCAGCCCGATGTCGTCCACGTCCACGCCGGAGTGGTCTCGCCGTTCGCCTACGCCGGCGCCCGCGCCGCCCGCCGTGCCGGGTTGCCGCTGGCGGTCACCTGGCACTGCATGCTGGACGGCATCGCACCGTTCTACGCCGCGGGGGCCCGGGTGCTCGGGTGGGGTCGCGCCCGATTCGCGGCGAGCGCGGTCTCCGGGGTGGCGGCCGAGCGGGTGGCCGCCGTCCTCGGCAGGGACGATGTCGCCGTCGTGCCCAACGGGTTGGACGTGGTGTCTTGGAGCCCGGATGCCGGCGGACCGGTGCCCTCGTCCGGGAGTGCGGAGCCGGCAGTGTCGGGAGTCGAGCGGTCGGAAGACGAGCGGCCCGGACATGCGGAAGTCTCCGGGCCGCTCCGGGTGGTCGCCACGCAGCGACTGGCGCCACGCAAGCGGGCGGTGCCGCTGGTGCGCATCCTCGCCGCGGTGCACGAGCGGCTCGGCCGGGACGAGGCCGGCCGCCCGCGCGTGCACGCCGAGCTCATCGGCGGCGGGCCGGCGACCTCCGCGGTGCGCTCCGAGGTGGAGCGACGGGGACTCGGTGACGTGGTCTCGGTCCTGGGCCGGCTACCCCGCACGGAGCTGGCGTCCCGGTACGCCGGACGGCACGTGTTCCTCGCGCCCGCGCGGCTGGAGGCGTTCGGGATCGCCGCGCTCGAGGCCCGGGCAGCCGGGCTCGCCGTGGTCGCCGGTCGTGGCACCGGGATCAGCCAGTTCGTCACCGACGGCGTCGACGGACTGCTCACGCCCGACCGCGCGGACGGGCTCGATGACGCCGCTGCCGACCAAGCCCTGGCCGACGCGTTGGTGCGCCTCGCGACCGAGAAGGGTCTGCTCGCCGCCATCCTCCGGCACACGCGCGAGGTCCCACCGGCCGCGGACTGGTCGGACGTGGTACGGGCGGCGGATCGGCTGTACGAGTCGGCACGGCGGACCTGACGAGCTCGAAGGACAGTCAGAGCTCACGGGGCTGGCGAACCAAGCGATCGCACGAGCGGGGCAACCTGCTGTCGATCAGTTCCTGCGTGAGTCGGAGCGGAGGCTCGAGGACGTCGAGTGGTGATCCGGCACAGCGACGTGGTCTGGGTCGACTTCGCCCATCCCGAAGGCTCGACGCCGGGCAAGGTCCGTCCTGCGGTGGTGTGGCAGGAGGACTGGCTGCTCGCCTCGGCGATCGCCACCGTGCTGGTGGTGCCGTTGACCTCCAATACGGCCCTGGAGGTGTTCCCGGGCAATGTCCTGATTCCGGCTGAGGTCTCCGGGCTCGACAAGGACTCGGTGGCGGTCGTCTCGCAGCTCGGGCCGGTCAGTCGTGAGTACCTCGACCCGTATCCGGCCGGACACGTGCCGGCGTACCTCTCGGCGAGGATCGCGGCCGGTGTCCGCCTGGTCACGGGGACCTGACACGGAGGTTCCGGGCGTCGATTACTTGGGTGATCGGCGCTGGAGCAGCGGGCTGGCCAGCAGGATCACCGCCGCGACGACGAGCAGGGCGGCGAGGGCGAGCTGCAGGTCGAGCCGGAATCCGAGGCCGGTGACGATCGCGCCGAGGCCGATGAGGGCGATGAGGATGCCGAAGACCAGCGTGCCGGTGCGGATCCGGCGTGGTAGCTCCTCCGAACGCTCGGACAGGGTCGCCGCGGACCACACCGGCGGCTCGTCCCCGTCCGACCGCTCGGACGCGGGCCGCCAAGGGGTGGCGCCGGCCGGACCGGACGGTGCTCCCGGCTCGGGCGCCGGTGGGCCCGCGGGCTCGCCGGCCTGCTGCACGGGCTCGTCGGCAGGCTCCGAGCCGGCGTAGTCGAGGGGTTGGGTGGTCGGTTCCTCGGTGGCGTGCCCGAGCGGCTGGGTGGCCGGTTCCTCGGCGGCGTGCCCGAGTGGCTGGGTGGCCGGGTCACTGTCCGGTGTGGGGGTCTCGGCGGGTCGGTCGCTCACGGGGTCTCCTCGAGTCGGATGTTTCCGCCGCCGACCGTGGCGCGGATGATGAGGTCCGGGTCGTTCTCCTGCGCCTGCGGCGAGCGGTAGGTGCCGTCGAACATGCCCTCCATGCGGAAGACGCGGTCGAGCTCGTGGTACGTCGTCCCGCTGCCGTCGTCCCGGACGAACGGCCCGGTCCATCCGCCGCCGGTCTCCGCGAACAGCCGGCCGCCGCCCATCTGGACGGTGAACTCGACGGCGGCGTCGGAGGGTACGACCAGCCGCAGGTCCCCGGCGGCCATGCTGATGGGCACGACGACCGGCTCGGCCCGGTCGAGGTCCAGCGCAGTCAAGCGGACGTCCATGTCGCCGGCGACCAGGGAGTAGCCCGCCTCGGCGTCGGAGACGGACACCGGAACATGTGTGCGCTCACCGAAGGAACCGGGGCCCTGCCAGGAGACGTTCCAGTCCTCGGAGACCGTGGCGCCCGCCGTCACCGGCGCCATGACGAGGGCGAACAGCACGCCGAGCGCGGTCAGGCCGCGGCCCCTGCGGCCTCGCAGGGCGGTGACGGTCACCCCGAGTCCGAAGATCAGCACGATAGCGCCGCACCCCACCAGCGCGAGCGCCCACGGATGACCGGCCGGGCCCAGGCTCCAGCCCACGCTGTCCCACAGGAGCATGAGCGCGAGGACGAGCAGGCTCAGGCCGACGACGATGGCACTGGTCACCCGCCCGGGCCCGGGCACCCGTGGGCGCGGCGGCCGCGGCGGAGGTGAGGGTGGCGGTGTTGCCGTCGATCCTGTCGAGGTCGGCGTCGTGGGCGGTGGGCCGGCGGGCCCCGATGTCGCCGGTGGGGTCCCGTACGCCGCCTGACCGTACGCCGTGGTCGGTGCGCTGGCCTGGTCCGGACCTGCCCCGTCCGTGCCGGGGGTCACACCGCCCGCTGCGGGCGCGGTGGGTCCAGGACCGCTCGGCTGCGCTTCCGAGGCCGGTGCGGTCGCTCCGTGCGGCTGTCCCGCGGCGGGCGGTGGCGACGTCGACGGGCCGCCGCCGTCGCGGCCACGCGCGACGAGTGCGACGAGGAACCCGACGAGTGCCGCGATCAGCAGGAAGAACCACCCGGCCGCCCAGAACTCGTCGAACCACCAGAAACCGGGCCGGACGAGACCGATGAGGACGAAGACGGCGGCACCGGCGAGTGCGGCGTCGACGTTCCCGCGCAGCGCCTCCTGCAGGTGGATCCGGCCGTCCGACTCCTCGGGCAGGAGGGCCCATCCGAGCCCGTACAGCAGCAGGCCGAGTCCGCCGAAGAACGTCATCACGACCAGGACGCCGCGGACCAGCAGCGGGTCGATGCTCAGGCGCCGCGCGAGTCCGCCCGCGACACCACCGATCCACCGCTCGTCCGTCCGCCAGATCCCGGTGCGGCGCATGGATTCGAAGAACCCCGATGCCGGGGCCGACCGGTACGGCGCTGCGCCGTGCGGCGGCGCGGTACCGGGGGCGCCGCCGGCGCTCGGCGTCTGCCGGGGACCCTCGGGCCCCGTGCTGCCAGGTGTGCTCATGACATCCAGGGAACGCCACCGCGGCCGGCAGACACCATCGGGGAGCACCCTGGCCCGACCCTGAATCCGCCGCCCATGGCCCCTGGATTCCGGCTCCGGGCCCTCCGATGCCCGGGGTGCACGTGTGACGATGAGGCCCGTGAGCACCTCTGCCGCGCCGCCCACCGGGCGCCTGCCGTTGCGCCGCCCCCGCTCGGGCCGGCGCCTCGCCGGTGTGTGCGCGGGCGTGGCCGTGCACCTCGGCGTCGAGCGCAGATGGGTGCGTCTGGCCTGGTTCGTCAGCATCTTCGCGCTCGGGGCGGGCGCGCTGATGTACCTGTGGCTGTGGTTGACGGTCCCCGCCGGCGACCCGGCCGAGGCCGCCCGCCCCCCGGCACTCTCGCGCCTGACCCCGCGGTTGCGCGATACCCGCTCCGGCTCCGTCACCCGCGACGCCGTCCTCGCGGCGGTCCTTCTCCTGGCCGCTATCCAGCTCCTCATCTGGCGCAACAACGCAGACTCGGCCGTGCCGTGGCTCATGCCGGCGCTGCTCGTCGCCGCCGGTGCCGCGCTCGCCTGGGGGCAGCTCGCCTCCGCCAACCGGGGGGAGGCCACCCCCGGAAACGTCGTCGTCCGCGTCGGGGCCGGTGTCTTCCTCGCCGTTGTCGGAGCGCTGCTGGTGGTGGCCCCGGGTCGCACGGTGCCCGAGATGATCGAGGCCACGCTCGGTGGCCTGGCGATCCTGGCGGGGATCGCCGTCGTCCTCGCGCCGCTGCTGCTCAAACTCGTCCGCGATCTCGGGGCCGAGCGGGAGGCGCGGGCCCGTGAGTCCGAGCGTGCGGACATCGCCGCCCATCTGCACGATTCGGTCTTGCAGACGCTCGCGCTGATCCGGGCGCGCTCCCACGACGACGACGTCGCGCGCCTGGCTCGGTCTCAAGAGCGGGAACTGCGCGAGTGGCTCTACACCGACCGTCCCGCCCCGGGCACCTCGACGGCCGACGTCGTCCGCCGCGTCGCGGGCGAGGTGGAGGACATCCGCGGGGTGCCGATCGACGTCGTCACCGCCGGGGACGCCACGCCGGACGAGGAGACCGACGTCCTGGCCGCCGCGACCCGGGAGGCGCTGACGAACGCCGTGGCGCACGGCAGGCCGCCCGTCAGCCTGTACGTCGAGGTGACACCGGAGGCGACCGAGGTCTTCGTGCGGGACCGCGGCGAGGGCTTCGACCTCGACGCCGTCCCGGACGACCGGCACGGGGTGCGGCGCTCGATCATCGACCGCATGGAGCGGCACGGCGGCCGCGCGCGAGTACGGTCGACGTCGAACGGCACCGAGGTCCACCTGGTCATGCCACGAAAGGGACAACAGTGAGCGAGACGGACACCACGGCAGCCGGCCCGGCCGGCGGCGACGCGCCGATCCGGGTGCTCCTCGTCGACGACCACGCGATGGTCCGGTCCGGGGTGCGCACCGAACTGGCGCAGCATGCGCCCGATCTCGACATCGTCGGCGAGGCCGAGGACGTCGAGGGAGCGGTCGCGGCGGTGCAGGCACTGCGGCCCGACGTCGTCCTGCTCGACGTCCACCTGCCCGGGGGACAGGGCGGTGGGGGAGCCGAGGTCGTCTCGGCGTGTACCGCCCTGCTGCCCGTCACCCGCTTCCTCGCGTTGTCCGTCTCCGACGCGAGCGAGGACGTCGTCGCCGTCATTCGCGCCGGCGCGCGCGGCTACGTCACCAAAGCGATCAGCGCCCCGGATCTCGCCGGCGCGGTGCGCCGGGTGGCTGCCGGGGACGCGGCGTTCTCCCCACGCCTCGCCGGGTTCGTGCTCGACGCGTTCGGCACTGGTGTGGGTGACCTCGCCGTGCGCGACGACGAGCTGGACCGGCTCACCTCGCGCGAGCGGGAGGTGATGCGGCTCATCGCCCGCGGCTACACGTACAAGGAGGTCGCCGCGGAGCTGTTCATCTCGATCAAGACGGTCGAGACGCACGTCTCGGCGGTGCTGCGCAAGCTGCAGTTGTCCTCGCGGCACGAACTCACCCGCTGGGCCGCCGACCGCCGCCTGCTCTGACCGCGCGGGACACCCGGGCCTCGGGTGTCCGATGCGAGCTGTAGCCGGCTGTGGCCAGCGATCTACTACACGGCCCGTAGGCTGGTCGCATGGATATTCTCACCGGCCTCATCCTCGTCGTGCACATGATCGGCTGGGCCATCGTGCTCGGCGCGGCACTGACCAACATGCGCAACCCACGCCTGCCGGCGGGCGTGACCCACGGTGCGTTGACGGCGCTCATCGCGGGCATCCTCCTGGTCGGCCTCGCCGAGATGGGTGACGATCCGGTCAACCACGCCAAGATCGGCGTCAAGCTCGTCGTCGCGCTCCTCGTCACCGTCATGACGTTCTACGGGGCCAACAACGAGGAGAAGGTCACCCGCGGGTTCCTCGGTGGTCTCGCCGGCCTGGTCGTCGTGAACATCGCCGTCGCGGTGCTCTGGACCTGACATGTCCCCGCTCGCCGAACTCGTCGTCGGCGTCGTCGTGCTTGTGGGGCTGTTCGGCGCCGTCGTCCAGATCTACCCGGGCAGCCTCCTGGTGCTGGCCGCCGTCGTCACCTGGGCGGTGGTCACCGGCGGCACGGTCGGATGGACGGTGGCGATCGTCGCGGTCGTGGCCGTCGCGGCCGCCGGGATCGGCAAGTACCTCTACGCCGGGCGATACCTCAAGGCGGCCGGGGTGCCCAACCGCACCCTGCTCGTCGGCGGCGTGGTCGGCGTCGTCGGCTTCTTCGTCGTCCCGGTGATCGGCCTGCCGCTCGGCTTCGTCCTCGGCGTGTACCTGTCCGAGTGGCAGCGCCGCCGGCAGGCGAGCGAGGCGTGGCGGGCGACACTGGCTGCCCTGCGTGCCACGGGCTGGACCATCCTCATCGAGCTCGGCGGTGCGCTGCTCGCCACCGGGGCGTGGGTGATCGGGCTGCTGGTCACATGAGCACCGCGGCGTTGGCCGAGGTCGTCCCGGCCCTGGCCTGTCCGGTGTGCCGCGGCGAGGTGCGACTCGAGGGGGCGAGCCTGGTGTGCGAGCGCGGACACCGGTTCGACGTCGCCCGGCAGGGACACGTCACCCTGCTCGCGGGACGCCGTGTGTTCGGCGGTGACGACGCGGCACAGGTCGCCGCGCGCGAATCCTTCCTCGGCCGAGGCCACTACGACCGCCTCGCGGACGCTGTGGCCGATGCGGTCCGCGCCGCGCGTGGCGACGGACGCGGGCTGTGCGTCGACCTCGCGGGCGGTACCGGGTACTACCTCGCCGCGGTCGCCGAGCGCACGGGCCTGACCGGCCTCGTCATCGACGCCTCCACCGCCGCCCTCAAGCGCGCCGCGCGGGTGCACGAACGCGTCGCAGCGGTCGGGGCCGACGTGTGGCAGCGCCTGCCCCTGCGGGACGGCGCCGCGGACGTCGTGCTCTCGGTCTTCGGCCCCCGCAACGTCGGCGAGATCCGTCGCGTCCTAAGCCCGGGCGGAGTGTTCGTCGTCGCCTCCCCGACGCCGCGCCACCTGCACGAGCTGATCGAGCCATTGGGCATGATCCGCGTGGACCCCGACAAGGAGAACCGGCTCGCCGCCCAGCTCAGCGGGTTCGGCTCCGCGGGCACCCAGGACGTCGAGTACGCCGTGACGATGTCCCGTGCCGACGTCCGGGACGAGGTCCGCATGGGACCCAGCGCCCGCCACGTCGACGACGAGGCGCTGGACCGGCGGCTGGCCGAGCTGCCCGAAGCGCTCGACGTGACCGTCTCGGTGAGAGTCCGGACGCTGACATGACGCGGATGAGCACATGACCGATGTCACTTCCCCAG
Organism: Georgenia deserti; assembly: GCF_042680605.1. NCBI lineage: Bacteria > Bacillati > Actinomycetota > Actinomycetes > Allobogoriellales > Allobogoriellaceae > Georgenia > Georgenia deserti. The sequence continues at coordinate 460,581 of NZ_JBHUEE010000001.1, forward strand.
CACGCCCGGCTGCGGAACGGTAGCGCGCAGTCGACCTGGGGGAACGATGACACCGGACCGCGCCGAGGCGCCGACCGCACAGCCCACCCGTCCGACCCGCGCGATCTTGTTGCCGTTCGCGCTCGTCGCGGCCGCCGCGACGATGGTGCACATCCAGCTCCACGAGTACTCGCACGCCGCGGTCGCTCTCGCCCAGGTCGGGGAGGCGGAGGTTCGCGGTGCCGTCGTGTTCTCCCCGGACAAGCCCGATGCCCAGGAGGCGGTCGAGGCGATCACCGGGCCGGTGTTCTCGGTGGTCTCCGGTGTGGTGGCGCTCGCTCTCGCCCGCGGCCTGCACGGCGGCTACCTGCGGGCATTCCTGACGTGGTTCGGTCTCGTGGGGATCCAGAACCTGTGGGGGTACCTCATGATCGCGATGATCGCGCCGCTCGGTGACACCGCGGTCGCGTTCGGCATCTGGGGCGTGCCCACCGCGGTGCAGGTCGCCCTCGGGCTGGTCGGTGTGGCGGGCATGCTCGGTAACAGCTACCTGCTCGCCCGCGAGATCACCCGCTCGCTCTCGGCGCCGTCCGAGGTCCTGGCCGCGAGCGTGCTGACCTGGCTCCTCGCCACGGGCATCCTCGCCGTCGTCTACACGGCTGCCGCGTTCGGCGCCGGTGCCGACCCGGAGTACCTCGTCATCACCGTCGTCGGGCCGGCCACGGCCCTCGTGTTCGCACCGATGGCCATCTTCTTCTGGACGCGCACGCCGCACCGGCGGATGCCATGGGACGTCGGATCGGTGCGGACGGCGGCGATCCTCCTGGCCCTCGCGGTGGCGCTCGTGCTGGTGCATGCGCTTGCCGGCGTCCGCCTCGGGGGATGACCCGCCCGACCGGAACCACGGCCGGTCCGGTGCCCACGCCGCGGCGGTGAGGCTGTCCACACCACGCGCCTGACGTCGGTGGCGCCGCCTAGCATGGACGCACGATGCTCTCCCTGTTCGACAACCTCCCGCTCTCGGCCGGCTCCGGTGGCGGGGCACAGGCGCTGCCCGCCGTCGTCCCGCCGCGCGAGGAGGGCGGAGACGGACCCGGTCGCACGGACGCCGCCGAGTCCGCCACGGTCGAGCAGGACCCCGTCGCCCGGGCACGGCGCCGCGCCGCAGGCGCCTCGGGCGGCGGGGCGGACTCGGGCGCGGCGGACACGGACGCCGGCGAGGCGACGCGCGCACCGTCCGCCTACGGGATCGACCCGGACGCACTCCTCGAAGGGCTCAACCCGCAGCAGCGCGCCGCCGTCGAGCATCACGGCGGGCCGTTGCTCATCGTCGCCGGCGCGGGATCGGGTAAGACCCGGGTGCTCACCCACCGGATCGCACACCTGCTCGCCACCGGCCGGGCGCGGCCCGGGGAGATCCTCGCGATCACCTTCACGAACAAGGCGGCGGCCGAGATGCGTGAGCGTGTCACGGACCTCATCGGCCCGTCGGCTCAGCGGATGTGGGTGTCCACCTTCCACTCGGCGTGCGTGCGGATCCTGCGGCGCGAACACGACACCCTGGGCCTTCGCTCGAGCTTCTCGATCTACGACGCCGCCGATTCACAACGGCTGATGACCCTGGTGTGCCGTCAGCTCGACCTCGACCCCAAGCGGTACCCACCCAAGGCCTTCTCCCGGAAGGTCTCGGACCTGAAGAACGAGCTCATCGACCCCGACGCGTTCTCGGCCCAGGTCTCCGGGACGAACTCCTTCGACGCCAAGCTCGCCGAGGCCTACCGTCTCTACCAGGACCGCCTGCGCCAGGCCCACGCGCTGGACTTCGACGACCTCATCATGTCCACGGTCCACCTCCTGCAGGCGTTCCCGTCGGTGGCCGAGCACTACCGCCGCCGGTTCCGCCACGTCCTGGTCGACGAGTACCAGGACACCAACCACGCCCAGTACGTCCTGGTGCGTGAGCTGGCCGGTGGCGACAAGCGCGAGCGAGGAACGAGCGGAGTGCGAGGAGCCGCCGACGGACATGGAGTGGACCGGGACGAGGACGGCACGGTCGACGGTGCCGGTGCGGGCAGTGGCCTCGCGCCGGGCGAGCTGACGGTGGTCGGCGACGCCGACCAGTCCATCTACGCCTTCCGCGGCGCCACCATCCGCAACATCCTCGAGTTCGAGCAGGACTACCCGCAGGCCCGGACGATCCTGCTGGAGCAGAACTACCGCTCCACCCAGACGATCCTCGACGCCGCGAACGCCGTCATCTCCCGCAACCCGGGCCGCAAGGCCAAGAACCTGTGGACGGACGCCGGTGAGGGCCCCCGCATCGTCGGGTACGTGGCCGACTCCGAGCACGAGGAGGCGCGGTTCGTCGCGGAGGAGATCGACCGGCTGGGCGACGAGCGCGGCACCCGACCGGGTGACGTCGCCGTCTTCTACCGCACCAACGCCCAGTCGCGGTCGATGGAGGAGATGCTCGTCCGCGCAGGTCTGCCGTACCGCGTGGTGGGTGGCACCCGCTTCTACGAGCGCCGGGAGATCAAGGACGCGATCGCCTACCTGCGCGCGGTGACGAACCCGGACGATGCGGTCAACATCCGGCGCATCCTCAACGTGCCCAAACGAGGGCTGGGGGACAAGGCCGAATCGGTCCTGGTCGCGCACGCGGAGCGGCACCGCGTCTCGTTCGGGCAGGCGATCGCCGACGCGGCCGCCGAGGGGGCCGACCGCGACACCACGGCGGATGTGATCGGCCTGACCACCCGCGCGCGCACCCAGGTCAAGGCGTTCCACGGCCTGCTGACAGAGCTGCGGGACATGGAGACCTCGGGTGCCGCGCCCGCCGAGATCCTCGATGCCGCGCTCGACAGGTCCGGATACCTCGCCGAGCTGCGCGCCAGCGAGGACCCGCAGGACGCGACACGGGTGGAGAACCTGGCCGAGTTGCACGCGGTTGCCGATGAGTTCCGCGACGCCGACCCGGACGGTGGGCTCGCCGACTTCCTCGAGCGCGTCTCGCTGGTGGCCGACGCCGACCAGCTCCCGGACGACGACGGCGATACCGGTCAGATCACCCTGATGACCGTGCACACCGCCAAGGGGCTGGAGTTCCCGGTCGTCTTCGTCACCGGGATGGAGGACGGCACCTTCCCCCACCAGCGGTCGTTGACCGAGGAGGACGAGCTCTCCGAGGAGCGCCGGCTCGCCTACGTGGCGCTGACCCGTGCCCGGGAGCGCCTGTACATCTCCCGGGCCGCGGTCCGCACCGCGTTCGGTATGCCGCACGAGCTGCCCGCCTCCCGCTTCCTCGAGGACATCCCGGCAGACCTGGTCGAGTGGCGCCGTCGGGAATCGTCGATGGAGTCCCTGCGCGGATCGCGGCCCGGCATGGGTTCGCGCCCGGGCGGGTTCTCCCGTGGCAGCTACGCGAGCCGCCCCGGCGGCGGGTCCTTCGGTGGCTACGAGGATCCCGACGGCGGCCGGGTCATCGGTTCGGGGCGCCCCCCGGCACGCACCGGCAAGCTTGGCGCCCCCACCGACACCGCCGCGAGCCGCACCGCCGCCAGTCTCGGGAAGTCCGCGACGGCGCCGGCGGCGGCCGGCGGGAAGGCCGAGGGGTTCGGGCTGGACGTCGGGGACAAGGTCACCCACGACAGCTACGGGCTGGGCACCGTCGTCGCGCTGGAGGGCTCCGGGTCGTCCGCCGTGGCCAAGATCGACTTCGGCGGCGGCGGGGTCAAGCGACTGCTGCTGCGGTACTCGCCGGTCACCAAGCTCTGACCGGCAGCCGGCCGCCTGGCCCACCGGTCAGGTCACCGAGTGGCGCCGGTCTCGCCGCAGGTCAGCGCGCCTCCGCGGAAATGTCGGCGCCCCGGCCTAGCGTGTGCACAACGGTGGGGCGAGCCTGGAGGGCGCGGCTATGGTCACGCAGCAGCACGAGCGTCTCGACCGTGCTCGTGCCGGGGCGCCCACTCCGCCGATCCGTACCGCGAACACCGACGAGCGAGGCGGAGCCCGTGGCAGGAGGATCGAGGGGCTCGACGGCCTGCGAGCCCTCGCCGTCGCGGCGGTCCTGATCTTCCACCTGCGGCCCGAGACCCTGCCGGGCGGGTTTCTCGGCGTCGACGTCTTCTTCGTGGTCTCCGGCTTCCTCATCACCACGCTGCTGCTGCGCGAGCTCGCCACCGGGCGCGTGGATCTCGCCCGGTTCTGGCTCCGTCGCGCCCGCAGACTGCTCCCCGCAGTCGCTGCGGTGGTCCTCGTCTGCGTGCCGGCCGCCTGGCTGGTCAGCTCCGACCTGCTGGTAGGCATCGGCCGCCAGGTCGGCGGCGCCCTGACCTTCACCACCAACTGGCTCGAGATCGGTGCGGGCACGAGCTACTTCGACACCACGGCGCCACAAGTCTTCGCCCACTTCTGGTCGCTCGCCGTGGAGGAACAGTTCTACCTGCTCTGGCCGCTGCTCCTCGTGGCCCTCGTCGCCGCCACCGCGACGGCACGGACACGCGCTCGGATCGCCCTCGCCGCCGCCGTGGTCTCCGCCGCAGCCATGGCCGTGCTCCACACCCCGGGAGAGGACGCCACGCGCGTCTACTACGGTACCGACACCCACGCCTTCTCCCTGCTGGTCGGCGTCGCGCTGGCGTTCTGGTGGAGCCAGCCACGCGGCTTCCTCCGGTCGGCCTCGTGGCAGCGTTGGCGTGACCCCGCCGCCTTCGGTGCGCTCGCGGTCCTCGTGCTCCTCATGCTCGCACTGCACGAGTCGACGTCGCTCACCTTCCGGGGCGGGATCCTGCTCGCAGCTCTGCTCAGTGCCGTGCTCATCGCCGCGATCCTCGGCCGGCCCGGGATATTCCAGGGGCTGCTCCGTCTGCCCCCGATGGAGTGGGTCGGACAGCGCTCCTACGGGATCTACCTCTGGCACTGGCCGGTCATCGTCCTGCTGACGCTCGCGGTCCCGACCGGGCACGACTCCAGCGGCCACTGGATTCTGCGCGGGGTGGCCGTGGTCCTCACCCTGCTGGTCGCGGGCGCCTCGTACCGATGGCTGGAGACCCCGGTGCGCACGCACGGTTTCCGCGGGGCCCTCCGGCGGGTACGTCGGCATCTCGGCTCGCCGATCCCGGCCCGGCGGACGTCGACGCGCGTTCTCGCCGGCGGCGCGGCACTCCTCGTCGCCCTCACCGCCGTGGCCGTGGCGGTCGCTCCCGACCGCACGGCGACCCAGGCCCTCATCGAGGAGAACCAGGACCGGATCGACGCCGGTGAGGCCGTCCGCGACGAGCCCACCGAAGAGCCGCTCGACCAGGACTTCTCCATGCCGTCGGGTGAGGAGATCACCGCGTTCGGTGACTCGCTCGTCGTCACCAGTGCGGACGGGCTCGAGTACCACCTGCCCGGGATCATGATCGAGGCCGAGTCCAACCGGACCTGGGCCGACGCGCCCGGCGTGGTCCACCGCGCACTGGCGGCGGGAACGGTGCGTCGCGCCGTCGTCGTGCACTTCGGGACGAACGCCGGGATCACCGATCCCGCCCCCGTCCGCGACGTGCTCGACGCCCTGGGGCCGGACCGGATGGTGGTGTTGCTCAACGTCTACGGCGCCAGCCACTGGGTACCGGAGACCAACGCGGCCCTGGACCGGATCGCCGCCGACTACCCCAACGCGATCGTGGCCGACTGGCACGCCGCGGCGGACGAGCATCCCGACCTGCTCCAGGCGGACCGGATCCATCCCGGGATCGAGGGAGCCCACCTCTACGCCCAGGTCGTCCGGGACGCCTTCGCCGACCTCTCCGAGCGCATCACCGGCGAACCGGTCACCGCTGATGACGCGGACGGAGCGGGCGGCGAGCCGAGAACCGGCGGCCAGGGAGGGGCGGACGCTGCGGACACGACCGACGGCGCCGCGGAACGACCGGTCGAGCGACCCGGCGACGCCTGATCCCACCGGCCCGCACCCACCTCTCGCCGGTGCGGTGTCCGTATGCCGGAGCGGCGATCTCACCGCCTGGCCGACAGGAGGGCACGGGCCATGGCGCTGTAGGCTTTCCGGCGGATGTCTCGATGTCGAAACATCGTGAGTGAAAGCCAACGGAAGGACTTATCGGCGTGGACCTCTACGAGTACCAGGCTCGTGACGTCTTCGAGAAGCACGGCGTGCCCGTGCTCCGAGGTGCCGTCGCGACGACGCCGGCCGAGGCCAGGGCCGCGGCCGAGCAACTCGGCGGCGGGACCGTCGTCGTCAAGGCCCAGGTGAAGACCGGCGGCCGCGGCAAGGCCGGCGGCGTGAAGCTGGCGCACAACCCCGAGGAGGCCGAGGCGCACGCCGAGGCGATCCTCGGGATGGACATCAAGGGCCACACCGTCCACCGCGTCATGCTCGCGGAGGGCGCCGCCATCGCCGAGGAGTACTACTTCTCCGTCCTGCTCGACCGCGCCGAGCGTCGCTACCTCGCGATGGCCTCGGTCGAGGGCGGCATGGAGATCGAGCAGCTCGCCGTCGAACGCCCCGAGGCCCTGGCCCGGGTGAGCGTTGACCCGCTGGTCGGCATCGACTCCGCCAAGGCCGCCGAGATCGTCTCCACGGCCGGGTTCGCTCCGGAGGTCGCGGACGAGGTCGCCGCCGTCATCGAGAAGCTGTGGACCGTCTACCAGCAGGAGGACGCCACCCTCGTCGAGGTCAACCCGCTGGTCCGCACCGAGGACGGCGCGATCATCGCCCTCGACGCCAAGGTGACCCTGGACGACAACGCCGCCTTCCGGCACGAGGACCACGCCGCCCTGGAGGACAGGGCGGCCGCAGACCCGCTCGAGGCCAAGGCGAAGCAGCTCGACCTCAACTACGTCAAGCTCGACGGCCAGGTCGGCATCATCGGCAACGGCGCGGGTCTGGTCATGTCGACCCTCGACGTCGTCGCGTACGCGGGCGAGCAGTACGGCACCAAGCCGGCGAACTTCCTCGACATCGGCGGAGGCGCGAACGCCCAGGTCATGGCGAACGGCCTGGACGTCATCCTCGGCGACGACCAGGTCAGGTCGGTGTTCGTCAACGTCTTCGGTGGCATCACCGCCTGCGACGAGGTGGCCAGCGGCATCGTCAAGGCGCTGGAGATCCTCGGGGACGCCGCCACCAAGCCGCTCGTGGTCCGTCTCGACGGCAACAACGTCGAGGAAGGCCGGGCGATCCTCGCCGACGCGAACCACCCGCTGGTGACCGTCGTGCCCACGATGGACGAGGCCGCGGCCAAGGCCGCCGAGCTCGCCGCCGCGAACTGACGCACCAGCAGAGACGGAGCTTCTTCACTCATGTCCATCCTTCTCAACGCCTCCTCCAAGGTCATCGTCCAGGGCATGACCGGTTCGATGGGGCAGATCCACACCTCGCGGATGCTCAACTCGGGCACCCAGATCGTCGGCGGCGTCAATCCCCGTAAGGCCGGAACGTCCGTCGACTTCGACGTCACCCCGATCGGACCCGGCGCCGAGAGCCGGCAGGCCGGTACCGTCTCCGTCCCGGTCTTCGGGTCCGTCGCCGAGGCCCGTGAGGCCACCGGCGCGGACGTCTCAGTCATCTTCGTCCCGCCGGCCTTCACCAAGGCGGCCGTGATCGAGGCCGTCGACGCCGGCATCCCGCTCGTCGTCATCATCACCGAAGGTGTGCCGGTCGCCGACACCGCGGAGTTCTTCGCCTACGCGCAGCAGAAGGGCACGCGCCTCATCGGCCCGAACTGCCCCGGCATCATCACGCCCGGCCAGTCGAACGTGGGCATCACCCCGGCGGACATCACCGGCCCGGGCCGCATCGGTCTGGTCTCCAAGTCCGGCACGCTGACCTACCAGATGATGTACGAGCTGTCCGACATCGGGTTCTCCACCTGCATCGGCATCGGCGGCGACCCGGTCATCGGCACCACGCACATCGACGCGTTGCAGGCGTTCCAGGACGACCCGGAGACCGATCTGATCGTGATGATCGGCGAGATCGGCGGCGACGCCGAGGAGCGCGCGGCGGAGTTCATCAAGGCCAACGTCACCAAGCCCGTCGTCGGCTATGTCGCGGGCTTCACCGCGCCGGAGGGAAAGACGATGGGCCACGCCGGAGCCATCGTCTCCGGCTCCTCGGGGACCGCCGAGGCCAAGAAGGTGGCACTCGAGGCCGCCGGTGTCACCGTCGGCAAGACCCCGTCCGAGACCGCACGGCTCGCGCAGTCGTTGCTGTCCTGATCTGCCGGCGGTCGGCGCACGGCGTCGGCCAGCCGAGCCACCACATCGGCGGCCGTCCCGGACCGGGACGGCCGCCGACGTCGTTGGCGTCGGCGCGAAGGCCCGAGACAGGCGGTGGGGCGGTCATGCCGCCCCGGGCTCGGCCTCGAGCGCGCCGCGGACGTGGTCCTCGCCCACGTCGGCACGGAGCGCGTCGGAGGCCGGCCCCCCGGCGCGGAGCACGCCGAGCAGGACGTGCCGGTCGGTGATCGCCTTGTCCTTCGTGCGCAGCGCCTCGCGCAGGGACAGCTCGAGCGCCTTCTTCGCCTCGCCCGTGAACGGGATGTGACCGGTCCGCCGGCGCTGCCGGCGACGGCCGGCCCGCTCGAGCGCCCCGGCGCCGAACAGCGTGTCCGCACTACGGCTGACCTCCTCCAGGTCGATGCCGAGGGCCGCGAGTGCCTCCTTGTCGAGCCCGGACCCGGTGGCGACCTGGCGCAGCCGACCGGACAGGGCGGCCGGGTCGGCACCCGCGGCGCGCAGCGCCTGCACGGCGGGGCCGCCGGCACTGAGCACGCCGAGCGCGACGTGCTCGGGTCCGATCGACGAGCACATGAGCTCGCGGGCTTCCTCCTGCGCGTGGACGACGGCGGTGCGGGCGTCCTTCGTGAAGCGTTCGAACATCTCTCCTCCTCGCCGGCGCCGCGCGGGCGCCCGCTCTCGTTCCGGTGGATCGCCGTGACGGGCGACCTCGGATCGTCGGTCCGCCGCGGGCCTCAGGGGCGGCGGCGTCCGTACTTCTTGTGCACCGCCTGCCGGCTCACGCCGAGTTCGGCGGCGATCTCCTGCCACGACCAGCCGAGATCACGGGCACGTTCGACCTGGAGGAGCTCCAGGCGCTCGGCGAGTTCCCGCAGTGCCCGCACGGCCCGCAGCCCGGTCGTGGGGTCAGGGCTCTGTGCCGCTTCGGTGGTCTGTGCGATGCTCATACTGTCAATGTAGGTTGACGCAGGGACAGACGTCAACTCTCGTTGACGCGATTCCATGCTCGCCGACGAACCGGCAACCACCGATAGGGGCGGGCACGGCGGAACATGCCGGCCAGGCCTTTCCGGAGCGACACGCCGCGCCGGCAGGCACCGGTCCGGGCCGACCGGGCGGACGATGGGCACGATGACCACCACGGCCCCCACCCGTCCCGCCCCACGGAGCGCCCCGCCTGCCGAGGGCGCCGGAATGCTGCCCGACGGGTGGTTGCGCGGATTGGTGAGCGGCGTGGAGGCCGCCGTGCTCGGATGGCTGACGCTCGTCGTCCCGGCGTTGGCGGCCTATGTCGGGACAGCGGCCGCGCCGGCTCTCGGCGAGGCCTCATGGCAGAGCGCGGCCGGAGCCGGTACGGCGTTGTGGCTGCTCGGGCACGGTGGCGACATGACGGCCGGCAGCGGCGTCGTCTCCGTCGTGCCGCTCGGTATCACACTGCTCAGCCTCGGCATCGTGTACGCCACGGTCCGCCGCGGCGGCACGACCGGGTACGCGGCCGGCTCGTTCGCCGTCCTCGGCTATGTCCTGACGATGCTCCTCGTCTCCGTCCTCGCCCCCGGCGGCCGGTGGGGCGCGCTGCTCGGCGGCGTCCTGGTCTCCGGGATCGGAACGGTCCTGGCCGTGCGGCACCACGCGGACGGACTCCCGCGGTGGTGGGCCGACCGCGCTCCGGGCTGGGTCCGTGACGGCCTACGTGGGGCCGGCTGGGCACTGCTGGGACTCACAGGCATCGGGACCTGCCTCGTTGTGGCCGGACTGGTCACCGGCTGGGACCGGGTCCGCATGATTCAGGACTCCTACCTGCTGGACCCGTTCAACACCGTCCTCATGACGCTCGCCCAGATGCTGTTCCTGCCCGCCCTCGCCATGTGGGCGATCGCCTGGGCGGCCGGCCCCGGGTTCGCCGTCGGCTCGCACACCCATTTCGCGGCCGGGGACGCCGTGACGGCGCCGCTGCCGGCGATCCCGGCGCTCGGCGCGCTGCCCGAGCCCGAGGCGCCCGGGCCGCAGTGGGTCCTCGTGCTACCTGTGCTGGTCGGCGTGGTGGCCGGCGTGGTGATGCATCGCTACGGCCGCGAACGAGAGCTGCGTCTCGCGCTGGGCTCCGCGGGTGTCGCGGCCGCGGTGATCGCGATCGCCGTGGCGGTGCTGACCTACGCGTCCGCGGGATCCATCGGCCCAGGACGGATGGCCGTCGTGGGTGCCCAGCCTCCGGCGGTGGCCGGCATGGTCCTCGCCGAGACCGGTGGCGCGCTGGTGCTCGTGGTGCTCGCGCTGCACCGGCGGACCGCCGAACTGCTCGGCCTCGGCACCCGGGCCGCCCGCGCACGCGTCGTCGGGGCGGCCGGACAGCTCTCGGAACGCCGCGGTCGGCCGGAGGGCGACGACACCGCGGCCGCACCGAGCGCGGCGAGCCCAGCGGGCGACCCCGGCGCCGTGACCGGTCCGAGCGGCGCGAGCGCCGGCACGCCCGGGACCGGGGAGATCCCGCTCGCCTCCACGGACCTCGTCGGGACCGAGGAGAAGCCCGCGCAGCCGGTCGAGCATGCCGAGTCCGCTGGCGCTACCGAGACCACCGGCTCCACCGAGGAAGCTCCGGACCGGGACGAGGACTCCCCGGACGGGAAGAATGAAGCCACAGGCGGCGAGCACGAGGGCGCCGACCGGGCGTCACGCCGCTTCGGCGGATGGTCGGGGCTCTCACTGTCGGCATGGTCCCGCCGCTCGGACGGCTGAGTCACCTCCTCGTCCGGCCCCGGCATCGCGCCGTCAGGACACCATCTGCTGGACCTGGTCCATGCGTTCCTGGAGCATCCGGTCCAACTGCTGCTGGCAGGCGTCGCGCGCCTGCTGCGTGATGGCCGAATCCATGCATTCGGCGTAGGCGCTGTACTCGCGCCAGAGCCAGACCTGGCCTGTCGTCGTCATCGTCATGAACACGGCGAGGACGAGTCCCGCGATCACGGTGGCCGGCACCATGCCGCGAACGTGCGCCGCACGCACACGCACCAACGAGACCACCCCGAGGCCGACCGCGGCCGCGCTCGCGATCAGCGCCGCGACGGGCACCGGCCAGGGCGTGGAGAGCAGCGCGAGGCCCACCGCGAGCAGCAGCGCCAGCCAGAACCCGCGCACGGTGCGCATCGCGCGCGGCTGCAGCTCGGGGTCGGGCTCGTCCTGGTTCTGCCGGGGGCGCCGGCTCGGCGGCACGTACGGAGTGCCAGGTGGGGGCGGCGGACCGGACTGCGGATCGGGCATGACGTCATCATCTCCCACGGGCCGACTAACCTCGGCACGTGACCACGCCGAACGCCCCCGTCCGCTCCGTCACGCCCCGCCGCCCGGCCCGGGTGGTGGTCCTCGTCTCCGGCGGCGGCTCCAACCTCGCGGCCTTGCTCGAGGCCACGCGCGAGCCCGGGTACGGCGCCCAGGTGGTCGCCGTGGGGGCGGACCGCGACTCCGCCGGCGGACTCGCCCTCGGCACCGAGGCCGGCGCGGCGACGTTCGTCGAACGCCTCGGGGACCATGCGGACCGGGCCGCCTGGGACGCCGCCCTGACCGCCCGGGTCGCCGAGCACGACCCGGACCTCGTCGTCTCCGCCGGGTTCCTCAAGCTGTGCGGCCCACGGTTCCTCGAACGGTTCGAGGGTCGCTACATCAACACCCACAACACGCTGCTGCCCGCCTTCCCCGGTATGAACGGTCCGCGCGACGCTCTCGAGTACGGCGTCAAGATCACCGGGGCCACACTCTTCTTCGTCGACGCCGGCGTCGACACCGGGGCGATCCTCGCCCAGGTCGCCGTCCCGGTGCAGGAGGACGACGACGTCGAGACACTCACCGAGCGGATCAAGGTGGCCGAGCGTGCCCAGCTCGTCGAGGAGGTCGGCCGGCTGGCCCGCGAAGGATGGCGACTCGAGGGGCGTACGGTCCGGGTCGGCGCCTGAGCCGATAGAGTGGTCCCGGCCGTGACTGGCGAGCAGGTGGAGTCCACCACCGGGGAGCGGCCGGAGGAGTCCCTGCAGCGCACCGCACGCCTGGGTGCCGGGAAGAGGGTGCGCGCGTACCCGAGATCCCGCCGTCGACATCCCAGGAGCGTCAGTGACCAACCAGTCGAGCGCCGACCCCGCCGGTAGCCCCCACGGCCGTGTGCCCATCCGCCGGGCCCTGGTCTCCGTCTACGACAAGTCCGGACTCGAGGACCTGGTCCGCGGCCTGCACCGCGCCGGCGTCGAGCTCGTCTCCACCGGCGGCTCCGCCCGCCTCATCGCCGGCCTCGACCTACCCGTCACCAAGGTCGAGGACCTGACCGGCTTCCCCGAGTGCCTGGACGGCCGCGTGAAGACCCTGCACCCGCGGGTCCACGCCGGCATCCTCGCCGACCGGCGGCTCGAGACCCACGTGACTCAGCTCGGCGACCTCGGCATCGAGCCGTTCGACCTCGTGGTCTCCAACCTCTATCCGTTCACCCGGACGGTGGTGTCCGGTGCCGCAGCGGAGGAGTGCGTCGAGCAGATCGACATCGGTGGCCCCTCCATGGTCCGGGCCGCGGCCAAGAACCACCCGTCGGTCGCCATCGTCACCTCGCCGGATCGCTACGACGACGTGCTCGCGGCCGTGGAGGCCGGGGGTTTCACCTTGGACCAGCGCAAGCAGCTCGCCGCCGAGGCGTTCGCGCACACCGCGGCGTACGACGTCGCGGTGGCGAACTGGTTCGCCGGCACCTACGTCGGCGCCGAGGACGGCTGGCCCGCCTTCGCCGGCCAGACCTGGACCAAGGACGCCGCGCTGCGCTACGGCGAGAACCCCCACCAGGCCGCGGCCCTCTACCGCGACGAGACCGGGCCCGCGGGCCTCGCCGGAGCCGAGCAGCTGCACGGCAAGGCCATGTCGTACAACAACTACGTCGACACCGATGCCGCCCGGCGCGCGGCCGGTGACTTCGACGAGCCGGCCGTGGCGATCATCAAGCACGCCAACCCGTGCGGCATCGCCGTCGGGACCGACATCGCCGACGCCCATCGCAAGGCGCACGCGTGCGACCCCGTCTCCGCCTTCGGTGGCGTCATCGCCGCCAACCGCCCGGTGACGGCCGAGATGGCCCGTCAGGTGGTCGAGGTCTTCACCGAGGTGATCGTGGCCCCGGAGTACGAGGACGGCGCGCTGGAGATCCTGCGCGCCAAGAAGAACCTCCGGGTGCTGCGCTCCCCGCAGTCCGAGAACGAACGCCCGGCAGAGTTCCGCCAGATCAGCGGTGGCCTGCTGGTCCAGATGCGCGACCACGTCGACGCCGAGGGGGACGACCCTGCCTCGTGGACCCTCGCCGCCGGACAGGCCGCCTCTCCGCAGGTGCTCGCCGACCTCGCCTTCGCCTGGAAGGCCTGCCGCGCCGCCAAGTCCAACGCGATCCTGCTCGCCCGGGACGGGGGCAGCGTCGGCGTCGGGATGGGGCAGGTCAACCGGGTCGATTCCTGCCGTCTCGCGGTCGAACGCGCCAACACCCTCGGCGTCGAGGTCACCTCCGACGTCGACGGCGCCGGGGGAGCGGAGAACGCCGATGCCGCAGCCGCTCCGGAGCGCGCCCGTGGCGCCGTCGCCGCCTCGGACGCGTTCTTCCCGTTCCCGGACGGGCTGCAGGTGCTCATCGACGCCGGCGTGCACGCCGTGGTCCAGCCCGGTGGGTCGCTGCGCGACGACGCCGTCATCGAGGCGGCCGAGGCGGCGGGGATCACGATGTACTTCACCGGCACGCGGCACTTCTTCCACTGACGCGGCCCGGGTCCCGTCCGGACGGCTCGCGGCTCGTCGGTGCCCGTTCATGCCGGCCGGACCTCAGGGCAGGACCGCCTTCTTCAGCGGCACGGCCGGATCGGCGGCCGCGGCCAGGTCGAGCCGGGGGCTGCCGCCTCCGGCCAGCAGGCGCCGCAGCTGCCCGACGTCACGGGGCCGGTCCGCGGTGAATCCGGCCACCAGCCGCGCAGCCGCGTCGTCCTCGTGCTCGACGTACAGCGCCGTCCACGACTCGCCGTCCGAGCGGTCCACGACCGCGGCGGTGGGCGAGGGATGTCCCACCATGGCGACGTCGTGGCCGAGCTGGGTGGAGAACACGTATGGCGCCGGGATCGCCGGCAGGTCCTGGCCCAGCAGTCCGGCCGCCAGGGCGGCAGGATGCGTCAGCGCCGCGTCCCAGTGCCCGCCCGGGACGGTGCCGAGCTCCGCCGTCGTCATCTGAGCGCAGTCCCCGACCGCCCGGACCGACGGGGGCCCGCCGGGCACCCGCCCGGCGGCGTCCACCGGGACCGCGCCCGAGGCCGTGGTCGGCAGTGCCGCACCTAGCCATCCGGTCGCCGGGCGCACCCCCGTGGCCGCGAGGACGACGTCGGCCTTGAGGGGCTGCCGGCCGTCGAGGACCACGGTGCGCACGTCGCCCTCCTCCTGCACGGCGCGCACCGGCGCCGGGCACAGCAGCCGCACCCCGGCGGCCTCGTACCACGGCGCCACTCGCGCGCCGACCGTGGTCCCGGCCTGCCGGGCCAGCGGCGCGGCCGCCGCCTCGACCACCGTGACGTCGAGGCCGTGCGCGGCGGCCAGGCCGCTCACCTCGGCCCCGATCCAGCCCGCCCCGATCACCACGAGGCGCCGTCCCGGCTGCAGCCTTTCACGCAGGTGCGCCGCGTCGTCGGCGGTGTGCAGGGTGAGGACGCCTTCCCAGGGACGGGGCGCGACCGCGTGCGCTCCCGTGGCGAGGACGGCGACGTCGGCCGTCAGGGTGCGCATCCCGCCAGCTCCCGCGACGTCCAGCTCCGCACCGTCCTCGCCCGCCCGCAGCGCCGTCGCCGCGTGGGCCAGCAGCACCTCGTCCGCGAGGTCGCCGAGCGTGCCGAGCCCGTCCGCCGCCAGCCAAGCCGGATCGGTCCGGGTGAGGAGCTCCTTGGACAGCGGCGGGCGGTCATAGGGCTGGTGCCGCTCCGCCCCGACCACCACGAGCCGGCCGGCGAACCCGCGCTCGCGCAACTCGGCCGCGGTCCGCAGACCGGCCAGACCGGCGCCGACGATCAGGACGGTAGCGGGGACGCGAACGCCGGGATCAGTCACGTTCACACGGTAACCTCGCCGTCGTGACCGCCACGCGTGCCCTTCGTCTCGGGGCCCGCGTGGCTCTGCTCGGCACCATCGCCGCCGTCTGCCTGCTCGCCGTCCTCGTCTCCGCCCGTGCCGCGGTCGTGCTGCTTGCCGCCACCCTCGCCGCGGCCGGGGCGCTGCGCGCCGTCCTGCCGTCCTCGGTGTGCCCTGGTGCGCGCTCGCGCACCTTCGACGTGGCGTTCCTGCTGGTGCTGGCCGCCGCCTTCGCCTATCTCGGCGTCTGGGGGGACGCCCCTGTCGCGGGCAGCTGACGGCGGGGCTGGCGAGAGCGGCCCGGCAAGATATCTTGATGTCGAACAACTTGCGTCCGTCCCCGCCAGAAGTCTGAGGTACCGCTCCATGGCCACGATCATCTACACCCACACCGACGAGGCGCCGATGCTGGCGACGCACTCGTTCCTGCCGATCATTCAGGCCTACGCCTCGACCGCCGGGGTGGACGTGCAGACCCGGGACATCTCGCTCGCCGGCCGGATCATCGCCGTCTTCCCCGAGTACCTCACCGACGACCAGCGCATCCCGGACGACCTCGCCGAGCTCGGCGAGCTGGCCAAGACGCCAGAGGCCAATATCATCAAGCTGCCCAACATCTCCGCCTCGGTGCCGCAGCTCAAGGCCGCCGTCGCCGAACTGCAGGCCCAGGGCTACGCACTTCCCGACTACCCGGACGAGCCTGCCACGGACGAGGAGAAGGAGATCCGGGCGCGCTACGACAAGGTCAAGGGCAGCGCCGTCAACCCGGTCCTGCGAGAGGGCAACTCGGACCGTCGTGCCCCCGCCTCGGTCAAGGCCTATGCGCGCAAGTACCCGCACTCGATGGGCACCTGGTCCGCGGAGTCCAGGACCCGCGTGGCGACCATGGACGGTGACGACTTCCGGAGCAACGAGCAGTCCGTCGTCCTCGACGCCGACGACACCCTGACCATCCGCCACGTCGCCGCCGACGGCACCACCACGGTTCTCAAGGACGCCGTCCCGGTCCTCGCCGGCGAGGTCGTCGACGGGACGGTCATGCGTGCCGCGGCGCTGGACGCGTTCCTCGCCGAGCAGATTCAGCGTGCCAAGGCCGACGGCGTGCTGTTCTCGGTGCACCTCAAGGCGACGATGATGAAGGTCTCCGACCCGATCATCTTCGGCCACGTGGTCCGTGCCTTCTTCCCGCAGCTGTTCGAGACCTACGGCGAGCAGCTCCACGCCGCCGGCCTCGACCCGGACAACGGCCTCGCCGCCATCCTGTCCGGTCTCGACGACCTCGAGCCCGAGGTCCGCGACGGCGCCCGGGCCGCCGTCGAGCGCGGCCTCGCCGACGGGCCGCAGCTCGCTATGGTCGACTCCGACCGCGGCATCACCAACCTGCATGTGCCCTCCGACGTCATCATCGATGCGTCGATGCCGGCCATGATCCGCAGCGCCGGGATGATGTGGGGCCCCGACGGTGGACAGGCCGAGACGCTCGCGGTCATCCCGGACTCCTCCTACGCCGGCGTCTACCAGGCCGTCCTCGACGACTGCCGTGAGCACGGCGCCTTCGACCCGACCACCATGGGCTCGGTGCCGAACGTCGGGCTCATGGCGCAGAAGGCTGAGGAGTACGGCAGCCACGACAAGACGTTCGAGATCAGCGAGCCCGGGACCGTCCAGGTGGTCGACTCCAGCGGGTCGGTGCGGATCGAGCACGAGGTCCGGCCCGGGGACATCTGGCGCGCCTGCCAGACCAAGGACGAGCCGATCCGGGATTGGGTGGCTCTCGCCGTCTCGCGTGCCCGGGCCACCGGCTCGCCGGCAGTGTTCTGGCTCGACCCCGAGCGTGCTCACGACCGCAACCTCATCGAGAAGGTGGAGCGCTACCTCGGCGAGCACGACACCTCCGGCCTGCAGATCGAGATCATGTCCCCTGCTGAGGCCACCCGGTTCTCCCTCGAACGCATCCGCCGCGGCGAGGACACCATCTCCGTGACCGGGAACGTCCTGCGTGACTACCTCACCGATCTGTTCCCGATCCTCGAGCTCGGCACTTCGGCCAAGATGCTCTCGATCGTGCCGTTGCTGGCAGGCGGCGGGTTGTTCGAGACGGGGGCCGGCGGCTCGGCCCCGAAGCACGTCCAGCAGCTCATCGAGGAGAACCACCTGCGGTGGGACAGCCTCGGTGAGTTCCTCGCGCTCGCGGTCTCCTTCGAGCACCTCGCCGGCTCGATGGGCAACGCGCGCGCACAGGTCCTGGCAGACACCCTCGACCGGGCGACGGCGACGCTGCTGCTCGAGGACAAGTCCCCCAAGCGCAAGGTCGGCCAGATCGACAACCGGGGGAGCCACTACTACCTCGCCCGCTACTGGGCCCAGGAGCTCGCCGCGCAGAGCGACGACGCCGACCTCGCCGCGGCGTTCGCCCCGGTCGCCGAGGCGTTGGTCGAGCGCGAGGAGACCATCAACGCCGAATTGCTCGGCGTCCAGGGCTCAGGCGTCGACATCGGCGGCTACTACCGCCCGGACGCGGAGAAGGCGGCAGCGGTCATGCGGCCGTCGCCGACGCTGAACGCCGTCCTCGCGGAACTCGCCTGACCCCCGGCCCGTGAGCCCGACGCCAACCCGACCCTCGAGCACCGTCCGTCCCTCCACCCACGAAGGAGTGCGCAGATGACCGTCAACGTCACCGTCACCGGGGCCGCCGGCCAGATCGGCTACGCCCTGCTGTTCCGGATCGCCTCGGGGCAGCTGCTCGGCCCGGACACGCCGGTGCGGCTCCGGCTGCTGGAGATCCCTCAGGGGGTCAAGGCCGCCGAGGGCACCGCCATGGAGCTCGACGACTGCGCCTTCCCGCTGCTGGAGGGCATCGACATCTTCGACGACGCCACGCAGGCGTTCGCCGGTGCCAACGTGGCACTGCTGGTCGGTGCCCGGCCGCGGAGCAAGGGCATGGAGCGAGGCGACCTGCTCGAGGCGAACGGCGGGATCTTCGGGCCGCAGGGCGAGGCGATCAACGCCGGCGCCGCCGACGACGTGCGTGTCCTCGTGGTCGGCAACCCCGCCAACACCAACGCCCTCATCGCCCAGCGCCACGCCCCGGACGTGCCGGCCGACCGGTTCACCGCCATGACCCGGCTGGACCACAACCGGGCCCTGAGCCAGCTCGCGAAGAAGACCGGCACGTCCGTGTCCGAGATCACGAACCTCACGATCTGGGGCAACCACTCGGCTACCCAGTACCCGGATGTCTTCCACGCCACCGTCGCCGGCAAGCCGGCCGCGGACCTGGTGGAGACGTCCTGGCTCGAGGACGAGTTCATCCCGACCGTCGCCAAGCGTGGCGCCGCCATCATCGAGGCCCGTGGCGCCTCCTCGGCGGCGTCGGCGGCGAACGCCGCGATCGACCACGTCCGCGACTGGGTCGCCGGTACCGCCGCGGACTCCTGGACCTCGGCCGCGATCGTCTCCGACGGCTCCTACGGCGTGCCGGAGGGCCTGATCTCCTCCTTCCCGGTCCGCTCCGCGGGCGGCGCCTGGGAGATCGTCCAGGGCCTCGAGATCGACGAGTTCTCCCGCGGCAAGATCGACGCCTCGGTCAGCGAGCTCGTCGAGGAGCGCGAAGCCGTCCAGAAGCTCGGCCTGATCTGAGCGCGGTCGTGTCCCGCCGGCCGGAGGCTGCCTCGGACGGCGCCGCACGCAGCCTCCGGCCGAGGGACCTCGGTGGGATCCAGGTCACGGGAACTGCGCCGCGGATGCCAGACTGAGTCCATGGAGGACGTCAGGATCGACCTGGTCACCGCGGAATCGGCCGGTGAGCTGCTTACCGTCCGGCGCGCGGCTTTCGTCACCGAGGCCCAGCTCTACGGCGACCCGCACCTGCCCGCGCTCACGCAGACGCTCACCGAGCTCGTCGCGGACATCGAGCGGGCCGACGTCGTCACCCTCGGCGCCTGGCTCGGCCACCGGCTCGTCGGATCGATCCGGGTGGAGCTGGAGGCCGAGAAAGCCACGCTCGGCCGCCTCGCCGTCGTCCCGGATCTGCAGGGCCGCGGCATCGGCACCAAGCTGCTCATGGCGGTCCTGACCTACTTGCCGGACCAGACCAAGGAGGTCTGGGTCTTCACCGGTCAGGACTCCAAGCAGAACCTCGCCATGTACGCCAAGGCCGGCTACGAGCACCAGTACGACCAGCACACGGGCGACCTGACCTACGCCTACCTGCGGCGCATCCTCGGCGAGGACGGGCCGGACGCCGACGACGTCCTCGGCCAGCTCGACGACGCCACCACCTGACGCGCCCCGGCGGACCCGCTTCCGACGGACTCTCTGCGGCGGACACACTCCCGAAAGGACTGGCGTGGGATCGTCCACACCCCGCCCCCAGGGCTGGACGCCTCGCGGCCGGGCGCGTGTAGTCTGAGGCCGTCGCGACTGGCGCCAGGTGGGGCACCACCGGGGAGCGGCACGAAGCAGGACCCCTGAGGTCGTACGCCTGGGCCGAGGGTCACGGACGAGAGTGCACGTGTGACCTTCGAGAGGGAAGTATGAGCCAGATGACCGTGAGGCTCCCCGTGGCGGAGCAGTCGCTCGCCGAGCTGGACCCCGAGATCGCCGCCGTCCTCGGCGGTGAACTCGATCGCCAGCGCGGCACGCTCGAGATGATCGCCAGCGAAAACTTCGTGCCCCGAGCCGTGCTCGAGGCTCAGGGGTCCGTGCTGACGAACAAGTACGCGGAGGGCTACCCGGGCCGGCGCTACTACGGCGGCTGTGAGCAGGTCGATATCGCCGAGAACCTCGCGATCGACCGGGCCACCGCCCTCTTCGGCGCCGGATACGCCAACGTCCAGCCGCACTCCGGCGCGCAGGCCAACGCCGCCGTGCTGCACGCGCTCGCCGAGCCCGGCCAGACGATTCTCGGTCTGTCGCTGGCCCACGGCGGCCACCTCACGCACGGGATGAAGCTCAACTTCTCCGGCAAGCTGTACGACGTCGCCGCCTACGGCGTGGACCCGGACAGTCACCGCGTGGATATGGACATGGTCCGTCGTGCGGCGCTCGAGACGCGGCCCACGGTCATCATCGCCGGCTGGTCCGCGTACCCGCGCCAGCTCGATTTCGCCGCGTTCCGCGAGATCGCGGACGAGGTCGGGGCCTACCTGTGGACCGACATGGCGCACTTCGCCGGTCTCGTGGCAGCCGGTGTGCACCCGAACCCCGTCCCGCACTCCGACGTCGTCTCCTCCACCGTGCACAAGACGCTCGGTGGTCCGCGCTCCGGGCTCCTGCTCGCCCAGGACGGTCAGCGGTGGGGCAAGGCGCTCGACTCGGCCGTCTTCCCCGGCCAGCAGGGCGGACCGCTCATGCACGCCGTCGCCGCCAAGGCCGTGGCGTTCAAGGTCGCGGCGGGCGAGGAGTTCGCCGAGCGGCAGCGCCGCACACTCGAGGGCGCCCGGATCCTCGCCGAGCGGCTGACCGCCGCGGATGTGCGTGAGGCCGGTGTCTCCGTCCTCACCGGCGGCACGGACGTCCATCTCGTGCTCGTCGACCTGCGACACTCCGCGCTGGACGGCAAGCAGGCCGAGGACCTCCTGCACGAGGCCGGCATCACCGTCAACCGCAACGCCGTCCCGAACGACCCGCGGCCGCCCCGCGTCACCTCCGGCCTGCGCATCGGCACACCGGCCCTGGCCACCCGCGGATTCGGCGCCACCGAGTTCGCCGAGGTCGCCGACATCATCGCCACCACCTTGCGCGACGGCAGCGCGGCTGATGTCCTCGCCATGCGGGCACGCGTCGACGCGCTGACCGAGAACTTTCCCCTCTACCCAGGGCTGGAGCAGTGACGGCACAGATCCTCGACGGCAAGGCCACCGCGGCGACCATCAAGGCGGAACTGACCGACCGGGTCGCCGCCCTCAAGGACAAGGGCGTCACGCCCGGCCTGGGCACCGTCCTGGTCGGTGACGATCCCGGATCGAAGGCGTACGTCGGCGGCAAGCACCGCGACTGCGCCGAGGTCGGCATCTCCTCCATCCGCGAGGACCTGCCGGCGGACGCGAGCCAGGCCGATGTCGAGGCCGCGATCGGCCGACTCAACGAGGACCCGGCGTGCACGGGGTACATCGTCCAGCTGCCACTGCCGAAGGGCATCGACGCGAACGCCGTCCTGGAGCTCATCGACCCGGACAAGGACGCCGACGGGCTGCACCCGACGAACCTCGGCCGTCTCGTGCTGCGGGTCTCCGAGGACATCACCTCGCCGCTGCCGTGCACCCCGCGCGCGGTGCTGGAGCTGCTGGACCGCTACGGCATCGACCTCGCCGGGAAGGACGTGTGCGTCGTCGGGCGGGGTACGACGGTCGGCCGCTCCATCGGCCTGCTCCTGACCCGCCGGGCCATCAACGCGACCGCCACGCTGACCCACACCGGCACCCGCGACCTGGCCGCACACGTGCGCGGCGCGGACGTGGTCGTCGCCGCGGCCGGGAGTGCAGGCATGATCACCCCGGAGATGGTCAGGCCCGGCGCGATCGTGCTCGACGTCGGCGTCTCCCGCGAGGAAGACCCCGAGACCGGCAAGGCCAAGCTGCGCGGGGACGTCGCCGACGGCGTGCGCGACGTCGCCTCATGGGTCTCGCCCAACCCCGGCGGGGTGGGGCCGATGACGCGCGCCATGCTGCTGGCCAACGTCGTCGACGCGGCCGAGCGTCAGGCGGGTTGAGGCCGACGCCGCCGCCCGAGACCGCCGCACGGCCGCACCCGGGCCAGCCGACCCGGCAGGTGAGATATCCGACGTCGGGCAGCGGGGTGCGAGGCCTGGCCTCGGCCCGCTGATCAGCCAGGATGGTCGGATGCGTATCGCCTCCGTCAATGTCAACGGCATCCGCGCCGCCTATCGCCGCGGGATGGGGGAGTGGCTCGAGACACGCCGGCCCGACGTCCTCCTGCTCCAGGAGATCCGTGCCACCGACGAGATCCTCGAGGACCAGCTCGGTCACGAGTGGACGACGGCGCACGGTGCCTGCGAGATCAAAGGCCGCGCGGGCGTGGCCGTGGCCAGCCGCCGGCCGGCGACCGCGGTGCGCGTCGGTCTCTGCAACGGTATCCCCGAGCCACCGCACGACAGCGGCCGATGGGTCGAGATGGACCTCGACCAGCCGGACCGGGATCGGCCGCTGACCGCCGTCTCCGTCTACCTGCACTCCGGGACGGCGACCAAGCCGGAGTCCATGGAGCGCAAGTACGCCCACCTGGACAAGGTCACCGCCCGGCTGTCCGAGCTCGCCGAGCAGGCGGCCGCCGGAGAGCGGGACGTGGTCGTCGGCGGGGACATCAACGTGGTGCACCGGCCGCCGGACATCAAGAACTGGAAGGGCAACCACAACAAGAACTCGGGCGTCCTCGACGCTGAGATCGCCTACCTCGAGCGCTGGTTCGGTGAGCTCGGGTGGGTCGACCTGGGCCGCCGGCTCGCCGGGGACATCGACGGGCCTTACACGTGGTGGTCCTGGCGGGGCAAGGCGTTCGACAACGACTCCGGCTGGCGCATCGACTACCAGCTGGCCACGCCCGAACTGGCCGATCGGGCGACCTCGGCCGCCGTCGACCGGGCGCCGTCGTACGACCGGCGGTTCTCCGACCACGCCCCGGTGGTCGTCGACTTCGACCTGTAGCGAGCCGTCCTCGCCGGGCGAGGCGCCCCGACCGGCGAGTCGTCAGTTCCGCGCCCGGTCACTCCCGCGAGTAGTCAGTTCTGTGCGCCGGCTGACCGGGTGGCGCGGCCCTCGGTAGCGTCGCGGTATGGAGCACCTTCCGCGGGAGTTCGAGCGCGTCCTGGTCGTGGCCGCGCACCCCGACGACATCGAGTACGGGATCGCGGCGGCCGTCGCCATCTGGACCGACGAGGGCAAGGACGTGCGCTATGTCCTCGCCACCAGCGGGGAGGCCGGCATCGCCGGTCTCCCGCCCGCGGAGTCGGGTCCGCTGCGCGAGGACGAGGAACGGGCGTCCGCCGCGATCGTCGGCGTGCGCGAGGTCGAATTCCTCGGGCACCCGGACGGACGGCTCGACGAAGGCCTGGGCCTGCGGCGGGACATCGCCGCGGCGATCCGCCGGCACCGCCCGGACCTCGTCGTCACCGGCCACTTCGGCGAGACCTGGGCCACCGGCTACCTGAACAGCGCCGACCACCGCGCGCTCGGCCGTGCCACGCTCGACGCCGTCGCCGATGCCGGCAACGAGTGGATCTTCCCGGAGCTGGCCGACCTCGACCCCTGGACCGCCCGCTGGGCGGCCGTCGCGACCCCGACCCCGACCCACGCCGTCGACGTCACCGCGGCAGTAGACCGGGCGGTGGCGTCACTGGCGGCCCACCGGCGATACCTCGAGGTGCTCGATCCGTCGACGCCGGTCCACGAGCAGGCGGCCCGGCAGATCGGCTGGGCGACGGCGCCGCTCGAGGGCTTCGACGCCGAGCGCGCCGTCGGCTTCGAACTGTTCGTCTTCCGCGGCTGAGCGGGCCCGGTCGGGAGGCGGCGCAGCGCCGGTGTCATCCGACGCGGCCGGCGGGGGGCGAGGCGACGGCGCGGAGGAACCCGGGCGCCCGCAGGCCGGCGCCATCGAACGCGTCGTCGACGGCCCGGATCACCGTCTCGACGGCGTCGTCGTCGACGAGCGCGATGGCCGAGCCGCCGAATCCGCCCCCGGTCATCCGGGCGCCGTGCGCACCGGTCCGACGAGCGGTCTCGACCGCGAGATCGAGCTCGGGCGAGGAGACCTCGTAGTCCTCGCGCAGGGAGTCGTGCGAGGCGTTCAGCAACCGGCCGGCCTCGTCGAGCGATCGCCCGCGCAACCGGTCGTCCGACTCATCGCGCAGCAGGTGCACGAGCGCGCGGACCCGGTCGATCTCGGTCACCACGTGCCGCACGCGGCGGCGTTGCTCGTCGTCGGCGAGCCGAGGCAGGACGTCCTCGAGGCTTGTCTGCCCGGCCCTCGTCGCGTCGGCCACCGCCCGCAGGTCCGGCGCTGCGAGCAGGCGGACCGCCGCCTCGCAGGTGGCGCGTCGCTGCCCGTACTCGCCGCCGGCGTGGCTGTGCTCGGCCCGGGTATCGATGACCAGCAGCTCGAGGCCGGAGGCGGCGAGGTCGAACGGTACGTGCTCAGCGCCGCCGTCCCGGCAGTCCAGCAGCAACGCGTGCCCCGCGCGTGCCCGCAACGACGCCGCCTGATCCATCCCGCCCGTGGGCGCGCCGGCGATGTCGTTCTCCGCCCGCACACAGGCCTCGACCAGCCGCGAGCGGCCCGGGTCCGACGGAGCGGCCGCCCGGCCGGCGAGGCCCAGGCCGGCCAGCTCGTCCCACGCGACGGCCACGGAGCACTCCAGCGCGGCGGAGGAGCTCAGTCCGGATCCCGTGGGCACGCACGAGACGACGGCGACATCGAGTCCCGGCAGGGCGGAGGCCAGTCCCGCCTGCTCCAACGCCCAGCCGACCCCCGCGACGTAGGAAGGCCAACCGCGGACCTCCGCGGGCGTACCGGCCGGCCCGACGGCGTCGAGGTCGACCTCGACGACCCCGTCGGCCACCGAGCTGACCAGCCGCAGCACGCGGTCCGTCCGCGGGGAGACGGCGACAAACGTTCGGTGGGGTAGCGCGATGGGCAGTGCCAGGCCGCCGTTGTAGTCGGTGTGCTCACCGACGATGTTCACCCGTCCCGGGGCCGCCCAGACTCCCTCGGGCACACCCCCGAAGCTGGTGGTGAACAGCTCGCGTGCCCGGGCGGCACCGCCGGCGTCGTTCCAGGCGGTCCGGACGTTCAGGTCTCGCAGGTTCGCGGGCACGGGGACGTCGTTCGGCATGACGCCGATGATGTCAGAGTCCGCGGCGCCGCCCATTCGCCCCGCCCGGGGAGCGCCGCCGCGCGCCAGGCGCGTCTCGTCCGGCGGTGCGCGGCGGCGCCGGGTGCTGGAAGGATGTGGTGCGTGCGTCGGCGCGGAGCGACCCTGCCGGGGGAGCGGTGCCGTCTCGTCGCGGTTCGCCGCAGGGGGTGAGGAGCGAGTGCACCTGCCGGAACGCCGGCCGGGCCAGGTCCGTATCGGGGTGGCCCTGCAGATCCCGCCGCCCTACTCGACGGTGCTCAGCTCGGTGCGCGCCGAGGTCGGTGACCCGCTGGCGCGGGCGATCCCGCCGCACGTGACGTTGCTCGGCCCGACGGTCCTCGACAGGGACCGGATGCCCGAGGTGACCGACCATCTGGCCGAGGTGGCGGGTTCGTTCGCGCCGTTCGTCATGGGATTGAAGGGGGCGGGGACGTTCCGGCCGGTCAGCCCCGTGGTCTTCGTCAACCTGGTGCGCGGCTGGGACGAGTGCGCCGCACTGCAGGACGCGGTGCGGCGGGGGCCGCTCGCGCAGGAGCTGCGCTTCCCGTACCACCCGCACGTGACCGTGGCGCATGATCTCGACGACGCCGTCCTGGACCGCGCGGCCGAGCTCGTGCAGGACTTCGAGGCGACCTACGCCCAGGGCAGCATGCGTCTGTACGAACACGGAGACGACGGCGTCTGGCGCACCGTGGTGCGGTTGGTCCTGTCGGCCTCCTCCACGCTGCCCGCGGGCGGCGGAACCGCCTGAGGTGTTTGCGCCGTCGAGCCGGCAGGAACGGGCGGGCGCGCCGTCGTCGGGCCGTCGCTGGACCGCAGGCGGCTCACCACTACCCTCGGGGCATGCCGGCGAGCGAGGGGGGAACGCGGGAGAGCATGGTGGCGCGTCTGAAGAAGCTGATCGCATGGGCCGTGCAGACCCGGGTGGTCCGGGCGGTGCAGCGCTACTCGATCGCCCGCGGCGGGCTGCTCGCCGGTGGGATCGCCTATTCGGGGCTGTTCTCCATCTCGGCGGCGTTGACGATCGCGATCTCGGTGTTCATGGCGCTGCTCGGCGGCAATGACGCGGCACGCCAGACGGTCTTCGACGGGATCGACACCGCACTGCCGGGTCTGCTGGCCACCGACGGGTCCGACGGCATCGTCTCTCCCGACGCCCTGGTCCAGGACACCGCGTGGAACGCCCCGACGATCATCTCGATCCTGGTGCTCATCTGGACCGCGACGACGGTCATGGCCGCGCTGAAGAACTCGCTGCGCGCCATGTTCGGCATCGTGGCGCCCCCGGAGAACTTCCTCGTCAGCAAGGCGCGTGACCTGGTCGGCTACGTGGTCCTGGCCACCGGGATCCTGCTCTCCGCCGTCCTCGGGACGGTGGCGGGCACGCTCGCGGGAGAGGTGCTCGAGTGGCTCGGGATCGACGGTTCCGTGGGCAGCCTCGGGATCCGGCTCGCCGGGCTCGCCGCCGCGCTGGTGGTGGACTGGCTGGTCTACGTCATGGTGTTCCGGTTCGTCGCAGGCGCCCGTCCGCCGCGTCAGGACCTGTTCCTCGGCGCGCTCGTCGGCGCCGTGGGGGCCGGCGTGATGCGCTTCGCCGGCACCTCGTTGGTCGGTGCCGTCGACGATCCGGTCCTCGCCTCCTTCGCCGCCCTGGTCACCATCATCCTGTGGCTCAACCTCGCGGCCCGCCTGGCCCTGCTCGTCGCCGCGTTCACCGCGAACCCGCCGGCGCCGGAGAAGCCGGAGAGCCCGGAGGCGGTCCACCTGTACGAGAGCCCGAACTACGTCACCGAGTCCGACCCGCGAACGCAGGAGTGGGACTACCAACCGCTGACCGGTGCGATCGTGCCGGCCAACGGCGAGGAGGATGTGGACGAGCCCGAACCCGAGCCGTACCGCCACGGGCTGATCGGCTGGTGGCAGCGCCGCCGGATCGCCCGGCTCGAACGGCGCCTGGAGCGCACCAAGGAGGCCTACGCCGCCGGCGCCCGCCGGGAGTGAGCCGGCGCCGCACGATTCCACTCGGCCCCGTGGCGATGTCACCTGGGCGACACACGGACCCCCTAGGGTGCGGGCTATGCCGCACCCGGAGCCCCTGCACGCCATCGTCCCCGCCGGTGGTGCCGGCACCCGACTGTGGCCGCTGTCCCGCCGCGACGCCCCGAAGTTCCTGCACGATCTCACCGGCTCCGGCCGCACCCTCATCCAGCAGACCTACGACCGGCTCCGGCCCCTGACCGACGGCGGCAGCCTCGCCGTCGTCACCGGCCGGGCGCACGCCGCTGCCGTCCTCGACCAGCTACCCGAGCTCGGCGCGGAGAACCTGCTGGCCGAGCCCAGCCCGCGCGACTCGATGGCCGCGATCGCGCTCGCGGCCGCCGTGATCCGGCGCCGGCACGGCGACGTTGTGGTCGGCTCCTTCGCGGCCGATCACGCCATCACCGACCCGGCGGCGTTCGAGTCCGCCGTCCGCGAGGCCGTCGCCGTCGCCCGGAGCGGCTACGTGGTCACCATCGGCATCGAGGCCGACCACCCCTCGACGGCGTTCGGGTACATCCACGCCGGCACCCCCGTCGCGGACGCGCCCGCCACGGCACCGACCGCCCGGCACGTCCTCGCCTTCACCGAGAAGCCGGACGCCGCGACCGCGGCCGGCTACCTCGCCACCGGCGAGTACCGGTGGAACGCCGGCATGTTCGTGGTCCGCGCGGACATCCTGCTCGGCCACCTCGCCGAGCAGAAGCCCGACCTGGCGGCCGGGGTCGCTCGGATCGCCGACGCCTGGGACACCCACGCGCGCCAGGAGGCCCTCGAACGCGTCTGGCCGGACCTGGAGAAGATCGCCATCGACCACGCCATCGCCGAACCCGTCGCCGCCCAGGGCGGTGTCGCCGTCGTCCCCGCGGCGATGGGCTGGGACGACGTCGGCGACTTCGACGGGCTCGGCGCGCTGCTACCCGCGCGCGAGGACGGGCTGCACGTCCTCGGCGACGGGGACGTGCTGGCCCTTGACGCGTCCGGCACCGTCGTGGTCCCCGGCTCGGGCCGGACGGTCGCGGTGCTCGGCGCACCGGATCTCGTCGTCGTCGACACACCCGACGCTCTTCTGGTCACCACCCGTGAGCACGCCCAGCGCGTCAAGAGCGTCGTCGAGCACCTCGGCCCGGAGCGTGAGCACCTGCGCTGAGCGTTAAGGTCGGCACCGTGCCTGCCGTCCCCGTCGACTCGCCCACCGCGCAACGCGTCACCGCCCTCGTCGCCGCCCTCGAGCCCAGACTCATCGAGACCCGACGGCACATCCACGCCCATCCCGAGGTGGCCTGGCGCGAGCACGAGACGACGACCTACCTGCGGCGGATCCTCACCGAGGCCGGCCTGGAGCCCCGCCCGCTCGATCCCACCGGCCTCGTCGTCGACATCGGCGCGGACCGGCGCGCCCCCGGCCTGCGCCGCGTCGCGCTGCGTGCCGACCTCGACGCTCTACCCGTGCCGGAGACCAGCGGGTTGGCGTTCGCGTCCGAGCGGGAGGGATGCGCCCACGCTTGCGGACACGACATCCACACCACGGCCCTCCTAGGCGCGGCCCTGGCGTTGAAACAGCTCGACGACGCCGGCGAGCTGCCGGTCGGGGTGCGTTGCCTCTTCCAACCAGCCGAGGAGATCCAGCCCGGCGGGGCGCAGGCCGTCATCGACCAGGGCGGCCTGGACGGGGTGCACCAGATCTTCGCCCTGCACTGCGACCCGAAGGTCGAGGTGGGCCGGGTCGGTTCGCGGATCGGCCCGATCACCGCCGCCTCTGACACGGTCACGCTCATGGTGACCTCGGAGGGCGGACACACCTCGCGGCCGCACCTGACCGGCGACGTCGTCTACGCGTTGTCGCAGCTCGCGACGGGGCTGCCCGCCGTGCTCGGACGCCGCACCGATCCCCGCTCCGGGGTCAACCTCACCTGGGGCGCCGTCCATGCCGGCAAGGCGCCGAACGCCATCCCCGCCTCGGGCACCCTGACCGGCACGATCCGCTGCCTCGACTCACGCGAGTGGGAACGCCTCGGCCGCATCGTCGAGCAGGCCGCGCAGCAGATCGCCGCCCCGTACGCCGTGGAGACCGAGGTCTCCTACGTGCGAGGCATCCCACCGGTGGTCAACGACGAACGAGCGGTGCGCGTGGCGGACGCAGCCGTCAAGGACGTCCTGGGCGCCGACGCCGTCGAACTGACCGAGCAGTCCCTCGGTGGTGAGGACTTCGCCTGGTACCTCACCCACCTGCCCGGTGCGCTGGTTCGGCTCGGCACCCGCACCCCGGGCGGGCCCGCGTACGACCTGCACCGCGGCGACATCGTCTTCGACGAGCGTGCCATCGGGCTCGGAGCACGGGTGCTCGCCCGCACGGCCCTGCTCGCGGCCGACCACGAGGTGGCCGGACCGGCCTGAGCCGAGACGCCCGAGGCGCGCACGTTTCTGCCCGGGAACAGTTCGGTAACGCTTCTCGTCGCCGCCTGTTCAGCGGCTCTTCACTCCGGCCGCGGAGCGGCATACTGTCCCTCTGTCATCCGTCCGCGAGATCCGGACGGGTGCGTGCGAGCCCACGGCCCTCGGCCATCGACCAATGGAGACATCCGTGAAGAAGAGCATTGTCGCGTCGGCGGTGACCGCCACCGCCGCCCTCGCACTCGCCGCCTGCGGCGCCGCCCCCGAGGACGAGGAGAACGGCGGGGGTGGCGGCGGTGAGGCCGGCGGCGCCGCGGACTTCACGGCGTGCCTGGTCTCCGACGCCGGCGGCTGGGACGACCGCTCCTTCAACCAGTCCGCGCACGAGGGCCTGACGGCCGCCGTCGACGAGCTCGGGATCAACGAGGAGACCGCTGAGTCGCAGTCGGAGTCCGAGTTCGGGCCGAACGTCGACTCCATGGTCCAGCAGGGCTGCAACCTCACCTTCGGTGTCGGCTACCTGCTCGAGGACGCGATCCAGACGGCGGCCGAGGAGAACCCGGACCGGCACTTCGCGCTCATCGACTCGGGGTTCACCGACGCCGACTTCAACCCGGTCGAGCTCGACAACGCCAAGCCCATCCTGTTCAACACGGCCGAGGCCGCCTTCCTGGCGGGCTACGTCGCCGCCGCGACCACCGAGTCCGGCACTGTCGCCACGTTCGGTGGGCAGCAGATCCCTTCGGTGGCGATCTTCATGGACGGCTTCGCCGACGGCGTCACGTACTACAACGACGAGAACGACGGTGACGTCCAGCTCCTCGGCTGGGACAAGGAGGCCCAGCAGGGCGCCTTCACCGGTGACTTCGAGAATCAGGCGAACGGTCAACAGCAGGCCGAGCAGTTCATCGCCCAGGGCGCGGACACCATCATGCCGGTCGCCGGGCCGGTCGGCCTCGGCGCCGCCGCGGCCGCCGCGGAGGCCGACGGCGTGCGCATCATCGGCGTCGACTCCGACTGGTACGAGTCCAGCGACTACGGCGACATCGTGCTCACCTCGGTGATGAAGCGGATCGGCCCCGCGGTGCAGGACACCATCGGCCAGGCCGTGGAGGACGGCTTCACCGCCGAGCCGTACGTCGGCACGCTCGAGAACGACGGCGTCGGCCTCGCCCCGTTCCACGACTTCGAGGACGAGGTGCCGCAGGAGGTCAAGGACACCGTCGACGAGCTGCGGGAGCAGATCATCTCCGGTGAGCTCGAGGTCGAGACCCCGAACGCCCCCTGACCTCGCGCGCTGCGGGCCCGACCCGCAGCGACGGCCCGGTCCAGCCCGGGACCGGGCCGTGCCGCGCTCGGGTACGTTGGCGCCCGAGTGGAGTCGGAGTCGCGTCGGAGACCGGAGACGACCACATGAAGCTGGAACTGCGGGGAATCACGAAGACCTTCGGATCCCTGGTCGCGAACGACCACATCGACCTCGTCGTCCACCCGGGCGAGATCCACGCCCTGCTCGGCGAGAACGGGGCCGGCAAGAGCACGCTGATGAACGTCCTCTACGGCCTGTACCAACCGGACGACGGCGAGATCCTGCTCGACGACGAACCGGTCGCCTTCCAGGGGCCGGGCGACGCGGTCGCCGCCGGCATCGGCATGGTGCACCAGCACTTCATGCTCGTCCCCGTCTTCACCGTGGCCGAGTCCCTCGCCCTGGGCTACGAGCCCACCGGGCGCGCGGGCATGCTCGATCTGGAGGAGGCGCGCCGCCGGGTCACCGAGATCTCCGACCGGTTCGGCTTCGACATCGACCCCGACGCCGTCGTCGAGGACCTGCCGGTCGGCGCTCAGCAACGCGTCGAGATCATCAAGGCCCTCTCGCGGGAGGCCCGGGTGCTCATCCTCGACGAGCCGACAGCGGTGCTCACCCCGCAGGAGACCGACGAGCTCATCCAGATCATGCGCGAGCTCAAGTCGGCCGGCACCTCGATCGTCTTCATCACCCACAAGCTGCGCGAGGTGCGCGCGATCGCCGACCGCGTCACGGTCATCCGCCGCGGCGCCGTGGTCGGGGAGGCCGGGCCGGAGACCTCCGAGGGCGAGTTCGCCTCCCTCATGGTCGGCCGCGAGGTCCAGCTCTCCGTCGACAAGGGCGCCCTCACGGACACGACCGACGCCGGAGCCGACGCCTTCGTCGTCACCGACCTGACCGTGCTCGACCCGGCCGGCACGGTCGTGGTCGATCATGTCGACCTCAGCGTGCGCCGTGGCGAGATCATGGCCGTGGCCGGGGTCCAGGGCAACGGGCAGACCGAACTGACCGAGACCATCCTCGGCCTGACCGAACCGGTCACCGGCTCCATCCGGCTCGACGGGCAGGAACTGATCGGCCGCACGGTCAAACAGCGGTTGCGCGCGGGGCTCGGCTTCGTCCCCGAGGACCGCAGCACCGACGGCGTCATCTCCTCGTTCTCGGTCGCCGAGAACCTCGTGCTCGACCAGTACGATCGGCCGCCGTTCGCCTCCGGCGTGGCCATGAGCCCGGCGGCCGTGCGCCGCAACGCCGACGAGCTCGTCGCGGAGTTCGACATCCGGCTCGGCTCGCCGGCGGACCCGATCTCCACCCTCTCCGGCGGCAACCAGCAGAAGGTCGTCATCGCCCGGGAGATGTCCCGTCCGCTGCGCGCCCTGGTGGCCTCCCAGCCCACCCGCGGCGTCGACGTCGGCTCCATCGAGTTCATGCACAAGCGACTCGTCGCCGAACGGGACAACGGCACCCCCGTGCTCATCGTCTCCACCGAGCTGGACGAGGTCTACGCCCTCGCCGACAGGGTCGCAGTGATGTACCGCGGCCGCGTCGTCGGCGTCGTCCCTGCGGACACCGACCGCGACGTGCTCGGCCTGATGATGGCCGGCGTGCCACTCGACGAAGCCCGCACCCAGGCGGCGACCCACCGGACCACGCTGGGTGAGGCCGACGCCGTCGCCGACCACCACGACATCCCGTGAGGCCGCAGTGAGCGATGAGACCCCCCGCCCGGCGACCGAGCCCGGCGACCCCGCAGACCGGCCCGAGGGGGCCACCGCCCGGACCGGCGGCACGCCGGCCGCGGGCCCGCAGGACGGACCGATCGAGACCCGCACCCGCGAGCTGCTGCGCGAGATCCTGTCCGGCTCCTGGCTCGTCTCGCTGCTGGCGATCGTCCTCGCCCTGCTCGCCGGCGCCGTCCTCATCGCCGTCGCCGACTCCGACGTCCAGGAGGCGGCCGGCTACTTCTTCGCCCGTCCCGCCGACACCCTCGAGGCCGTCTGGAACGCGGTGTACGCCGCCTACGAGGCACTGTTCCGCGGCGCCGTCTACGACTTCCGCGCGGACAGCCCCACCCGGGCGATCCGGCCGGTCACCGAGACGCTGACCTTCGCGACCCCGTTGATCCTCGCCGGGCTCGGCCTCGCTGTCGCCTTCCGTGCCGGGCTGCTCAACATCGGTGGCCAAGGCCAGATCATCCTCGGTGCCGTCTTCGGCGCGTTCATCGGGTTCAGTGCCGACCTGCCGGTGGTGCTGCACGTGACACTCGCGGCGCTCGGGGCCGCCCTCGGCGGCGCCATCTGGGCGGGCATCGCCGGTGTCCTCAAGGCCAAGACCGGGGCCAACGAGGTCATCGTCACGATCATGCTCAACAACATCGGGCTCTACCTCGTCGCCTACCTGCTGACCACGCAGGCCTTCCGGGTACCGGGCTCACCCAACCCGATCTCGCCGCAGATCCCCACCGAGACCGCCGCGTACCCGCTCCTGCTCGAGGCGCCGTTCCGGCTGCACGCCGGGTTCCTGCTGGCCATCCTCGCCACCGGTGCGGTGTGGTGGCTGCTCGACCGGTCCACCACCGGGTTCGAGATCCGTGCCGCCGGTGCGAATCCGCACGCGGCCCGCACCGCCGGCATCTCGGTGGACCGCGTCGTCATCCTCACCATGGTGGTCTCCGGCGCTCTGTGCGGCCTCGCCGGTTCGGCCCAGGTTCTCGGCACCGAGCACGTGCTCACCGGCGGCGTCGCAGCGAGCTACGGCTTCGACGCCATCACCGTCGCCCTGCTCGGCCGGTCGAAGCCCGTCGGCACCTTCCTCGCCGGCGTCCTGTTCGGTGCCTTGCGCGCAGGAGGAGTGCTCATGCAGTCGGAGACCTCGATCGACATCATCCTCGTCGTTCAGTCGATCATCGTCCTGCTCATCGCCGCCCCGCCGCTCGTCCGGTCCGTCTTCCGTTTGCCCAGCCCGGACGCGCGCCCTCGCCGCCGAGCGGGCGCCGCGACCACGGAGGTGACGGCGTGAGCGCCGCCGTGGCCACCGGGCCCCGCGCCGAGGAGCGGGCCCTGGCGCCGGTCTCCTGGCGCTGGCCGATCATCTATGCCGTCTTCACCCTCGTCGCGCTCGCGTTCCTGCGCGTCGGCGACGGAGCGACGACGTTCCGCATCTCCCGCGCCGGAGACTTCTTCGAGATCCCCGACGTCTCGCTGCCCGCACTGGCGACCAACCTCGTACTGCTGGCCGTCATGGCTGCCGCCACGGCCGTCGCCGTGCGCCGCGCGCTGCGCCGGGCGCCGATCGGCTGGTGGGTCCCCGCCGCTTTCGGCATCGCGTTCGTCCTCGCGTTCCTGACCTGGGTGGGAGCCGGCCGCACCACACTCATCCCGTTGACCACCCTCCTGGCCGGCGCGCTCGCCCTGTCCGTGCCACTGGTGTTCGGGGCGATGTCCGGCGTCATCTGCGAGCGTTCGGGCGTCATCAACATCGCCATCGAGGGGCAGCTCTTGGCGGGGGCCTTCCTCGCCGCCGTCGTCGGATCCCTGACGGCGAGCGCCTACCTGGGGATGGCGGCGGCGCCGATCGCCGGGGCGCTCGTCGGCGGCCTGCTGGCGTTCTTCGCCGTGCGCTACTGGGTCGATCAGATCATCGTGGGCGTTGTCCTCAACGTGCTCGTGGTGGGTCTGACGAGCTTCCTCTTCTCCACCGTGCTCACGGAGAACTCGGCGGTCCTCAACGCGCGCCAGTCCATGCCGGACATCCCGATCCCCGGCCTGGCGTACATCCCCGTCATCGGCCCGGTCCTGTTCCGGCAGTCCCTGCTGGTCTACCTGATGTACGCGGCCGTCATCGCGGCCCACATCCTCCTCTTCCGCAGCCGCTGGGGCCTGCGTACCCGCGCCGTCGGGGAGCACCCGAAGGCCGCGGACACGGTCGGCATCAAGGTCGAGCGGACCCGGGTGGTCAACACCGTCATCGGTGGCGCCGTCGCAGGTCTCGGCGGAGCGTTCTTCACCGTGGGCTCGGGTCTGGCCTTCGGCCGCGAGATGTCGGCCGGACAGGGGTACATCGCGCTCGCGGCGATGATCCTGGGCCGGTGGAGCCCGAAGGGCGCGGTCGCCGCGGCGCTGATGTTCGGCTTCGCCCGCAGCCTGGTCAACATGCTCTCCGGTGCCGGGGCGGGCATCTCCTCGGACCTGCTGCTGATGCTGCCCTACGCCGTCACCATCCTCGCCGTCGCCGGTTTCGTGGGCCGGGTGCGCCCGCCGGCCGCCGAGAACGTGCCGTACGTCAAGTGATCGGGGTCCTGGCCGGTGCCCGGTCCGGGCGGTTGACGTCCACCACCGTGGGATGCGGCAAGGTGGGGGTATGTCCGCCGAACCGATGACCGACCCCGCTGTCTGGACGGATCTGCATGACCTCGCGGTCGAGGCGATGCGGACCGCGTACGCGCCCTACTCCGGCTACCAGGTCGGCGCGGCCGCCCTCGTCACCGACGGACGCACCGTCTCTGGCTGCAACGTCGAGAACGCCGCCTACGGCGTGACGCTCTGCGCGGAGTGCGGCCTCGTCTCCGAGCTGGTCCGCAGCGGTGGCGGCCGGCTCGTGGCCTTCCTGTGCGTGGACGGTGCGGGCGAGTTGACCAGCCCATGCGGGCGCTGCCGCCAGCTCCTGTTCGAACATGGCGGGCCCGACCTCGAGGTCAAGCTGCCCGGTGGTGTGCGGCGGATGTCGGACGTGCTGCCGGAGGCGTTCGGGCCGGACCGGCTGGACGGCCCGGAGCGAGCGGACGGACTGCAGGAGCCGGAGAAGGAGGTGCCGTGATGCGCGAGCCGCACGACGCGGTGGACGTGATCCGCGCGAAGCGGGACGGCCGGCGGCTGACGCCGGAGATGATCGCGTGGGTCGTCGACGCCTACACCCGCGGCGTCGTCGCCGAGGAGCAGATGAGTGCGCTGGCCATGGCGATCGTGCTGAACGGAATGGACCGCGAGGAGATCGCGCAGTGGACGACGGCGATGATCGACTCCGGCGAGCGCATGGACTTCTCGTCGCTGTCCCGGCCGACCGTGGACAAACACTCCACCGGCGGCGTCGGCGACAAGATCACCCTGCCCCTGGCGCCGCTGGTCGCGTCGTTCGACGTCGCGGTGCCTCAGCTGTCCGGCCGCGGCCTCGGCCACACCGGCGGCACCCTCGACAAGCTCGAGGCGATCCCCGGCTGGCGTGCGGCCCTGAGCAACGCCGAGATGCTCGCCCAGCTCGAGGACGTCGGCGCCGTCATCTGTGCGGCCGGTTCCGGCCTGGCGCCGGCCGATCGCAAGCTCTACGCACTGCGGGACACCACCGGCACCGTCGAATCCATCCCGCTGCTCGCCTCCTCGATCATGTCGAAGAAGATCGCGGAGGGGACCGGGGCGCTCGTCCTCGACGTCAAGGTGGGCTCCGGTGCCTTCATGAAAGAACTGGACGGAGCCCGCGAGCTTGCCTCCACCATGGTCGCTCTCGGCACGGACGCCGGCGTGCGGACGACGGCGCTGATCACGAACATGTCGGTGCCGCTCGGCCGCACGGTCGGCAACGCGCTCGAGGTCCGGGAGTCCCTCGAGGTCCTCGCCGGTGGCGGACCGGACGACGTCGTCGACCTCACCCTCGCGCTGGCCCGCGAGATGCTGTCCGCCGCCGGACGTGAGGACGTCGACCCGGCCGATGCGCTCGCCGACGGCCGCGCCATGGACAGCTGGCGCCGCATGATCGAGGCCCAGGGCGGCGACCCCGCCGCGCCACTGCCGGTCGCCGAGCACACCGAGGCCCTCACCGCCGAGATGGACGGCGTGATCACCGAGATGGACGCCTACGCCGTCGGGATCGCGGCCTGGCGGCTGGGCGCCGGGCGCGCCCGCAAGGAGGACCCGGTCCAGGCCGTCGCCGGCATCGAGATCCACGCCCGGCCCGGCGAGCGGGTCCGGGCCGGTGACCCCCTGCTCACCCTGCACACCGCCACCCCGGAGCGGTTCGACCGCGCCAGGCAGGCGCTGGACGGAGCTGTTCGCCTCGACTCGGACGGTGCCGCCGCGCCGGCGTCCGCCGTCGTCCTCGAGCGGGTCGGGTAGCACCACGACCCACCGCTCCGGCACCCTGTCGGAATGGATCTGCTGCGTCGCCTCTCCGTCGGGGCGCTCCTCGCGCCGCTCGCCCGCCCGGTGACCGGCGCCGGTCCGACGGCGGAGTCCTCCGCCGGAGGGTCCGGACCGGTTGCCGCAGCCATGGGCCGCCACCGGGGCAGGCTTCGCCGTCATCCGGCGACGACCGTGCCGCCGCAGCCCGTGGTGCTCGGCGGCGCACGGGTGGTGCAGGTCGACGGCGCGTCCTGCGGCTCGACGGTGCTGCTCATGCTCGCGGCCACCGGCGACCCGGTGCTCGCCCGATGGCTGGAGACCGGCGAGCTGCCTGCGGGCCTCCTGCCGCACCGGATGCCGCCGGAGATCCCCCGCGAGGACGGCACCGGCCTCGCCGTGGCGCCAGGCCTGCGGACCGCCGTGGACCGGCTCGCCGCCGCACAACGCCATGTGCACCGCCGCACCAGCGCCCGGGCCCTGTGCCTGCTGCCCTGGCCGGCCGCGCTGGGGACGCCGCCGTGGACCGCCGCGCGCGAGGCGCGGTTCCCGGGTGTGCGGTACCACCATCTACCGATCGACGACACCGCGCCCGCCGCCGCCTCCCTGCTGGCGGCCGTGCATACGGCCACGCTGGCCGGCACACCGGTGCCGCTGTACACCGGCGGCGACCTCGCCCACGGGCTCACCAGCGCGCCCCCACGGCACGTCGTCCTCGCCGTCCCGCCACCCGACGGGGCACCCCACCGTGGGCACGACACCTCCGGCAACCCGGTGCTGCACCTGTTCGAGCCCTCGGGCGGTCGGGTCCACCAGGTGCCGGTCGCCGACCTTCTGGGCCGCAGGGATCCCCATCCGGCGCTCGGTGGCTGGCCGCACGTGTGCTGGGTGCTGCTGCCCCGCACCGGCGCCGGGTCGCCGTCGGTTGCGCCTGCCACGGGCGGACGGCACGCTGGACAGGTGCCGTGAGGGAAGGAGGAGCCGTGAGCGAACCAGCCGCACAGCCGGAACCCACTGCCATCGAGCTCGATCCCGAGGTCGTGGGGGAGGAGCACCACGCAGACGGCGCCCCCGTCCCCGAGGAGTACGAGCCCGAGCCTGAGGTCATCTCGGCGACCCGTGAGGCCGATGCCGCGGACGTCGCCGAGCAGCTCGACGAGGTTCCCGACCTCGCCGACGACGATCTCGACGAGGACGAGGACGAGGACGAGGACGAGGACGAGGAGACGG
Organism: Georgenia deserti; assembly: GCF_042680605.1. Classification (NCBI taxonomy): domain Bacteria; kingdom Bacillati; phylum Actinomycetota; class Actinomycetes; order Allobogoriellales; family Allobogoriellaceae; genus Georgenia; species Georgenia deserti. Next base: position 498,862 of record NZ_JBHUEE010000001.1, read on the forward strand.
ACTACCCGGCCCCCTGACGGTCCGCCGTCAGGGCTGGGGCATGTCGAGCATGTCCTCTACCGCGGCGCGCAACGACGTCATGCGCACGGCGGCCCGGTGCCGGGCCACGTGGACGTCCGGTTCGGGCCGCTCGACGACCTCGAGGTAGCACTTGAGCTTCGGCTCGGTGCCCGACGGGCGCACCACGACGCGGTCGCCGGCCTCCGTGAGCAGGATCAGCGCATCGGTCGGCGGCAGGTCCCCCCCGCCGGACAGATCGGTCGTTGCGACCACCGCGGTCCCGGCCAGGGCGGCGGGGGGTTCCTGTCGCAGGCGGGTCATCGCCGCGGTGATCAGGCCGAGGTCCCGCACCCGCACGGAGACCTGGGACGTCGCGTGCACCCCGTGCCGCTCGGCGAGCTCGTCGAGCGCGCCGAGCAGATCCTGCCCGCGGTCACGCAGCTGCGCCGTCAGATAAGCCAGCCGCAGCGCCGCGGAGATGCCGTCCTTGTCCCGCACCGCCTCCGGGTCGACGCAGTAGCCGATCGCCTCCTCGTAGCCGAACGCCAGGTCCTCGACCCGGGCGATCCACTTGAACCCGGTGAGAGTGGTGCGGTGCCGCACACCGTGCGCATGGGCGATCCGTTCCAGCATCCGTGAGGAGACCACCGACGAGGCGAGCACCGTCCCGCTGCCGAACTGCTCCCCGTAGGCGGCCGTGGCAGCGGCCTGATCCCCGAGCAGGACGCCGATCTCATCGCCGGTGAGCTGACGCCACCCGCCGTCGGCCGTCGTGTCGGGCACGGCGACCGAGCAGCGGTCCGCATCCGGGTCGTTCGCCAGCACCAGGTCGGCCCGGACGGCGCGGGCGCGGGCCAGAGCGAGGTCGAGTGCGCCGTCTTCCTCGGGGTTGGGGAACGCCACGGTGGGGAAGTCCGGGTCCGGCTCGGCCTGCTCCGCCACCGCGTGGAGGTCGGTGAACCCGGCCCGGCTCAGCGCCTCGTGCAGCGTTGTCCCGCCGACGCCGTGCAGCGCGGTCGTCACAATCCGGATCGAGCGGGTGTGCCGCGTCGGGACGAGGGAGACCAACCGCTGCAGGTAGGCCTCGCGGACCTCCGGGCCGAGTATCTCCCACCCCTCGGCCGTCGGCACCTGCGTGGCCGGGGGAGCCGCGGCGATGCGCGCGGCGATCTCGCCGTCCTGCGGCGCGACGATCTGCACGCCCCGCGCCGGGCCGGTCGCGACGCGGCCGCCCAGGTAAACCTTGTACCCGTTGTCCTGCGGCGGGTTGTGCGAGGCCGTGACCATCACCCCGGCGTCGGCGTCGAGGTGCCGCAACGCGAACGCGAGCAGCGGCGTCGGGCCGTGCTCCGGCAGCAGCAGCGCCCGGCCGCCCGCGGCGGTGACGACCGCCGCCGTGTCCCGCGCGAAGTCGGCAGACCCGTGCCGGGCGTCGTACCCGATGACGACGGTGAACGGGCTGCCGCCCGGGTCAGCCCTGCCGACGATCTCGGCGAGATAGGCGGCGAGCCCGGCCGCGGCGCGGCGCACCACGGCCCGGTTCATCCGGTGCGGTCCCGCGCCCACGGCGCCGCGCAGCCCGGCCGTGCCGAACTCGAGCGGACCGGCGAACCGGTCCTCCAGCTCGGCGCGGGCGGCGGCCGCATTCTCATCGTCGCCCTCGCTGCGCTCGAGCAGCCGGCGCAGCTGAGCCCGGGTGGCCTCGTCCGGGTCGTTCTCGATCCAGGCGTTGACCTCGGCCTCGGTCACGGACATGGAGTCCTCCTCACAGGCGGCCGACGATGTCGGCGAGCAGGCGGGAGATCCGTGGTCCGGCCTCGGCTCCGGCCGCCAGGACCTCCTCGTGGGACAGGGGCACCGGGGAGATGCCGGCCGCCGGATTGGTGACCAGCGAGATGCCGAGCACCTCGAGACCGGCCTGGCGGGCTGCGATCGCCTCCAGCGCCGTCGACATGCCGACCAGGTGGCCGCCGATCCGCTTGGCCATCTGCACCTCGGCCGGCGTCTCGTAGTGCGGGCCGGTGAACTGGCAGTAGACGCCCTCGGCGAGGGTCGGATCCACCGTGCGGGCCAGAGCGCGCAGCCGCGTCGAGTACAGGTCGGTGAGGTCGACGAACGTCGCGCCCTCGAGCGGCGAGGCGCCGGTGAGGTTGATGTGATCGCTGATGAGCACGGGTGTGCCGGCGACCCACTCGGGCTCGAGGCCGCCGCAGCCGTTCGTCAGCACGAGCGTCGACGCGCCGGCCGCGGCCGCGACCCGTGCTCCGTGCGCCACCCGCCGCACGCCCTTGCCCTCGTAGTAGTGGGTGCGGGCGCCGAGCACCAGCGCGTGCCGTGCGGCGCCGTCGGAGCCGGTGTAACGCACGGAGCGGATCGTCCCGCCGTGACCGACCACGGCCGGCGCGCTGAACCCGGGCAACTCGGTGGCGGGGACCTCCGCCGCCTGCTCGCCCAGCAGGTCGGCCGCCCCGCCCCAGCCGGAGCCGAGCACGAGGGCGACGTCGTGCCGATCCACACCCGTCCGGGCGGCGAGGACGTCCGCCGCCGCCCGGGCGACGTCGAACGGGTCGGTCGTGGGGTCGTCGAGGTCGGGCACGTCCGGCTGGGGAACGCCCGTGGTGGCGCGGGTCATGGCCTCGACGTTATCGCGCCTCGGGCGCCGGCTTCGCGTCTCCGCGGGACTGGGCGGTCGCCCTCGGAGGGCCGCGCCGTTCATCCACCGGCCACCGCGCGGTCACGTCGGTGGCGGGATCGCGAACTTCTGGCGAAGGGCTTGTGACCTGCGCCGATTCTCGGCGGGTTCCGCTGTTTCGCACCCCTAATCTCGTCTCGGATCCCCCGGCCCGCACGTCGCGAGGCCCGCTCCACCAGATCGGAACCCACCTGACGTTCATGACGATTGCCACCCGCCCCGACGCGGCGCCCACCGGAGTCCCCGACCGCTCCCGCAGCGCTGCCCGGCGGCGCAAACAGCTCAGGAACCTCGGCGTCTTCCTGCTTCTGGCCGGCCCGAACGTCGCCCTGCTGCTGATCTTCGTCTACCGCCCGCTGCTGCTGAGCTTCTACTACTCGACGCTGCAGTGGAACCTCGGCTCCTCGGTCGCCCGTTTCGTCGGCCTCGGCAACTACGTCCAGTGGTTCTCCGACCCGCAGACCCCCATGGTCCTCGCCACCACGGCCGTCTTCGGGATCGCGTCGGTCGGCGGCTCGCTCGTTCTCGGGCTCGCGCTGGCACTGGCACTCAACCGCCGCCTCTTCGGCCGGGGACTGGTCCGGACCGTCTCCTTCGCGCCGTACGCCTCTCGGGCATCGCCGTCGGCATGCTGTGGCTGTACATCTTCGATCCCCGATACGGCCTGCTGGCTACCGTGCTGGGCTGGCTCGGGCTCGACTCGCCGCAGTGGTACACCGCCTCCCCGTGGGCGCTGGTGATGATCATCATCGTCTACCTGTGGAAGCACGTCGGCTACGTGGCGCTCATCTACCTCGCCGGACTGCAGTCGATCCCGCAGGACCTCAAGGACGCGGCCGCGCTCGACGGTGCGACGTGGTGGCGCACCTTCCGCTCGATCGTGCTGCCGCTGCTCGGTCCGGTGACGTTCTTCCTGCTCATCACCACGATGCTCAGCGCGCTGCAGTCCTTCGATCTCATCCGCGCCATGACCGACGGCGGACCGCTCGGGTCCACGACGACGTTGATGTACCAGATCTACCTCGAGGGCTTCCAGACCGGCCGCGCCGGGTACGCCTCGGCCAGCGCCACCATCCTCTTCCTCATCCTCCTGGCGATCACCGCCGTGCAACTGAAGTACATGGAGAAGCGGGTGCACTACTCGTGACCGTCACGACCAAGACCGTCCCGCCCGCGGGCGCCGACCCGGCACCTGCCGATCCGCCCGCCCCGGCCGCGTCACCGCGCCGGCGTCGCCGCCGCCCTGGCGCGATCGCGCTCGACGCCGGCCTCTACGTCGGGCTGCTGCTGGCCGTGCTGGTCATGTCCGTGCCGCTGATCTGGATGGTCCTCGCCGGTTTCAAGACCAACGCCGAACTCGTCAGCCTTCCCTTGCAATGGCTGCCCGAGCAGTTCATGCCGGACAACTACCAGCGGGTGGCCGAGGCGATCCCGATCGGGCGGATGTTCCTCAACAGCCTCGGCATCACGATCGTCGGCGCCGGCCTCAAGGTGTTCCTCGGGCTGTGCTGCGCCTATGCCGTCGTCTTCGTGGACGTGCCCTTCCGGAACGCGGTCTTCGTCCTCGTCATCTTCGCCCTGCTCATTCCGGGCCAGATCACGATCATCCCGAACTACACACTCATCGCCTCACTCGACTGGCTCAACAGTTATCAGGGCATCATCCTGCCCGGCCTGGCCAGCGCCTTCGGGACGTTCCTGTTCCGCCAGCACTTCCGCTCGCTGCCGATCTCGGTGCTCGAGGCCGCCGAGCTCGACGGCGCCGGGCACTGGCGCCGCCTGTGGCGGTTCGTCGTGCCGATGTCGGCGCCCACCATCGCCGCCGTCAGCCTCGTCTCCCTGGTGACCGACTGGAACGAGTACCTGTGGCCGATGCTCGTCACCGACAACGCACGGGTGATGACCCTGCCGGTCGGACTGACCCTGCTGCAGGACATCGACGGGATGCAGAACTGGGGCGTCCTCATGGCGGCCACCGTCGTCGTGACGGTGCCGATGCTCGTCTTCTTCCTGATCCTGCAGCGCCGGCTCGTCGCCGGGCTGACCGCCGGGGCGGTGACCGGGTGAGCGTACCGGCGCCGACCGGCGCGCCCGCCGTCCCCACCCTGACTCCCGTCCCGGGCCGCGACGATGGCGCGGCCCGCGCCGATCGAGAGAACCGTCCGTCCGACCCGACCTTTGAGGAGCCCTGCCGATGAGACCCTCCACCTCCCGACTCGTCCTGCCCCGCGGCGTGCGCCGACCCAGCCGCCGCGACGTCCTGGCCCTCGGCGGCCTGGGCCTCGGTGCCGGTCTGCTCGCCGCGTGCGGCGGCCCGTCCGTGGCCAGCGGCGAAGACTCCGACGACGGTGAGGCCGGCGGCACCGACTGGTCGGGTGTCGAGCCGGCCGAGGAGCTCGTGTTCTGGTCGAACCACCCGGGCAACACCAAGGAGCTCGAGGAGGAGTACATCGCGGCGTTCACCGAGGAGACCGGGATCGACGTGCGGCTGGTGACCGCCGGCGCGAACTACGACGAGGTGGCCCAGCGCTTCCAGGCGGCGGCCGGCACCTCCGATATCCCGGACCTGGTCATCGCCTCGGACGTGTGGTGGTTCCGCTACATGGTCAACGGCCAGATCATCCCGGTCGACGACCTCTTCGCCCACCTCGAGGTCGACACCGACGACTACGTCGAGACCCTGTACAGCGACTATGTGTACGAGGACCAGCACTTCGCCGCGCCGTACGCCCGCTCGACGCCGCTGTTCTACTACAACAAGGACCTCTGGTCGCAGGCCGGCCTGCCCGACCGCGGTCCGCAGACGTGGGAAGAGCTCCAGGATTGGGCCGGTGCGTTGCGCGAGGTGGTGCCCGGTGACGGCGCCCCGCTCGGCAACGGCATCGGACCGTCGTGGTCGGCGTGGTGGTTCTCCAACATCATCTGGGCCCACGGCGGTGCCATGAGCGAGGAGTGGGAGATCACCCTCGACACCCCCGAGGCGCTCGCGGCGGGCAACTTCGTGCGGGACATGTACAACGGTCCCGACGCCTTCGCCGGGTTCGGATCCGACACCAACCAGGACTTCGCCGGCGGGCTGTACGCCTCGCTCATCGCCTCGACCGGGTCGCTGACCGGACTGCTCGACGCGGCGGACTTCGAACTCGGTACCGCCTACCTGCCCGACGGGCCGGCCGCCGGGCCGAACGTGCCCACCGGCGGTACCGGCGTCGCCATCTCGGCCGACCGCGAGCCCGAGCAGCAGCTCGCGGCGGGCATGTTCCTCAAGTTCCTCACCGACACCGAGAACACCGCCCTGTTCTCCCAGACCACCGGGTACATGCCGGTGCGTACCTCGGCGATCGAGGGCGAGACCATGGGGGCCCTGTACGAGGAGACCCCGCAGTTCCGAACCTCGGTGGACCAGCTCCAGGAGAAGACCCGCGTGCAGGACTACGTCCGCGTCTTCACCCCGGGTGGCGACCAGATCATCACCGACGGGCTCGAGCAGATCGTGCTGAACGGCGCGGACGCCGAGGATGTGTTCCCGAACGTCACGAACGAGCTGCAGCGCGCGTACGAGGAGAACGTGGAGCCGTACCTGTGACCGGCGCCTGGCAAGACCCGGGCAGCCTCCCGCTCATCATTGCGCACCGGGGCGCGTCCGAGCTCGCGCCGGAGAACACCGTCCCCGCCTTCGTCGGCGCCGCTCGCGCCGGTGCGGACATGCTCGAGATCGACGTGCAGATGACCTCCGACGGCGCAGCTGTCGTCATCCACGACGACACCGTCGACCGCACCACCGACGGCGCAGGGCGGGTGGCGGACCTCGCCTCGGACGAGCTCCGCCACCTCGACGCCGGAGCGTGGTTCGACCCCGCCTACGCGGGGACGCCGCTGCCGCGGCTGGCGGACGTCCTCGCGCTGCTGACCCGCTACCGCGATCTCGAGCTCCTCCTCGAGGTCAAGGGCACCTGGCCGGCCGATCCGTTGCGGGCGATGCTCGGCGCGCTGACCGAAGCCGGCCTCGGCGAGCGGGTCCTCGTGCAGAGCTTCACCCCGCAGACCGTAGCCACCGCCCGCGAGGTGGCGCCGCACCTGCGCCGCGGTCTGCTCATCGGCCGCGAGGAACCCGGCCTGCTCGACCTGTGCGCCGAGCTCGACGTCGTCACCTGCAACCCGCGTGGCGACGTCCTCCTTGAGCAGCCGGATCTGCTGCCCACGCTGCACGGCCACGGGCTGCGGTCGATGGTCTGGACCCTCAACGAGCCGAACCACTGGGCGGCGGCCCTCGCCGCCGGAGCCGACGGGATCATCACCGACCGGCCGGACCGGCTGCGCGGCTGGCTGGAGGGGCAGTCGTCGACGGCGCCGCTCCGGGACGGTGCGGCGGCGCCGGCCTGAGCCGGGGCCGACCGCGATGCGGGCGGCGGCAGACGGGGATCTTCGGCACAATGCGTCCAGTGAGTAGCGAGCCGACCACGCCACCGCCGCCCGCGACCGACCCTCGGCCCGTGGCCTCCGACGAGGTGCGGGCGGAACACTCCGCGCACGCCTCGCCGGTGCGGGTCGGTTCTCGCGTCGTCATCATCGGCGGAGGGCCGGGGGGTTACGAGGCCGCGCTGGTCGCCCGCCAACTCGGCGCCGAGGTCCACGTGGTCGAACGGCAGGGGATGGGCGGCTCGGCCGTCCTGACCGACGTCGTCCCCTCCAAGACGCTCATCGCCACCGCCGAGTGGCTCACGGTGACCGAGCAGGCGCCCGAGCTCGGCATCGAGTCCGCCGGCGCGGACGGCGAAGCGGGCGCCCTGCACGCGGACATGGCGGTCGTCGACAAACGCGTCGTCGAGCTCGCCCGCTCCCAGTCCGCGGACATCCGCACCAGGCTCGAGCGCGAAGGCATCGCGATCACCGCGGGCACCGGTCGGCTCGACCCTGAGCTCTCGGCGGCCGGTACCCGTCTGGTGCACGTGACCACCGCCAGCGGCGGAGAGAGCGCGATCGAGGCGGACATCATCCTCATCGCCACCGGTGCCACCCCGAGGATCCTGCCGACGGCGCAGCCGGACGGCGAGCGGATCCTCACCTGGGCCCAGATGTACAACCTCACGGACATTCCCGAGCACCTGGTCGTGGTCGGCTCCGGCGTCACCGGTGCGGAGTTCGCCGGTGCGTACAACGCGCTCGGTGCGGAGGTCACCCTGGTCTCCTCCCGGGACCGGGTGCTGCCGGGGGAGGACGAGGACGCCGCCGAGCTCATCGAGGGGGTCTTCCGGCGTCGCGGCATGACGGTGCTCTCCCGTTCCCGGGCCGCGGCCGTGCGGCGTGCCGGGGACGGCGTCGAGGTCGAGCTGACCGACGGAAGGGTCGTCGAGGGATCGCACTGCCTGGTCGCCGTCGGCGGCGTTCCGTCGACCGCGGACATGGGCTTGGAGGAGGCCGGCGTCTCGCTGACCGATGCCGGCCACGTCGTCGTCGACCGGGTCTCGAGGACCTCGGGGTACCGGATCTACGCGGCCGGCGACTGCACCGGGGTCCTGCCGCTCGCGTCCGTGGCGGCGATGCAGGGCCGGATCGCCATGTGGCACGCACTCGGCGACGCCGTCGCCCCGCTCGACCTCTCAGTCGTGGCGGCGAACATCTTCACCGCTCCGGAGATCGCCACCATCGGGGTCAGTCAGCGCCAGATCGCCGCCGGTGAGGTCGACGGCGCCGTCACTCACCTACCGATCGCCCGAAACGCGCGCGCCAAGATGCTCGGCATCACCGAGGGGTTCGTCAAGCTCTTCTCCGACCGCGCCACCGGCGTGGTGATCGGCGGCGTCATCGTCGCCCCGCGGGCCAGCGAGCTCATCTACCCGATCACCATCGCCGTGGCGCAGCGACTCACGGTGGACCAGGTGGCCAACGTCTTCACGATCTACCCGTCGCTGACCGGTTCGATCTCCGAGGCGGCCCGGGTCCTGCACCACGCGTGACCACTCATCCGCCGAGATCGTCGTCTCGGTCGTGGGACGCACCCGAGATGACGATCTCGGCGTGAGGGGACACGCGTCCGTGAGCTGACCCGGCGAGTTAGAGTCGAGGCCGTGCCTCCCGCGCTGCCCGACCTGACCGGTGACGTCGTCGACCTCACCGCCGCGATCTGCGACATCCCTTCCGTCTCCGACGACGAACGCGCCCTGGCGGACGCCGTGGAGGCCTCTCTACGGCCGGTCGGCCACCTCGAGGTGCTGCGCGACGGCGACGCGCTCGTCGCCCGCACGGACCTCGGCCGGCCGCGGCGGGTGATCATCGCCGGCCACATCGACACCGTGCCGGTCGCCGGCAACCTGCCGACCTGGCGGGCGAGTGCCGAGGACGGCACGGACGAACTGTGGGGACGAGGGACCGTCGACATGAAGGGCGGGGTCGCCGTCGCGCTGCACCTGGCCGCCCGGCTTGCCGCACCCCGGTGGGACGTCACCTGGGTCTTCTACGACCATGAAGAGGTCGCCGCCGAGGCCAACGGGCTCGGCAGGTTGGCGCGCCACCACCCGGATTGGCTCGCCGGCGACCTCGCCCTGCTCGGCGAGCCCACCGGCGGCGGCATCGAGGGCGGGTGCAACGGAACGTTGCGCGCGGACGTCGTCGCGACCGGTCGCACCGCCCACTCGGCCCGGGCCTGGCGCGGCGTCAACGCGGTGCACGCGGCCGGGGAGATCCTCGACAGGCTGCGCAGCTACCGGCCACGCGAGGTCGAGGTGGACGGGCTGAGCTACCGGGAGGGCATGAACGCGGTCCGCATCACAGGCGGGATCGCCTCGAACATGATCCCGGACCGCTGCGTCGTCACCGTCAACTACCGTTTCGCGCCCTCGCTCAGCCCGTCCGACGCCGAGGCGCACGTGCGCGAGCTGTTCGACGGGTTCGAGGTCGAGGTCACCGACCTCGCCGGCGGGGCGCGCCCCGGCCTGGAGGACCCGCTCGCCGCGGAGTTCGTCGCGGCCGTGACCGCCGAGACCGGCGCCGAGCCCGTGGCGAAGCAGGGCTGGACCGACGTGGCCCGCTTCGCCGAGCTCGGCGTGCCGGCCGTCAACTTCGGCCCGGGCGACCCGTTGCTCGCCCACGCCGACGACGAGCGCTGCCCGGTGCGCCAGATCCGCAGTTGCGCCGCCGCGCTGGAGGCGTGGCTGACCTGAGTCGGTGGCAGGCCGCGCCGGTCGGCGGACCGCGCAGCGCCGCCTCGCCGGGCGCGCTCACCCGCGAAGGCAGCGTCCGCAGGCGAGAATGGCCCCATGACACGAGAGGTGCGCTCCGACCGCGACGGCGACGATCGCGGCTACCGCAAGGGCCCGGTGCTGCTGCGCCGCGGCAAGATCCCCCGGGAGACCACGGACGCCCGGCTGCTGGCTCCCGAGCAGGATTTCGAGTGGCTGCACCAGGACCCGTGGCGGGTGATGCGCATCCAGGCGGAGTTCGTCGAGGGCTTCGGCGCCCTGGCGGACCTCGGCCCGGCCATCGCCGTCTTCGGTTCCGCGCGCATCCAGCCCGACGACGCCGAGTACGCCCTCGCCGAGGACGTCGGCCGCCGACTCGTCGAGGCGGGCTACGCCGTGGTGACCGGCGGGGGCCCAGGGGTGATGGAGGCCGCCAACAAGGGAGCCGTCGAGGCCGACGGCGTCTCCGTCGGACTGGGGATCGAGCTCCCCTTCGAACAGGGCATGAACGAGTGGGTCGATCTCGGCGTCAACTTCCGCTACTTCTTCGCTCGCAAGACGATGTTCCTCAAGTACTCCCAGGGGTTCGTCGTGCTACCCGGCGGCTTCGGGACCATGGACGAGTTGTTCGAGGCGCTCACCCTGGTGCAGACCCAGAAGGTCTCCTCCTTCCCGATCGTGCTCCTCGGCAGCGACTACTGGGGCGGGCTTATCGAGTGGCTGCAGACGTCGATGCTCGACCGCGGCACGATCTCCGAGCACGACCTCGACCTGCTGCCTGTGGTGGACACCGCGGAGGAGGCCGTGGACGCCGTGTTGCAGGGGATGGCGCAGCTCGTCCGCGAGGCGGAGGCGCAGGCCGCGGCGGCGGAGGACGCGGGCGGCGCACCCGAGTGACCTAGAATGGGTCCGGCGATCACCCCGCCGAGGGGCGGGTTCCACCCCGGGGACGGGGTGGTCGAGGATCCATGGAGAAGAGGGGTACACCAGATGGCCGCGATGAAGCCGAGGACCGGAGACGGGCCGCTCGAGGTGACCAAGGAGGGACGCGGCATCGTCATGCGCGTCCCGCTCGAGGGTGGCGGCCGCCTGGTCGTCGAGCTGAACCCGACGGAGGCCGGTGAGCTGAGCGAGGCCCTCAGCGCCGTCGCGGGCTGACCCTGTTCTTCCCGATGGCCGGTCGGCGTTCGCGCGGACCGGCCATCGCCGTCGCCATGTGGAGCCGCCCGTGAGTGAGATCCTGCCGCGGATCGCGTTGCCCGAGGTCACCCTCACCGACGCACCCCTCGAGCCGGCAGCGTCCGGCGACGTCGGCGCGATCGCGATCCCGGTCCACCCCGCGCCGGACGCCGGCGCACCGAGGCTGGGCGGCGCCGGCGAGCGGATCGCCGACCGGTACGGCGTCGACCTGCTCGCCGAAGCGAGTGCTCGCGCGGACGCCGACGGAGTGGCCGGGACCAGCGGCTGGACCCGTACCGTCCGCCTGCCGCGGGCGCTGGCGGGGCACCCACCACTGCCGTACGAGGACCTGCCCGCGGTGGTGGTCCTCCTCGGCTGGGGCGACGGGAGTCCGTCCGCGGCCCGGCGGGCCGGACTCTGCCTCGGGCGGGCCGGCGCCGGCCTCGGGCGCCTGGCACTCACCCTCGGCGACGCGCTCGACGCCGAGATCCTGCGCGCGCTCGTCGAGGGATTCCTCCTCGCCGCATACCGCATGCCCCGGACCGGTCACAGCGCCGTCCCGGGCGCCGAACCGGCTCGCATGCTCAGCCTGCACGGCCACGTCGCCGGCGGCGCGGACGCGCTCGCAGCCGCCCGCACCGCGGCCCGTGCCACCTGGCTGACCCGGCTGCTGGCCGCCACGCCGTCGAGCACCAAGAACCCGGAGTGGATGGCGCGCCAGGCGACCGCTCTGGTCTCCGACGCCCCGATGACTGGAGGTCGTCTCGCCGTCGAGGTCCACGACGAGGACTGGCTCGACCGGCAGGGGATGGAGGCCATGCTCGCTGTGGGCGGCGGCTCGGCGACTCCGCCGCGGCTGGTGGTGGTCACCTGGACACCCGACCGACCGCTGCGGTCCGTGGCCCTGGTCGGCAAGGGCATCACGTACGACACCGGCGGGCTGTCCCTCAAGCCGCGCGAGGCGATGATCCCCATGAAGACGGACATGGCGGGCTCCGCCACCGTCCTGTCCGCCGTGCTCGCCGCCGCGGACGCAGGTCTGCCCGTCCGCGTCAGCGCCGTCCTGCCCCTCGCCGAGAACGCACTGAGCGGATCCGCCTACCGCCCGGGCGACGTGGTGCGCACCTTCGACGGCACCACCGTCGAGATCTCCAACACCGACGCCGAAGGCCGCATGGTCCTCGCCGACGCCATCGGTTGGGTGGTCGATACCCTGCAGGTGGACGACGTGGTCGACGTCGCCACCCTGACCGGCGCGGCCACGCTGGGTCTTGGCCGCCACCACGCCGCGTTGTACGCGGACTCCGACGACCTCGCCGCCGCCCTGATCCGGGCCGGCCAGGACGCGGGCGAACCGGCCTGGCGCATGCCGCTGGTCGAGGACTACCGCTCGGCGCTGGCCTCCGACGTCGCCGACATCGGCCACGCGGTCAAGGACCCGAAGGTCGGGGGAGGGTCGATCACCGCCGCCCTCTTCCTCCAACGGTTCACGCGGCAGGTCCGTTGGGCGCACCTGGACATCGCCGGGGTCGGCCGGGCCGGCAAGGCCGACGGTGAGCTGCCTGCGCAGGCCCCCACCGGATTCGGCGCCCGGCTTCTGGTGCGCTGGCTCGAGAGTCTGGCCTGAGCCGAGCCGAGGAGCGAGCCGCGTCTGCGGTTCTCGCGAGGCCTCAGCGGCGCACCGCGAGCAGCACACCCTCCCCGCTGGGGAGCAGCGCGCTCGTCAGCCGCTCGTCCTCACGGATCTGCTTGCCCAGCTCGCGCACGGCAACGGTGTCCTCGTCCCGGCGTGCCGGATCGGCGACCCGGTCGTGCCACAGGGCCGCATGCACCGCGAGCACACCGCCGGACCGCAGCAGCCGCACTGCCTGATCGACCTCCTCGGCCAGTTCGGCGGGATCGGAGTCGACGAGCACCAGGTCGTAGGCCCCGTCGGCCAGGCGGGGCAGCACGTCGACCGCGCGTCCGCCGATCAACCGCGTGCGGGCCGGCTTCAGCCCCGCCTCGGCGAACGACTCGCGCGCCGCCCGCTGATGCTCGGGCTCGATGTCGATGGAGGTCAGCACGCCGTCGGTGGCCATGCCTGCCAGCAGCCACAGGCTCGCGACGCCGGTCCCGGTCCCCACCTCGGCCACGGCACGCGCCCGGGTTGCGGCCGTGACGACCCGCAGGAGCGAGCCCACGCCCGCGCTGACCGGGGTGACGCCGAGCTCCTCCGCCCGGCCACGCGCAGCGGCGACGGCCTCGTCCTCGGCGACGAACTCTTCGGTATAGGCCCAGGACTGGGCCTTGTCGGCACTGATGGTGGACCTCCCGTGGGCGAAGGGCGCTAGTTCCGCGCCGCTGACCGGTGATGGTACCGGGGAGTTGTCCCCCAGGTTCTTCCCAGGTTGCTGCGTACCATGGTGGTGGATGACCCCGGCAGATTCGTCCGCGAGCAAGGACCGGCACATGAGCGACGCCGACGCAGGTGAGATGACCCCACGCCACGACGGCGTGCCGGCTGACGTGCCCGCGGCGGAGCAGCCTGTGTGGTCGCCGCCGACCTGGGAGGAGATCGTCCGCGACCACACCCCACGGGTGTACCGGCTCGCGTACCGGCTGACCGGCAACACCGCCGATGCCGAGGATCTCACCCAGGAGACGTTCGTCCGGGTCTTCCGGTCCCTGCACAGCTACCAGCCCGGGAACTTCGAGGGCTGGCTGCACCGCATCACCACCAATCTCTTCCTCGACCAGGCCCGGCGCCGGTCCCGGCTCCGGATGGACCCGCTCGGCGAGGCGGGTGAGCGTCTGCCGGCCGCCAGTGACTCGGGCGAGCCGGAGCGCGGGTTCGAACACGCCCACCTGGACCTCGACGTCCAGGCCGCTCTGGACTCCCTGCCGCCGAAGTACCGCGCGGCCGTCGTCCTGTGCGACATCGAGGGGTTGTCCTACGAGGAGATCGCGGCGACCCTAGGGGTGAAGATGGGGACGGTGCGCTCGCGGATCCACCGGGCCCGGGCGATGCTTCGCGATCAGCTCGGGCACCGCCGGCCGGCGCGGGCGCCCGACGCGACGGCGGAGGTTGGATGAGTCATCTGCGTCACGAGATCAGTGGACTCGTCGACGGCCGGCTCGCGCCCGAGGAGGCCGAGGCTGCGCTCGAGCACGTCGTCTCGTGCGAGGAGTGCGCCGCGCTGCTCGCCGCCGAGCGGGACTTCCGGCGCCGGATGGCCGAGGCCACGGACGTCCGGCCGAGTGACGATCTCACCGCTCGTCTCGTGGGGCTGGGGGAGACCGAGGTGCCTCCCGCACCGACCGGGGCCCGCGCCGTCGTGGAGCGTGCGTGGGAACCGCTGAGCTATCGACCCGGGCGTCGCCGGCTGGCCGCCCGGGCTTCGTATGTCCTGGCCGGCACGTGTGGGGTGCTGGCGGTGCTGCTCACCCTGGGTGCGGTCTACGAGCGCACCGGCGACCCCGTCGCCATGCTCGAGGAGGCGAACGGCGAGTCGGAGACACCGCTGACGGTCGCGGCCACGGCCGAGGCCGTCGGTGACGACGCCGACGCCGACGGCACCGAGGCGGCGTTGAGTTGGCTCGACCAGCAGGGCTGGGTGGTGCCGGACCGGATGCCGGAGGGCGCCGACATCAACCTCGTCGGTTCCGCCGGCTCCGAGGGGGAGGAGGTCGTGGTGATCGAGGTGGTCCGCGACGGGCACACCGCCACCGTGGTCCAGCAGCGCGGTGTCCTCGACCTCGAGGCACTCCGCGGCCTGGACGAGTTCGAGCTCGGCGGCCACGAGATGCACTCCTTGCCCGGGCAGGCCGGTACCGTCGTCCTGCAGTGTCACGACCGGGCAGTCCTGGTCACCAGTACCGACGACCCCGCTCTGGTCCGCTCGATCGCCGCGGCCATGCCGGCGACTGAGCCCGGGCCCGCGGTCGCCGACCGGATCGACCGAGGTTGGGACACCCTTGTGGAGTGGGCGGACGTTCTGATCGAATCCCGGTGACCTCCGGGGGGACGAGGAGTCCGCATGAGCAATGATCAGCAGGGGTGGCCGCAGCCCGGCCCCTCGCCGTCGGGGCCTGGTGCCCCCGGGCCGTACGGACCGGGTCCTGGAGCCTCGGGGCAGACACCTCCGGGAGTAGGCACCCCGGCCGGCCCGGCCGGCCCGTCCAGCTCGGCACCGACCCAGGGCACGCCCGGCTCGGCAGGGCCCGGCGCCGACCAGCGCACCGGATGGGCCCCCGCGGCACCGGGCGGTTACTCGAACCCCGCTGCGCAGCAGGCCAGGCCACAGCAGGGCCCGCCGCCGCCCCAGTACGGCTCCGGCCAACCGGGCGCCGGGCAGCTCGGCCCGCCGCCTCACGGCCACCCCGGCTACGGGATGCCACCGGCACCGGGTGCCGGGATGCCACCCGTGCCCGCCGGCCCGCCGGAGCGAGGCCACCGCCAGGTCCCGGTGCTCGTCACCGTCCTGCTCGTCGTGGTCGCTCTGCTCGCCGGGACGCTGCTCGGCGGTGTCGGAGCCCGCTACCTCTTCGCCGACGATGACACCGACGCCGACGGCCCGGGCGGCGGCACGGTCGCCTCGGGTTCCGTGGCCGACGTCGCCGAGGACGTGCTCTCCTCCACCGTCTACATCCAGGCCACCAGCGGCGAGGACCGCACCGGCGAAGGCGCCTCCGGCACCGGCCTGGTGCTGCGTGAGGACGGCTACGTGGTCACCAACAACCACGTCATCGACCTCGCCGTCGCGAACGGCACGATCATCGTCGGGTTCCCGGACGGCAGCGAGGAGGAGGCCCGGGTCATCGGCAGGACCTCGGACTATGACCTCGCGGTCCTCCACGTCGAACGGGAGGGGCTCGAACCGCTCCCGCTGGCCGACTCGAACGAGGTGGTGGTCGGCGACCCCGTTGTGGCCGTCGGCGCGCCGCTGGGGCTCGAGGGCACCGTCACCACCGGTATCGTCAGCGCCCTCAACCGGCCGGTGACCGCCGGATCGGGCAACGACACCACCTTCATCAACGCCATCCAGACCGACGCCGCGATCAACCCCGGCAACTCCGGCGGACCCTTGGTCAACGCCGACGGCGAGGTCATCGGCATCAATACCGCCATCGCACAGGCGGCCACCGCGGGCGGCGCCGGCGGCAGCATCGGACTCGGCTTCGCCACCCCGTCGAACCAGGTCCGCCGCACCACTGACCAGATCATCGAGGACGGTCGCGCCACCTACCCCGTCATCGGCATCGCCCTGGACACGGGGTACGCCGGCGAGGGCGTCCAGGTCCTCGAGGACGAATCGGGTGGGACGCCGCCCGTCACGCCAGGCGGCCCTGGGGACGAGGCCGGGATCGAGCCCGGCGAGGTGATCGTGAGCATCGACGGCGAGCCGGTTACCGAACCCGACGAGCTCATCGTCGCAGTCCGCGCCCGGGCGCCGGGGGACGAGGTCGTGCTCGGGGTGCGGCGCGGGAACGGCGTCGAGGAGGTCACTGTGGTCCTCGACGAGGAAGTGAGCAACTGACCCGGCACCGGTCGGGGCTCGCGTACCCGTATCCTGGAGCGCGTGTTCGGGATCAACGGTGGTGAGCTGGTCGTCCTCGCCATCCTTGCGTTCCTCCTCATCGGGCCGGAACGTCTCCCCGAGCTCGCCCAGCAGCTCGCTCGGGTGACCCGCGAGGTCAAGCGGATCGCCATGGGAGCGCGCGAGAAGGTGCGCGAAGAGCTCGGCCCGGAGTTCGACGACCTGGCCGCCCTTGATCCTCGTCAGTACGATCCGCGGCGCATCGTGCGTGAGGCCCTGGCCGAGGACGATCCGCCGCCCCGGCCGTCGCGGCCACGGGCGGCTCGCCGTCCCTCGGAACGCCCCGCGGCACGGCGCACCGGCAGCGGTGGCTCGACGGGCGCTGCAGCCGCCACCGCCGCGGGAGCCGCCGCCGTCGCGGCCGGGGCGAACCGCTCCTCGGCCCAGGGAGAGCACAGCGCCGACTCCGGCGACGGCGCGGGAGAGACGGCGCAGACGTCCGCCGCGTCCGGCGACGGGACCGCGGCCGGGTCCGCCGAGGCCGCCTCGGGCAACGGGACAGCCACCGGCGACCGATCCGGCAACGGTCGAGCCACACCGCCCTCGGAGGACGAGGCGGAGTCTTACCTCGTTCCGTTCGACGATGAAGCCACCTGAGCACCGTCACCGCTCCGGCTCGGCGACCTAACCGGCGCGATAGCGCGACGGCGGGACACCGACCATCGCGGTGAAGGCCCGGGTGAAGTGGGCCTGGTCCGCGAACCCCAGCGACGCGGCCAGCGCGGCCAGGTCCTCGCCGGCTCCCGCGTCGATCGCCGACGCCGCGTCCTGCAGCCGATACCGCCGCAGCACCGACAGCGGCGAGACGCCGACGTAGCGGGTGAACAGCCGCTGCAGCGTGCGCGGGGATGTCGCCACGGCCTCGGCCACCGGCCCGAGGGAGACCTGCTCGCGCTGCCGCATGAGCTCGACGGCGGTCCGCACCGTCGCATACCCGCCGTCCTCGCGTACGCGGTCCAGCCGCGGAGCCAGCAGCTGACCGACGGCGTCGGCGAAGAGGCGCAACCTGACTGATTCCTCGGGTTCGGCCAGCACCGCCGCGCGCAGGTGGTCGATCTCCATGCCGAACACGGTCGCCGCCGTCACGACCCGGCCGGTGAGTGCGCGGACGTCGGCATCCAGCAGCGCGGCGAGCCCGCCGGGACGGAACGCCACTCCGGCGACCCGTCCGGCGGTCGGCAGGTCGGCGGTGAACAGTCGGGTGACGACGCCGTGCACGAGAGCCTGCGGCATGTCGTGTCCGTGCATGGCGCCGTCGGCGTCCTCGACGGTCAGGTGGAGCACCGGATGGCCGAGGACCTGTGCGCGGAACGGCGTCACCCGGTCCCGGCGCCAGTGCACCCACCAGTAGTGACTGACCACCAGGTCGGCCGGATCCGGCACCGCCTCGCGTCCGGTCTCATACACCTCGGGCCCGGCCCGCGGCCACAGCACACCGGCCGGCCGCGTCCCCGGCCGAGGCTGTCGCGAATGTTCAAGCCGCACACCGCGAGCGTAGGCAACCGTGGGGACATGACCGAGAGCACAGCGCACCGCACGCCCACGACGCACGCCGCCACGCAGCCCACCGTCCCGGCGACGGACTTCCGGCCGGCCGGATTCACCGCCCTGACCCCGATGGTCGTGGTCTCGCCTGCCGCCGAGGCGATCGACTTCTACACCGAGATCTTCGGCGCACGGGTGACCACCCGGATGGACGGGCCGGACGGCTCCGTCTGGCATGCGGAGCTCGACCTCGGCGCCGGCCGGATGCAGGTCATGGACCCGAACGAGCAGTTCCACGCCGTCGCGGCCGACCCGACACGCGACGACGCACAGTTCAGTCTCGCCCTGTACGTTCCCGACGTCGACGCGGTGGTTGCGGCCGCGCGTGCCCGAGGTGCCCGCGTGCGCGAGGAGACGGCCGACTTCGACGTCACGGGCGACCGCTTCGCCTCCATCCAGGACCCGTATGGCGTGCGGTGGACGCTCATGTGCCGCGTGAGCCACAAGAGCGACGCGGAGATCCAGCAGGGGCTCGACGCCTGGGCCGCCTCGATGGGGTAGACGCCGAGGCGGGCGGGACTAGGACACTGGGCCGCCGAAACCGGACGCCTGGTCCAACCGTTGTAGCTGGTCGGCGAGATCGGCCAGATCCGCGGCGTGCAGGTCGAACCTCTCGCCCGGGCGCGGCGGGTCGCCGTCGGGACGTGGCACGTACGCGGTCCGCATGCCGGCGGTAGCAGCGGCGCGTAGGTCCCACGCGTGCGCGGCTACCATGATCGGCGTGCCGGAGTCTGCCGGTACCGCTGCCATGGCCGTCGCGTATACGGCGGGGTCCGGCTTGTAGGCCGCGGCGTCCTCGGCCGAGAGGACCTGGTGCCAGCGCAGGCCGGTGTGTGCGCTGAGCCCGGAGAGGGTGCGGCGGCCGGCGTTCGACAGTCCGAGGACGGGGCGCATCCGGGCCAGCCGGTCGATCCCGGCCACGCTGTCCGGCCAGGGATTCAGTCGCTCGGAGGTGTCCGCCAGTGCCTCTGCGGCCGAGGCTGGGATCGCATCCGTGCGGACCAGATGGTCCACCGCCTCGCGGTCGAGCACGTGGCTCGGGGCGAACGGCCGGGAACCGTTGTTGATCGCGCGTTCGTGGTCGGCGACGACGTCCAGCCACCGCGCGGCCGCTCGGGTCGCGGAGTTTGCGTCAAGACCGGTGGCCTCGCGGAGGCGGTCACGCAGGCTCCCGGCCTGGTCGATGAGAGTGCCCAGGATGTCGAAGACGAGCGCGGGACGGCGGATGAGCGGCGTGCTGGTCACGCGGCAACGCTATCCGGAGCCACTGACGTCGCGGCCGGCGCGCGTACCCGGGGCGGTCGGGGACAGCGGCCCCGCGCAGGCGGGTACCGTCGCCCAGGTGGGTGTGCACACCTGGACCAGCGACGCCGCCTCGCCGTCGGTACGCGGCACCGAGTACGGCCGCACGTTCGCGTCGGCATTGGCGAACGCGGTGCGCCAGTACCTCGCGCTCTTCGCGAGCTACGGCATGACCGGGGCTCAGGCCCGGTACCACGCCGAGACGTCTGCGTCGGCCGTGGCCGCGCACGCGCCCGAGCTCGTCGAGGAGGTCGGGACGCTCGCGCGGGCGGCCGGTCTCGAGGAATGGCAGGTCTGGGCGCTGAACGCCCGGACCGAGATCCTCGCCGCCGCCCGGTCCGCGGCCAGTGAGTGCTCGACGGCGGTTCACCTGCCACCCGACGGCGGCGCGCCACGGACGTTCCAGACCTGGGACTGGGTGCCGGGTGTCGGCGACGACCTGGTCGCGGCGAGGTATCCGACCGCGGCAGGGATCGGCGTCGTCACCGTGGCCGAGGCGGGCCAGGTGGCCAAGTTCGGCGTATCCACCCATGGCGTCGGCGTGCACCTGAACATCCTCAACCACGCCACGGACGGCGGCGGGGGAGGAGTACCCGTGCATGTCCTCGCCCGCATGCTCCTCGAGCGCGCCGAGACCCTCGAGGAGGCGATCGCGATCGCCCGGTCGGTGTCGGTCACCGCCTCGACCGTGCTGACCGTGGTCACCGCCGAACCGGCCGCCGCGTGCCTGGAGATCTCACCCGCCGGTGTCGGCGTCGTGCGGGCACGGTCCGGGACCACGTTGGTGCACGCGAATCACTTCCTCGATCCCGAGCTCGCGGCCGGCGAGGCGGTCCCGACGGACAGCACCACCTGGGCCCGCATGGACTGCCTCACCGCACACGCCGACCTGATCGCCCTATCGCCGCCGGTCGAACGAGCCCGCGCGCTCGGCAGTCTCCCGCGGGCACCCATCTCGGTCCGCCCGACCCCGGCGCTGCCGGCATACCGGCGCTCCGAGACCAAGCTGACCCTCGCGCTCGACGTCGCCGGCACGGCGGTCGAGTACCACCCGGGCGCGCCGGCCGACGTCACCGTCGAGGGATGGCGCCGAGCGGGTATATGGGCGCCGACCGCCACGCCCAGGCGTCATCGGCCCGGCCATGAGGACGGTAGCCGGACCGCACGCCCGGCAGCGGCACGGATCTCGCCGACGTCGAGCGTGGTGACCGACTCGGCCACCTCGCGTTCCGGCCAGGAGCACACGACGCGGAGCGGTCCGGCAGTCGGGAGCGGCGCGAGCCAGAAGGTCACCTCCGCCCAGGTGTCCGTGGCCTGGGACCGACGTGGTGAGAGGGTGTGCGCCTGGTCCCCGTCGTGCAGGTCACCCGCGGTGAGAACCGTGCCGTCCGCCAGGTGGAGCGCCAGCCGGAGGGCTCCCGGGACCGGGTGGTGACGCGGGTGGTCCCACCCGGTCACGAGGACTCCCAGGTCCCGCTCCGCGTCGGGGGACATCACGGTGAGCGTCAGGCTGACGCCAGTAGGGAAGCAACCGAGCGGGTGGAGCGCGACGACGGCGCCCGGCCCCTGGCCGAGCACGGCACCGGCCGGCGTGGCGCCCGGGACGACGTCGTGCGGTGGCCCCGACCATCGCGGCAGGCCAGCAGCGTCGGTGCCTCGGTAGTACATCCCGAGCACGCTATTCGGAAAGGATCGCTCGCGTCGGCGTTCCTCGGGCGCACCTCGGCCGGGCCCTCGAACGCGGCTCAGTCTGCCAGGCTCAGCCCACGGGGCTGATGCCGAGCGACCGGCCCGACAGGCCACGGGCACGGTGGCTCAATGAACGGGCGAGAGACTGCAGCGCCTGCTTCGCCGGCGTGTCCTCCTC
The DNA here is from genome assembly GCF_042680605.1 of Georgenia deserti. Classification (NCBI taxonomy): domain Bacteria; kingdom Bacillati; phylum Actinomycetota; class Actinomycetes; order Allobogoriellales; family Allobogoriellaceae; genus Georgenia; species Georgenia deserti. Next base: position 520,204 of record NZ_JBHUEE010000001.1, read on the forward strand.
GCGCAGCACGAGCGGCGTGCCGGTGTCGCTCGCCTCGCGCAGCACCTGCTCGATCGGCACCTGGGCGAGCAGTGGCACCTCGTAGCCGAGGCCCTTGGCGAGCTCGGCCGAGACCTGCTCACCGCCGCCGGAGCCGAACAGCTCCACCCGGGTGCCGTCCGGCTGGTCCAGCCAAGACATGTTCTCCACGACGCCGACCACGCGCTGATTGGTCTGCTCGGCGACGATGCCCGCCCGCTGGGCGACCTCGGCGGCAGCCACCTGCGGTGTAGTGACGACGAGGATCTCGGAGTTCGGCAGCATCTGGGCCACCGAGATCGCGATGTCACCGGTGCCGGGAGGAAGGTCGAGCAGCAGGACGTCCAGGTCACCCCAGAAGACGTCGGAGAGGAACTGCTGCAATGCCCGGTGCAACATCGGTCCGCGCCAGACCACCGGACGGCCGTCCTGGGTGAACATGCCGATCGAGATGACCTTCACGTCTTTGGCCACCGGCGGCATGATCATGTCATCGACCTTGGTGGGTGGCAGCTCCACGCCCAGCATCCGGGGGATGGAGAAACCGTAGATGTCGGCGTCGACCACGCCGACCTTGAGCCCGTCGGCTGCCATGGCCGCGGCGAGGTTCGCGGTGACCGAGGACTTGCCGACCCCGCCCTTGCCGGAGGTGACGGCGTAGATCCGGGTCAGCGAGTCCGGCTTGCTGAACGGGATCTCCGGCTCGCCCATGCCGCCGCGCAGCATTGACCGCAGCTCCTTGCGCTGCTCCTCGGTCATCACCCCCATGTCGACGCGCACGTCGGAGACGCCCTCCATAGCGCCGACGACGTCGGTCACGTCCTTGGTGATGGTGTCCTTGAGCGGACAGCCCGCGGTGGTCAGGTCCACCCCGACGACCACCTGCCCGTCCGGTTCGACCTCGACCGACCGGACCATCTTCAGCTCGGTGATGGGGCGACGGATCTCCGGGTCGATGACCTTGACCAGCTCCGCCTGCACGGCCTCGATGGTGGGTGCGCTCATGTCCCCATCGTAGGTGCCGAGCCAGGTTCTTCGCCGGGACGGTCATTGCGGTCCATGTCACCGGCGCGCTGTCCGCCCGGCGCGTCCTCGCCGTTGTCGTCGCCGTCGTCGGCCTGCGCCATCTGCGCCAGCTCGACCTCCAGTTCGCGGATGCGCGCCTCGCGCTCCTCCACGATGTCCTCCAGCAACCCGCGCAGCTCCGAGCGGACGAAGTCGCGGGTCGCCACCTCACCGAGGGCCATCCGCACCGCGGCCATCTCCCGTGCCAGGTACTCGGTGTCGGCGAGGTTCCGCTCGGCCCGCTGCCGGTCCTGCTCGTTGCTCACCCGGTCGCGGTCGTCCTGCCGGTTCTGGGCCAGCAGGATCAGCGGCGCCGCGTAGGACGCCTGCAGCGAGAGCATGAGCGTCAACGCCGTGAAACCGAACTCGGAGGAGTCGAACCGCAGCTGCTCCGGACCGAAGGTGTTCCACACCAGCCACAGCGCGCAGAACAAGGTCAGATAGATCAGGAACCGCGCGGTGCCCATGAAGCGGGCGATCGCCTCCGCGCCGTTGCCGAAGAACTCCGGATCGACACGGGGCCGGCGCCACCGGCGCCCCTCCGAGGGCGTGTCGAGTCGCTCAGCCATGGGCGGTCCTCGTCATCGCCTCGTCGGTGACCTCCTCGTCGGCGCCGCGCCAGTTGTCCGGGAGCAGGTTGTCCAGCACGTCGTCGACCGAGACCGCCCCGAGCAGCCGGCGGTCGGCGTCCACCACCGGCAACGCCGTGAGGTTGTACGTGGCGAGCAGGCGGGTCGCCTTGCCGATGTCGTCCTCGGGCAGCAGCTGCTCGACGTCCTTGTCCAGGATGCCGCCGATGAGCTCGTGCGGCGGTTCGCGCAGCGCCCGTTGCAGATGCACGACGCCGAGGAACCGCCCGGTCGGCGTCTCCAACGGCGGGCGGACCACGAACAGCATCGCCGACAAGGCCGGTGTCACGTCCTGGCGTCGGGCGTGCGCCAGCGCCGTGGCCACCGTGACCTCGGGGGAGAGGACCAATGGCTCGGTGGTCATCAGCCCACCGGCCGTGTACGGCTCGTAGACCAGCAGTCGGCGCACGTCCTTGGCTTCCTCGGGCTCCATCCGCGCCAGCAGCTCGGCGGCCTTCTCCGCCGGCAGCTCCCGGAACAGGTCGGCGGCGTCGTCGGGTTCCATGGCGTCGAGCACCGCACCGGCGCGCTCGAGGTCCAGCGAGGAGACGATCTCCACCCGGTCGTCCTCGCCGAGCTCCTCGAGCACGTCCGCGAGCCGCTCATCGGGCAGCCCGGAGGCCACCTCGAGCCGCCGTGCGGTGGGCAGCTCGTGCAGCACGTCGGCGAGGTCGGCGGCCTTGAGGTCCTCCAGCGTGGCCAGCAGCGACGTCACGCCCTGCTGCTCGGGCGTCCCGGCAAGACCGTTGATCTCGTCGATGTCGACGACCACGCCCTCGCCGCGCCGGCCCATGAGCCCGCCCCGGCCGGCTCGCCGGACGAAGACCTTGGTGATGTGCCAGTCCCGGTTGCGCTGCTGCTCCATCGCCACGTCCTGGACCGTGCCGCCCCCGGAACCATCCCGGAATGTGACCTGACGGTCGAGCAACTGGCCGACGACGAGCGTCTCCGTGGCTCGCTGCTCGAACCGCCGGATGTTGAGCAGGCCCGTGGTGATGACTGCACCGGCGTCGATGCTCGTCACCCTGGTCAGGGGGAGGAACACCCGGCGCTTGCCGCTCACCTCCACGACTAGGCCGACCGCCCGAGGCGCGCCACGTAGCCGCATGATGACGACGACGTCGTGCACCCGGCCGACCTGGTCCCCGAGTGGATCGAAGACGGCGGTGCCCTTCAGCCGGGCGAGATACACGCGGCTGACCGTCGGACGGGGCGTCGGCTGGGTCACCAGGCCAGGGTAGCCAGCGACGAAGCCGACGGCGCGGGTGTGAGCCGCGCACGGTGACCGAGCCGACAGCCAGGTGTGTTGGCACCCTGCGCCGCAACAGAGGAAGATCGTGGTATGTCCATGAGCGGCCGGCAGACACGCGCCAACGTCCCCACCATGCCCACGGGGGTCGAGGTCGCCTCCTACAAGACGTATCTCGAGGCCCAGAAGGCCGTCGACCACCTCTCGGACAAGGCTTTTCCCGTCCAGCACGTGACGATCGTCGGTACCGACCTGCGCATGGTCGAACGCATCACGGGCCGGTTGACCTATGCCCGGGTCGCCGGCGCCGGCGCGATGAGCGGTGCCTGGTTCGGTCTGCTCATCTCGCTCCTGCTGTGGATGTTCCTGCCCGACGGGCAGTTCCCGCTGCTCGCCGGCGTGCTCATGGGTGCGGCGTTCGGCATTCTCGCCGCCGTCGTCTCCTACGCACTGACCGGCGGCAAGCGCGACTTCACCTCTGCCAGCCAGGTCGTCGCGTCGCGGTACGCGGTGCTGTGCGAGTCCGAGCATGCCGCGGACGCCGGACGGATCCTCACCGAGGGCGGATACGCCGGACGCGTGCGCCAGGCCACCGGGCCCACCACGCCCACTGGTTCCGGCACGCCCGGATCGCCCGGACAGCCGCAGTACGGCGCCAACTCCCCGCAGTACGGCACCAACCCGCCGCAGTACGGCGCCACCGCGCACGGTGAACAGCCCGGCCCCGGCCAACCGGACCAGCCCACCGGACCGTACGGGACCAACCCGCCCCCCGGGCCCCAACCGGGCGGCTCGCCGGCCCGCCCGCAGGGCGGCAGCGGCACGACGCCCTCGTCGGCGCCGTCCTCGGACGACGGGCGCAGTGAGCGGCCGAAGTACGGGCTGCGGCTGGAGGATCTGGAAGGACAGGGCCCCGGCCACCAGCAGGACAACGCCTCGGGTGAGGCCGGAAGCCGGGGATGAGCCGGTCGATCCCTGTCGGGCTGTCCACCTCGTCCGTCTACCCGGGCAGCGTGGCGGCCACCTTCGCTCTCGCCGAGGACCTCGGGTACGACGGCGTCGAGGTCATGGTGTTGCGCGACCCGGACAGCCAGAGCGCGGAGCGGATCCGCCGGCTGTCCGAGGCTCACGGCATGCCGGTGCTGGCGATCCATGCCCCGACGCTGCTGCTCACCCAGGGCGTGTGGGGCAACGACCCGTGGGACAAGATCGACCGGGCCACCGAGCTGGCGCACGACGTCGGCGCCGACGTCGTCGTCATCCACCCGCCGTTCCGGTGGCAGCGCAACTATGCCGAGCACTTCGTCGGCGCCGTCGCCGAGCGTGAGCGACTCGACGGCATGCGCCTGGCGGTGGAGAACATGTTCCCCTGGCGGGCGCGCACCCGCCGCCGTGAGCGCACCATGCAGGCGTACCTGCCCGGCTGGGACCCGCTCGAGCACGACTACCGTTCCGTCACGCTCGACCTCTCCCACACCGCCACCGCCGGGCTGGACCACGACGCCGCCCTCGCCATGGCCGACGAGCTGGGGGACCGGCTGGCGCACCTGCACCTCGCCGACGGCACCTCGAGCTTCATGGACGAGCATCTCGTCCCCGGCACCGGGTCCCAACCGTGCGCCGAGGTGCTGCACATGCTCGGTGCCCAGGACTTCGGCGGCGCCGTCGTCGTCGAGGTCAACACCCGGAAGATGTCGACCGTCGCGCAACGTTCGGCGCTGGCGGACTCGCTGCACTTCGCCCGCACCCACCTCGAGGCCGGCGCCCGTACCCGCCGCCGCCGGCCCGTGGAGGTTCCCGAGGAGGGCTGAGTCCGCAGCCGGCAGGAATACCCGACGGCGGACCGCCCGTTGCCCCGGACATGCGAGCCATCACCTACTCCCGTTACGGCGAGGCCGACGTCCTCGAACTCGGCGACGTCCCCACACCGCACCCGGGGCCCGACAGCGTCGTGGTCCGCGTCAAGGCGGCGGGTGTGAACCCGGTCGACTGGAAGATCCGCCAGGGCCACCTCGACGGTCTGCTGGACATCCAGTTCCCGGTGATCCCGGGATGGGACGTGGCCGGCGTCGTCGAGGAGGTCGGCCTGGACACCCCGGAGTTCGAGGTCGGCGACGAGGTCTTCGGCTACGTGCGCAAGGACTGGGTCCATGCCGGCACGTTCGCCGAGTACGTCGCGGCGCCGGTGCGCACCCTCGCGCACAAGCCCGCGGCGCTCAGCTTCGAGGAGGCCGCCGGTGTGCCGCTGGCCGGACTGACTGCCTACCAGAGCATCCACCGCGCCGGCGTGCGCGAGGGCCAGGCGGTCGTGGTGCACGGCGCCGCGGGCGGCGTCGGCTCCTTCGCCGTCCAGATCGCCCGCACGCTCGGCGCCCGGGTGATCGGCACGGCGAGCGAGGCGAACCACGAGTACCTTCGCTCGCTCGGTGCCGAGCCGGTCACCTACGGCGACGGCCTGAGCGACCGGCTGCGCGAGCTCGCGCCCGACGGCGTCGACGTCGCCGTGGACTTCGCCGGAGCGGACGCCGTCGCGCAGTCGGTGCCGGTCCTCGCCCCGGGCGGCGTCGTCGCCTCGGTCGTCGATCCGGCCGCCCGTGACGAGCACGGCGGCCACTACGTGTGGGTCCGCCCGGACAGCGACGACCTCGAGGTGCTCGCCGAGCTCGCCGACACCGAGCGGCTCCGGGTCGAGATCGCCGAGGCCTTCGACCTTGCCGACGCCGCCGCGGCGCACCGGACCAACGAGTCCGGCCACACCCGCGGCAAGGTCGTCGTGCGGGTCTGAACCCGGAAGCTCAGCCGCGCAGCCGCGCCATCCACGCCTCGATCGCGTCGGGGGTACGCGGCAGCGCGGCCGAGAGGTTCTCCACCGAGCCGTCCTCGCGGACGAGCACGTCGTCCTCGATCCGGATGCCGATGCCGCGCAGCTCCTCGGGAACCTTGAGATCGTCGGCACGGAAGTACAGCCCGGGTTCGATCGTGAAGATCATGCCGGGCTCGAGCACGGCGTCGAGGTACATCTCGCGGCGCGCCTGGGCGCAGTCGTGCACGTCCAGCCCCAGGTGGTGGCTCGTGCCGTGGACCATCCACCGCCGGTGGAACTGTCCCTCCTCGGCCAGCGACTCCTCCGCCGTCCCGGGAACCATGCCCCACTCGGCCAGCCGGGTGGCGATGACCTCCATCGCGGCGGCGTGCAGGTCGCGGAACCGCACGCCCGGGGTCGCGGCGCGGGCGAACGCGGCGTCGGCCGCCTCGAGCACCACCTCGTACACCCGGCGCTGCGCCACGGTGAAGACGCCGTCGACGGGCAGGGTCCGGGTGACGTCGGCGGTGTAGAGGGAGTCGACCTCCACCCCGGCGTCGACCAGGACGAGCTCCCCGGGGCGGACCCGGCCGTCATTGCCGATCCAATGCAGCGTGTTGGCGTGGTTTCCGGCGGCCGCGATGGTGTCGTAGCCGATGCCGTTGCCCTCCTCGCGCGCTCGGGCGCCGAACGCGCCCTCGATCACCCGCTCGCCGCGGTGGTGCGCCACGGCGCGCGGCAACGCCCGCACGATGTCCTCGAAGCCGGCCGTTGTTGCGGCGACCGCCGCCCGCACCTGCTCGACCTCGTAGTCGTCCTTGCGTAGCCGCAGCTCGGAGAGTGCCTCGGCCAGGGCGGCGTCCGCCTCGGCGGCCTGCTCGGCCATGCCGGCCCGTCGGCGCAACTCGCCGACCTGCGCCTCGACGGCGGCGTCAGCCTGGGGCACCACCCGAAGGCTGACCTGGCCGGCGCCGACGTCCTTGGCGAGGGCGTCACCCAGGGAGTCGATGTGCTCGGCACGCAGGCCGGTGACGGCGCTGACCTCCTCCAGGGAAGGGCGTTCGCCGACCCAGAGCTCGCCGTACCGGGAGTCCGCGTAGAACTCCTCGGTGTCCTTGCCGGCGCGCGGCCGGAAGTACAGCACCGCCTCGTGGGTCCCGCCGTCCCCGGCCGCCTCCTCGAGCGGGTGCAGCACGAGCACCGCGTCGGGCTCCTCGTCCGTGCCGAGACCCGTCAGGTGGGCGAACGCCGAGTGCGGCCGGAACCGGTAGTCGGTGTCGTTGCTGCGGGTGAGAAGTTGACCGGCGGGGATGACCAGCCGCTCACCCGGGAAGAGCCGGCCGATCGCCTCGCGCCGCGCCGCGGCATGGTCGGCGGCGGGGGACCGCTCGGGCAGCCCGTCGGGCCGCGGTGCCCATCCGTCCGCGATGAACTCGCGGAACGCCTGGCTCGAGGGCCGCTGCGAGCGGTTGTTCACCCGCTCGGCGAGGGGCTGGGCGTCCTGCTGCGCGGCGTCCTGGTGGGCTGTGTCCTGCTGTGACTCGGGCGTGGTGTCGGAGGCGGCAGTCATGCTCGCCATGATCGCACCCGAGCGGGCCGCCGTCTCCGCCCGGCCGTCGGGCGACGCCGCTTCGCCGTACCCTGGTCGGCGTGTCAGCAGCTGAGCGGCGTATCGACCTGCACACCCACTCCGATGCGTCCGACGGCACCGACAGCCCGGCCGATCTCGTCCGGGCCGCCGCGGCAGCACGACTCGACGCCGTCGGGTTGACCGACCACGACACCGTCCGGGGCTGGGACGAGGCCAGCGCGGTCGTCCCGGAGACCGGCGTCGCCCTGGTCCGCGGCGCGGAGATCTCGTGCCGCGCCGACCGCGTCTCGGTCCATCTGCTCAGTTACCTCCACGACCCCGTGGAGCCGGCTCTGCTCGAGGAGCTGGAACGCTCCCGGCAGGCCCGGCTGGAGCGCGCCGAGACCATGGTGGCCCGGCTCGCCGAGGACTACCCGATCAGCTGGGAGGCCGTGCGCGCGCAGGCCACGGACGAGGCGACGATCGGCCGGCCGCACATCGCCGACGCCCTCGTCGCCGCCGGAGTGGTCGAGAACCGCTCGCTCGCGTTCGCCACTATCGTCAACGCCTCGACGAAGTACTACGTGCGCTACCAGGCCCCGGACGCCGTCGACATGGTGGCCCGGGTGCGTGCCGCCGGCGGCGTCCCCGTCATCGCCCACGCCCGCGCCGACGCCCGCGGGAAGGTGCTCTCCGACGCCACGATCGCGGACATGGCCGAGGCCGGCCTGTTCGGGCTGGAGATCGACCACCCCGACCACACGCCCGACGCCGTCCGTCACCTCGCCGCACTCGCCGACCGCCTGGGCCTGGCGCGCACCGGCGCTAGCGACTACCACGGCGCGGGCAAGCCCAACCGGTTAGGGGAGGGACTCACCGAAACCGCCGTGCTGGACCGGATCGAGGCCGAGGGGCGGCTGCCCGTGGTGCGCCCGTGAGCGGCGTCGTCGACCTGACCCTGCTGGCGACGACGTTCTTCACGCTGTTCGTCATCATGGACCCGCTCGGTACCGTGCCGGTCTTCCTGGGCCTGACCTCGCGGATGACGGCGGCGCAGCGACGCCGGGCTGCCCGGCAGGCCACCGCCGTCGCGTTCGGCGTCATCCTCGTCTTCTCGCTGTTCGGGCAGTACATCCTCAGCTTCCTGCAGATCTCCCTCCCGGCGTTGCAGCTCTCCGGCGGCCTGCTCCTGCTGCTGGTGGCCATGGAGCTGCTCATGGGCTGGGGGAGACAACCCGAGCCGGAGGACGGCGCCGCACCGGTCAACGTCGCGCTCGTCCCGCTCGGCACCCCGCTGCTGGCCGGGCCCGGCGCCATCGTCGCCGCGATGCTGGCGGTCCAGGACGCCGACGGCGAGGTTCCGGGTTGGGTGGCCATCGCCGTCGCGCTCGTCGCCGTCCACCTGTGCCTGTGGCTCGCGATGCGCTTCTCCGTGGTCATCCACCGCGTCCTGCGGGACTCCGGCACCACGCTGGTGACCCGGCTGGCCGGTCTCCTGCTGGCCGCGATCGCGGTCCAGCTCATGGCGGACGCCGTGTTCGCGCTCGTCGAGCAGGGGCCGTGAGACCTGGGCGCGTCACGCCCGGACGGATCGGTAGTCTTCGGATGACCCACCCGTGACGCGAAAGGTGACCCATGGGCGCCCTGTGGCATCCGTTCTCGGACATGGCAGCGGTCGAGCGGGACGGCGAGTTCGTCCTCTCCCGCGGTGAGGGCGCCCATGTCTGGGACGAGGACGGCCGCCGGTACCTCGACGCCACCGCCGGGCTCTGGTTCACCAACATCGGCCACGGGCGCGCAGAGCTCGGCGAGGTCGCGGCGCGCCAGATGTCCACGCTCGCGCACTACTCGACGTTCGGGGACAACGCCACCCGCCCGGCGCTGGACCTCGCCGAACGGCTCGCCGGTCTCGCGCCGGTGCCGGGCAGCCGGGTCTTCCTCACCTCGGGCGGCTCAGACTCGGTCGACACGGCCGCGAAGCTGGCCCGCCGCTACTGGGTCGAGGCCGGCCGTGAGGACAAGACGGTCATCGTGGGGCGGCAGAAGGCTTACCACGGCATGCACGTGGCCGGGACGGCCCTGGCCGGGATCCCCGGCAACCGGGAGGGCTACGGCGACCTCGGCCCGCGCACCGAGACCGTCGGCTGGGACACCGCCGAGTCGCTCCGCGAGACCCTCGAGCGCATCGGACCGGACAACGTCGCGGCGTTCTTCTGCGAGCCGGTCATCGGCGCCGGCGGCGTCTACCCGCCGCCCGAGGGGTATCTCGCCGAGGTCCGCAAGGTCTGCACCGAGTACGACGTGCTCTTCGTCGCCGACGAGGTGGTCACCGGCTACGGCCGGATCGGCGGCTCGTGGTTCGCCTCCACCCGGTTCGCGCTCGAGCCGGACATGATCACCACGGCGAAGGGCCTGACCTCCGGATACCTCCCGATGGGCGCGGTGTTCGTGGCGCCGAGGGTCGCCGAGCCGTTCTTCGGTGAACCGGGCACGTGGCTGCGGCACGGCTACACCTATTCCGGGCACGCCGTCGCCGCCGCGGTGGCCCTGGCCAACCTCGACATCGTCGAACGCGAAGGACTGCTCGACGAGGCGGCCCGCCTGGAGGTCAGCCTGACCCGCGAGCTCGCGCCGCTGGCCGAGCTGGACGCGGTCGCCGAGGTGCGCAGCGGCACCGGCGCGCTGGCCGCCGTCCAGCTCGAGGACGCGACGCTCGCACCACGGCTCGTCCTGGAGCTGCGGAAGGTGGGCGTGGCCACCCGCGCCGTCGGCGCCGGCGCCGTCCAGATCTCACCGGCGTTCGTCATGACCGATGCGCAGGTCCGCGAGCTGGCCGACGGACTACGTGCGGGGATCTCGCGGTTGTGACCGGCCGGTCCGGCCACGCCCGACCGGCCGGTACAGCCTGAGCCCGATTGCTCAAGCAGTGGCGCTCAGGCCTGCTCCGCGCCGGAGTTCTGGCCCCCGTCGGTCGGACGTCCGCCGCGAGTCCGGCGCCGCCGACGCCGCCGCGGACGGTCGCCGCCCTCACCGGACTGGCGAGCGCCGTCCCGCGACCCGTGGGAGCGGCCGCCGTCGCGCGAACCGCGGCCGCCACGCGTGCCGGAACCACCGTGCGTCCCGGACCCGCGCCGCCCGCCGGAGGTGTGCTTCTTCCCCGTCTCACCGAGGTCCTCGACCTCCTCGGCGTCCAGGCCCGCCCGGGTGCGCGCGGCGCGCGGGAGCCGCCCGCCGGTGCCCTCCGGGATGCGCAGGTCGGAGTACAGGTGCGGCGAGGTGTGGTACGTCTCCACCGGCTCCGGAACGCCGAGATCGAGCGCCTTGTTGATCAGCGTCCATCGGGGCACGTCGTCCCAGTCCACGAAGGTGATCGCGGTGCCCTTGTTGCCCGCACGACCCGTGCGGCCGATGCGGTGCAGGTAGATCTTCTCGTCCTCGGGGCACTGGTAGTTGATGACGTGCGTGACGTCGTCGACGTCGATGCCGCGGGCCGCGACGTCGGTGGCGACGAGCACGTCGACCTTGCCCGAGCGGAACGCGCGCAGCGCCTGCTCGCGCGCGCCCTGACCGAGGTCGCCATGGATGGCGGCCGCGGCGAACCCGCGCTCGGCGAGGTCGTCGGCCACGCGGGCGGCGGTGCGCTTGGTCCGGACGAAGACGATGGTCAGCCCGCGGCCCTCGGCCTGCAGGATCCGCGCGAGCACCTCGATCTTGTTCAATGCGTGCGCCCGGTAGACCACCTGACGGGTCTGCTTGACCGTCGCGCCGGTGTCGTCCGGGTCCTGGGCGCGGATGTGCGTCGGCCGGGTCATGTACCGGCGGGCCATCGCGATGACGGGCCCGGGCATGGTGGCCGAGAACAGCATCGTGTGCCGAGAGGCCGGAGTGGCGGCCAGCAGCGTCTCCACGTCCGGCAGGAAGCCGAGGTCGAGCATCTCGTCGGCCTCGTCCAGGACCACGGTGCGCACCCGCCGCAGGTCCAGGACGTGCTGCTTCATCAGGTCGATGAGGCGCCCCGGAGTGCCGACGACGACCTCGGCGCCGGCGGCCAGCGCCTCGATCTGCGGCTCGTAGGCGCGGCCGCCGTAGACCTGGACGATACGGACCTTGCGGCGCCGCGAGGCGGTGGCGAGGTCGTCCGCGACCTGCTTGGCCAGCTCACGCGTCGGGACCACGACCAGCCCTTGCGGGCGCCCGGCGTCGGGCAGATCGTCCCAGCCGTCCTCGCCGGGAGCGACGACGTTCTGCAGGAGCGGGATGCCGAAGCCGAGGGTCTTGCCGGTACCGGTCTTGGCCTGGCCGATGATGTCGTGCCGGCTCAGTGCCACCGGCAGAGTCAGGGCCTGGATGGGGAAGGGGTGGGTGATCCCGACGTCGCGCAGCGCGCCGACGATCGCCTCGTCGACGTCGAAGTCGGCGAACGTGTTCTGTTCGAGGTCCGCGGGGGTGAGGTCGTCGGTGATGTCCGCCGCGGCGTCGTCGGCGGCGGGTACGGTCGCGTTGCTGGTGTCGAGCACACCGGTGTTCTGCTCTGTCATGTGAACCTTCGGTCGTGGCACGCACCGGCGTCTCCGCCTCCTGGCGGAGCCGGCGTCGCGCGGCGGTCGGCAGCCGATCGTGAAGTTTCTGCGCCGCCTGGCGGCGGCTTCTCAAGCTGCTACGTGACGACCGGGCAACCGGGTACGCGGACGAGGATACCGCCCCGGGCGCCGACGGACCCGCAACGGTGACGAGCGACACGCTGGACAAAGCGGGCGCCGGCCCGGACGCGGGCGGCCCAGGGCACCGCGTGCCCTGGGCCGCTGCGTCTGATCGCTCGGAGACGGCCGAGCGATCAGACGATGCCGATGCGGCGCTGCTCGCCGGAGCCGATCTCGACGTAGGCGAGCGACGAGACCGGCACCACCACCTGACGGCCCTTCTCGTCCTCGAGGACAAGGGTGCCGCCGTCGTCGACGGCCTTGTTCACGGTTGCCTGGACGTCGTCCGCGCTCTTGTCGGTCTCCAGCGTCAACTCCCGGCTGACGTGCTGCACGCCGATGGTGATCTCCACCTGGTGGCCCTCCTGCGTCGATGTCGCGGACGGCGGCGCCGTCCGGGTACCGCGGCCATCGTATGTGCTGCACCGGCGCGCGGGCGGGGCTGCTCGCCGACGGCGGAATCGACCGGCCGCGGGGTGGTGCGGCCCCGTACGGGCGGCGTGCGGCGGCGTGCCGTTGTGGCGCCTGCGGATTGCCGCGACATCCACAGGCTCGTCGCACCGCCAGGCGTGCTGATGTCAGAATGAGGCACGTGCGCCTGACCCGTCCCGTCGTCGGAGCCCTTGCCCTGCTGGGCCTGCTGCTCCCGATCGCCGCCCCCACCGCCGCCCTGCCCGGCGGTGTCGTGGCTGCGCCCATCGACGGTGCCACGGAGGATCCCTCGTCCGAGGACTCCCGGCCGGCGCCCCCGGCGGACATCCTGCGGGACGAGGCGGCCGGGTCCGGCGCCACCGCCATGCGCTGGCTCGAACGCTCCCTTCTCGGGCGGTCTCTCGAGGACATCGCGCGCGCCATGCGTGCCCGCGCGGGTCTGCCCACCACCGAGGCCATGCCGCAGCATGCCTCGGGCGAGCTGCGGACGGTGCCGACCCGGCGCCAGCCCGCCGGTCAGCGGCCGGACGTGCGGACCGTCCGCGTCCAGGTCGAGCGGGGACTGCCGGTCAACGGCAGTGCGTTCGCCCGGTTCGTCATGGACACCCTCAATGACGAGCGGGGCTGGGGCCACGACGGTTCCGTGGAGTTCGTGCGCACCGACGCCGAGGACCCGGACATGTCGGTGGTGCTGGCCTCGCCGGACCTCACGGACGAGCTGTGCGTCCCGCTCGAAACCGGCGGTGAGTACTCCTGCGGCCGCAACGAGCGCGCCGTCCTCAACGCCGTGCGGTGGTCCGAAGGCGCCCGGCCGTTCCTCGACGGCGACGGGAACGTGACCGAGTACCGCCAGTACCTCGTCAACCACGAGGTCGGTCACCTTCTGGGACACCCCCACGTCGACTGCCCGGCCGAGGGGGAGCTCGCGCCGATCATGCTGCAGCAGTCGATCCGGCTCGACGGCTGCGAACCGAGCTCCTGGCCCGCCGAGGCGAGTTGATCGACGCGGAACCGTCGCCTGTGCGGGGCGGGATACGCTCCCCGGCAGCGCGGCGCCCGGCCGATGTCGGTGGCCTGTGATGGCATCGGGGTCGTGAGCGGATCGAACGTGGCGCGGGACGGCCTGCGCCTGGCTCTGCCCGAGCCCGCGTCTGCGCCGCCCGCCCTGGACCCGGACCAGGCTGCCGCCGTCGCCTGGGAGCCCGACGCCGGGAACCTGCTCGTCGTCGGCGCTCCGGGCACCGGGAAGACGACGACGGCGATCGCCTCGTTCCTCCACCGGGCCGGCCGGACGCCGGAACAGGCGGCGGACCAGGGCGTGCTGCTGCTCGTGCCCACGCGCCGGGCAGCCGCCCGCGTCCGGGACGTCGTGGCCACCCGGCTCGCCCGGACCACGCGGCAGGTCCTCGTCCGCACACCGGCCTCGTTCGCCTACTCGGTGCTGCGTATGCGGGCCACGCTGCTCGGCGAGCCGGCGCCGACCCTGATCACGGGCCCCGAGCAGGACCAGATCCTCGCCGAACTGCTGGAGGGCCACCGCGCCGGCCTCGGCGCGCACGTGCGGTGGCCGGACGCGATCGGGCCCGAGACGCTCGCCATGAGCGCCTTCCGCGGCGAACTGCGAGACCTGTTCATGCGAGCCGCGGAGCTCGGGCTCGGGCCCGAGGAACTTGCCGAGCGCGGTCACCGGCACGGCCGCCCCGAATGGGTCGCCGCCGCCGTCCTCCTCGAGGAGTACCAGGAGGTCACCGCACTCGGTGAGCTCACCCCGGACCGGGGCGCCCGGCTGGACGCCGCACGCATCGTCGACGAGGCCACCGCGGCCCTGCTCGCCTGGGAGGCAGAAGTCCCAGCCCATCCGCGCCCACGCTGGTCTGCCGTGGTGGTGGACGACCACCAGGACTCCACCCTCGCCACCGCCCGGCTGCTGCGTGCGCTCGCGGACGACGGTGCCCAGCTCCTACTGCACGGCGACCCGGACGCCGGCGTCCAAGGGTTCCGCGGCGGAACGCCGGCGCTCGTCGGTCTGGCCGAGACCCGCGAGGGCCTCGGCGGCTTCGCGGCCCACCGGATCGAGCTGCGGACCGCGCACCGCCACCCGCCGGACTTGCGCGCGGCCACCATGGCGATCACCGCCGCCATCGCCACCACCGGCGCTGCCGGCCAACGCCGCGCGGTAGCCGGCTGTCCCGCACCGACCGGTTCCTCAGGTGCCCAGCCACCCGCGTCCGGCGTCGCCCCGGCCGTCCTGCGCTCGCGGCCACAGGAGGGGGCGTGGATCGCCCGGAGGTTCCGAGAGGAGCACCTGCGGCACGGCACCCCCTGGTCCCAGATGGCGGTGATCGCCCGTTCCGCCCGTCACGTACGCGAACTGCAGCGAGCCATGCGTGCCTGGCGAGTGCCGGTCGGCGGCCAGCCCACCCCCGGCGTGCTCCAGGAGGAACCCGCCGTCCGGCCACTGCTCACCGCCCTGACCGCCGTCCTCACCGGACGGCCGACGCCGGAGCAGGCCGCAGAACTGGTGAGCTCGCCGATCGGTGGCGCCGACGCCGTCGCGATGCGCGGGCTACGGCGCACCCTTCGCGGCCTCGAGCGCGCTCGCGGCGGGGCACGGCCCGTGGACGAGGTTCTGGCCGCCGCCGTCACCGATCCGGACGCGTGCTCCGGGCTCCCGGGAGCCGCGCCCGCCGCCCGCGTCGCCGCCGTGCTCGAGGCCGGCCGCCGCGCACTCGACCAGACTACGGCGACGGCGGAGACGGTCCTGTGGGCCTTGTGGGAGGCGACCGGACTTGCCGAACCCTGGCGCGAACGCGCGCTGGCGGGCGGGCCCGGCGCCGAGCGCGCCGACGCCGACCTGGACGCCGTCATGGCACTCTTCCGGGCCGCCGAGCAGTACACCGACCGCACCGTGGGCGGCGGCCCCGCCGGGTTCCTTGAGCATCTCCGTGCCCAGGAGCTGCCCGCGGACACTCTCGCCGCGCACGGCATCCGCGGTGAGACCGTCCAGGTGCTCACCCCGGCGGGAGCCGCCGGGGAGGAGTGGCAGGTGGTCGCCGTCGCAGGCCTGCAGGAAGACCTCTGGCCGGACCTGCGGCTGCGCGACTCCACCTTGGGCGCCGGCGTGCTCGCGGACCTCGAGTCCGGTCGGATCGCGGACGCCTCCGCGGGCTCGCGCGCCTACGGTCCCGCGCGCCGCGCCGTCCTCGACGACGAGCTGCGCATGCTCGCCGTCGCCGTCTCCCGCGCCGGCCGCCGGCTGCTCGTCACCGCCGTCCTGGACGAGGAGACGCGCCCCTCGCCCTTTTTCGAGCTGCTGGCGCCCGATCACGACCCCAGCCGCGTCCAGGACGTCCCGACCGCCCTCGACCTGCGCGGCCTCGTGGCCGAACTGCGCGCCGTCCTCGAACAGGCGGCCACCGATCCCCGGGCACCGGTCCGGCGACAGGAGGCCGCACGCCTGCTCGCCCACCTGGCCGATCGCGGCGTGCCCGGCGCGGACCCTGCCGAGTGGGCCGCGCTGGAGCCGGAGAGCAGCACCGACCCGCTGCGACCGGCCGAGCAGGACGTCCCGGTCAGCCCGTCCGGCGTGGAGCAGGCCACCACCTGCTCGCTGCGCTGGGCGTTGGAACAAGCCGGCGGCCGCTCCGCCCCGTCGGCGGACCAGGCGGTCGGCAACCTCGTCCACGAGATCGCCGCCGAGCATCCGCACGGCACCCATGAGGAGCTCCGGCAGGCGTTGGACGCGCGATGGCCTGAGCTCGGCGCCGGTGAGGGATGGGTCGGCCGCCGGCGCCGCGAGCAGGCCGATGCCATGATCGAGCGGCTCGCCGACTACATCGCCTCCGTCCCGGGTGAGGTCGACGTCGAGCGGGCGTTCTCCGTGGCCGTGGGGCGGGCCCGGCTCATCGGCCGCATGGACCGGGTGGAGCATCTGGACGACGGCTCCGTCCGCGTCGTCGATCTCAAGACCTCGAAGAACCCCGTCTCCGCAGCCGACGGCAGACGCCACCCCCAGCTCGGGTCCTATCAGGTCGCCGTGGAATCCGGCGCCTGGGGCGACCTGCACGCCGACGGCGCCCGCCTGGTCTACCTCGGCACGGGAAAGAAGGCGGCGGTGCGAGACCAGCCGGCCCTGCAGGCCGATGACGACCCACGGTGGGCGCACGAGCTCGTGGGAGAGGCCGCCGAGACCATGGGCGGAGCGCGATTCGTGGCCACCATCAACGAGAAGTGCCGGACCTGCCCGGTTCGTACCTCGTGCCCGCTGCAGGAAGACGGCGGGAGGGCGACCGAATGACCACCCATCAGCTCGAGCTTTTTGGTCCCGACCTTGCTCCGCCGCAGCCGAGCGAAGCGCGGTACAGCGCTGCCGAGATCGCCCAACTCCTCGGTCAGCCACGCCCGACCGAGGAGCAGACGCAGGTCATCGAGGCGCCGCTCGAGCCGCTCCTCGTCGTCGCCGGTGCCGGATCCGGCAAGACCGAGACGATGTCGGCCCGCGTCGTCTACCTCGTCGCCAACGGCTTCGTCCGCGGTGAGCAGGTCCTCGGCCTGACGTTCACCCGCAAGGCCGCCGCCGAACTCGCTCATCGCGTCCGTGCCCGGTTGCGCGCCCTGCGCGCGGCCGGGATCGCTCCGCCCGAGGACCTCACCGACGGCAGCGCCGCGTCCACCGGCGCCCTGGAGACCGATCGCCCGCAGATCGCGACCTACAACTCCTTCGCCGGCACGATCGCGCGCGATCACGCCCTGCGGGTCGGCGCCGACCCGGACGCGCGCCTGCTCACCGACGCCGGCGCCTGGCAGCTCGCCGACGATCTCGTCCAGACGTGGCAACAGGACCTCGCCACTGACAAGGCCGTCAGCACCGTCACCCAGGCCGTCCTCGACCTCGCCTCCGGTCTGACGGAGAACGTCCTCGACCCGGACGAGGCCCGCACACTCCTCCACGACCTGCGTGCCGACCTGCTCGACAAGCAGCCCGACAGGCTCAAGAAGCCCAAGGGTGAGGTCGCCAGGATCGCCGCCGTCATCGACGAACGGCTCGCTCTCCTCGACCTCGTCGACGCCTTCGAACAACGCAAGCGGGACCGCGGCCTCGTCGGTTTCGCGGACCAGGTTGCCATCGCGGCCCGGATCGCCGAGGCCGACCCCGACGTGGGCGCACAACTGCGCGCCCAGCACCGGGTGGTCCTGCTCGACGAGTTCCAGGACACCTCCGTCGCGCAGCTCGAACTGCTCAGCCACCTCTTCGGCGCCGGACACCCGGTGACGGCCGTCGGTGACCCGCACCAGGCCATCTACGGCTGGCGCGGCGCTTCGGCCGCCTCCCTCGCCCAGTTCCCCGCCCGGTTCCCGCGGATCACCTCCGCCGACGGCGCCGACACCGCCGGCGGGTCCGCGGCTCGCCGCACCGGGGACGGCACGGATGCCGCGTGCGGCGACGGTGCGGCGCAGCCGGCCCGGACGCTGGCGCTGAGTACCTCCTGGCGCAACGATCAGGACATCCTGGCTGCCGCCAACGCGGTCTCGGCGCCGCTACGGGCCGGGTCCGGACCAGGCCCGACCGTCGACGTGCCGAGGCTGCAGGCCCGCCCGGGCGCCGAGAACGGCGAGGTCACCGGCCTGTACGTCACGGGCCAGCTCGAGGAGGCCGAGCGCGTCGCCGAGTTCCTCGCCACCCGCTGGGAGCCGGCGGGGGAGGCGACCGCGGCGGTGCTCTGCCGCAAACGCAGCCAGTTCGCCAGCGTCGTGCGAGCCCTGACCGAGAAGGGCCTGCCGCACCGCGTCATCGGCATGGGGGGGCTGCTCGCCACGCCGGAGATCGTCGACGTCCGCGCCGCGCTCCGCGTCTCGCAGGACGCCACGCGCGGCGACGCACTGGTGCGCCTGCTCACCAACCTGCGGCTCGGTGTCACCGACCTGCACGGCCTGCAGGACTGGGCCCGCCACCTCGCCGACCGCGCCGTCGAGCCGCTGTCCGACGACGCCGAGCACCGGCTCGACCCGCGCGAGGAAGCCAGCCTCGTCGAGGCCGTGGAGAACCCGCCGCCGGCAGGGTGGACCGGGCCACGTGGACAGACGATCAGCGAGACCGGCGCGGCCCGGCTCCGCCACCTCGGCGGGGTCCTGCGACAGATCCGGTCCCTCGGTCACCTGGCGCTGCCCGAGCTGGTCGTTGCCACCGAGCAGCTGCTCGGGTTGGACATCGAGGTGGCGGTGCGAGCCGGTGGATCGGGGTCCGGGCGCGCCGCCCTGGACGCGTTCGCCGACGTCGCCGCCTCCTTCGCGAGCGACACGGACCGTCCCGGCCTGGGGGCGTTCCTCGACTGGCTCGACGCCGCCGAGGAACGCGAACGTGGCCTGGACGCCGTCGAGACCGGCGAGGTCGAGCCCGATTCCGCCGTCGTCCAGGTCCTGACCGTGCACGCTGCCAAGGGGCTGGAATGGGACGTGGTGGCCGTGCCCGGACTGGTGGAGTCGCAGTTCCCCGGCTATGACACCCGCCCGCGGCCGGACCTCGGTGTGGAGGCGAACGCCTGGCTGACCGCCGTCGGCGAGCTGCCGTACCCGCTACGCCGCGACGCCGACGCCTTGCCCGCGCTGGACATCGCCGGGACCGCCACGCACGACGAGGTGGAGCGGGCCCGCCAGCAGTTCCGCGTCGACGCCGGTGCGCACCGGGTGGCCGAGGAGCGGCGGCTGGCCTATGTGGCGCTCACCCGGGCCAAGCACTGCCTGCTGCTGAGCGGCTCGTGGTTCCGGGACGGGAAGTCGGCACTGCCGCCGTCGCGGTTCCTCGCCGAACCGCGCCGAGCCGGCCTGGCCCGCGACCTCGACGACTGGGCTCCCGAACCGGACGAGGACGCCGAGAATCCGGGGGCCGAGGCGCCGCCGGCGCCGTGGCCGTACGACCCG
This sequence comes from Georgenia deserti, assembly GCF_042680605.1. Taxonomy (NCBI): domain Bacteria; kingdom Bacillati; phylum Actinomycetota; class Actinomycetes; order Allobogoriellales; family Allobogoriellaceae; genus Georgenia; species Georgenia deserti. The sequence goes on from NZ_JBHUEE010000001.1 coordinate 539,588, forward strand.
CTGGGCGCCCGGCGCCCGGTCCGCGAGGCGGCCGCCTCCGCCGTCCGCAGCGCCCGCGCGAGCGAGCTCGACCTCACGGCACGCACCGGTGACGGCGTCATCGACGCCTGGCGCCGGGACGCCGAGCTGCTGCTGGCCGAGCGTGACGCCGACCGCGGACCGGGCGAGGTGACGCTGGCCGGTCACCTGTCCGCCTCCGCCGTCGTGGGACTCGTCCACGATCCGCAGGGCTTCGCCCGGGACCGACGCCGGCCGGTGCCGAGCGAACCCACGCTCGTCTCTCGCCGCGGCACCCGCTTCCACGAGTGGGTCGAGCACTTCTACGGCCGGGCCGCGCTCCTCGACGTCGACGACGTCACCGGCAGCGGGGAGGACGACGGCACCTACGCCCTGACCGACGCCGAGCTCGCCCGCCTGCAGCGCACCTTCGCGGCGTCGGAGTGGGCCACCCGGCGACCGGCCGAGGTGGAGGTCGACCTCGAGACCCCCGTGGCAGGCACGATCGTGCGCTGCCGGATCGACGCCGTCTTCATCGGCGCGGACGGCGAGGTCGAGGTCGTGGACTGGAAGACCGGTCGTCCCCCGCGCAGCGCCGACGAACTCGCCGAGAAAGAGATGCAGCTCGCGCTGTACCGGCTCGCCTGGTCACGTGCCGCCGGCGTGCCCCTTGAGCGCGTGCGCGGCGTCTTCTATTACGTCGCCCACGACGAGACCGTGCGGGCCGGAGACCTCGATGCCGACGAGATCGTCGCCCGCCTCACCCGAGCCATCGGATCGGACCGAGCCGCGGGCTCGCGCTGAGCGGCGCGTTCGGACGCGCGGCGGAGATGGCGTCCGGGCAGGTGGGGGAGCGGGCCGTGTCAGGGCGGCGCCGGGCCGGAGGTGGGCGGTCCAGCCCTCAGCGCGCCTGGTCTTCGTCCCGCTCGGTGAGGAAGTCGGGCAGCGACTCGCCCAGGTGCAGCGGTTCGGTCGTGCCGTCCGCGGCGCCGCCGCGGCCGGGCTGCTCGTCGGTGGCGGGCTCGGCAGCGGTGCTCGGCTTGGTGTCGGTGGTGGGCTCGGTAGCGGTGGCAGCCGCGTCATCGGCACCGGCCTCGATCGCCGCGTCGCCGCCCGCGCGGTCCCCGGCGTCGCCGTGCCCCTCCCGTGCAGGCCCGTCCTCGGCGAGAAACCCGGGCACGTCCTCCTCGTCCGGTGCGTCGACGACCGCGGGCGCCGGGGGAGCCGACGTGCGCGGCGGGTCGTCGTGCCGCGCGCCGATCTCGCCGGCGTCGGCCACGTCCTCGGCCAGCCCGCGCAGCATCTCGCGGGCGTCGTCGATGACCGACTGCTCGCCGGTGCGCACGCCGTGCAGCAGCCAGCGGGCGAGGGCGAGCTCGGAGACGAGCGTGGCACGGTCCAGGAGCATCTCGTCGGTGCCCTCGGTCCGGGCGAGCGCGTACGCCTCCTCGAGGGCGTCGAGCGAGTCCTCGGGGGCGGAGGCCTGCAGCCACGCCAGGTCCTCGGCCGGGTCACCGACGTGCGCGTCGGCGAAACCGAGCACGGCGCTGACCCGGCCCTCGTGGACCAGGACGTGCTCCGGCGCGAGATCACCGTGCACCGGCGTGGGCCGGAAGCGCCACAGCCGCACGTCCTCCAGCGCGTGCTCCCAGCGGTTGAGCAGCGCGGAGGGCACGTGACCGGTGCGGGCCGCCTCGTCGACCTCCGCCAGGCGACGTTTGCGATAGGAGTCCGGATCGTAGACCGGCAGTCCAGCCCGCTCGATCACCGAGTCGTCGAGCTCGTGGAACGCGGCGATCGCCCGGGCGAGGTTCGCGGTCAGCCCGGGACCGGGCGTGAGCTCGTCCAGCACCAGGGCACGGCCGACGAGGACCCGGTGCACCATGGCCCGCCCGCCCTCGGGAAGCTCGGCGAAGCCCACCGGCCGGGCGACGTCGAACGGCAGCCGCCCGGTGTCGACCTCGCGGGCGAGCTGCTCGAGCAGCGCTACCTCGCCCTCGAGAGCGGCCCCGGCGGCAGGCGTACGCGGGGCGCGGATGACCCAACCCCGGCCGCCTGCGTCGAGCAGGCCGGTGGTCTGGTACTCGCTCGTCGTCGCCTGCGGCGGCCTCGTCGCCACGACGTCCAGTCCGGGGACGGCCGTGGTGGCGAGGGCGGCGAGAGCGAGCGATGAACGAACCACGTGGCCAACCTAAGCGGCCGTCCCCGCTCGGACCAGGCGCACGCGCCGTAAGCACAGGACTCTGTGACTGCCGCCTCGACCGGACGCGCCGGTGGTCACGACCTCGGTGGCCCGTCGCCCGGCGTGCCGAGGACGTCGTGCGCCACCGCCCAGGCGGCGCGCACATGCGCCTGGGCCGCCTCGCGGGCACCGGCGACGTCCCCGGCCAGGATCGCCTCGAGGATGCGCCGGTGGTCCTCACGCGACTTCTCCACCCTGCCGGGCACCCGCAGGGTGGTCTGCATGCCGGCCGCGAGGATCTCGTGCAGGATGATCGTCGTCTGCCGCAGGAACCGGTTGCCCGAGGCGGCGACGATGCTCAGGTGGAAGGCGGCGTCGAGCTCCCGCAGCCGCTCGTAGTCGAGGTCCTCGGTGTAGGAGTAGGCGTCGAGCTCCGCGTGCGCCTCCTCGAGTGCGGCCAGTGCCTCGGTGTTCTGCCGCTCGGCCGCCCAGGCGGCGGCCGGCAGCTCGAGGACCTCACGCATCGCGAACAACTCGTCCACCCCGATGTCCTCACGGATCAGTGCGGCGCGCAGCGACGCCGCCGCCCGCGGCTCGGAGACGAAGACGCCGTGCCCGTGCCGGATCTCGAGCACGCCCTGAGCCTGCAGCAACTTCAGCGCCTCGCGCAGCGAGGGACGAGAGACGCCCAGCAGCGCCGCGAGTTCCCGCTCCGAGGGCAGCCGGTCACCCGGGCTGAGCTGGTTGGTGCGCACGAGCTCGCGGACCTGGGTCACGATGCGGCTGGAGACGTTCTCGTGCCCGAGGGACTTCCACCGGATCTCACCCGAGGTCATCGCGCACCCTTCCGTTCGTCGCGTCCGCCGATTCTCTCCCAGGACCGCGCCAGCCGGCGGGCACGGCGCCGATCGCCGTCACCATTCCGCGTTGCGCCCGTCCTCGAGGCGCCACTGGGGATCGTGCAGCGACCACGGCGGGGAAGCGGCGACGGCCTCGGCGTCCACCTCCACGCCGAGTCCGGCACCGCCGGGGACGGCGAACCGGCCGTCGTCGGTGCGTAGCGGCCCCGGGTCGCTCAGGTAGTCGAACAGCTCCCCGCGGGGAAGGCCCGCGTACCCCTCGTGGTAGTGCAGGCCGACGCTCTGCTCCAGCACCGGCACGTTCACCGACGCGCTCGCCACCTGCAGCGATGCGGCCAGCGAGACGGGCCCATTGGGGCAGTGCGGCGCGACGGCGACGTCGTAGGCCTCGGCCTGCCGTGCGATCGCCACCAACTCCGCGATCCCGGTGAGCGAGACGTCCGGCTGCAGCACGTCCACCACCCGCTCCTCGAGCACGCGGCGCACGTTCCATCGTGAAGTCAGGCGCTCGCCCGTGGCGATCGGGGTTGACCGGTCGTTCGAGAAGACCTGGCCGTAGGCGTCCTCGTGGCCCGGCGGGAGCGGTTCCTCGATCCACGCCAGCCGGTAACCGTCCAGTTCGCGCAGCAGTGTCCGCGCCATGGCGCGGTGCACGCGGCCGTGGAAGTCGAGCGCGACGTCGATCTCGGTGCCGACGGCGTCGCGGATGGCGGCGACGCGCTCGACCACCGCGTCGACGTGCGCCGGCCGGTCGATGAGGTCCAACTCCTCCGTGGCGTTCATCTTCACCATGTCGAACCCCTGCCCCTGCCGGGCCTGCACGTGGGCCACCACGTCCCGCGGGCGGTCTCCGCCCACCCAGGCGTAGGCCCGCACCGAGGTGCGGACCGGCCCACCGAAGAGGTCGTGCACAGGTGCTGCGAGCCGGTGCCCGGCCAGGTCCCACAGTGCCTGCTCGATCGCGGCCGCCGCCGTCGCGAGGATCGGGCCGCCGCGGAAGAACGCGCCGTTGCGCATCCGCCACGTCATGTCGCTGATGTGCCCGGCCGGGGTGCCGAGGAGGTTCTCGGCCATGTCCTCGACGGCCCCGACGACGGCGCGCACCCGCTTGGGCACGATCGCCTCCCCCCAGCCGTGGGCGCCGTCGTCGGTGGTGACCCGGACGAGGATCCACCGCGGCGCGACGAGGAACGTCTCGATGCGATCGACTCTTGCGGTCGTCCTCTCACGCATCGGCAGCCTCCTGCTCGAGAGGGTCGGGGCGCCGGCTGATGCTGCGCCCACCGTCGACGGTCAGCGAGGTGCCGGTGATGAAGCCCGCCGCCTCGCTCGCGAGGAACCACACGGCCTCGGCCACGTCCTGCGGCCGGCCGGACCGCCGCAGCAACGTCGGCGAGGTCTCCTCCTCCAGCGCCTCGCCCAGCCCGAGCTCGCGGCGGCTCATCGCCATCGACGGCGTCGCGATGACACCGGGCCGCACCGCGTTGACCCGCACGCCGCGCGGACCCAGCTCGACGGCGAGAGCCCGGGTGAGCGCGGAGATGCCGCCCTTGGTGGCCACATAGGCCGCGTGCGTGGCCAACGGCATGAGCTCCTGGATGCTGGCGATGTTGATCACGGCGCCGCCGCGGGGAAGGTGGACGGCGGCGTCCCGGCTCAGCGCCGTCGTCGCGACGAGGTTGGTCTCGATGACGCGGCGGATGTCGGCGTCAGCCAGCTCGATCAACGGGCGCCGCTCACCGAGGCTGGCGGCGTTGTTGACGACGACGTCGACCCGGCCGAAGGCGTCCACCGTCTCCGGGACGATCCGGGCGCGCTGGGCGTCGTCGGCGAGGTCCGCCGCCACCGCCCGCACCGCGGGGCCACTGGCCTCGGCCGCCTCGGCCGCCTCGGTCGCCGCGGCGTCGTCGACGTCGACCAGCACGACGCGATGACCGCCGGCGACGAACCGTTCGACGACGGCACGGCCGATGCCCCGGGCCCCGCCCGTCACGATCGCGACTGGTTCCACCTCACGCATCCTCTCTCACCTCTGGCCGCCACCGGGCGGCCGTACTCACCACAGTGCCGCCACGCCACGCACGAGCGTGGCCACGCCGCCGACGTAGGCGATGACGATGACCAGCGTGCGGGCCTGCCCCGCACTGACGCGCGGCGCCAACCGCGAGCCGACGACGACACCGAGCACCACCGTCGCCGCCACCCCGGCCCACAGCCACCACGGCTGCGTGGCGACGTCCGCGCCGCCGCCCCACCACTTCGCGGCGAGGGAGACCACGCCCATCGCGAGGAACAGCGGCTGCAGGGTGGCGGCGAAGGAGACCTGTGCCCACCGGGAGGCGACCCCGTACACGCTGAGCGCGGGGCCGCCGACACCGGCGGAGACGTTCATGAAGCCGGAGGCGAACCCCAGCCCGATCATCGGCCCGCGGCCGCGCATCTCGCCCACCCGGGCGGCGACGAACGAGGCGGAGATCCCACCGATCACCGCCACCCCGACGACGACGTCCAGCACCGGGGCGGGCACGGTCAGCGCCACCCACGCCCCGGGTGCGATTCCCGCCAGCGCGGCCGGCAGCAGGTAGGTCAGGCGGCGCCAGTCCACGGCGCCGCGCAACTTGACGAACAGCAGCAGCGCCGCCAGCGACGCACCGGCGTTCGTGACGAGCACCCCCTCGACCGGGTCGAGCAGGAGGACCAGCGCCGGGGCGGCGACCAGGGCGAACCCCATCCCGGTCAGCCGCTGTAACGTGGATCCGCCCGCGACGGCCAGCAGCGCGAGGGCCGCGCTCACGGCCCGTCACGCCAGGCCACGTGGCGCACGTCCTGGAACTCGTGCATGCCGATGTCGGCGCCTTCCCGGCCCAGGCCGGACTGGTTGATCCCGCCCATCGGGGCGAACGCGACCGAGGGGAGCGGGTCGTTGATGCCCACGACGCCGGCCTCCAGCCGCTCGCTCGCCCGCCAGGCACGCGTGGCGTCCCGGGTCCAGGCGTAGGCCGCCAACCCCTGCTCGGACGCGTTCGCCAGCGCGTACGCCTCGTCCTCGTCGTCGACGGTGACGATGCCCGCCGCCGGACCGAACACCTCGGTGGTCACCAACGGGTCCTGCGGGTCGGCCACCGCCACCAGGGCAGGTGCGAGGAAGCAGCCCTCCGCGGGGGCGTCGGTACGGCGGGTGAGCAGCTCGCCTCCACGCGAGACCGCGCCGGCGACGAGGTCGCGTACTCGCGCGGCGGCGGCCTCGTCGATCATCGGGCCCAGGTCGGCCTGGGGCTCGCCGTCGTCCGGGACGGCGGGCCCGAGGCGCAGGGCGTCGAACGCGGCGGCGAGCCGGTCGGCGAACTCGCCGGCGACGGCGCGGTGGACGTAGAACCGGTTCGCCGCCACGCACGACTGGCCCGTGTTGCGCAGCCGGCCGAGCACCGCACCTTCGACGGCGGCGTCGAGATCGGCGTCGTCCAGGACGACGAACGGGGCGTTCCCGCCCAGCTCCAACAGCGGGCGGACCAGTCTCGCTCCCGCCCGCTCGGCCACCGACCGGCCGACGGCGGTGGAGCCGGTGAAGCTCACCACCCGCACCGCCGGATGGTCCAGCAGGGCGGTGGTCTGTTCCCCGGCCGGGCCGTGCACGAGGTTGATCGCTCCGTCCGGCAGCCCGGCCTCGGTCAGGCACCGGACCAGCTCCGTGGCGGCCAGCGGCGCCTGCTGGGAGGTGCGCGCCACCACCGTGCAGCCGGCGGCCAGCATGGGTGCGAGCTTGCGCGCCTGGATGCTCACCGGGAAGTTCCACGGCGTCAGGCTGACGGCGACGCCGGTGGGACGCCGCACGGACAGGTGCCGGCGGCCCGGGGCCTCGGGCGCATGGATCTCGCCGGTCGGGCGGCGGGCGACCTCGGCGAACCAACGCAGGTACTCGGCCGAGAAGTCGATCTCCCCGAGCGCCTCGGGCAGCCGCTTGCCCGCCTCCCGCGCCAGGAGCGTGCCGAGTTCGCCGCGGCGCGAGCGCAGTGCGGCGGCCGCGGCGTGCAGCACGTCGGCTCGGCGGCGCGCCGTGGTGCCGGACCAGGCGGGCAGCGCCTCGGCCGCGCGGTCGGCGGCCTCGCGAGCCAGCTCGCGGCCGGCAGCCTGGATGGTGCCGACGACTTCGCCGGTGGACGGATCGCGGACCTCGACCTCGGTGGTGCCGCCCACCCACGCGCCGCCGACGAGATTGGTGGCCTCAGTTGCCGGCATCGACGATCCTCACGTCCCACGGACCGAGTGTCAGCGGCGTACCGGCGCCGATCTGCGCCCCGGTGTGCAGGTCCTGCCCGGTGGCCGGCGCGGGTATGTCGATCTCCTCGTGGCTGAAGTTGGTCACGAACGTCAGCTCGGCGCCGTCCGTCGCGGTGGCGCGGGTGACCCACACCTGTTCCGGAAGCCCCGCACCGGCCCGCTCGATGCCCGAGGTGTCCAGCACCCAGCGTGCGATCTCGCGCCCGAGCGTGGCGTCCGGCAGCGTGCCGACGTAGGTGACCCGCCCGGCGCCGAACTCGTGGGTGACGACGGCGGGGTAGCGGTGCCAGGTGTGATGCTCGTAGTACGCCAGCGGGGTGGCACCCTCGAGGACGAGCTCGTCCATCCACGCGGTGGCCGCGGCCCCATCCGGCAGGTCGAGCCCGGCGCCGTCCGCCGCGCGCACCGGCACCGGCCGTTCGAGGTTGGAGTACAGGTTGTACCCGGCGCCGACGGCCTCGCGCAGCCGGCCCGGTGCCCGCTCCCACCGCGCCCGGGCGAACTCGTCGGCGTAGCCGCTGCGGAAGGTCAGCACGAGGTGGCCACCGTCGCGGGCATAGTCGACCAACGTGTCCAGGGCGGCGTCGTCGGCGATGTAGTACGCGGGCGCGACGGCGACCGGATAGTCGGCCAGCTCGGCCGGGTCGTGGGTGACGGTGGCCTGGGCGCGCTCGTCGAGATAGTTGCGGTAGAAGGCGTTGAAGATCCGCTCGTAGGAGCGCCGGTCCGGCCGGGCGCTGCCCGCCTCGGACAGCGCCGGCTGGGCGGCCAGGCCGTAGCGCGAGTCGGGGGAGTAGAGGAAGGCGACGTCGGCGTGCGGGGTCAGGTCGGTGAGCCGGTCGCCGACCTGCTGCAGCTCGTGCCCGATGCGCGTGACCTCGTCGTAACACCGGTTGGGCTGCAGGTCGTGGTTGAGCACGCCGTGGGAGTAGGTCTCGGTGCCGAAGTGGTTGCTGTGCCAGTGCCAGTAGGCGACGGCGTTCGCGCCACGGGAGATGCAGGTGTAGGCGGCGAGGCGCCACTGGCCGTCGTAGGCGGTGTAGGTGTGGCCCGCTCCGCCGACGCTGATGGGGTTCATCTCGGTGACGAGGAAGTTGCGGTGCCCGCTCGCCCGCGCCATGTCACAGCGGAAGTAGATTTGGTAGGCGCCGTGCACGCCGTCGGGGTCGTGGTAGTTGGCGTGCCCGCCCACCGGCGGGTGGGCCAATGCGTCCTGAGTGTGGTGCGGGACGTTCTCGGCGGCGACGTCGACCACGTCCCCGATCTTCTTCCGATCCGCGTGCGGCAGGCCGTGCCCGCCGACCACGTCGTGCGTGATGAGCTGGTCCGGCCGCAGGTACTCGCGGACGATCCCGGCCTGCCAGCCGAGGAACTCGGCGACCAGTTCGGCCTGGTAGCGGCGCCACTCGAGGTCGTAGCCCGGGTTCGTGTTGCCCAGCGGCTGCCACAGCTGGTCCCACGCGGAGAGCCGGTGCGACCAGTAGTTCAGGCCCCAGGTGTCGTTGACGGCGTCGATGTCGCCGAACTTCCGCTCCAGGCGGCGGACGAACTCCTCGAACGCCCGCGGCGTGGCGATCGGCCGGCCGCCGGTCTCGTTGTCCACCTGGACCCCGACCACGCTCGGGTGCTGAGCGTGCTGCTCGAGCATCGTCCGGATGAGGCGCTCGAGGAGGCGGCGGTAGGTCGGGTCGGTGAAATCGACGTTCTGCCGGTCGCCGTAGGGCAGCGGTGTGCCGTCCAGGCGCCGGTTCATCGCCTCGGGGTAGCGCTGCGCGAACCAGGCCGGGATGGCGTAGCTCGGGGTGCAGAGGATGACCTTGATGCCGGCCTCGTGCAAAGCGTCGAGCACCGGCCCGAGCCAGGAGACGTCGAGCTCGCCCTCGGCCGGCTCGCTGAGCGTCCAGATGGAGTCGGCGAGCCGGGCGTAGTTGATCCCGGCGTCCTTCATCATCGCCACGTCGGTCTCGAGTCGGTCGAAAGGTTGGTACTCGGGGTAGTAGGACACGCCGTAGAGCAACGGTTCTCCTTGATCGGGGTCGGCCAGGGGTGGGCAGGAATCTGGGTAGTGGGCAGGGCGGCTCAGCCGCGGATGGCGCCGGCGATGCCTTCGACGAAGTACCGCTGCAGCAGCAGGAACGCGATGATGATCGGCAGCATGCTGATGGTCGAGGCGGCGGCCATGCCGGTCCAGTCCGTCGCGTTCTCGCCCTGGAAGGCGTAGACGCCGACGGCGAGGGTGCGCTGGTCGGGCCGGGTCAGGGTCAGCACCAATGGGATGAGGAAGCTGTTCCACACCCGCATGAGCGTCATGATGATCGCGGTCGCCAGCACCGGTTTGGCTAGCGGCAGCATCACGGTCCAGAAGGTGCGCAGGAACCCGGCGCCGTCGATCCGGGAGGCCTCGATGAGCTCGCGGGGCAGCTGCCGGAAGTAGCCGGCGAACAGCAGGATGATCATCACGTGGGCCCCGCCGGACTCCGCGAGGACGATGCCGGCGAGCGAGGTGCTCAGCCCGAGGGAGCGGATGAGGTCGAAGATCGGGATGATCGTGTACCCCTCGGGCAGGAACAACGTCGCGATCATCAGCACCATGACGATCCGGCGTCCGGGGAACGGGAAGGTCCCCAGGACGTAACCGATCATCGCCGTCGTGATGACGACGATCGCGATCGTCGCGGCCGTGATGAGCAGCGTGTTCCAGAAGTACGGGCCGATGTTGGCCGTCCACCAGGCGCGGGTGTAGTTCTCCCACTCCGGCGCCTCGGGGATCAGGCCCATGGAGGAGAAGATCGTGGTGTTGGTCTTCAGCGACGCGGAGACCATCCACAGCACGGGGTACAGCCACAGGGCGGCCGCGGGCACGAGCACGATCGTCAGCAGCACGTGGCGGGCGAAGCGGCGCCGGTTGGCGATGCGCCGGCGGCGCGGGGTGGTGGCCTCGGTGCTCGACCGCGCCGTGGGCGCGTGAGTCAGTGCGGTGGTGCTCATGCTGTGCTCCTCTCGCACGATCGCTGCGGTGCCTCGCTCCACCACACCTCGTTCCTCGGCGTGCCTCCGCGGCGGCTCCTCGCGCTCATGCTGTGCTCCTCTCGCACGATCGCTGCGGTGCCTCGCTCCACCACACCTCGTTCCTCGGCGTGCCTCCGCGGCGGCTCCTCGCGCTCATGCTCCGGACCTCATCTTCCGGATGCGCTGGACGCCCCACGCCTGCGCCAGCGTGAGGATCAGGATCGCCAGGCCGAAGATGACCGCGGCCGCCGAGGCGTACCCCAGGCGCGGCTCCTCTGCCGAGGCGAAGGCGAGCCGGTAGATGAACAGCTCCATCAGCTCGGTGGAGTAGGACGGCCCGCCGCGCGTCATCGCCTGCACCAGCGGGAACGTCTGGAACGCCCCGACGACGGCGATGAGGGTGATGATGACGCCGAACGGGAGCACCATCGGGACGGTGATGTGCCGGTGGCGCTGCCAGCCGCGGGCCCCGTCCACCGAGGCGGCCTCGAGCAGCTCCCGCGGCACGGTCTGCAGCGCGACGAGCCAGTAGATCATCGAGATGCCCATCCACTTCCAGATGAAGACGCCGGCCACGGACCACAGGGCGGTGTTCGGGTCGCCGAGGAAGTCGATCGGCCGGTCGATGAGTCCGAGGGTGAGCAGCGCCGAGTTCAACGGGCCGTCGAACGGGTTGAGGACCATGGTCGCGACCACACCGACGATCGCCGTCGTCGTGACCACCGGCAGGAAGAAGACCGTGCGGAAGAGGGGCCGGAGCCGGTAGGAGGTGTCGTTGAGCGCGATCGCGATCAGCAGCGCGATGACCAGCGAGATCGGCACCGTCATCAGCACGAACACGCCGGTGCGGCGGAACGCGGACCAGAAGTACGGGTCCTGCCAGATCTCGGCGAAGTTCGCGAAGCCGACCCACTGCTTGTCCGCGCTGATGCCGTTCCACTCCTGGAAGGCGATCACCCAGGAGTTGATCATCGGGTAGAAGGTGAACATCGCCGCCAGCACGGCGGTGGGGATCATGAACACGTAGCACCAGCGGTACTCCCACATGCGGGTGCGCAGTGTCTTGGTGTTCTCCGGTCGCGCCTCGTTCGGCAGCGAGACGTCGGTCGCGGCAACCATGGCGGATCCTCAGAGCTCGTCGTACATGTCTGGGGTGTAGGGCTCCCCGGGGACAAAGTTCGAGAAGACCCAGTCCTCACGTGAGACGTTCGCTCCCTTGTCGCGCGCTGCGGCGATCGCCTGGTCGAGTTGTTCGTCCGAGCGGTCCTCGAGGTCCTGCATCGCCGAGCGCACGTCCGTAATCGATCCGTCGATGATGCCGGCGATGGTTTCGCCCAGGCCGGGGGTCAACGCGGGCATCTCCTGATTGGCGATCGCCACTTCGGGGTTTCGGATCAGGGCGCTTGGCAAGCTGACCAAGGTCTCGGACAGCTCTAAGGCGCGGCGACCGGCGGGGCTGAGGGCGTCAGCCGCGTCCGCGTGTGCCTCCTCGAAAGGCGTGGGGTTGCCCGGACCAACGATGGACATCCACGCCGTGGCACCCTCGAGGCTGCCGTGGTATGCGAGAATGTCGCCGGCGATCTCGGGATTCTCGGTGCTGGAAGCCACCCACATGGCGTCCTGGTTGATGGCCGGGTTGTAACCGCGCGGCAGTGAGCCCGGTCCGGGGTGCGGATGCGCGCCCACACCGAAGTCGAAGTCAGGGTTCTCGTCCTCCCATTGCGGGATCATCCACGGCCCTGCGGTGACCATCCCCACCGAGCCGCCGACCACCCGGGACGTTGTCTGCTGCGCTTCCATCGAGGCCGACCCGGGAAAGAGGCTGCCGTCCGCCTGCAGCGCTAGGAGGAGGTCCAGTGCGTCCGTCCACGCGTCCGACGCATAGTCATACTCGCCCGTGGCCGGGTTGAGCCCGTATCCGCCTCCCATCTGTGCGAAGGCCTCGAGCCAAAGCACTAGTTTCGGAGGTTGTCCTCCTTCAAGAGTGACTCCGTAAACCTGGCCGTTTCCAGCCTCCGTAATGCTCTTGGCTGCGTCCCGATATTCGTCCCACGTTAACGGTGACTCTTCCGGGTCGTAGCCGGCGTCGTTCATGAGCTGCCGGCTGTAGAGCAGGCATTCGTTGTATCGGTTGGGTGCGGTCCCGGGGAACGAGTACGTCTTACCGTCGAAGATGTGTACGCCTTCGAAGAGGATGCCCTCGGGGTACTGCCTCTTCCAGTCCTCGAAGTTCGGGATCACGTCATCCAACGGCATAACCCAGCCTTCCTCGACGGCCTCGTCCATGAGGCCGCCTGGCAACTGGAAGAGATCGTGCAGGGTGCCGTTGCGAACGCCGAGGGGTACGACCTCTGTCATCGAGTTGGGCGTGAGGGGGTCGTAGCTGAGGTCGATGTTGGGATGCTTCTCCCGGTACGCCTCGACCAATTGCGTCCAGTAGGCGGCCTTGGTGTCCCCGCTATCCATGATGCGGAAGCTGCGCTCCCCTTCGGGGAGTGGTTGTGCGGGATCCGGAATTTGGATCAGCTGAGATTCCGTCTCTGTGTCCGGACGCGTGCAGGCACCGAGACCGAGCGCTAAACCGAGACTCGCCCCTCCGACGAGAGTGGCACGCCGAGAGATGTCTTTGCTGGGCGGTGTTCTAGGGGTTCTAGGCATCGTTGCCCTCCTTGAGGTCCTTGACAGACCAGTGGTCAGTGGTCAAGTCTCTTGGCCACCGGGCGCTACGTCAAGGGTGCAAGCGCCACGGAGTAATCGATTGCTCTGGAGGAGCCATGCCGTCATCGCTCGGGCCGGCGCACAGGATCGCTATGGACGGAGAGGCCGGCGGGCGCCGCTTCGACGGCGTGGGGGCGATCAGTTCTGGCGGCTCGTCCCGCCTTCTCGTCGACTATCCCGAGCCCGCGAGGAGTGAGATTCTCGACCTTCTCTTCAAGCCACGTTATGGAGCGTCGCTTCAAGCGCTCAAGGTCGAGATCGGTGGCGACATGGACGCGACCATCGGTGCCGAACCCAGCCACATGCGTCGACCCGGCGAGGTGGAGGAAGGGTTGGGTTATGAATGGTGGCTTATGCGGGAGGCGAAAGTCCGCAATCCGAACATTCTGCTGTACGGGTTGGCGTGGGGGGCGCCGGGGTGGTTCGACGGTGGCTTCTGGTCCGAGGACCATGTGGCCTATATCGTCTCGTGGCTCGGCTGTGCTTCACGAAACGGGTTCCAGATCGACTATATTGGGGGCGGAAACGAACGCGGATGGGATCGCGACTTCTATGTCCTCCTCAAGAGGCAACTTCACGCTCACGGCTACGGGCATGTCCAGGTCGTAGCGACCGACGACCATACGCCCCCCAACTACTGGAGTATCGCCTCCGCGATGCGGAAGGATCCCGAGCTCGCGGACGCGATCGACGTCGTCGGGGAGCACGACATCTGCGGGTGGCGCACTCTCCAGCGGCAGTGCAGCATTACCGACGACGCGTTGGCGCTGGATAAGCCGCTCTGGGACAGCGAGAACAGTACGACCGACTATCAGGTCGGTGCTGAGCCGCTCGCGCGAGCCATGAGTCGCCACTATATCGATGCCCAAGTGACCGCAAACTACAACTGGGCAATGATTGCCGCATGGTACGGGACGTTTCCCATCGGGGGCACGGGACTCATGCTGGCCGATCGTCCATGGTCGGGCTATTACGACGTCGGCAAAGAAATCTGGGTCGATGCCCACATGACGCAGTTCACCGAGCCCGGCTGGCGGTACGTGGATCCTGCCAATGGATATACGGCGGCCGGTACGAGCTACTCAGGATTGCGGTGTCATTCGACTGGCGACTACACGTTGTACGTGGAAACGATGGACCTCCAGCACCCCGAGACTCTTCAGGTCGACGTCACCGGCGGCCTCTCTCGAGAGCGGGTGTCTGTCTGGTCGACCGACCTACGGTCGAACATGCCGGAGACCGAGTTCTATGTGGACGAAGTGATCGAACCCTCCGACGGAAGCTTCGAGTTCACGGTCAAACCGGGGCACGTCTACACGGTTTCAACGACGACCGGGCAGCGGAAGGGCGACGTGAAGCCGGCTTCGTCCTCGTCGGAGCAGTTACAGCTGCCGTTCCGCCAGGACTTCGAAGGACTCAGCCCGGGCGAGCTGGCGCCCTACTTCTCAGATGTTCACGGTGGCTTCCAGGTGGCTCGATGCGGAGGTGGACGGGAAGGACACTGCTACCGGCAGATGGTCACCCAGGAACCCATCGCTTGGCACGGCTGGAGCATGCCGCCGACCACAATCGTGGGGGACCCTCGCTGGTGGGGCGACTACGAGGTCAGCGTGAGGGCCTTGTTGGAGGAGCCGGGCTACGTCGCTCTCCTGGGGCGCGTGGAAAGCCAGCAGCACGCCGTCGGCGGCTACCAGCTTCGGGTGCATGACAGCGGAGAGTGGCTGCTACTCAGCCAGGACGTCGCCGGGAACGAGAGCCTTCTGGATTCTGGCCACGGTGTCGCCGTCGGTTGCCATCAGTGGTTCTCGCTGTCATTGCGGTTTCTCCACGACCTCGTCACCGTGACGGTGAACGGCGATCCGATCGCGGAGGTGCGCGACGACCGGCACACGGTTGGTCAGGTCGGCCTACGAGCCAGCCCATGGGTCAATGCCCAGTTCGACGATCTCGAGGTTGTCCCGAGTGACCAGCACCCCCGATTCGTCCGACACGATGAGATGAGCGTGACGGGAGTCACGAGTGAGCACACGCGGAACGACCGGGGCGCCGTCTTTGGTGCACACCTTGCGATCGACGATCGGGTGGAAACGGCGTGGCGCTCGGAATACGAGCCGCTCTCGCCTCTGCCGCAGTCGATCACGCTGGACCTGGGGGCCGAGCGTGAGATCCACGGCCTGACATACCGTCCTCGCATCACCGGAGTGCCCGAGGAGGCCATCACGGGGTACCGCATCGAGACGAGCCGCGACGGCGAGCGTTTCCGCGAAGTCGCCAGCGGCACGTGGAAGGACTCGATCGCCACAAAAGTGGCGGCCTGGGACGCCCACCGCGCGCGATTCGTCCGGCTCGAAGCGACGGATCGTGGCGGTGAGGAGGACGGCTGCGTATCGGCGGCAGACATCAATATCGCCCTGACCCCGATGCGCGAGTTTGGGGCCCATCGATAGTGGTGCCGTCGAGCGTGTATCCGGACTCGGCTGAGCAGGGAGAAGCACAGACGATCGGGTCAGCTGTCAGCAGCCGTCAGAGCTCGTCGTACTTGTCCGGCGTGTAGCTCTCGCCGGGGACGAAGTTCGGGAACACCCAGTCCTCCTCGCTGACCTCGGCCCCCGCCTCGCGCGCGGCCGCGATGCCCTCCTCACGGGCGCGGCGGCTGCGGTCGGACAGGTCGGTCAGCGCGGCGCGGACGTCGGTCACCGAGCCGTCCAGGACACCGGCGATGATCTCGCCGAAGTTCGGCGTCACGGGCGGGGACTCCTGGTTGGCGCGTGCGACGTCCGGGTTGCGCACCACCGCGGAGGGGAACATCACCTGCTGGTCGGCGAGTTCGAAGGACCGTGCGCCGCCGGGGGAGACCTGGTCCTTCAGCGCCTCGACCACGTCCGGGTACGGCGGCGGGCTGCCCGGGCCGACCAGGCGGCCCCAGGCCTCGGCGCCGGCCCGGCTGCCGTGGAAGGCGATGAGGTCGCCGGCGTACTCGGGGATGTCCGTCTCGGCGTAGACGAACATCGCGTCGGCGCCCTTGCCGGGGGCGTAGCCGACCGGCAGTGCGTCGGGCCCCGGGCGGGGGTGGGCGCCGACGCCGAAGTCGAAGTCAGGGTTCTCCTCCTCCCACAGTGTGATGACCCAAGGGCCGGCGGTGACCATGCCGGCCGAGCCGGTGGCCACGCGCGGCCACGCCTGCGGCGCGTTCAGGGAGGTCGAGCCCGGGAAGATGCTCCCGTCGGACATGAGCGCCCGGAGCAGCTCGAACGCCTCGAGGTACTCGTCGGTGGCGTAATTGATCTCGCCGGTGCGCGGGTCGTGGGCGTGGCCGCCGAGCATGTTGGCGAAGCCGTGCATCCACAGCTCCAGCCGGTTGGCCTGGGCACCCTCGAGGACCACGCCGTAGACCTGCCCGTTGCCGGCCCGGGTGATCTTCTTCGCGGCGTCGCGGTACTCGTCCCAGGTGAGCGGGCTCTCCTCCGGGTCGTACCCGGCGTCGTTCATGAGCTGGCGCGAGTACATGAGGCAGATCTCGTACCGGTTGTCCGCCGTCGCGGGGAAGGAGTAGGTCTTGCCGTCGAAGACGTGGATCCCGTCGAGGAGGATCCCCTCGGGGTACTGGTCCTTCCACTCCTGGAAGTTCGGCATCACGTCGTCCAGCGGCTGGACCCAGCCCTCGCTGATCGCCTGGGCGTGCATGGCGCTGCCAGGTGCGAGCTGGACCAGATCGTGCAGGGTGCCGTTGCGCACCGAGAGCGGGACGAGCTCGTCGATCTGCTCCCAGGCCAGGCCGTCGTACTCCGTGGTGACGTTGGAGTGCTTCTCCTCGTAGGCGGGCAGCACCGCCTCCCAGTAGTTGGTCTTCGTGTCGCCGCTGTCGATCACGCGCAGGGTGATGTCGCCCTCGGGCAGGGGAGAGGCGGGATCGGGGATCTGGATGCCGCTGCCGCCGGCCTGCTGGTCCGGTGGCGGAGTGCAGGCGGACAGGGCGTACAGGGCTCCGGCGCCCAGCCCGGCGGCGAGGATGGACCGGCGCGAGGGGCCGGCCGGGTGCATCGGTGTCATCGTTGAGCTCCGTCGATCGTCGTTGAAGGACTCGGGTCGAGTGCAGAAGGCGCGCCTTGCGAAATCGATTACAGCAGGTGGTAAGACCTTAGACCTCCGCCGATTCGGCGTGCAAGGTCCTGGCATGGGTTCGGCCGGAGCCTGTGCTGCGGCGGCTTGACCGTTTTCCACAAGTGGGCTCCGCCGCGGACGGACCTTGGTATGTTCTCGGACCTACAGATGGGGAATCGGACGCAGGGGACCGAATGGACGACGGCGTCGCGTTGCTGGAGAGCGAGGTCCGTGAGCTCGTCCGGCGCCGGGGTATCGACCCGGCGCGGGACATGGACGGGGTGCGCAGCCTCGTGGCCGCGGCGCTGTCCGACTATGACGACCGGTCGGTGGCGGGGCTGGTCCCGCCGTTGCCCGATCCGGAGGCGGCGAGCAAGGAGGTCGTCGACGCCGTCGCCGGACTCGGGCCGCTGCAGCGTTACCTCGACGATCCGCAGATCGAGGAGATCTGGATCAACGAACCGGGGAAGGTATTCGTCGCGCGGCAGGGTCGGTCCGAGCTGACGACGACGATCCTGGACGAGGCGCAGGTCAAGGACCTGGTCGAACGCATGCTCCGGCTCTCCGGACGGCGCCTGGACCTCTCGACGCCGTTCGTCGACGCGACGCTCGCCGGTGGAGAGCGGGTCCACGTGGTCATCCCGGACGTGACGCAGTCGGCATGGGCCGTCAACATCCGCAAGTACGTCACGCGTGCCCGTCGCCTCGGGGACCTGGTTGCGCTCGGTTCGATGAACCAGCAGGCGGCGACGTTCCTGGACGCTGCCGTCGTCGCCGGCATGAACATCTTGGTCTCCGGCGCCACCCAGGCGGGCAAGACCACGATGGTCGGCGCCCTTGTCAAGTCGTGATGTGACTGTCTTTCGTTTGCGCCGCCTGCCTGCACCTCATGCCACGCGCGGACCCTCGTCACGCTGCCCGATCATCCGCGCCGCCCCCCTGGGGGATGACCCTTTCGCCTCCGGCGCTCGCCTACCGGTCCGCATAGCAGCTCAGATTGCGGGCGGTCTAAAACGCCCTAAGGATCAGATCTCGAGCCGTGGAATCGGACCAAGCGCCGTTGACGTTCCGGCCTCCACCGAGCCGGAGAACCCTACGGTCGTAACCATCTCTGGTGTCGTGGTGAGGAGTTGCGGTTGAGCGAAAACCGCTAGAACGTCGATGACGTCCTGGACCTTGAACTCCCGACGCTCTACATAGACCTTGGCAACCTCGCGATGAAGTGGGTTGGGCAGCTCAGCCGCGGTGGGCATGTGGAAGTCTCGCGAGAGCAGCATCTGGACGATGCGCACGCCTTCAAAGAAGGTCTGCATGAAGCTGAAGTCATGCGGGATCGGGCAGATGACAAGGTTCTTCTGTTCATCCTTACGGACGATGTCTGAACGTTGGGCCGAAGACGGGACGATGGCGACACGGAGACCCGGTGCACTTTCGAGTCTGCTGGGGTTGATCTTGATCGACGTCCCAACCCATCGGTCCTGGGATGACGAGCCGAGGAACAGGTCAGCCTTCCAGAGGCCTTGGATGCTGCGAGGGAGTGCGAGCCTCGCTGTTGGCCGATGGAAGGCTGCGGCCAACTGATTCATGTAGCCCTGGAGTTTGACGGGTTGGCCGCGCTTCCCTGAGAGCACGCGCGAATCGGGTGTGATGAGTTCCCGGTTGGTCTCTACAAGTTGCTTCGCGCCGGTCTTCTCGATGGCGAAGAGGATCGAGGCGATGCTGTTCCCCGAGACCTTGCACTGCTTGAGCGCCGTGACAATCCGGTCGATGACGACCTGCTCACGGTTCACAACTGCGTCATGGACGGCGTACTCGAATGCGACTCCGAGGTCGCCGTCGCTGCCCTTGCGAACCCTGCCTAGGTCCGCGAGGCGCATGTTTCCCCGGCCGCCGTGCGGCTCCAGGTACTCCTCGCCGATCGAGTGCAAGAGCCCGACAACGATTGGTCGTGTGACGGCGATCAGGGCGCTGACGTCGTCAGCAACCGGGTTGAGTTGGCGCTCCTCGCGAATTTCCATGAACGAAGCCTGCCGCCTCCCGCCCAGCCGCGCGTGCGGATTGGTGATTGGATCGACGATCACGATGCCTCACTCTCCGCAGCGATGAAGCCATCTACGAGGACGACGCCGCCATAGAGGCCCCAAGCGCGCGTCGCGCGTCCCTGCCATAGACACAGCTCTCGTACGGGGCAGAGCGCCATGCATCGGCCGCGCACGGGGTCCGCGTCGGTCTGGTACCGAAAGTCGGTGACGAGGTCCTCGTCGGACCGAGCGCATGCGGCGCCCTGTTCGACGGTGCGGAGCAGCTCAGCATCGACCGCCTTGTCCCCGACGTGCGACCAGCCCCGGTCGATGCCAAGCCCTCGGGTCAGCGCCCGCGTGGTCGGCGATGGATGGCGGTCAGCCTTCGCCAGCAGGACCGCGCGCTCGTCCGGGTCGTCGGGGAGCGTGGTCGGCAGCGCCGTCTTCAATGGGCGGAGGATCTGCCCCTTCACGAACTGCGCGCGGTGCCCGCTACATAGCCCGCGCGCCTCCTGCCTATTGGTGCAACCCTCGAACGTGCACGCTCCGCCCTTCCTCATCCGCGCACCTCCGCCCAGCGCCGCATGAGCGCGGCGACCTTCTCGATCGCCACCGCATCGGCGTAGTCGAACGCCTCGATCTCATCGAGCACGACCTCGGCGCAGATACGGACCTCGCTCCCGGCCTCATGGTCGGCCGACCACGTCCGGACCGCCTCGATCGCCTCCGGGCGGCTCAGGCCGCGCAGGCGCGGCAGCGGGGCCACGTACGGGCCGCGGGACCGCTTGCGCCTCACACCGCCCCCCGGATGCCATAAGCCCCCCGTGCGCCGCCACGGCGCTGCGGACGCTTCTCCTCGCCCTCATCGCCGGTCGGCAGGCGCAGGGATGCGATGAGTTTGGCGAGCACCTGCGACTGCAAGCGGCTCTCCACGAGGTAGGGCGATGCGACCGGATCCCCTTTGAAATTCACGACCGTAAGCGGCGCATCCTTCTGAGCTTCAGCGAGCGCATCCAGTCTGTCGGCGGTCCGGCACGCTTCCACCAGCAGAAGCGCCTCGTGTTCCTCGATCTCGTACTCGTCAGCGATGCTGTGCCAGAGCTTGCGACCGGCCTTGCTGAGCCCGGCTGGCGTCTTGCGTTCGGTCATTTTCTGTCCTTTCGGTCGAGCCGGGGCGAGGCTGAGCTGCCCCGCCCCGGCAGGTGTTCACTCGTTGAAGTACTTGCCGAGATCGGCGGGGTCGTCGCCGTAGTCGGGCGCGGCCTGCGCCGAAGGGATCGAGCGGAACGCCGAACCGCCGGAAGCGGGGGCGACCTGGACCAACGGCGGGGTATAACCCTTTGCGTACTGCGTAATAGCCCAGCCTTCGGCCAACTCGATGGAGTAGAGCCGCTCCAAGTCCCCGGCGGCGGCCATCTGCCGACGCATCTGGAGTGACGGCTCGACGCTCGCAGCGTTGATGAGGAAATCCTCGGCGAGCGCCCGAGCGTTCTCGCGTAGCCACTTCTCGGCGGTGTCGAGCCCGTCGCCCACAGGGCCATGCCAGGGGAGGTGGCGGATGATGACGTCCGGGTTGCCCGCCAGCTGCTCGATCGCGTCCTCGCGAGCCCGCAGGAGGGTCGAGAACGCCTCTCTGGCGGCCTCGATCGCGGCGAGGGTCTCTTGGTATAGCTCGGGCACGCGTTCGGCGTTGCGGGCCGATTCTGTGGCCGCATCGGCGGCCATCTGAGCATCGAGCGCCCTGCGCGCCTGCTTGGCCTTGGCGAGCAGCGCGTCCGCGTGCGCCTGCGCCTTCTGTCGTGCGTCTCCGAAGTCGGGACGCTTCACGCCCTTGGGGGCGCGGCCCTCCTCTACGGCAGCGACGGCCTCGGCACGAACCTTGCGCTCGTGGTCGGCCTCGGCGCGATCGATGTCCTTAAGAGCGCGCGTCGCGTCGTAATAAGCACCCACAGCGCTCTCCAACTCCCGGGCGGCCGCCGCGCACTCAGGCGTCTGCGGGATAGCTTTCGTGACCATCAATAGCTTCTGCGGCGCTGGAGCGATGCTGAAGCGCAGCTCGTCTTCGGTGGTGATCTGGATCTTTGCCATGGTGCTCTCCTTCGGTTCGGTGCTCGCCGGGACCGTCCCGGCGAGCGTGGTGAGGTCGTGCGAGCCGAGCGGGACCAGCGGAACTTCACTCGGCGGTATGGATGCGACGCGCCGGGCAAGCTCGCCCAGCTCGTCATCGCGACCGCGTTGGGCCGCGAGGTGCGCGAGGAACGCGTCAGTGCTCACGACGGCCCCTCGGCGATGTAGTAGCCACGTCGGCCGTCGCAGTCCGCGACCCTGTAGCCGTGGACCCGATCGCCTGCGAGGCCGCCGTGGACGTGCCTACGGCCGCAGAATGGGCACGCGACGGTCAGAGCCACGGCTCCGACATAGCTGCGCATCGGAGAGCGGCCGACCACGGGTGCGGCGGGTGCTCGATGGCGGACCCGCTCCGCGAGCGTCGAAACTGAGCACCCGTGGTGGATCAGGGCGATCCGCTCTGAGCTGGACATCGACGCCAGGCTGCGGGCGACCTCGCAAGTGTCGGTGAGGCTGACAAGCTCGTCCCACTGGTCGGCGACGGTGCTCATCGCGCTGTCTCGGCAAGCCAAGCTTCGGCGGCGGTGAGTGCCTTACGCCAGGCGGCCGTGCCGACCGTCGCCCGCACGAGGCCATCCACCACGTCGGCCAACCGGTCGGCCCGGCTCGCCGGAGCGCCGTCGATCCCGTCCTCAGCAGACATGTTCAAGTACGGCGGGACGACATATGTCGGTCGTGCCGACCACAGGTTTCCAGCAGTCATTTCGGATCTCCTCGGTGGTCTCGTAAAGGGGTGCTGTGTCAGGTGTGTCAGCAGGAATCGGAGGTTCCTCATGAAGGGACAGATATAGAAACGGCGATTGCTGCTGACACACCTGACACACTTGGAGGTGTTTCCGCAGGTCAGAGGGCAAATCACCATGTGGCGGGCTCCTCTCCGTCTCGAAGCCATCGGAGCCCTGTCCACGCCTGCCGAGCGTTGGTCGACACCGGCACACCGACGACGGGGTCGCGTGGCGACAGGCCCTCTGTTCCCCGCTTACGGACCTTGCCGATCCGGGCTGCCTTGACGGATTGGTGAGCTTCGAAGCGCCCGGCAAACTTCTTGTCGACCCACGCCCGATGGCCACGGTCGAGCAGGTAGTCGTTGAACGCGCCAAGCAGTTCTTGGGCGAGCACCGCCGATTCCCGGTCAGGCACCATTACGTCCGTCAGGAACGCGAGGATCAGGTCGGCCTGCCTGCGCCAGGCGAGCATGTCCGCCTCGATGCTCGGTGGCGGTGTGGGCAGCACCTCGCCAGCGGCGTACCACTGGCGGGCACCGTCGACGATCCACGCGAGCACAGCTCGGTGGACCTCGGGTGACCGGGCGATCGTCGGGCGCAGGTTCGGATCGCCACGGCGGTCGTCAGGTCCTTCGATGGGCTCACCGGGCTTGCGGAACCGATACGGGAACCTGGTGAGCAGCAACCGCCGCCAGGATCCGTGGTCGCCCTCGGTGACCGTGGGCAAGCTGTTCGTCGTGACGAACAGGGTGTGGCTGGCCACGAACTCGACAGTGTTCTGGCCCGTGTACCGGGCCGTGACCGTGGGCTTGCCGACGATCCGCTTGATCCGGTCCATCGGGAGCCGCTCGGTATCGGGCAGCTCTTCGATGATCGCCAGCCGGGTGCCCATCAGATCCATGAGTTCCGTGGGGTGCGCGTTCGGCGGCGCGGTCAGGACCCGCTCTGAGATCCCACGGGCGTAGTCCCCGAGCGCCCGCTGGGCAGCCTCCAGGATCGACGTCTTGCCGTTCTCGCCGCCGCCCTGGAGCAGCAGCAGGCGGTCGTCGCCGGGCGTGTGACCGGTCGCCGCCTGGCCCATGCGGACCTGCATCCATGGCCGGACGTCGTCCGGCATGGCCCGTAATGCTCTGTCCCACGCTTCATGACGGGCGCCTGGCGCATAGTCGGCCCCGGCCATCTTGCGGAGCAGCAATGTGGGGTCGTGGGGGAGTAGTTCACCGGTCCGCAGATTCACGATCCCGTTGGGCGCGTTGAGCAGGTCCGGGTGGGAGTCAAACTCGGTCGCGCTGGCCTTCAAGATCCCTCTCGTCAGCCCCACGATCGCGCGGATCCGGTTGGCCGCCAGCAGCCGGTTCAAAGCCTCCAGGCGCCGCATGTCCGCCCCGGCCTTCGCCTCTCGGGAGTGCCAGTCGACGAGATACCGGCGAACCTCCTCGGTCACCGCGACGTCTGACGAGTCGGCCCACCGCTTCCCGTCGAAGTGCAGCCACCCGAGTTCGGGCGTCCAGCGGAAGGTGGCCCGTAACAGGTCATCGCACACACGCGCGGCAAGGTCGGCGTCCGTCAGGCTCTCCCGGCGGTCAGGCCGCGCGGGCGGTGTCTTCGGCGACGCGGGCACGCCGTCGAAAATTGACCCGCGGCTGCCGAGATCCTCGGGCATCGCCGCAGGCGTCGCCCGCCTGACCTGGCTGGCCCACTTCGTCTCGACATCACGCGGCGTCCAGCCCGAGTCCGTCGGAGCCGCCTCGACGAACGCAGCATGCGCGTCCTCGATCGACAGCGGGGTCCACGCGGCGCTCGCCAGCTCTGCCAGTCGATACGCCGCGTCGGCCTGAGTTTTCTCCCAACCCCGGCCGTGCTCGTCTGTATGCTCCTCGGGCCAGCTCGCCGTCGCACGCAGCTCATCGACGATGCCATTGACCGCCGTGTCCACGTATGCCTGCGCGGCCTGCTGCATCTCCGGCGGCATCGAGGTGAACTCGGGCGCGTCGGTGTCGATCGGGGCGGTCGTGGTCGGCGTCATCTCCGCCGTCGCCAGCTCACGCAGCCACGCTGGCGCCTCGGCCGGGCGTAGGTTGCGCTCGATCGCATATCCGGGTGACGGCGGCACGATCACGTAGCCGCCTTCGCCCCGCACGTCGAGCCCGTCGCCGAGCTTCCCGGCCGACGACTTGGACCCGGGCCACGCGCGGAAGTAGAGATGCCGCCCGCCCGACATGGTCGAGACCGTGAACGTCTCGGGCATGTCGCCGTGCTCGACCTCCAGGCCGAGCAGCGAGCCCGGCCCGGCGGGTACGTCGACGTCGAGAATCGTCACGCCTGAGGCCTTGCCGGTGGGCATGCCGATCAGCGCCTGCGGGTGCCTCGCCCACCACGCCCGGACCTGATCCTCGTCCGTCGTCGCGTCGCGGAATCCGTGAGCGGTCAGGGGGCGTTTGCGCGCATCGCACGGGAACACCGGCCGCCCTCGCCGCGCCCACCGCAGGGCGCCGTCGATGTTCGTGGACGGCGCGGTGGTCGGTGCGATACTGGTGTCGACTTCGGCAGAGTCTTTCGGCGCCCCGGCCCCCGCTCGGGGCGCCGTCATTTCGCCACCTGATTGCCGGAGGTGGCCAGTAAGGCGGCGAGGCGCGCTCGCGTCGCAGGCGGCAGCGGCGGAGCGTCCGCCACGAGGCGCGCGACGTCCTCGGCGGCCCAGTCCATCCGAGCGCGCAGCTCGTCGAGCGCGTTCATCGCCGATCACCGCCGAGCGCGATCGAGGCGATCCGATGCCGCTGCGCGGCCGAGAGGTCTTGCTCGGCGAGTGCCTGCCGGATCGCGTGTTCCAGCGCCAGGGTCGCCATCTCGGCGCGGAGCGCGGCGATCTCGTCAGTGCGTTCCGGGTGCCAGTGCGTGAGCGCGGCGAGCTTCCCGCGCAGTGTTCGATATTGCTCGTCGGATCGACGAGGCAGGGTGACCGTGGTCACGGTTTGGCCTATGGCCGTAGTGCAACGCCTTCATCAGGCGCCCGGATCGCGGACCGAGTCGACGCGACCCCGACTGCAACCGCCCGAGCGGGCGGTCTGTCTAAGCAAGAATGCTACAGCAGCGAGATTAGCAAACCAAGCTACGTGTGCTTACGGTCGAACCGGCAGGAAATGCGCGCTCGCCGACCCGCAGAATGCTGCTGCGGACGTCAAGCTCGGCCATTGGCGTCTCGGTATGACGTCCGCACGTTGGGCAACGGGTAGTGAGAAGATCGTCGGCGATCGAGATGTGGTCATACGTCTGCCACCCGCGACGCTTCCGTACCTCATGCCGCTCCAGCGCGTACAGCCCACCACCGGGCGCCAGTGGCGGCGCAGGCACGTGGCGTGCCCCCAGGACGCGGGCCGCGAGCTTGTTGTGCTCGGCCTGCCTCCTCGGCCACGGGTCGTTCCATGCCGACCCCAGACCGCCCAGCGGTGTGGGAGCGTGAGCGTCGCAGATGAGCCACCACACCGGCCGGTCATCTAAATCATGTTGAATTTGCATGACTCAATACTCATCTCCCCACATTCGAAGTCCAAGTCGCGCCGGGCCGTAGTCGACGAACTTTCTCAACTCCCGTCAACTTTCCGAGACACGCCGAACGTCAGAGGTCCGTGCGCTCCGACGACGACGAGAAGCACCCCACGTCCCGCAGCGCCTCATTCGCCCGCTCGACGAGGTCGCTGTCTGGGTCCCATGCATTGCGGATCTCGAACAGCTCACCGCACGGCGCACCGTCATCGAGCGCGGCCTCGAACTCAGCCCACCCGGTCGCCGTATCGGACTCGCTGCCGCCGCCGTCGTCGGAGCAGCCAGCGAGCATCAATAGGGCCGCCGCAACGGCGGGGACCGTCCGCTTCATGGCGTCAAAGTAGCGGCGCTCCGGGCGCGATGTCCGAGGTTCGGTACTCGGGCATCTTGGTCAGACATCGCGGCGGAACTCGCGCCGCACGTACGCAGGATCGATGCGGGACTCATCGCCCGGCTGCCAGCCCGCAGGTCGGCCCCGCGGCGCTTTAAGGATCGTGACACGCATGAGGGCGTCCAGAGCCGCCCGTTGCGCGTCAAGGTCAGCGGTCAGAAACGCCTCCACGGGGTCGGGCGCAGCCTTCAGCCATCCGAGCTGTAGCTGTTCGGAAGCGGCAGCAATTTCCCGCTCGGCAGCCTCGCGTTCGCTGCGCAGCTTCGCGCTCAGCGTGGCGAGCTGGGCAGCCGTGATCGCGCCCGTCGCGAACATCTCGGCCGCCTCATCCTCCCGGATGGCCAGTGCCTGTGCGCGCTCGCGTGCCGCAGCCAGTGGCCCGGGGTCCGGCTCACTCGCGAGGAGGTCGGCGACGTCCTCACGGGCGAGCCGCTCGGCGATGGTGAGCCGGACGAGGTCATCAACGGGCTCCTGGAGTCGGGAGATGTGCGAGCGTGAAGAGGCGCAGGTGTACGCGCGGCGGTTCTTGGAGGACTTCACCACTCGGCAGATGTCACCGCATTCACCACAGATGTAGATACCGGACCCGAGCCACCGTGGCGCGCTACGCACCCGGTTGGTGAGCCGACTCGGGTCGCGCAATAGCGCCACGACAGCACGCCAGGTGTCCTCATCGACGATGGCTGGCCATGCAGCCGGTCCGACGATTTCCCGCTCGTGTTCGATGAGTCCGGCGTTCCGGGCTCGCGTAAGCACCCGGCGGACGTTGTCCATTCGCCATGTGCCGCCCGTCGACGTCCGGACGCCTCGCGTGTTCCAATCCCGGACGATCGAAGCGAGCGAGCGGCCGTTGAGCAGGGCTGAAGAGGCCTCACGTAGACACGCCGCCTCGTCCTCGCGCACTGTCATGCCGTCAGACTCGAAACCGAAGGGGCGCCCGCCACCTCGGTACTTGCCGGTTTCGAGCGCCTGCCGCTTCTGTCTACGGATGCGCTCCGCCTTCTGTTCGGACTCCTGCCGCGCCCATGCCCCCAACGTGCGGGCCATCGCCCGCCCGGTCGATGTCGATAGGTCGATGTCACCAGCTTTGACCGTGTGCGTGACGATGCCCCGAGGTTCACACACGTCGATGTACTCCTCTAGCTCCCGCGGACTGCGGTGCAAGCGGTCGGCGTGCCACGCGATGACGGCGTTGGCGCGCCCAGCTCGCAGGTCGTCAAGCAGATGTGAGTAACCGGGGCGAGGCTTGCCCGAGTAGGCGGAGATGTCGTTATCCGTGTGCACGGCGACGACGTCCCAACCAAGTCGTTCTGCGAGTTCGCGGCAGTCCTCTTCCTGACGTGCGACTCCAAGCCCGGCGCCGGTCCGGTCTTTGGAGATGCGCGCGTAGATCGCGGCACGTCGGCTCATGACCGCATCCTCTCCCGTGAGGCCCGGTACTTCGCCATCGACGTGCGGTGACGCGTCACCGCGTATGCGGCCCCGACGCCGACGACGATGGGTAGCAGGGGCAGCGCGACGACGGAGAATGTGCCGACCATGAGTGTCACGAGGACGGCCACCGACCAATCACTCGCGACCATCGCGCGGTGCTCGCGCATCGGAGGATGAGCCAGCAGGTTGCCGTGCGATCTCCCCTTGTCGTACGCGGCGCGGATCGCACCGTCGATGTCTGCCCAGCTCAGTGCGGCGGGCTCGTCATCACGGATCGACGCTGCGGGCGCGTCCATCGGCTCTGGCCTCTCCGGCATCACCGATTCGTCGACGGCCACCGGCTCGTCATAGGGCTGGTCGTCGGGGAGGTGGTCGGCCACGTCGGCCATCATGTTGGTGAGGTCGTCCGTTGAGAGGAACGGCGCTTGGACGCGCTCCGGCTCCCGTGCACCGCTTGGCCACCAGAGTGCGTCGCCCTGCCCGAGCAGCCGCTCCGCACCCGACTGCCCGAGCGCCACGTTCGAATCGACGTATGAGCGGACCGAGAACGCGAGGCGGGACGGCGTGTTCGCCCGGATCAGTCCGGTCAGGACGTCCGCGCTTGGCCGCTGGGTCGCCAGGATGAGGTGGATCCCGGCGGCGCGTCCGAGTTGGAGGAGTCGCACCAGCGTCGGTTCCACGCGCTTCTGTGCCTGCATGATCAGGTCGGCGAGCTCGTCGACGGCCACGACGACATATGGAGGAGCCTCGGCTCCCAGCTCGGAGATGTTCCGCACGCCTGCCTGTTCCAGCGCGCGGTATCGCTCATCCATCGTCGCTTCGACATCTGCCAGCACGCGCACCGCCGCGTCGACGTCGGTAGCGACCGGCCGCAGCAGGTGCGGCACCGGCCTGAACGCCGCCAGCTCGACCCGCTTGGGGTCGACGAGGACAAGACCGACCTGGCCTGGCGTCGCATGCGCGACGAGGTGCGCCAGCATGCTGGTCAGCGCCACGGACTTGCCGGATCCGGTCGTGCCGCTGACCACGAGGTGGGGCAGGTGGTCCAGCCGTGCGGCGACCGCCTCGCCCTCGACACTCACGCCGATCGGAACCTCTAACGGATGAGTCTGACGGATATGGTCCGCCACCTCGTCCAGCGTCACCGTCCGGCGCTGCGCCGCTGGAACTTCGACAGCGATGTGCTTGCCCACCGGGAGCACGCGCACGCTCGCCACCTCCAGCGCGATCGCCAGATCATCGGCGAGCGCCGCAATCTGCTTCACTTTCACGCCCGCGCCGGGCGCCAGGTGGTAGCGGTCCACGGTTGCGCCGCGCGTGACGTCTTCGACGGTGGCCGTGATGTCGAAGCTACGCAACGCCAATGTGAGCGCGCGCGCCTCGTCGGCGGTGTGGTCGGCTCCGGTGATGGTCTGTGCGCTCATCGGCCCGCCACCTCCAGCCTGCTGGCGATGTGCGCCGCCGGGAAGCGATCTGCTGCGTCCGTGCTGCCGCATCCGTCGCATCGGTTCGATGAGAAGTGCGGCTCGCCGGTGTCCAGCACCAGTCCCATAGCGCCATCGATCCCCTCGCCCCAGAGCGCGACCTGAGCCTCAGCGATCTCCTGGGAGATGTCATACCCGGTGATGCCGTCCGCGCACTCACCGTTGGCAATGAGCATTGCGCAGTCCGTGCAGACCTCCAGATCCCGCGTGATGTTCATGATCACGCCTCCGTGTACGTCGCGTGCGTCGCGGGATTGGTCGGCGTCACCGGGTCGACCATGATCTCGACCCGTGCGTACGGCTCGCCGCGCTGCTTCAGCTCGTTCACGATCGCGGCGCGTGCCCGCTCCCGCGCATCCGGCCCGACCGGCACTGTGGCGTACCACCTGCCGTACCCATCTGCCCATGTCTTGACGCTCATTGCCTCGCCCTTCCTGCTCTCCGCCCCGCCTATCGGAGCGCTACAGGTAAGACGGTCTCAGCATGACCCGGCACTGGCCGGGTCGATACCGGCCCACGAGCGCGTCATCACCGCCGAGGAGGTCTTCGAGCTACAGCTGGCCAACCGCGACGTCGTCGCGATGCAGACCCGACAGGCGAATCTGGAAGGAACCGGGGAGATCCCGCTGCGGCGCCTGGTCAAGGAGGCGCTGCGTATGCGACCGGACCGCATCATCATCGGCGAGGTGCGCGAGGCTGAGGCCTTCGACATGTTGGTCGCTCTGAACGCCGGCATCCCGGGCATGTGCACGTTGCACGCCAACTCGGCACGGGAGGCCGTGACCAAGCTCTGCACTCTTCCGCTGCTCGCCGGCGAGAACGTCACCGCGGCCTTCGTCGTCCCGACCGTGGCCTCGGCCATCGACCTTGTGGTCCACCTCGAGCTCGACCGCGACGGCCACCGGTGTGTGCGTGAGATCGCGGGCGTCACCGGACGTGTCGAGGACGGTGTGGTCGAGGTCAGTGAGTTGTTCGCCCGTCAGGACGGAGCGCTGCGGCGGCGGTCCGGATTCCCTGCCGGGGAGGAACGATTCCGCCGGGCTGGCTACGACCTGGCCGCCCTGCTCGCGGACGGTGCGGCCTGATCATGGGCGCTGTCGTCGGACTGTTGCTAGGGGCCGGGTTACTCAGTATCTGGTTCGCCTGCTTCGAACGTCCGGAGCCGACCCGGCGCGCCCGGGCAGGTTGGTCGGAACGGACCCAGGACATGCTGGTCCAGGCCGGGGCCCCACGCGTCACTCCGGCGGGCCTGGTCCTCACCTCGGCGGTGCTGGGCCTCGTGACGTTCGTGCTCGGAGCATTGCTGACTGCCTCGCCGCCGATCGCCGGGGCGTTCGGGGTGATCGTCACCGGCGCACCGACGCTGGTCATGCGCGCACGTGCGCGACGACGGCGCGTGCGTCTGCGCGCGGTCTGGCCCGAGGTGATCGACGATCTCGTCTCCGCCATCCGCGCTGGGCTGGCTCTCCCTGAGGCGCTCATCGCGCTCTCGGAACGTGGTCCGGAGGAGGTACGTGGTGAGTTCCGCCAGTTCGCGGAGGACTACCGGGCGACGGGCCGGTTCGGAGAATCACTCGATGCGCTGAAGGCTCGGCTGGCCGACCCGGTGGCGGACCGGATCGTCGAGGCACTGCGACTAACCCGCGAGGTCGGCGGCACCGATCTGGGCAGGCTGCTACGGACCCTCGCGCGCATGCTCCGCGAGGACCTGCGCACCAGGGGCGAGCTGGAGGCCCGGCAGTCCTGGACCGTCGGCGGAGCTCGGCTGGCGGTTGCTGCGCCGTGGGTCGTCCTGCTCCTGCTGTCCACCCGTGGTGAGGCGGCCGCCGCGTACAACTCCGCGGCCGGCGTGGTGGTCCTCCTGGCCGGTGCCGGGTGTTGCGTGCTCGCCTACGTCCTCATGGTCCGGATCGGCCGGCTTCCGGAGGAAGCGCGGGTCATGCGATGAGTCCGACGGCGGTGGGCGCCCTGGTCGGCCTGGTCGGTGGAGTGGGCCTGTGCCTGGTCCTCTGGCGAGTGGCCGCGCGGCGGATCACCCTGTCCGAACGGATCGCCCCGTACCTTCGCGAACGGCCACGAACCTCACGGCTGCTCGCGGAGGCGGCGCAGCACACCCCGTTCCCGACGGCCGAGCGTCTCCTCGCGCCGCTGGTCCACGACGCCGGCCGTGTCCTCGAGCGCCTGGGCTCGTCGTCGGTGAGCATCCGGCGGCGCCTGCAGCTGCTCGGCGGAAGCACGACACACGACCAGTTTCGCACCGAGCAGCTCATGTGGGGGGCCGTGGGCCTCGCCGTGGGCACACTGCTCGCGCTCACGGCGGGCGTCGTTCGTGGTGCGCCGTTCGTGCCGCTGCTGGTCGGGGTGATCCTCTGTGGTCTCGGCGGTGCGGTCGCTCGGGACCAGCTACTGACAAGCCAGGCTCGCCGCCGTCAGGAACGCATGGCGCAGGAGCTCCCAGACGTCGCCGAACTCCTCGCACTGGCCGTCTCGGCGGGAGAGGGACCGATCGGGGCGCTGGAGCGGGTGTCCCGGACTACGCACGGCGAGCTCACCGGAGAGGTCCGCCGGACCTTGGCGGAGGCGCGGTCGGGGACTCCACTGGCGGTCGCCCTCGAGAACATGGCCGCCCGCACCGACGAAGCCGCCATCGCCCGGTTCGCAGAAGGCGTCAGTGTGGCGCTGGAACGCGGCACGCCGCTTGCCGACGTGCTTCGTGCGCAGGCGCAGGACGCGCGTGAGAGCGCGCGACGGGAACTCATGGAGACCGGCGGGAAGAAGGAACTCGGCATGATGGTGCCGGTCGTCTTCCTGGTCCTGCCGGTGACCGTGGTGTTCGCGATCTTTCCCGGAGTGGCCGTGCTCGAGGTGGGCTTATGAACGACCCACCACGATCACCGCCGCCCGTGCTCGCCCACCCATCCGACCCCGAAGGAAGACCCGATGCTGACCACTCTCTTCACACTCCTTGCCACCAAGCTCGGCTGGTCGCCCCAGGACGACCCCGAGCGCGGCGACGTGCCCGGCTGGGTCCTCGTGACTTTGATGACGGCGGGTCTGGTCGTCGCCATCTGGGCGATCGCCGGGCCGCTTCTCCAGCAGGTCTTCGAGACCGCGATCCAGCGCGTGCTCGACACCTGAGTCGGGTGTTCCGCACTCCGGTGACGGCTCGTCGTGCCCGATGGGGCCGGGACGGTGGCGTGGATCGGGAGCGTGGCTCGGCGGTCGCGGAGTTTGCGATGGTCTCCGGCCTGGTCGTCGTACTGGTGGTGGCACTCGTCCAGGTGGTACTCGGCCTGCACGTCCGCAACACCCTCATCGACTCGGCCGCTGAGGGCGCCCGCCACGCGGCCCTTGCCGGTGCCGGTCACGCCGCGGGCGTCGAACGCACGCGCGAGCTGATCAGTGCCGGACTGTCCTCGAGCTACGCCGACCACGTCAGCGCCACCACGGTCCAGGTCTCGGGAGCCACATTGGTACGGGTCGACGTCAGTGCGCCGCTGCCGGTGATCGGCCTGCTCGGTCCGAGCGGAGTGCTCGAGGTCAGTGGCCATGCCATCCAGGAGGACGGGCCGTGAGACTGTCCGCTCTGCCGCGCTTCGGTACCGACGGTGAACGGGGGAGCTCGACGATCGAGTTCCTCGCCGTCACGGTGCTGATGCTCGTCCCGGCCGTGTACCTGGTGCTGACGCTGGCTCAGGTCCAGGCGGCGGCCTTCGCGGCCGAGGGCGCCGCGCGTGAGGCGGGCCGGCATCTGGCCCAGGCCGACTCGTTCCAGGACGGCATGGCCACGGCGACTCGTGCGGTGGAGCTCGCGTTCGACGACCAGGGCATCGAGGTCGACGGCGCTCGTGCCCTCGCGGTCGAGTGCTCGCAGGACCCGTGTCTGTCACCCGGCGCTCACGTCGCCGTCGAGGTCGCGACCCACGTCGACCTGCCGCTCGTGCCGGACATCGTGCGCGACGTCGTGCCGGCCGCTGTCCCGGTCAGCGCGGCGCACGTCGTCGCCGTGCCGCAGTTCCGGGAAACCGCATGACGCGCGCCGCTCTCGCGTTTCCAGCCCGCGACAGCGGGCAGATCATGGTGCTCACGGCCGCGTTGACCGCCTTCGTCCTGGCGCTTGTGTTCGCCGTGGCGAGCGCGACCTCCGTGTACATCGACCGGAAGCGACTGCTCTCGCTCGCCGACGGAGCGGCGGTCGACGCCGCCGACGCGCTGGATGAGGAGCTGTACTTCACCGACCCGCCCGCCGGCGACCGGATCCCGATCTCCGACGCCTCCGTCGACGACGCGGTCTCGGAATACCTCGACCAGACCCCGGCGGCGTTGCTCGCCGAGTTCGACCAGCTTGCCGTCGTCGAGCCCACCGGTACCCCGGACGGGACGACGGCGCAGGTCACCCTGGCGGCCGTGGCACGCCCGCCGTTGGTTCCCTGGGTGCTCGTGCCCTGGAGCGACGGCATCGCGCTCCGCGTGACCTCGACCGCACGGGCCGGGTGATTTCGGGGACGCTCGACGAACGACTGCCCAGCGTGCGGCCGGCCGTCACGAGCTCTCGCCCACAGGCGCTGACCGAGCTCGGTCGCGAGTCTCCGGTTCGCCGAACCAGCGGCGGAGCCGCTCCTCGAGACCGCCCTGATCCTCAACATCCTCGCCCACCCAGACGACGTGCCCGTCGGGCCGGAGCAGGACCGCCGGAACGTCGAGCTCCTCGCTGCCGTCCGTCAGGTGATCGACGCGGCCGGCCCACCCGTCGACGCTGAGCGTTCCCGTCCGGTCGAGCAGTAGCCCCCGCCCGGCGTGCAGGTGAGCGTACAGGTCGCCGTCGGTGAGCCGGACGTTGCGCAGCCGCCGGCCGAGAAGGGCGTGGCCGGTGCCGACGTCGTATCGGATCCCGGTTGCGGTGACCTTCTCGACCAGATGGCGCGTCACGCCCTCGAGGTCCATGAGCTCGGAGAGCAGGCGGCGTACCGCTTGCGGACCCGGCTCGGGCCGCAGCAGTTCCGACTGGGCGCGGGTGTTGTCGAGTACGTCGGCGGCGACGGGCCGGCGCTCGCTCTCATAGGTGTCGAGCAGGCCGGGCGGCGCCCAGCCGGAGATTTCGCCAGCCAGCTTCCAGCCCAGGTTGAACGCGTCCTGCACGCCGAGGTTGAGTCCCTGGCCGCCCATCGGCGGATGGACGTGCGCCGCGTCGCCGGCGAGCAGCACCCGGCCTGCCCGATAGTGCTCCGCCAACCGGGTCGCGTCGTCGAACCGGCTCAGCCAACGCGGGGAGTGCACACCGAAGTCGGTTCCTGCGACGGCGCGGAGCCGTTCCCGGACCTCTTCCAGGGTCGGTGGCCCCGCTCCGCGCGCGGAGACACTCTCGGCCGGCACGACGACGTTGTAGGCGCCGTCACTGGACGGACCCACACCGAACCCCCGCGTCGTCCTCCGGACCTCGTCGACGACCGCCGCGACCGCCTCGGCCGGCACGCTCACCTCCATCTCGCCCCGCAGCCACTCGTTGGTGGCGGCCTCGCCCGGGAAGTCGATGCCGGCAAGCCTGCGGACCGTACTGCGTCCACCGTCGCACCCGACGAGGTGCCGCGCGCGGATCTGCCGCCCGTCGGCGAGCTCGGCGCTCACCCCGTGCGCGTCCTGGACCAGTCCCACGAGCTCGCAGCCGCGGCGCAGCTCGACACCGAGCTCGTCCGCTCGTTCGCGCAGCACCCGCTCCGTGACGGGTTGTGGGATGCCGAGGACGTACGGATGAGTGGTGTCCAGGTCCGGCGGGTCCTTGGCGATCCCGGCGAAGTGCGCACCGAGCGGATAGGTCTGGCCCAGGGCGAGGACCCGATCCGCCATTCCCCGCTGCTGAAGGATCTCGATCGTCCGGGCGTGTAGGCCCAGCGCACGCACCGCCTGGGTCGGCTCGAGATCCTTCTCCAGCACCACGACGTCGACGCCTTGGAGCCGCAGTTCGATGGCCAGCATGGTCCCGGTCGGACCCCCGCCGACGACGGTCACATCGTGCATCTCAACCTGCTCTCTGCTCGGAGGCTGAGCAGTCTCGTGCACCGATGGGGCCTTGCCGCAAGACCCCGCCTGCGCTATAGCTTGGAGGTGGCAAGGGCGATGGGGCTTATCGCAGAGACCCACCGCTGGGGATCCGATTGAATGGGCGCATGCCCGAGCAGCCCTCCGACCTCGTCGCCGTCGCGAACGAGCTCTACGGCCTGCCGCTCGGCGAGTTCGTCCCCACCCGCAACACGCGCGCCAAGCAGGCCCGCAAGGACGGTGACACCGATCTGGCGTGGGCGATCCAAGGTCTGGCGAAGCCCTCACTCGCGGCCTGGCTGGCCAACATCATGGTCCGTCACATGGCCGACGAGATCGGCCAGGTGCTGGACCTGGGCGAGACCCTGCGACAGGCGCAGAACGACCTCGACGCTTCGCAACTACGGGAGCTGGGCCAGCAACGACGCCGCCTGCTGAGCGCAGTGGTCGAGAAGGGCCGCGACCTCGCCGACGATCTGGGACAGCAGATCAGTTCCGGCGTCGCGGATCAGACGGCCGAGTCGTTGCAGGCGGCTATGGCGGACGAGCAGGCAGCGGCCGCGCTGCGCACGGGACTGCTCGTCCAACCCATGGCCAGCAGCGGCCTCGAGTCCGTCGACCTGGATGGCGTCGTGGCGGTGCCGGAAGCGGTGGGCGACCGGTCCCCGGCCCGGCCCAAGAAGGGCGGTCGGAAGAAGTCCGCCGAGAAGGACAAGGAGGCCGAGCGCCGCGCCGCCGTCGAGCGGGCCGAAGCCGCGCTCGCCGACGCCGAGCGACAGGCCCGTAGAGCCGAGCGCGAACGTGGCAAGCACGAGGAGAAAGTCGCCAAGCTCGAGGCTCGCGCGCTACAGCTTCGATCGGAGATCGATGAGCTGCGGCGCCGGCTCGTCGACCAGGAGCACGCGCTCATGTCCACCGAGGACCGTCTCGAGGCCGCCGAGGACGCCCGGGACTCGGCGGTCGCCGCGGCCGAGGAGGCCGACGACGCCGTCGCCGACGTGCGCCGTGAACTCGACCGGCTCACCAGCGGGCCATGACGACGGTCCTGCGTTCCTGGCGCGTCGACGACGCCGACGCCCTCCGTGCGGCCGTCGCGGAGAGCCCGGATCTCGAGGCCCAGCTTCCGGATCTCCCACTGCACGACCGCGACGGGTGCGCGACAGCGATCCGTACGGTGCTCGCCGGGCAAGACGCCCCGTACCTCAATCTTGCGATCGTCGACGATGGCCTCGCTGTCGGCAACGTCGGCATCAGTTCTATCGATCGACGTCATGAGACTGCCTGGATCTCGTACTGGATGACGTGCAGACTTCGCGGCCGCGGCACGACGGCGAAAGCCGTCGCCAGCGCCGCTGAATGGGTATACCTGGAGCTCGACCTGTTCCGGCTCGAGTTGGGACATCGCGTGAACAACCCGGCCTCATGTGCTGTCGCCATCCGCGCGGGCTTCGTGGTCGAAGGCCTCGAGCGCGCCAAGCTGCGTTACGGGAGCCAGCGATACGACGTCGAAACCCACGCGCGATTGCGTACCGATCGGGCCCCCGAGACGCCGCTCTTGCAGCTCGAGGACATCGTTCTGCCTCGTGAACAAGGATGACGCCGCATCGCTGTGCAGAGCCCCTCTGTGTACAGCGGTGACAGCTCGGCACAAGAGTGACGAGTCGGCACAAGAGTGACGACTCGCGAGGGGGTGGGGTCAGGCGGCGAGGGTGGACCGCCGGCGACGCCGCTGGCCGGGGCGGCCGGCCGGGCGGGTCGACGCATTGCCGGCGGCGGGCGTCGAACGTTCGGGGGACGGCTGAGCCGACGCCGGGCCCTCGCCGTCGCCGAGGTCAGCCACCTGCTCTGCGGCCTCCGCCGTCGAGCCGGCGGGGGAGACCACGGACCGGCGGGTACCGCGGCGGCGGCGCACCTCCATGAGTTCGGCCGCGCGGCGGCGCGCCATCCGGCGTGCCGCGGCCATCCGGCGCTCGATGATCTGGCGCCGCAACGCGAGGATCGCGACCACCCCGATCCCGACCCAGATGATGTTCGCGACGGTGGAGGGCCACGCACCGGAAGCGGCCGAGCTCGCGCCGACGGCCAGGGCCCCCATGACGTTGAGGCCCTGATAGCTCACCGACGAGGCACGCAACCGACCGCTGGACAGGCGCGCGTAAGCGATCAGCTGGATGGCGACGCCGATCCAGCCGATCACTGCGAGAACGGTGAGAATCTGCTGCTGCACGTCATCCATGGTGCGCCT
The DNA here is from genome assembly GCF_042680605.1 of Georgenia deserti. Lineage (NCBI taxonomy): Bacteria > Bacillati > Actinomycetota > Actinomycetes > Allobogoriellales > Allobogoriellaceae > Georgenia > Georgenia deserti. The sequence continues at coordinate 576,739 of NZ_JBHUEE010000001.1, forward strand.
TCGTCGCGTGAAGGGCAATCGAATCTTTGCGCATCCGGTGTAAAGTTGCTCTTCATGGACATCGACCCACGCCGCCTTGGTTTTCTCTTGGCCGTCAGCAGGTCCGGAGGAGTCCTCGCGGCCGCCGACATGCTCCATGTCAGCCCGTCCGCCGTGTCCCAGCAAATCGCGCGTTTGGAGGCCGAGGCGGGGGTGAAGGTCCTCGACCGGCAGCCGGCGGGCGCCACCCTCACCCCGGCGGGCAAACTCCTCTCCGAGACGGCCGAACGCATCGAGTCCGAGCTGGGGGAAACTCGCCGGGCGCTGGCAGAGTTGGAAGGCGACGTGTCCGGTGTGGTAACGGTCGGCGCGTTCCAGACCGTCATCCGGGCCGTACTCGTCCCGCTGCTCAGTGAGCTCGAGCAGGCACTGCCGGGCGTCGACCTGGTGGTGCACGAGGTCGCCGAGGAACAGGGACAGCGCGCCCTGCGCCGCGGAGAGCTCGACCTGCTCGCCACCGAGCACGACGTGGCGGAACCGGCACCCGCTCCGCCGGGCACGCGTGACGTCCCGTTCCTCGACGAACCGTGGGTGGTGGCGCTGCCGGCCACCGACCCGGAACCGTCCGGGCTGCTGGACCTCGCCGACCGGACGTGGCTCGCCCCCGAGCACAGCAACGCCACGGCGCGGGCGCTCGACCGGCTCGCCAAGGAACTGTCGCTGGACAAGCGGGCCGCCCACACCTACCGCGACTTCGATGTCGCCCTGTCCATGGTGGCGGCCGGGCTCGGCATCGCCCTGCTGCCGGAACTGGCCATCCGGCGCCATCTGCCCGAGAACGTCCAGTGGGCAGCCCTGCCGGGCCTCGGCTACCGCCGGCTGTTCGTGCGCCATCGGGTCACCCGCACGGAGCCACGCGCCGCCACCCAGGCCGTGCTGGAGCAGATGATCCAGGTCGCCGCCGCGCTCGAACCGCTCTGACACCCCGGCCCCGCCCACCGGCCACCGGTCGTTGGTCCGGCCGTGACATGCGACGATGAAGGCCGTGAGCTTTCCCGCCACGGCCCGGCCGCCCATCTCCCTGGTGCTGATCCTCGGGTCGATGGCGGCTCTGCCCGCCGTGACGACGGACCTGTACCTGCCGTCCCTGCCGGTGGTGGCCGAGGAGCTGGAGTCCTCCCACACCCTCGTGCAGGCCACCATCACCGGCGTCCTCGTCGGCGGCGCCGTCGGCCAGCTCCTCACCGGCCCGCTCTCCGACCGGTTCGGGCGGCGCCGACCGGTCCTCATCGGGTTCGCCGTCCACGTCCTCATGTCCGTGCTGTGCGCGCTCACGCCCGGCATCTGGCCGCTGGTGGTGCTGCGCGTCCTGCAGGGGATCGGGAACGCCACGGCCACCGTCACCGCCATGGCGGTCATCCGGGACCGCTACACCGGCGCAGGTGCCTCCGTCCTGATGTCCCGGCTCATGCTGGTCATCGGCGTCGCGCCGCTGTTCGCGCCCACCGCCGGCGGGCTGATCGCCGGCTGGTGGGGCTGGAGGTCCACCTTCATGGTTCTCGCCGTGCTCGGCGCGATCCTCATCCTCGTGCTGTCCAAGGCGCTGCCGGAGACACTCCCGCCGGACCGCCGCCGCAGCGAAGGCCTGCGCGGTGCCGCGCGCGGGTACCGCGTCCTCCTGCGCGACCGGCACTTCATGGCCCTCGCCGTGCTGCCCGGGCTCGGCATGGGGGCGCTGATGAGCTACGTGGCCGGCTCGCCGTTCGTCTTCCAGGAGGAGTACGGCCTCGGCGAGACCCAGTTCGCGCTCATCTTCGCCGTCAACGGCGCCGGCCTCGTCGCGGGGGCGCAGGTCAACGCCGCCCTCATGCGCCGCGTCACCCCGCTCGGGGTGATCCGCGTCATCGCCCCGACGACGGCGGTGCTCGGCGTCTGGCTGCTGCTCGTCGCCCTCGGCGGCGACCACAGCACCGGCGGGCTCGTGGCGCTGCTGGTGCCGCTGTTCCTCATGCTCACCATCAACTCGCTGCTCATGCCGAACGCCTCCGCGCTCGCGCTGTCCCAGCACGGTGAGCGGGCAGGCTCGGCGGCCGCGCTCGTCGGCGCCCTCCAGGCCGGCGTGGCCGGCACCATCTCTCCAGTGGTCGGCGCCCTGGGTGGCGACGGCATCGCGATGGCCGCGGTGATGCTCACGACCGTCGTCGTCGCGCTCGTGGTCATCGCCCTGGCCACCCCGGCCTACCGGCGCCCGTGACCCCTCCGTCCAGGCAGTGCCCGATGCCTCGCTTCCTCGCACTCCGCTCGTTCCTCGCTCGTGCTCGTCAGCTCGGCTGATTCCTCGCTTCCTCGCACTCCGCTCGTTCCTCGCTCGTGCTCGTCAGCTCGGCTGATGCCTCGCTTCCTCGCACTCCGCTCGTTCCTCGCTCGTGCTCGTCAGCTCGGCTGATCGCGTAACCTTGCGGCCCGTGGCCACCGACTTCAGCAGCGAGATCGCTCAGCTCCGCACCGTCTACGAGTCCATCAGCGCCGTGGTGGACCCGGAGGCGCTGCGCGCGCGGGTGGCGGAGCTGTCCGACCAGGCCGCCGCCCCCGACCTGTGGGACGACCCCGAGGCCGCGCAGGCGGTCACCTCGCGCCTCTCGCACGCGCAGACCGATCTGGCACGCGTGGAGAAGATGGCGGAGCGCATCGACGACCTCGAGGCGCTCGTGCAGCTCGGTCAGGAGGAGCAGGGCGACGACGCCGCCGCCTTCCTCGAGGAAGCCGAGAAGGAGCTGAGGTCGTTGCGCAAGGATCTCAGCGAACTCGAGATCCGGACGTTGCTCTCCGGCGAGTACGACCAGCGTGAGGCCGTCGTGACCATCCGCGCCGGAGCTGGCGGCGTCGACGCCGCCGACTTCGCCGAGATGCTGCTGCGGATGTACCTGCGTTGGGCCGAACGGCACGGTTACCCCACCCAGGTTCTCGACACCTCCTACGCCGAGGAGGCGGGTCTGAAGTCCGCCACCTTCGAGGTCAAGGCGCCGTACGCGTTCGGCACCCTCTCCGTCGAGGGCGGTACGCACCGGCTGGTGCGGATCTCGCCGTTCGACAACCAGGGCCGGCGGCAGACCTCCTTCGCCGCCGTCGAGGTCGTCCCGCTCATCGAGCAGACGGACCACATCGACATCCCCGAGAACGAGATCAAGGTCGACGTCTTCCGGTCCTCGGGGCCCGGCGGCCAGTCGGTCAACACCACCGACTCGGCGGTGCGCATGACCCACATCCCCACCGGCATCGTCGTCTCGATGCAGAACGAGAAGTCCCAGATCCAGAACCGTGCCGCCGCGCTGCGCGTGCTGCAGTCCCGCCTGCTGCTGCTGCGCCGCCAGGAGGAGCAGGCCGCCCAGAAGGAGATGGCCGGGGACGTCAAGGCGAGCTGGGGTGACCAGATGCGCTCCTACGTTCTGCAGCCGTACCAGATGGTCAAGGACCTGCGCACCGAGCATGAGTCCGGGAACCCCTCCGCGGTCTTCGACGGCGAGATCGACGACTTCATCGACGCCGGCATCCGCTGGCGCAAGCAGCAGGAGCTCGAAGCCGCCTGACGCGTCCTGCGGCGTGTCTGCGGCTGATGACACGCTGCACATGCCTAGTCTGCGCCCAGGCCAGCAGTTGTACCTCCCCACTGTCGAGACTGGCCCGAGCTAGCCGTGATCAGATTCGAGAACGTCTCCAAGGTCTACGCCCGAGGCGCGCGCCCCGCTCTCGACCAGGTCAGCCTGGAGGTCGAGCGCGGTGAGTTCGTGTTCCTCGTGGGGGCGTCCGGATCCGGGAAGTCGACCTTCATCCGCCTCGTGCTGCGCGAGGAGCGTCCGACTTCCGGCCGGATCCACGCGCTCGGCAAGGACCTCGGCCAGGTCTCCCGGTGGAAGGTGCCCAAGCTGCGCCGGCAGATCGGCACCGTCTTCCAGGACTTCCGGCTGCTGAACAACAAGACCGTATTCGAGAACGTCGCCATCGCCCTCCAGGTGATCGGCAAACCCCGCCACCACATCCTCACCACCGTCCCCGAGATGATCGAGATGGTCGGTCTCGAGGGCAAGGAGAAGCGGCTGCCGCACGAGCTCTCCGGGGGTGAGCAGCAGCGCGTGGCCATCGCCCGTGCCATGGTCAACCGCCCGGCGGTGCTGCTGGCCGATGAGCCGACCGGCAACCTCGACCCGACGACGTCGATCGGCATCATGCGGTTGCTCGACCGCATCAACCGGACCGGCACCACGATCGTCATGGCCACCCACGACGACGAGATCGTCGACCAGATGCGCAAGCGCGTCGTCGAACTCGACGACGGCGTGATGGTCCGGGACCAGTCCCGCGGCGTCTACGGCGCGGCGCGTTAGGAGACAGACGCGATGCGACTGCGGTTCATCCTCTCCCAGACCTTCCAGGGCCTCTCCCGCAACCTGGCGATGTCGATCTCCGTCGCCCTGGTGACGTTCGTCTCGCTGACCTTCGTCGGCGCTGCGGCGTTGCTGCAGATCCAGATCGAGAACCTCAAGACCGACTGGTACGACCGCGTCGAGGTCTCGGCGTTCATGTGCCCGGAGAACTCCTCCACCCCCAACTGCGCCGCGGGCGAGGCCACCCAGGAGCAGATCGACGAGATCGGGGCGCTGCTCGAGTCCGAGGCGATGGCCCCCTACGTCGAGGAGGTCTACCTCGAGACCAAGGAGGACGCCTACGAGGCGTTCCAGGAGCAGATGGAGGACACCGTCTGGGCGCAGACCGTGACGGTGGACCAGATGCAGGTGTCCTACCGGGTCAAGCTCGTCGATCCGGAGCAGTACCAGATCGTGGCGGACGAGCTCACCGGCAGGCCGGGCGTGGAAGTCGTGGTCGACCAGCGCGAACAGCTCGAACCGCTCTTCCTCATCCTCAACCGCGCGACCCTGCTCTCGGTCGGCCTCGCCGGCGTCATGATCGTCACCGCCGTCCTGCTCATCACCACCACCATCCGGCTCTCGGCCATGTCGCGCCGGCGCGAGACCGGGATCATGCGGCTCGTCGGCGCCTCCAATCTCTTCATCCAGCTGCCGTTCATGCTCGAGGGTGCGGTCGCGGCCCTCGCAGGTGCCGCCCTTGCCGCCGGCGGTCTGTACCTGGGCGTGCAGTACCTCGTGGAGGACTGGCTCGCCACCTCCACGCCCTGGGTGCAGTTCGTCAACACCGGTGACGTCCTCACCATCGCCCCGTTCCTCGTCCTCGCGGCGATCCTGCTGGCCGGCATCAGCTCGATCGTCACACTCGGCCGATATACGAAAGTCTGAGGTAGGTCACCGTGCGCCGTTCTTCCCCCCGCCGCACCTCCGCCGCCCACCGAGCGACCGCCGCCGTGGCGGCCGTCCTGGCACTCACGCTGCTGACGCCGGTCGTCGCCCAGGCCGACGACCGGGACGACCTCGTCGAGCAGCAGCGCCAGGCCGAGCGTCGCCAGGCGGAGTTGGAGTCCTCACTCGAGGGTGTCGACGCCGAGCTCGCCGAGACCTACCTCCGGCTGGAGAACGCCCGCGAGCGGTTGCCGCAGGCGGAGGCCGAGCTGGCCGAGGCCGAGGAGCAGCTCGCCGCCGCGCAGCGCCGCCAGGAGCAGGTGGCCGGCCGGCTCGAGCTCGCCGAGGCCGAGGCCGCCTCGCTCGAGGAGGAGATCGCCACCGCGAACCGGGAGATCTCCCGGACCGAGACGGCGATGGGGGAGCTGGCCCGCAGCACCTACCGTGGCGACAACGCCGCCTCGACGCTCGACGTGGTCCTCGACGCTTCCTCCACCGAGGACTTCCTGGAGTCCTACTCCGTCACCACCTCGGCTGTACGGTCCCAGACGCGCGTGCTCGACGAGCTCGAGGAGGCGACGGCGGTCACCCGCAACCAGCAGCAGCGTCAGGCCGCCGTGCAGGACCGCATCAACGAATTGAAGGCCGAGGCCGACGCCGCCGTCGTGCAGGCCAACAACGCCCGCGACGCCGCCGCCGAACGCAAGGCCGAGATCGAACAGATCCAGGCGGACATGGAACAGCTGTCCACCGAGCTCGAGGAGCGGCAGTCCGAGTACCAGGACCAGCTGGCCGAGGTCGAGCAGGACCAGGAGCAGATCGCCTCGGAGATCGCGCGGATCGACGAGGAGAACCGGCGCCGTGAGGAGGCGCGCCGACGCGCCGAGGAGCGCCGCCAGCAGCAGCTGCAGCAGCAACAACAGCAACAGCAGTCCGCTCCCTCCGGTGGGGGCGGCTCCTCGAGCGGTGGTTCCTCCGGTGGGGGCGGCGGCTCGTCGTCGTCCATCGCCCCGCCCGTCAGCCCGCTGTACGTGACCTCGCCGTACGGCTACCGCGTGTACCCGATCACCGGTGGCTGGTTCATGCACAACGGCGTGGATCTGCGCTCGAGCTGCGGCGAGGCCCAGGGCGCGGCCGCATCCGGCACCGTCTCAGCGGTACGCGGGGCGTACGGCAACGGCACCCACGGCAACCAGGTGATGATCAACCACGGCATGATCAACGGGTCCTCCTGGGTGACGGTGTACAACCACCTCTCGGGCTTCGCCGTCTCGGAGGGGCAGACCGTCACCCAGGGCCAGACCATCGGCTACACCGGTGCGACCGGCGCCGTCACCGGGTGTCACGTGCACTTCGAGGTGTGGAAGAACGGGTCCACCATCGACCCGATGACGCTCTGGTGATGCGGTGTAGGTGGTCGGGCGCACGCAATGCCGCGCGCTGGTCAGTAGCCGCGCAGACGCTCGATCTCCCGTCGTTCCTTCTTGGTCGGGCGGCCCGCCCCGCGCTCCCGCCGGGGCACGGCATAGGCCTCGCGGGGGACCGGTGGCGGGCTGCGGTCGATGACGGCACGCGCCGCCGCCGGAGCGCCGACACGCTTCTCGAGCACCTCGCGCACCTCGAGGATCCGCTCGGGACGGGGCAGTCCGAGGCCACGCACCACGACCTCGTCGCCCACTGAGACCGTCGTCGCCGGCTTGGCCCGCTCACCGCTGACCCGCACGTGGCCGGCGCGGCAGGCCGACGTCGCCTGCGAACGCGTCTTGAACACCCGTACCGCCCACAACCAGCGGTCCACGCGGGTCGACGCCGGACGGGCGGACTCAGCAGCCATCCCGTCAGGGTAGGCCGACGCCGGCGGCGACGTCCGCCGGCCGGGCCGTGGCGGAACGGCTCAGCCGGCGAGCCGGCCCCACCGAGCAGCGAGCTCCTGCCACGGTCCGACGTCGGCGACCGCACCGTCGTCCAGGACCACCACCCGGTCCGCACGTGCCAGGGCCGCGCGCTTGGAGGAGGCACCGATCACCGTCGTGCCCCGCTCGCGCAGGGACTCCCACAACTCGATCTCCGTGGTGGCGTCCAACGCGCTCGAGACGTCGTCCGCGAGCAGCAGCTCCGCCTCGGTGGCCAACGCACGCGCCAGCGCCAGCCGCTGCACCTGGCCGCCGGAGAGCCGCACCCCACGGTGACCCACCAGCGCCTCGGGACCACCGGCGTCGGTGACGTCCTGCCCCAGGCGGGCCGCGCCGATCGGCTCGGCCACATCCCGGGCGTGGTCGAGGCGGAGGTTGTCCGCGAACGTCCCGGACAGCACCCGCGGGACCTGCGCGACATGCGCCACCTGGCCGGGCCGGAGGAACGCCTGGGCGTCGGTGACCTCGGTGCCGTTCCACCGCACCGAGCCGGTGTGCTCGACCAGGCCCGCCAGCGCCGAGAGCAGACTGGACTTGCCGGACCCCACCTGCCCCAGCAGGAGCACGAGCTCGCCGCGCCGTACGCACAGGTCCACCGAGGCGACCCCGATGGTGCCGTCGTCGTGGACGGCGGTGAGGTCCGCCAACTCCAGCTCCTGCAGCGGCTCGCGTGGCGCGGGCTCCGCCGCCGGCGCCCGGCCGGCGACGAGGTCCACGCCCGGCAGCGGTTGGACCAGGTCGACCCCACCGGCGAACCGGGCGGTGGCCACCTGCCACGCCCGGGTCCCCGGCGCCTCGGTCACCACCGCGCCGGCGACGATGCCGAACCAGCCGAAGCCCGTGACGGCGTTGGCCACCAGCAGCGTGGTCGCGAGCGTCCACGTGCCGTTCAGCAGCAGCGCCCAGGCGGCGACGACGCCCAGATGCAGCACGACGATCGGGACCGAGTCCAGCACCGCCTGCACCCGGTGCTCGAAGATCGCGGCCCGCACCCGGCCCGAGTCCACCTCGCGCAGGTGGCGGTGCACGTCGCGCGTGCGCGCCGCGAGCTTGACCGTCCGAGCTGCGTCCAACGCCGAGACCAGGGCACGCCCGAACCTCGCCCGCGCGGCCGAGGAGGCCGTGGCCGAGCGGCCGGCCACCGGACGCCCGAGCGCCGAGGCCGCGGTGGAGACCACCATGACGGCGAGCAGCACCGCTCCGGCCAGCCATGAGCGGGCGATGAGGGCGGTGACCGCTGCGATGACCAGGCCGTTGCCGAAGTCCACCCAGCGGTCCGCGTAACGGACGAACCGGTCGGCGTCCATCGCCCGGGCGACGACCTCGCCCGGCGGGGTCGGCGGCAGCCGGTAGCGCCGGGTCTGCCCGTGCATCACCCGCATCCGCACGCGCAGCAGGATCTCGATCCACCACCGCGGGTAGGCGTAGATCGCCCACGCCAGGCTCAGCGGCGAGAGCATGAGCAGCGCGGCCAGCAGATAGAGCAGCAGCGTCGGCGCGTCCTCGCCCGCCTGCAGCGGCTCGACCACCTGGCCCCACAGGAACCCGGTCAGCGCTCCCTGGCCGGCGACGAGACTGGAGACGAGGAACAGGACCCCGCCCCACAGGCCCCAACCGGGGCGGACCAGCAGGGCGTGCAGCACGCTGCGCGCCAGGCTGGGACCGTCGCCGGGGTCGGGCAGATCCGGTGGTGTGCCCCGGCGCCGCCGGCCGCCGACCGTCTCGGCGGGGCCCGTGGCGGGGTGCTCGGTCGGGGCACGATGCCCCGGCCGAGCATCCGCGTCCGCGTCCGCGTGCGGGTCTACGGCCTCGGCGGACGCCGGGCGTGCGGGGCCGTCGACCAGTCCGGCGGTCGACGCGCCGGCCTCGAGCAGGGTGCGGAACGGCCCCTCCTGCTGCGCCAGCCGAGTGCGCGGCCCGTACTGGGTCACCCGGCCACGATCGAGCACCGCGACCAGGTCGGCACGCTCGATCGTCGAGAGCCTGTGCGCGACGAGGACGCCGGTCCGGCCCCGCAGCAGTCGGTCGGCGGCTGCGACCACCCGCGACTCGGTCAGCGGATCCATCCGCGCCGTCGCCTCGTCGAGGACCACCACCTGGACGTCCCGCACGAGCAGCCGCGCGAACGCCACGAGCTGCTCCTCGCCGGCCGACAGGGAGACGCCCCCGGGGCCGAGCTGGGTGTCCAGTCCGTCCGGCAGGCCGGCCACCCAGCGGTCCAGGCCCAGCTCGGAGACCGCCGCCTGCACGTCCGAGCGGTCCACCGGCGCGAACAGCGCGATGTTCTCCGCGAGCGTGCCCGCGAGGATCTCGGTGCGCTGGGTGACCACGCCGACGGCGGCGCGCAGCTTGTCCAGGTCGAGATCGCACACGTCCGCCGAGCCCAGGAAGATCGACCCCGGTGACGGCTCCACCGCTCGGGAGATCAGCGCCGCGAGCGTGGATTTGCCGGACCCGGTGCGCCCCACGAGCGCGACCGTCCGGCCGGGCGGTACCTCGAGCGAGACATCGTGCAGGGCGAAGGTGCCCTCGTCGTAGGCGAACGTCAGGTTCTGCACCGTGAGCCCGACGGGTCCGGACGGGACCTCCTGGCCGCCCGCGGGCTCCGGCGGCACGGCCAGCAGCTGCCGGAGGCGGGTGATCGCGCCGAGTCCCTCCTGGATGTCCGGGAGGTGGTGGACCATGTTCGCCACCGACCCGACCATCATCGCGGTGACGAGGAAGAGCGTGACCAGCCGGGCGACGGAGAGGTCGCCGGCGGTCGCCAGCGCCACGCCGGCCACGGCGACCCCGGCCAGCAGTGCGCTGAGCACCACCTCGGCACGGACGATGAGCGAGGCCTCCAGCCGGGTCACGTCGCGCAGCTTGCGGTGCACGACGGCGGAGAGCTGCGCGAGCCGGCGTATCGCGAATGCCTGCCCGAGCGCGGTGCGCAGGTCGTTGCGGGCGGCCACGGCCTCCTCGAATGCCGCGGCATGGTCGGTCCAGGCCACCTCCTCGATGACCTTGCGGCGGGCGATCTCGCCGAGCAACCGGCGCACGAGCCACCACACGAGGACGCCGACGACGGGGAACGCCAGCCACGCCGGCCACCACGTCAGGCCGGCGACCACCCACATCGGCAGCACCCCGGCGACGGTGCGGCCGGCCGACCACAGCTGTCGCCGGACGAGGGTGCCCACGGCGTGCGAGTCGTCGTCGACCCGGTCCAGCAGTTCGCCCACGGCCTGCTCGGTCAGGGTCGAGACCGGCTGACTGAGCGCCGCGGTGAGCAGGTCGGTGCGCAGCCGGCCCTCCGCGCGGTCGACGACCGCTGCCCAGACCACCTGGCCGACGCCGTCGATCAGGGCCCCGCCGACCACGCAGGCGGCGAGGACGAGGAGCCCGGCGACGGTGGCCTGCTCGGCCAGCCGGCCGGCGGCGACCGTGCCGACAGCCTGGCCGGTCGCGCCGATCACCAACGCGACGAGGGCGAACGCCGCTCCGGCGCCACCGAGCCGCCGCCAGTCGAGCCGACGGCGCGGGTCCGGCGGCGGGCCTTCGGCCGTGGGAGGACCGGCCGGCTTCACGGCAGGCGGGTCCTCGGTCGGTGGGGACTGGATCGGCACCGGCACACGGTATGGCGAGCCACCGACGTCGGGCACGGCCTTTTCGGGCATGTGCGGGCCGGTACGCGACCGGAGGCATCCGGAGTTCACCGGCACCTCACCGCCGCGTCACCAGGGCAGGCCAAGGTGAGGGCGTCCCCGACCCTTTGGAGCTGCAGCATCGTGTTCCCCTCCCGGTCCGAACGGGCCTGTCGTCCGTCCGCCCGCCTGCTCACCGCCCTGACTCCCGCCCTGCTGGCGCTGCCACTCCTGGCGCCCGCGGCAGCGGCGGACGCCACGGACCCGCGCGGTACCTCACCGACCGCCGGTATGGACCTCGTCGGCGACGGTGTCTTCGCCACCGCGGAGACCGATCGTGTTGCGCCGGGGCTGGACGTCACCCGCTTCACACGCCTGGAGGAGGAGGGCTGGACCGCCGGGTCCGTGCTCACCGCGGACCTCACGGTCGACACCCTCGAGCTCGACGTCGTGAACTCCGGCACGGTGACCGACCCGGTGCCCGTATCCGAGCACCTCGCGCGCTCGGGTGCGGTGGCCGGCGTCAACGGTGACTTCTTCGACATCAACTATTCGAACGCGGCGCGTGGCACGGCCGTCGGCCATGACGGCCTGCTGAACGGCACCGCGACGCCGTACCCGGCGCTCGCGGTCTCCGAGGGGATCGCCACCGTGGGCGAGCTGAGCACCGAGGCGAGCGTCAGCGTCGACGGCGTCGACCACGACCTCGCCGGCGTCAACACCCCGCACCTTCCGGCCGGCGGCATCGGCGTCTACACCGCTGGATGGGGTGATCACTCGCTCACCCGGCCGGTCGGTGGCCCGGACGCGATCGCGCAGGACCTCGCCGCCGTCCGGCTCTCCGGCGACGACACGGTCACCGAGGTGCTCGGCGACCTCACCGGCCCTCAGCTCGAGGAAATCGACCTGACCGACGACGACCGGCTGCTGCTCGGCCGCGGCGGCGGTGCCGAGGTCCTCGAGCAGGTCACGGCCGGCGCGGAGGTCACCCTCGACATCGTCCCGTCCCTGCCCGCCGACGCCGCCGTCACCGGCAGCGACGTGCTCCTCGCGGACGGCGTCGTGGTCGCGGACGACCCGGCGGTCCACCCCCGCACCGCCGTCGGCGTCGGACCGGACGGGTCGGAGTTGTTCGTCCTCGCTCTCGACGGCCGGGCGCACGTCGGCCGCGGGATGTCCCTGCCCGAGGTCGCCCAGCTTCTCCTCGACATGGGCGCTACCGACGCCGTCAACCTCGACGGCGGGGGCTCAACCACCATGGTCGCCCGCACCGCCGGGGCCGCGGCCCCGCAGGTGATGAACACCCCGTCCGACGGCGAGGAACGGCCCGTGCCCAACGCGCTCGTGTTCCGCTCCACCGCGGAGTCGGGAACCGTCGCCGACGCGATGGTCGACACGGTGAGCGAGCAGCCCCACGCCGAGCGTGTCCTCCCCGGTCTGCGCCGCACGCTCGAGGGCACGGCGCTGGACGCGAATCTCGCACCCGTCGAGGCTGAGGGCACCTTCTCCACCGATTCCTCCGCGGTCAGCCTTTCACCGGACGGCAGCGGCCGCGCAGCCGTGACCGGGACGCAGCGTGGCACGGCCGAGGTCAGCTTCACCGCAGGCGAGGAGAGCGCCGCGACCGAGCTGGAGGTCATCGGCGAGCTCGATCACGTGCGTGCCTCCCGGGACATCCTCGCCCTGGCCGAGGCCGGCGACTCCGGCGAGATCACCGTCACCGGTGCGGACGCCGACGGCACCCGCGCCCCGATCGAGGTCACGGACATCCAGGTCGAGGCACCGGACGGCTTCACCGTCGAGCGCAGCGGCATCGAGACCCTGACCGTCACGGCCCACAGCGACGACGCCGCCGGCACCCTGCGCCTGAGCGTCGCCGGCCACACCGCCGAGGTGGCGCTCACCGCCGGCATGCGCGCCGAGGAGGTCGTCGACTTCTCCGACGCGGCCGACTGGACGTTCGACAGCGCGCGGGCCAGCGGCGAGGTCGCCCCGGCGACCGGTCCGGAACCCGGCACCAGCGGGCTGGATGTCAGCTACGACTTCACGCAGTCCACCGCCACCCGGGGCGGTTACGCCGTCGCTCCCGAGCCGGTGGAACTGCCCGGTCAGCCGCGCGCGGTGACCATGTGGATGCGCGGCTCCGGCGACGGCGAGTGGCCGCGGCTCCAGGTCCGCACCGGCGAGGGCACGGTCACCAACCTCGACGGCCCCATGGTCACCTGGGAGGGCTGGCAGCAGATCAGCTTCGAGGTGCCGTCCGGGACGTCCTACCCGCTCACGCTGGAGCGGGTGCGGATGATGGAGACCCGGCCGGACGCCCAGTACCAGGGCGAGGTGACGCTCGGACCGATCTCCGCCGTCGTCTCGGCCGAGGTGGACCCGCCGCAGAACGAGCCGGTCCACGACCCGGTGATCGTCACCGACGGCACCGTCGACGACCGGCCGTTGCACATCGCGGTCATGTCGGACGCCCAGTTCGTCGCCCGCAACCCCGACAGCGACCTCGTCCAGGCCGCAAGGCGCACGCTGCAGGAGATCGTGGCAGCCGATCCCGACCTGCTGGTCATCAACGGCGACCTCGTCGACGAAGCCACCCCGGCGGACTTCGATCTGGCCCGTCGCGTGCTGACCGAAGAGGTCGGCGATGCGGTCCCTTGGGTCTATGTCCCGGGCAACCACGAGATCATGGGTGGCGAGATCGAGAACTTCATCGACGAGTTCGGTGACCCGCAGCAGGCGTTGACCGTGCAGGGCACCCGCATCGTCACGCTGGACTCCTCGACCGGCACGCTGAACGGCGGTGGCACGGACCAGCTGCGGATGCTGGAGGACCAGCTCGCCTCCGCCGCGCAGGACCCGGCCGTGACCGGTGTCCTGGTGTTCGCCCACCACCCCACACGGGACCCGCTGCCCGACGCCGCCAGCCAGCTCACCGACCGCGAGGAGGCCGCGGCGCTCGAGCGCACCCTGGCCGACTTCCGGCGCGAGACCGGCAAGTCCGCCGCCTCGATCGCCGGCCACGTCGGCGTGTTCCACGGCTCCTCCGTGGACGGCGTCAGCTACCTCGTCAACGGCAACTCGGGCAAGGGACCGTCCGGTACCCCCGCCGAGGGCGGCTTCACCGGGTGGACGATGCTCGGCGTCGACCCGGCCGCCGGCGAGGTGGGCCGGCTGCCGGACGTGCCGGGTGACCGGCTGGGTTGGCTGCGTGCCCAGGTCAACCCGCGGGTGGACGAGGTCACCCTGACGGGGCCGTCGCGGATGCGCGTCGGCGATCAGGCCGACGTCGCCGCCACCGTCGTCCAGGACGACGGACGCGAGGTCCCGGTCGGCTGGCCGGTCTCGGCGGACTGGGACGGGCACCGCGTCACCATCGACGACGGCGGCAGCGGCGACGGCGTGAGCGTCATGGAGGCCCGTGGCGGGTCACTGCGGTACAACCCGGCCACCGGCGTCCTCACGGCCGTCCACCCGGGCCGCGGCGTGCTCACCGTCGAGGTGAACGGCGAGGTCGCGGAGCTGCCCGTCGTGGTGCGCGGGCCCGCGCGGTAGCCGGCGTCGGCCCCGGGCCGCAGGAGGTGCAGCTCGTCCTCCTCGACCCGGGGCCCGCCGCCACGTCACCGGCGGCGGCGCAGGCGAAGGAGCGCAGGCCCGGGGCGCCCGGGCTGCAGATCGACGACGACGGTCCCGGCCTCTCGCGGACGGACCGATCCCCAGGAGGCCTCGGCCACGTCCGTCCCGAGCTGCCCGAGTCCGGTGAGCACGGCCGGGCGCTGCTCGCCCTCCGGGCGGTCCACGAAGAGGATCGTCTCGTCGTCGTTGTCCACGGCGCGCACCCATGCGTCGTCGGCGTGGACCTCGGCCGCCGAGGGCTCGGCACCGACCAGCGCCGGCTTGGCGACCGCCATCCAGCGGCCCATCTCGCTCAAGGCCCGGCGCTGGTTGTCCGGGAGCGTTCCGTCGGCCTTGGGCCCGACGTTGAGCAGGAAATGGCCGCCCCGCGAGACCACGTCGGTCAGGTGCCGCGCGATCGCCGGCCCGTCCAGACAGTGCTCGGGCCCCTCCACCTGGTTGTAGCCGAAGGACAGCCCGATGCCTCGGTTGTTCTCCCACTGCTCCTCGGACTCGGCCTCACGGCCGGCCTGGTACTCGCTGGTCGCGTAGTCGTGGTGGGTGTCGCGGCCGAACCTGTCGTTGACCAGGCCATCGGGGTTGCGCCGGTAGAAGTCCTCGAACAGGGCGCCCAGCCCGTGCTCGCCGAAGTGCTTCCCGGCGTCGGGCCACTCGATGTCGTTCCACAGGATGTCCGGGTCGAACCGCTCGATGAGGTCGCGCAGGTGCAGGTAGGCGTAGCGGGCGTAATCGGCATCCTTGGGACGTCCGGTGTCATGGACGCTCTCGTTGCTCAGGTGCGGCGGCATCGGCCGGTAGTGCCAGTCCAGCCCGCCGGAGTAATACAGGCCCAGATGCAGGCCGTGCTTGCCGGCCGCGGTGGCGATCTCCGCGATGAGGTCCCGCCGCGGGCCACGGTGAACGGTGTTGCGGGTGCCGGTCTCCGGGGCGTCCCACAGCGCGATGCCGTCGTGATGCTTCGTCGTCGGCACGACGTAGTCCGCGCCGGCCTCGCCGATCAGCCCGATCAGCTCGTCGGCGTCGAAGTGCTCCGCCCGCCACAGGTCGAGGAAGTCGTCGTAGTCGGCATCGCCGTATACCTCCCGGTGGTGCTGCTGCGCGGGGCTGCCGTCGATGCGGATCGTGTTGTAGTACCACTCGGCGTAGGCGTTGTGGGTGAACCAGACGCGGGCGTCGTCGACGGTCCCGAGCTCGCCGGTCGGCTCTGCCCAGGCGGGGACCGAGTAGGCGCCCCAGTGGATGAAGATGCCGAACGGTGACCTGCGATACCACTCGGGTGTGGGGCGTCGGAGGTCGTCCCAGCGCGCGGTCTCGGTCATGTGTGCTCCCTTTCGTGGTCCGTGGTGGTCGGTGCGCGGTCCGGCAGAGGTCAGCGTCCCCCGAAGCCGCCGAGGTTGACGCCGTGCGCGAGTTGCTTCTGCATGGCGACGACGATGAGCAGGCTCGGGATCACCGCGAGCGTGGCGGCGGCCATCAGCGGGCCCCAGTCCGTGCCCCGTTCACCGGAGAACATCTGCAGGCCCAGGGGCAACGTGGCCATCTCCTGGTCGTAGATGATGATGAGCGGCCAGAGGAAGCTGTTCCAGTACTCGATGAAGAGGAACGCACCGACGATGGCGAGCGGTGCCCGCAGCAGTGGCGCGATGACGTGGAGGAGGATGCGCAACTGCCCGGCGCCGTCGATCCGGGCCGCCTCCTCGTAGTCACGTGGCAGGGTCAGGAGGAACTGGCGCAGCATGAAGGCGCCGAAGGCACCGAACGCGAACGGCAGGATCAGCGCGGCGTAGGTGTTCACCATCTCGGCGCGGCTGGCCATGATGTACAGCGGGATCACGAGGATCTCCTGCGGCAGGACCAGCGTGCCGAGGAAGACCAGGAAAAGCCGGTCCCGGTAGCGGAAGCGCAGCCGCGCGAAGGCGTACGCCGACAGCAGCGAGACGGTCACGGCGAGCAGGGCGCCACCTGCCGCGACGAGAAAGCTGTTCAGCAGGATCCGCGCGAACGGCGTCGCGGTCCACACGGCGGAGTAGTTCGACCACTCGACGCGTGATCCGAGGAGGCTGCCGCCGCTGGAGAGCACCTCGAGGCTCGGCTTGAGAGATGTGGCGAACATCCACAGGAACGGGAAGACGAAGCCGATTCCCACGACGACGATGCCCACCCGGCTGACAAGCCCTGGACCGGTTCGTCGGCGGGCCGGTGCGGACTCAGCTGTCATAGCTCACCCACCTTTTCTGGCCCGCGAACTGCAGGGCCGTCACGAGCATGACGAAGACGAACAGCACCCAGGCGAGCGCCGAGGCGTAGCCGAGATCGTGGAAGGAGAAGCCCTGGTTGTACAGGTAGAGCACCAAAGTGTTGGTCGCGTCGCCCGGGCCACCGCCGGTGAGCATGTACGGCTGGGTGAACACCTTGAATGCACCGATGACCGTCATGATCGTGCAGAAGAAGATCGCCGGGGACAGCAGAGGGAAGACGATGCGCGCGAACCGCGTCCAGCCGATCGCGCCGTCGACCGTGGCCGCCTCGAGGACGATCGGGCTGATGTTGTTCAGGCCGGCGCTCAGCACCACGATGTTGTAGCCGATGCCCTGCCAGATCGACATGGCCACGAGCGAGACCATCGCGAGCGCCGGCTCGCCCAACCACGACGGGCCGTCGATCCCGACGAGCCCGAGGGCCGAGTTGACAACGCCGCCGTCGTCGAGCATGAGACGCCAGACCAGGGCGTTGGCGACCATCGGGACGACGACGGGCACGAAGAAGAGGATCCGGAAGAACGGCGCCCAGGAGCCGAGCCGCTGGAGCCAGACCGCCAGGGCTGTGGCGAGCACGAGATTGAGCGCGGTGAAGGCCACGGTGAAGAGCACGGTGTTACCGAGGACGCGCCAGAACACCGGGTCATCGGTGAGCATCTCCCGGTAGTTCTCGAGGCCGAGGAAGTCTCCGACGCCGAACAGGGGCCAGTCGAAGAAGCTGATGGTCAGGGAGGCCAGCAGCGGCACCACGATGAACACGACGAAGCCGGTCATGCCCGGGGCGAGGTAGCGCAGGGCGAGGCCTCCCTCGCTGCGCGGCCTCCGCCGGGAGGTCGTGGCCCTGCGGTCGGCCGGTGCGGTGGTCGCGGCGCTCATCGCACGGACTCCTGCAGCATGGTGAGAATCTCCTCCGCACTGCGGTGCCCCCGGTAGCCCTCGCTGGAGTAACGGGTGAACGTGGTCTCCAGCTCGTTCCACGTGGGTGTGGTCTCGAGCGGGATACCGGATTCGAGCAGCGCCTCGACGACGGCGACGTCCTGGGCGGGTTTGCCTTCCGCCCACGCGTCGACGGACCGGGCCACCGAGGGCACGGTCCCTCGGGTGCGACCGACCTCGCCGACCACTTCGGGGGTGGTGATCTTCATGATGTTCGCGAAGGCGGTGTCGGGATCGTCGCAGGACCGGGAGATGCCGAAACCGGAGCCCTGGATGTTGCCCCGCGGCTCCCCGGACCTGGACGGGACGACGGCGATGCCGACCTCACCGTCCGTTTCGGACGTGAGCGTCTCGTAGAACCACGGACCGTCGATGATCATGGCTGCGTTGCCTGAGGTGAACTCCTGCAGGTGGACATCGGTGGGATCGCCGGACTGTGGCGCGGCGGCGACACCGTGCTCGGCCACGAGGTCGAACGCCCACTGCATGTCCTCGACGAAGCCGGGCTCGGTCAGCTGGAGCTCGCCGTCCGCCACCGGCACGTTTCCGTTCGCCGATGAGAGCGGGATCCCCGGCCCACCGGTGAAGACCGGCGGCACCGCGAACCCGTACCTTCCCTCGCCGGTCAGCGCGCGCGCGTCGGCGAGGAACTGCTCGCGTGTGTAGTTCAGGCCCGGCTCGTCCAGCCCGGCCTCGGCGAAGCGGTCCTTGTTGTAATAGAGGACCACCGGCTCGGCGTCGTAGGGGATGGCCCGCACCGTCCCGTCCACGGTGAGCGCCTCGATCATCGCGTCGTTGTACATGCTGATGTCGAGCCCGTGCTCGGCCGCGAGGTCGTCCAGCGGCATGAGGATGTCGTCGAGCTCCTGGGCCCTGGCCGCCTGAGTGGTGAGGATGCAGGGAGCGTCGGCGGCCCCCATGCGGGTGTGAACCGTGGTCCAGTAGTCCTCGAAGCTCGGCCCTTCGAGCCGGAGGTCGAATTCAGGATCCTCCTGCTGCGCCGCCGTGACGAACGCCTCCCACTGTGCGCGGTCGCTGGCGTTGCTGATCCACGTGTACATCGACGACGCCGAATTCCCGCCGTCGCCACCGCCGCAGGCCGCGAGCATGGCCACGACGAGTCCGGTGGCGCCGGCCGCCACGAGCCGTCGAGACTTCATGGGGCGCCCCCGGCAGGGGCGGCGTGAGAGGGCCGGGCGCTGTCCGCACGGTGCGTGCGGAGAGGTCCGGCGCGGGTACTGGTGAGCGTGCCCGTCATTGCCATGCTCGTACGTCGACCTCCGCAGGACGTCGCTGGAAGCGACTTCGCCCACCAACAGACATCCCATGTCTAGGACGATCGATGTATAGCACGCTGCCGCACGGGATGTCACACCGGGAGGGTGCGACCTCGCATGGCGTGGGACAGGTGACCGGGAGGAAACATCCCTTTGCTCACGCATCAATGCAGGTGAGCGCGCTTCGCGCCCCACGGTAGCCGCATGCCAGGAGGAAGGAGGCCACGATTGAACCGGAATGACGGTGTACCCGTCCGGTCGTGATGGGCCTCGAGGGCGACAAGTGCCGTGATATAAACATCGGACGTATAGCGGGTTGTTACCGAGTCTCGCCCCGGGAGCTGCTGTGGCCGTCACGGACGATGCCATCACCAAGATCAAGGCGATGATCACCTCGGGCGAGGTCCGTCCCGGTGACAGGCTGCCGCGCGAGGCCGATCTCGCCGCAGCCCTCGGCGTCTCCCGGAACTCGTTGCGCGAGGCGGTTCGCGCGTTGAGCGTCGTCCGGATCCTCGACGTCCGACAGGGGGACGGCACCTATGTCTCCCGGATGAGCGCCGACGAACTGCTCGAGGCCCTGAACTTCCTTCTGGAGTTCCGCCAGGACAACCGAGTCGTCGAGTTCCTGGAAGTGCGCAAGATCCTGGAACCGGCGGCTGCGGCCATCGCGGCACGCGAGATGTCCGAGGCGGAGATCGATGCCCTCGGTGACCTTCTCCGGCAGGCGAGGACGGCGACTGATGTCACCGACCACATCCGCCATGACCTCGCCTTCCACTCCGCCATCGCGGCCGGCGCCGGGAATTCCGTGCTCACCACGCTGCTCGACTCGGTCTCCATGCCCACCGAGAGGGCCCGCATCTGGCGCGGCCTGACCGAGGACGACGCGGTGACCCGCACGCTCGCCGAGCACGAAGAGATCGTCGACGCCATCCGGGCACGGGACCCGGACCTCGCGGCGGCCCGGAGCCTGGTGCACATCGCCGGCGTGCTTCGCTGGCTGCGTCGGGTGGACGAGGCCACCTCGGACGCCGGCCGGCTCGAGGGCGGCTAGAGCCGGCCGGCGGCCTTGAGCTCGAGGTACATGTCCGCAAGTGCCGGGGCGAGGTCGTCCGGGTCGGCCTGGACGACGTCGACGCCGCGGCGGCGTAGCCGCACCGCGATGGCGTCGCGTTCGAGAGCACCGCGCTCGGCAGCGGCGGCGTCGTACACGGCGTCGGCGGTGGAGCGGTCCTGGCGCAGTTCCTCGACCTCCGGGTCGGACGCGGAGGCGAGGACCACCGTGTGGTCCTGCGCGATGGTCGCGGCGGACTGCAGCAGCCCGGAGCTGACCGCGGAGGGTTCCAGCGCCGAGGCGAGCACGACGAGCGCACGCTGGGAGAGTGTGTCCCGCACGACCTGGGTCACCTTCGTGGTGTTCAGCTCGACCAGCGACGGCTCGAGCGGGGCCAAAGCCCGTGCGAGTGCGCTCATCAGGCGCGGTCCGGACTCTCCGGTGACACGTGCGCGCACCTCGCTGTCCACCGCCACCAGGTCCACTCGGTCACCGGCGCGGGTGGCGAGCGCCGCCAGGAGCAAGGCGGCCTCGATCTGCGCGTCGAGCCGCGGGGCGTCCCCGAGGCGGGCGGCGGAGAGCCGGGCCACGTCGAGGACCACGAGGACGCGGCGGTCGCGCTCCGGCCGCCACGTACGGACCACCACGTCCGCCCGCCGCGCCGAGGCCCGCCAGTCGATGGCACGCACGTCGTCGCCGATGACGTACTCGCGCAGGGAGTCGAACTCGGTGCCCTGCCCACGGATGAGGACGGCGGCCCGCCCGTCGATCTCGCGCAGCCGCGCCAACCGGGACGGCAGGTGCCGCCGGGACCGGAACGGCGGCAGCACGCGCAGGATGGCCGGTGCGGGGAGCGAGCGTTGCCGTGCGGCCATGCCCAGCGGTCCGACGGAACGGATGGTCACCAGGTCCGCGGGACGGTCGCCCCGGCGCGTCGGCCGCAGCGGGGTCCGCATGCGCCGCCGCTCGCCAGGCGGGATCCGGACCCGGTGCCGGTTGTGCTCCGCCCCCGCCGAGGGAGGCCATGCGTCCCGGACCACGGCACGCAGTCGCCGCGCGCCGGTGTTCGTCAGCGTCAGCGTCGACGACGTCGGCTCGCCGAGTCGGACCGATCCCCGCACCGAGCGCTCCGGCCGGACTTGCTTCGGCGACGCCGCCAGCACGGTGTCCACTACGCATGCCAGCACGACCAGACCGATCCACAGCCACAGCGTGGAGGCGCGCGGCCACAGTGCTGCAGGGACGGCACCGACGGCCATGACGACCGCCGCACGGGTGGTCGGCACCATCAGCGGGGGACCGGCACGGACCCGAGGACGCCGTCGAGCACGGTCTCCGCGGTCACGCCTTCCAGTTCGGCCTCGGCGCGGAGCTGGACCCGGTGCCGCAGCGTCGGATGGGCCAGCGCCTTGACGTCGTCCGGGGTGACATAGCCGCGGCCGGACAGCCACGCCCACGCCCGCGCCGTGGCCAGCACCGCCGTCGCCCCGCGCGGCGAGACCCCGAGTGAGAGCGAGGGCGAGGTGCGTGTGGCGCGCACGATGTCGACCACGTAGCCGAGCACCTCGGGGCCCACCTGCACGCGCCTGACCTCCTCTCGGGCGGCCGCCAGATCCGTGGGGCCGGCCACCGGCGAGACGCCGGCGCCGCCGAGGTCGCGCGGGTCGAAGCCCAGCGAGTGCCGCTGGAGCACCTCGATCTCCTGCGACCGTTCCGGCAGCGGCAGCAGCAGCTTGAGCAGGAACCGGTCGAGCTGGGCTTCCGGCAGCGGGTAGGTGCCTTCGTACTCGACCGGGTTCTGGGTGGCGATCACCATGAACGGTTCCGGCAGCATGCGCGGCTGCCCGTCCACCGAGACCTGCCGCTCTTCCATCGCCTCCAGCAGCGCGGCCTGGGTCTTCGGCGGGGTGCGGTTGATCTCGTCGGCGAGCATGAGGTTGGTGAACACCGGGCCCTCCTTGAAGGAGAACTCGGCGGTACGGGCGTCGTAGATCAGCGATCCGGTGACGTCGCCCGGCATGAGGTCAGGCGTGAACTGCACCCGCTTGGTTCCCATGTCGAGCGCGGTCGCGAGGGTGCGCACCAGGAGCGTCTTGGCCACGCCCGGCACGCCCTCGAGGAGGACGTGGCCACCGCTGAGGAGTCCGATGACCAGACCCGTGACCGCCGCGTCCTGGCCGACCACGGCCTTGCCGACCTCGGAGCGGAGGGCGCCGAGACGGGCGCGGGCGGGGGAGTCGGCGGCCGGTGCCGACGTGGGGCCGGGGGGCTGTGCCCCGGCCGGACCCTCCGGGGCCGGCTGCTGAGGGTCTGGCTGTGGAGGACCGGGCTGTTGGGCACCTGGCTGTGAGGGGCCGGGCTGTTGCGGGCCGGACGGCGGTGGCCCGGACGGCTGCGGATGCGGGGGCTGGCTCACGTTCGGTGGACCTCTCTCTCCAGGTCGTCGAGCATGGTGGACAGGGTGAGCAGACCGGCGTCGTCGGACGGTGCGGTGCCGTAGAGCAGCGCGTCCACCTCCTCCCGCGCACGGCCGGTGGCGCGGGTGATGGCGTCGACGAGTGCCTCGCGGGTGGCGGACCGGGGGAGCCCGAGGCTGCGGGCCGTGCGACTCGCCACGCCGGCACGCAGTGCCGCCGCCGCATGGTCGCGTGCGCGGCTGCGGCGGTACAGGCGGCCACGACCGCGGGTGGTCTCCGCGGACCGGACGACGACCGGCATGAGTTCGGTGACCACCGGCCCCAGGCCGCGGGCCCGGCTCACGCCCAGCACGACGGCGGCGGCCAGCAGGGCCCACAACACCCACGTGGCCGCGGGCGGAAGCAGCGGGACGTCCTCGTCCGCCGCGCCCTGGGTGTCCTCGATCGAGGTGGGCAGGTACCACAGCAGTTCGTCGTGATGACCGAGGCTGCGCAGGGTCAGTGCGGCGTGCCCGTGGTCGGCCAGGGAGGCGTTCTCGACCAGATGCCGCGACGCCAGGTACCGCACCGTTGCCCCACCGTCTCGCCACACCGCGTAGCCGCCGGTGCGGTCCGTCTCCGGGGCAGGGAAGCACACGGTCACGCCGCTGCCGGTGGCGGTGACCGCGGTACTGCCGAGCTCGATGCGGGACGCTGCCGCGGCGTCCCCGTCCGAGCAGGCGGCCGGCACCGCCTGACCGGAGGTGACGGGCGCCGGCTCGACCGGGAGCTCGTCCGTGACGTTCGGGTCGGCGAAGAGTTGGCCGACCATCGTCAGGTCCGCGCCCGTCGAGACGAGCTCCTGGTACTGCCCGGGCCGGACACGGTCGAAGTCGGGCAGGAAGATCGTGGTGCCGGGTCCGGCGCGGTGGAGGAGTTCGGTGTACGTGTTCACCTCGTGGATCTCGACACCCTGGTCGCGCAGGATCTCGGCCGTGGCCATCGCTCCCGCGGGCTCGGGGTTGTCCGGCGCCAGCGGGCGGCTCGAGGTGCGCTGACCCAGCAGGGTCGCGGCCGTGCCGAGCGCCAGGAACGCGACGATGACGAGGACGGTGATGATCCGGCGGCGACGACGGCGGGAGCGCGGTTCACCGGCAGCGGCCGGTCCCGGGGTGTCCTCCGTCGTCGTCCGGGGGGTCTCGGTCTGCGGACCGGCGGTCATCGCACCCCCACCCAACCCTCGTCCCGCACCCGCCGCGGACCGGTCACCGGGCGCGCACGGGAGGTTGCCGCGGCCAGCTCCCGCAGCCGGGCGTCGTCCTCCCGGGTGGGCGTGAGGTGGCCGTAGCACACGTCGTCGAAGAGTCGACCGGCCCATCGGATGCCCCTGGCTTGGTCCGGCAGTGCCGCAGCCGCCATCCCGGCCGCCTCGTGGGCGGTCATGCCGGGCCGGTCGTCCAGGACGGAGCGCTCGTCGAGGGAGCGCACCAGGGCACGGAACCGTTCCAGCACGGCGGCGGCCCAATCCCCGCGGGCGGCGGCGGCGTCGGCGGTGGCCGTGAGGTCTGCACTGTCCCGGGCGTCCTCGAACAGCTGGTGCGAGGCCGGCATCTCAGCTCTTCGGCGCGCGCGCACGCGACCCCCGAGGAGCAACGACACGACGACGACCGCGACGAACGCCGCGACGATCAGCACGGGCACGAGGCTGGACGGGGCGTTGACGTTCAGCGCCTGGATCCCGTCCAGCAGGTCGCCGAGGAACCGGAGGATCCGCTCGAGCAGACCGGGGTCGTTCTGGTAGATCGGCTCGGCGAGTTCTTCCTCGGCCCATCGCTGAGCCTCGGCGGCGTCCGGATCGACGGGAACCCCCGTGAGAACGGTCAGACCCGGCACGTCACCCCGTCCTCTCGCTGCTCGCCGCCCGGGCCAGGGCAACGTCCAGCCCTTCCTTGCGCATGCGGACGTCGATGTAGGTCAGGGCCACGACCGCGGCCATGAACGGCGTCGTCAGCGCGGAGACGAGGACCTGGAGCACGTTCATCACGATCGAGATGACGACGAGCGTGTCCGGACCGACGGGGACCAACGAGGTGAGGGCCGAGACCGGCACGAGCATCGCCACGGAGAGGATGACCACGATGAGCGTGGCGAGGATCATGATGCCGAAGATGCGCCAGAAGTGGCCGCGGCTCAGTCGCCAGGACCGCCCGATCGCCGCCGCGGGGCCAATCCGCTCGAGCATGAGCGCGGGTGAGGCCAGCATGAAGCGGACCACGAAGTAGGCGATGGCCACCAGGAAGCCGAGATACGCCACGAAGATCACCGGCACCAGGGCGAACGGGCTGGCGTCGAACACCTGGATGAGCAGTGCGGTCAGGATCGCGACGGCGGCGGCGAGCACCATGAGACCGACGAAGGACAGCAGGGCGAGCAGCACCGTCAGTCCGACCAGTCGCCAGAGCTGGCCCTTCGCGGCGCGCCAGATCTGCCCGATCGTCGCCACCCGGCCGACCACCGACTCGCTCACCGAGACGATGAGCAACGCCGTGAGCACGATGGAGGCCACGAAGACGCCCAGGACGGCGAAGAGCGCCCCCACCGTCGAGGCGAGCAGGCCCGTGCCGAGGGCCTGCATGCCGATGTCGGCAGCGCCCTGGCCGAGAAGGGGAAGCAGAGTCGCGTTCATGATCAGGGCGATGACGGCGGCCTCGATCACCGCCGTCACGCCCATGATCAGCAGGGACAATCCGAACGTCGCCTTCGGGTTCGCCCGGATGGCCCGGAATGCGCCGTCGAGGATCTCCCCGACACTCATCGGCCGCAACGGGATGATGCCCGGCCGGTCACCGGGATGGAAGCCCGGCGGTAGCGATTGGCTCGACGGCGTGCCGTACTGGCCGTAGCGGTACTGATCGGCTCCGGTCGGCGCGGGCGTGCCGGTCCAGGAGTCGGCGCCCCACGACGGCACGGCCCCGGACGGCTGCCCGTAGGCCCCGTACCGGTTCTGGTCTCCATCCCCGCTCTGGCCGTCCTGGGCCGGCCAGCCGTACTGGCTGGGTTGGCCGGGTTGTTCAGGTTGACCGTACTGCCCGTACTGCCCGTACTGCCCGTACTGCCCGTACTGCCCGTACTGCCCGTACTGCCCAGGCTGCCCGTACTGGTTCGGCTGGCCGGACTGACCGTGGGTGCCTTGCTGCGGCGGTTGATCCTGCGGGCCGAAGCGTCCGGCGTCGTCGGGCGGCTCGCCGCCCTCCGGCCTCCAGCCGCTCATCCGATCGTCCTCCCTGCTGTGCCCCCGAGGCAGGCCCTATCGTCGCACGTCCCGGTGCCGCGGTCAGGCTGGTCCGCGCCCGTGCGCCCACGAGGGATGGGAACATGTCCCCATGAGTGTCAATCTGCTCGTGATCGACGACGACACCGCGCTCGCGGAGATGATCGGCATCGTGATGGAGGCCGAGGGGTACAGCGTGGCGTACTGTGCCGACGGCGCCCAGGCGCCTGAGGTGTTCCGCGCCGAGCAGCCTGATCTGGTGCTGCTCGACCTCATGCTGCCGGGCCTGGACGGGATCGAGATCTGCAAGATCATCCGGGCCGAGTCCGACGTCCCGGTGGTCATGCTGACCGCCAAGTCGGACACCCTCGACGTGGTCGCCGGCCTGGAGGCCGGAGCGGACGACTACATCTCCAAGCCGTTCAAGCCCAAGGAGCTCGCCGCCCGCGTCAAGGCACGGCTGCGGCGCCAGGAGAACCCCGAGCCGGAACGGCTGCGGATCGGCGATCTCGAGATCGACGTCGCCGGGCACGAGGTGACCCGTGACGGGCACGCCATTGCCCTGACACCGCTCGAGTTCGATCTCATCGTGGCCCTAGCACGCAAACCGTGGCAGGTCTTCAGCCGCGAGGTCCTGCTCGAGCAGGTCTGGGGGTACCGGCACGCGGCCGACACCCGGCTGGTCAACGTCCACGTGCAGCGGTTGCGCGCCAAGGTGGAGAAGGACCCCGAGCACCCCGAGGTCGTCGTGACCGTCCGCGGGGTCGGCTATCGGGCGGGGGCGCCCCACGAGTGACCGAGGACCTCGGCGGACCGCCCCCCGCCGGACCACGCGTCGGATCGGTGCCGCATCCCGCCGGCCCGGCCACCACCTACCGCCCGCCGGCGCGCCGCTCGGCGCTACGCCGGCGGCTGCGGCGCAAGTTGCTGCGGCTCATGCAGAGCTGGCGCTCCTCGCTGACCGTCCGGGTCGTCTCCACCACAGTCCTGGGCGGCCTTCTCGCCCTCGGGATCGTCGGCGGTGTGCTGTCCGCGCAGATCCGCGAGGGGCTCTACGAGGAGCGGGTCGACCAGATGCTGCAGGACGCCGCGCTCCAGCGCCAGGAAGCGCAAGAGATGTTCGACTCCTCCACCGCGACGACGAGTCAGGACGTCCAGGGCGTGGCCAACGACTGGCTGGAGAGCCTCAGTCTGTCCGGTACCGACGCGGACTACGCGTACCTGCGCAGCTCGCCGAGGTCCGATTCACCCGTGGACTTCCAGGACCTGGTCAACGTCGGCGGCTACGACCTGCCGAGCCTGGTCAGCGAGGACCTGAGCACCGCCGTCGAGGAGGAGGGCGGGCAGCACTGGCAGCCGATCTCGCTGCCCACGCCGGACGGCGAGGTGCCCGGCATCGTGGTCGGTGCGCCGGTGACCCTGCCGGCCGCCGGCGACGCCCAGGAGCTTTACCTCTTCTACAGCCTGCAGACCGAGGAGGAGACCCTCGGGCTCGTCCTGCAGGTGCTCGCCGTCGGCGCGCTCGCGATCGCCGTCCTGCTCGGCGCCATGACGTGGGGCATCACCCGGTGGGTGCTGCAGCCGGTCACCGACGCCGTACTCGCCGCCGAGCGGCTCGCCGACGGTGAGCTCGACGAGCGGATGGACGTACGCGGACGGGACGAGCTCGCCCTGCTCGGCCAGTCCTTCAACGAGATGGCCGCCTCGCTCCAGCGCCAGATCGAACGGATGGAGGAGCTCTCCCGCCTGCAACAACGCTTCGTCTCCGACGTCTCGCACGAGTTGCGCACGCCGCTGACGACCATCCGCATGGCAGGCGAGCTCATCCACGAGAGCCGGGAGAGTTTCGACCCGGCGGTGCGGCGCTCGGCGGAACTGCTGCACGCGCAGCTGGACCGGTTCGAGTCGATGCTCGCGGACCTGCTGGAGATCTCCCGCTTCGATGCCGGCGCCGCGATCCTGGAGGTCGAGGAACGCGATGTGCGCGACCTCGTCGGACACGTCGTCGACCTGACCGCGATCCTGGCCGACGCGAAGGGGTCACCGCTACGCGTCGACGCGCCGGACGAGCCGTGCACCGCCGCCGTCGACTCCCGCAGGATCGAGCGCGTCCTGCGCAACTTGCTCTCCAACGCCATCGAGCACGGTGAGGGCCAGCCGATCGAGATCACTGTCGCCGCCAGCAACTCCGCCGTCGCCGTGCGGGTCCGGGACCACGGCGTGGGCATGGACGCCGACGCCGCGTCCCACGTCTTCGACCGGTTCTGGCGCGCCGACCCGGCCCGGGCACGCACCACCGGGGGCACCGGCCTCGGGCTGGCGATCTCGCTGGAGGACGCCCGTTTGCACGGCGGCAGCCTCGAGGCGTGGTCCCGCCCGGGCGAGGGGGCCTCGTTCCTACTCACCCTGCCGCGGCGGGCCGGCGCCGACATCGGCGTGCGGCCGTTGCGGCTGGAGCCGGACGAAGACGCGCAGGACCGCCCGGAGCAGAACCCGAGCGTCATCGTGTCCTCGGACGGGCCGTCCCTGACCAGGACCTCGGAGGAGAACGGATGAGTCGCCAGCGAATCTCCCCCGCGCGGCGGCGCGGCGCCGTCGCCGTCCTGCTCGCCGTCGTCCTCCTCGTCGCCGGCTGCGCCAGCCTGCCCCGGTCCGGTCCGGTCACCGCCTCCGACCCGGACCTCCCGGCGCCGCAACCTGTCGGCTTCCTCGCCCGCGGCCCTCAGCCGGGCGCCTCCCCGGAAGAGATCGTCGAGGGCTTCCTCGCCGCCTCCGCCGCCGGCTACAGCGACGACTTCGTCGTGGCCCGCACGTTCCTCACCGGCGCGGCCGCCGACACCTGGCAGCCACTGGCGCAGGTGCGCGTCTACGACGAGGAGCCCGAACTCACCCGCGGCGACGACGGCGGCGTGCACCTGTCGGTGGGGGCGGCTGCCTCCGTCGACGGCGCCGGCCGCTATACGGAGGCGAGCGAGGACGCGACCATCGACGCCGACTTCACCCTGGCGCGCAACGCCCAGGGGGAGTGGCGCATCGCCGGGCTGGACGACGGCGTGCTGCTGTCCGCGGCCAACTTCAGTTCCATCTACACCGAGTCCGCCCTGTACTTCCTCACGCCGGACCGGCAGGCGCTCGTGCCGGAGACGCGCTGGTTCCCCCAGGAGAACCTCGCGACCTCGCTCGTCAGCGCCCTGCTCGAGGGGCCGTCGCCCTGGCTCGAACCGGGTGTCGCCACCGCCGTGCCGGTCGGGACCCGGATGGTCGTCGAGTCCGTCACCGTGACCGACGGCGTCGCGCGGGTCGATCTGTCCGCGGACTCTCTCTCCGCGGACGGCCGTGAGCGCGCGCTGCTGTACGCGCAGGTCCAGACCACGTTGGGAGCCGTCGCGGAGATCCAGGACGTCGAGATCACCGCGGCCGGCGCTCCGTTCGAGGTGAGTCAGACCGCACCGGACCTCTCCAGCTATCCCTATACCTCCGGCGCCACCCTCGCCGTGAGCGAGGGCACCCTTGTCGACGTCTCTGGTGGCGAGGCCACGCCGCGCCCGGGTTCGGACCTGCTCAGCGGCATGGACCTGCACGATCCCGCCGTCGGCTACGAAGGACAGACCGCAACCACAGCGGTGCTGGACGGGAACGATCGCCTCATCAGCGCGCCACCCAACGGTGACCAGCCGATCATGCTCGCCGAGGGCACGAACCTCGTCGCACCGTCGGTCGACCGGTTCGGGTGGGTGTGGACGACACCTACCCAGAACGAGGGCAGCCTCCTCGCGGTGCTCGCCAACGGTGACCTGGTCGACGTCGCCGCCTCCTGGCTCGAGGGCGGCCAGGTGCGCGCGGTCCGGGTCTCCCGTGACGGCGCCCGCATGGCGGTGGCCTGGGTCGAGAACAACGGAGACCTCGTCCTCGACCTCGCGTCCGTGGTCCGGACCCCCAACGGTGTCCCGCAGCACCTCGGGGAGCCGGTGCGCGTGGGGGAGAACCTCAGCGACGTCACGGACCTGGCATGGACGGAGGAGAACACCCTCGCAGCCCTCGGCACCTCGTCCCTCTCACCGGAGCCGGCCGTCCACCTCGTCCATCTCGGCGGCCCCACCGAGGTGATCCCCGCCGTCGAGGGCGTCGCGTCCCTGACCGCGGGACGCGGTGAACGCTCGCTCGTGCTCGCCACCGCCGGCGGTCAGCTCTATGAACGCAACGGTCCCGCGTGGCGCCTGGTGCACAGCGGCGCCACCGATCCGGCCCTGCCGGGCTGAGCGTCCACACCGGCG
This sequence comes from Georgenia deserti, assembly GCF_042680605.1. NCBI lineage: Bacteria > Bacillati > Actinomycetota > Actinomycetes > Allobogoriellales > Allobogoriellaceae > Georgenia > Georgenia deserti. The sequence continues at coordinate 606,668 of NZ_JBHUEE010000001.1, forward strand.
GTCGGGCCGTCCTGTCATCCACAGCCCGGCGGACGTGTCCGGCGGACGGCACGGCGCGGCTGCCAGGCTGCGCCCATGAGCGTTCGCACGGCCGCGACCGAGGCCGTCTCCCTGCTGCTTCCGGTGGAATGCGTCGGGTGCGGCCGCTGGGACGTCTCGCTGTGCGAGGAGTGCGAGGCCGTGCTGCGCCGTCGCCCGGTGCGGTGCGAACAGCAGACCGTGCTCCTCTCGGGAGCGGGGACGAGGCCGGTCCTGCCCACGTGGTCGGTCGGCCCGTACCGAGGCGTGCTGCGCGCCACGGTGCTCGGCTGGAAGACCCATCGCCGCAGCGACATCGCGCCCAGAGTGCTGCGAGCCGCTGCCGACGTCGCCGCGCAGTGGTCCGCCGACCCAGATCTGCGGGAGCTGCTCGGCGACGAGCCCTGTGTGGTCGTCGTGCCGGCACCCTCCGGCTGGCGGCGCCGACTCGCCCGCAGGCTCGTGGTCGGTGACTTGGCCGACGCCGTCGCCCGCGGCCTGGCGAGCGGCGCACCGGGACCGCGGGAGCTGCTGGTCGCCGACGTGCTGCGACGTCGGGGCGGGCCGGCTCATCAGGCCGGGACCGGCGCACGCGGGCGCGTGGTCAATCGAGACGGGACGGTCCGGTGCCGGGCCGGACTCCCGGCCGAGATGGCCGTGCTGCTGGTGGACGACGTCGTCACCACCGGCGCGACACTGTCCGCCTGTGCCGAGGCGGTCCGGGCCGCTGGCGGACGTCCGGTGGCCGCCTTCACCCTCGCCTCCACCGAGTCCCCGACCGGTTCGGGCCGCGCACTGCGAGGAGCACGGTGAGACTCCGCCCGGGCCCCCAGACGGTGTTGCGAAGCGATTTCGCGCTGCGGGTCCCGTTCGGCCGCGATCGGTACTAGCGTGACCCTATGGAGGGCACTGTCGGACCCCGAGGACGCCGCGAAGGAGCGCGAACCGGGTCCGGCCGGGGGGAGGTGGTCGCCGCGTCGCAGGTCCGCGCGTGACCGCCCGCGGATCGTCTCAGCAGGTCAATCAGGGCAGGAGTCCCTCCTGCTCTCGCGCCCCCTCGAGGAGGACACCATGGAGATCGTCGTCAAGGGCCGTAACACCGAGATCGCGGACCGCTTCCGCACCCACGTGGAGGGCAAGCTGACCAAGGTCGCGCAGCTCGCCCCGCGGGCGCAGCGGGTCGAGGTAGAGCTCACGCACGAGCGCAATCCGCGCCTGGCGGAGGTCTGCGAGCGGGTGGAGATCACCGTGCGCGACCGCGGTCCGGTCATCCGCGCGGAGGCGAAGGCCTCCGACCGTTACGGAGCCCTCGACCTCGCCTCGGGCAAACTGCTCGAGCGTCTCCGCCGATCCCGTGACCGTCGCAAGAACCACCACCGTCGCCGTCCCTCACGCGCTCAGGGAGGGGCGCCGCTCCCGGAGCCCGCCGAGGCCGCACAGGAGGCCACGGAGATGCCGGACCACCCGGTGGCGCCGACCGCGCCCGGGGAGAGCGTCGAGGCACAACTGGGCGACTCGCCCGTCATCGTGCGCCAGAAGCTGCACGACGCCGAGCCGATGACCGTGGACCAGGCCCTGTACGAGATGGAGCTGGTGGGCCACCCCTTCTACCTCTTCATCGACGCCGAGACGGGACAGCCCTGCGTCGTCTACCACCGGCACGGCTGGACCTACGGCGTCATCCGGCTCAACACCGTCACCGGCGCTGCGGACGGCGAGGCTACCAACCACGTACGCAGGCCAGCGGCGCGCGCGAGCTGACGCGCGGCGCCTGCCGGTCCAGCGGGAGAGGTCCGGGCCGGTCCATCCGGGCCGGCCCGGCTCTGTGCCCGTGCGGGTCCGGGAGGGGGTTCGTAGACTCCGGCAGATGACCGTCCACGTCGGTATTTCCGGTTGGCGGTACGCGCCGTGGCGCGGCACGTTCTACCCCCGAGGCCTGCCTCAACGCGGTGAGCTCGGCTACGCAGCCGACCGGCTCTCCTCGGTGGAGATCAACGGGTCGTTCTACTCGTTGCAACGGCCGGCGAGCTTCCGTTCCTGGTACGAGGAGACACCCCCCGGATTCCTCTTCGCTGTCAAGGGGGGCCGGTTCATCACGCACATGAAGAAGCTCGCCGGGGTGGACGGTGCGCTGGCGAACTTCTTCGCCTCCGGCGTCCTGGCGCTGCGCGAGAAGCTCGGCCCGGTCCTGTGGCAGCTGCCGCCGACCCTCGGGTTCGACGCCGAACGGATCGGCGACTTCCTCGCGCGGCTGCCGCGTACCACGACCGATGCTGCTGCACTGGCGGCCGGCCACGACCACCGGGTCCCGGACCCGTGGACGCAGACGGACCAGGAGCGCCCGCTGCGCCACGCGCTCGAGGTGCGGCACGCCAGCTTTCACGACCCGGCCTTCGTGCGACTGGCGAGCGCCCACGGCGTGGCCGTTGTCGCGGCCGATACCGCCGGCAGGTGGCCGTTTCTCGAGGAGTTGACCGCCGATTTCGCCTACGCCCGCCTGCACGGCGACGAGGAGCTGTACGTCAGCGGTTATGACCCGCCGGCGCTGGACATGTGGGCGGCTCGCGTCCGGCGATGGCACGAGACCGGCCGGGACGTCTATGTCTATTTCGACAACGACACCAAGGTCCGGGCCCCGGTGGACGCCATCGCCCTGACCGAACGACTGGCGGACCTCGTCCCGGCCCGGGTGGTGGCGTGATGGCCCCCGGCGCGGAGGAACGGCCCGGCGCCCAGCGGTGGGTCCCGGCCGAGGGTGACGTCGACGCGCTACGCGCCGCGGCACCCGGATGCCGGGGTTGCGAGCTGTGGGCCGACGCCACCCAGGTGGTCTTCTCCGCGGGCCCTTCCGACGCGCGCGTCGTGCTGGTGGGGGAACAGCCCGGAGACAGGGAGGACCGCGAGGGCGAACCGTTCGTCGGTCCCGCCGGCCGCGTGCTCGCCGATGCCCTCGCCGCCGCCGGCATCGACCCCGAGAGCGTCTACACGACCAACGCGGTCAAACACTTCCGGTTCGTCGACCGTGGAAAGCGGCGCATCCACAAGAAGCCCGGCGTCGCCCACCTCCAGGCCTGCGGGCCCTGGCTCGCCGCCGAGCTCGCGGCCGTCCGACCCGAGGTCGTCCTCTGCCTGGGCGCGACGGCCGCGCGCGGGGTGCTGGGCCGCGCGGTCCGGATCGGCGACGTTCGCGGCGAGGTGCTCGAGGGCGAGGAGGCCGCCCCTCGGGTGGTGGTCACCACCCATCCGTCGGCCGTCGTGCGCCTGCGCGGCAAACCGGAGTTCGATGCGGCGTTCGAGGAGTTCGTCGCGGACCTGCGCGCCGCCACCTGAGGGGCGGCGAGCGGTGGCTGCGCTCCACGACGTCCTCGCCGCCACCGGCACATGTCAGTGGCACCCGGCAGGATTCGCACGGTGACCACGACGACCGCTCGCCCCGGCGCCACCGCACCGGCGCCGCCCGCCGCGCGCACGCTGACCGCCGGACAGGCCCGCCGCATCGCGATCGCGGCTCAAGGCCTCGACCTGGCCCGTCCCCGCGCGGTGACGATGGGGCACGTGCAGCGCCTGCTCGACCGCATCGGCTTGCTGCAGATCGACTCCGTCAACGTGCTGGCCCGTGCCCACCTGCTCCCGGTGTTCTCCCGGCTCGGCCCGTACGACGTCGCGCTGCTCGACCGCGCCTCCGGCGTGGCGCCGCGCCGGATGGTCGAGTCGTGGGCGCACGTGGCCTCGTACATTCCGGTCACCACCCACCCCCTCCTGCACTGGCGCCGCGAGGCGTACCGCCGGGACGGTCGCGAGTTCGACGAGCGGTATCCCGGCCTCCTGGCCGCCGTGCAGGAACTCGTGGCCGAGCACGGACCGGTCACGGCCGGACGCCTGCACGAGGCCCTCGGCCACGATCGCGGCCCGAAAGAGCACTGGGGCTGGAACTGGACCCCGGCCAAGCGGGCCATCGAGCACCTGTGGCGCGTCGGTGACGTCGTCGTCGCCCACCGGACCAGCCAGTTCGAGCGCGCCTACGACCTGGCCGAACGGACGCTGCCGGAGGTCGCGCTGGCACCACCCCCGCCGAAGGACGAGGCGACGCGCGAGCTCGTGCGCATCGCTGCCCGCGCCCACGGCGTCGGCACCGTCGGATGTCTCGCCGACTACTTCCGGTTGCGCATCGACGCTACGACCCGGGCGGTGGACGAACTCGTCGACGAGGGCGCGCTCGAACCCGTCCGCATCGCCGGGTGGGAGCGGCCGGCCTACCTGCACGCCGAGGCGCGCGTCCCGCGGCGGACCCGGGCCCGGGCCCTCCTCGCCCCGTTCGACCCGCTGGTGTTCGAACGACGGCGCCTCCTCGCGATGTGGGGCATGCACTACCGCATCGGTATCTACACGCCGCCCGCCGAGCGGGTGCACGGCTACTACGTGCTGCCGTTCCTGCTGGGCGAGCATCTCGTCGCCCGTGTCGACCTCAAGGCCGACCGGCAGGCAGGACTGCTCCGGGTGCGCTCCGTGCACGCCGAGACCGGCGACGACGCGCCCGGCCTGCCGCGGACCGGGGCCGGGGCGTGGCCCGGCCGGGCCGACGTCGTCGGTGAGCTGGCCGCCGAGCTCGGGCAGACGGCCCGCTGGCTGGGGTTGTCCGGCGTCGTCGTCGATCCCGACGCCGGGGGTGACCTGCCTACCGAGCTCGCGCGAGCGACCGAGTCGACCTGACGGGCACGCCCAGCCACGCGGTCGGGAGGTCGCGACGAGGGGCGGCGGACGGCGGTGGGTCGGAGCGGCGCGGGGCTGGATGGGTCTGGCCGTCGCGACGAGGAACGAGGAGCGAGTGGTCGCCTCGCGCCGCCCGGCCCGGCGCCGGCGACAGCTGGTACGAGGGCAGTTCCCGGTGTCCGCTGAGCGCGATACGTCCGCGAGGTGCACGTCCGGCCAGGCCCAGCGCCTACCATGGAGCGGTGCGCCCGGCCAGAGGGCGCCAGGGCGGTCGGCCCGCCCACGAACGACGAGCAGGAGTTCTGCGTGCCTTCGATCCTCGACAAGATCCTTCGGATGGGCGAGGGGCGAGTCCTGAAGAAGCTCACCGCTCTGGCCGCCGAGGTGGACGCGCTGGAGGACTCGGTCTCCGGCCTGACCGACGCGGAGCTGCGTGAGGAGACCGACCGGTTCAAGGCCCGGTACGCCGACGGTGAGTCCCTCGACGACCTCCTCCCCGAGGCGTTCGCGACGGTGCGCGAGGCCGCGACCAGGACGCTCGGCCAGCGGCACTTCACGGTGCAGATCATGGGCGGCGCGGCCCTGCACCTGGGCAACATCGCCGAGATGAAGACCGGTGAGGGCAAGACGCTGGTCGCGACGCTGCCGGCCTACCTCAACGCGCTGACCGGCAAGGGCGTGCACGTCGTCACGGTCAACGACTACCTCGCCGGCTACCAGGCCGAGCTCATGGGACGGGTCTATCGCTTCCTCGGTATGAGTACGGGTGTCGTCGTCTCCGGGCAGAAGCCGGACGAGCGGCGCAAGCAGTACGCCGCGGACATCACCTACGGCACCAACAACGAGTTCGGCTTCGACTATCTGCGCGACAACATGGCGTGGTCGGAGGAGGAGCTCGTCCAGCGCGAGCACCACTTCGCGATCGTCGACGAGGTCGACTCCATCCTCATCGACGAGGCGCGCACCCCGCTCATCATCTCCGGTCCCGCCCAGGGCGACGTCAACAAGTGGTACCTCGAGTTCGCCAAGCTGGCGACCCGGATGACCAAGGACGAGGACTACGAGGTCGACGAGAAGAAGCGCACCGTCGGCGTCCTCGAGCCGGGCATCGAGAAGGTCGAGGACCACCTCGGCATCGACAACCTCTACGAGTCGCTCAACACCCCGCTCATCGGCTTCCTCAACAACGCCGTCAAGGTCAAGGAGCTGTTCAAGCGCGACAAGGACTACATCGTCAAGAACGGCGAAGTCCTCATCGTCGACGAGCACACCGGCCGTGTGCTCTCCGGGCGGCGATACAGCGAGGGTCTGCACCAGGCGATCGAGGCCAAGGAAGGCGTGCCGATCAAGGCAGAGAACCAGACCCTCGCCACGATCACCCTGCAGAACTATTTCCGCCTCTACGACAAGCTCGCCGGCATGACCGGTACCGCCGAGACGGAGGCGGCCGAGTTCTCCGGCACGTACAAGATCGGCGTCGTGCCGATCCCGACGAACAAGCCGATGATCCGCAAGGACCAGCCGGACCTGGTCTACAAGGGCGCGAAGCAGAAGTTCAACGCCATCGTCGAGGACATCGCGGAACGTCACGAGAAGGGCCAGCCGGTCCTCGTCGGGACCACGAGCGTGGAGAAGTCCGAGCTGCTCTCCCGAATGCTCAAGAAGAAGAACGTCCCGCACGAGGTCCTCAACGCCAAGCAGCACGAGCGCGAGGCCAACATCGTCGCGATGGCCGGCCGCAAGGGTGCTGTCACGGTCGCCACCAACATGGCCGGCCGCGGCACCGACATCATGCTGGGCGGCAACCCCGAGCACATCGCCGTCGCGGCGTTGAAGGAACGTGGCCTCGACCCCACCGACACGCCGGAGGAGTACGAGGCGGCCTGGGACGAGGCGCTCGAGGAGGCCCAGCAGTCGGTGGCCAAGGAGCACGACGAGGTCGTCGAGCTCGGCGGGCTGTACGTGCTCGGGACGGAGCGGCACGAGTCCCGCCGCATCGACAACCAGCTCCGCGGTCGGTCCGGCCGCCAGGGTGACCCCGGCGAGTCGCGGTTCTACCTCAGCCTCGAGGACGACCTCATGCGGTTGTTCAACTCCGGGCTGGCCATGCGGGTCATGGACTCCGACGCCTACGACGACGACCAGCCTCTCGGGCACAAGTTCGTCTCCAAGGGGATCGAGAGCGCACAGGGGCAGATCGAGGCCCGGAACTTCGAGACCCGCAAGAACGTCCTCAAGTACGACGACGTCCTCAACAAGCAGCGCGGCATCGTCTACGAGGAACGGCGCCGCATCCTCAGCGGCGAGGACCTCGCCGACCAGGTCCAGCGGTTCCTCGACGACGTCGTCACCAGCCTGATCACCGAGTACACCGCCGAAGGGGCGCCGGAAACCTGGGACCTGGACGCGCTGTGGAACGAGCTGCAGGCGACCTACCCGGTCTCCATCACGGTCGAAGATCTCGTGGAGGAAGCGGGCAACCGCACCCGGGTCACTCAGGAGATGCTGCTCGAGGAGCTCAAGTCCGACATCCACGTCGCATACCGGACGCGCGAGGAGGAGCTCGGCGAGGACGTGATGCGTCAGCTCGAGCGTCGCGTGGTGCTGTCCGTGCTCGACCGGAAGTGGCGCGAGCACCTCTACGAGATGGACTACCTCAAGAATGGCATCGGGCTGCGCGCCATGGCGCAGCGGGATCCGCTCGTGGAGTACCAGCGCGAGGGTTACGACCTGTTCATGGCCATGAACGAGGCCATCAAGGAGGAGTCGGTCCAGTACCTCTTCAAGCTCGAGGTCAAGAAGCCCGCCGACGGCGAGACCGACGGCCCGAGCGTCACCACCGCGTCGGCCGCCGCCACCGCGGCCGCCGCCCCGGACGCCGGGACAGTCTCGGACGCGCAGAGCGAGGACTCGACCGGGGGCGACCGGGCCGACGGCGCACCGAAGAAGGGCGGCGCCAGGACGATTACCGACGACGATCTCGGCCTCGAGGCCCCCTCCCGCCCGAGCGCGTTGAGCTACTCCGCATCCGCCATGGACGGCAACCCCACGTCCGGTCCTGCTGCCGGGGCGCCCTCCTCCGGGACGGCGTCCTCCGGAACGGGAGCCGGTGCGGCCGGTGGCTCCGGCGCGCCGGCGAGCGGCGGCAACCGGGAGCAGCGCCGCGCCGCGGCGAAGGCGGCCAAGAAGAAGCGCTGAGCACCGGCTCGCGGCGAACGCGATAGCGGTGCCTGAGCGGGCGTTCTCCCGCGCGCTCAGGCACCAGAACCCGTCCGTTCAGGCACCAGACACCCGCGCGGAATACTCCGTGAGGGCTTGGCGTTGACGGCGACGTATCCATGCAAATGCATCAAACAGGCCACCGAGGCGGGAGCGGGCATCATGCAGTTCGGCATCTTCAGCGTCAGCGACGTGACGACGGATCCCACCACCGGGCGCACACCCGACGACACCGAGCGGGTGCGCTCGATGATGGCGATCGCCCAGCACGCCGACGAGGCGGGCCTGGACGTCTTCGCCACCGGCGAGCACCACAACCCCCCGTTCGTGGCCTCGTCACCGACGACCATGCTCGGCTATCTGGCCGGCACCACGAAGAACATCGTGCTGTCCACCGCCACCACACTGATCACCACGAACGACCCGGTGAAGATCGCCGAGGACTACGCGATGTTGCAGATCATCGCGGACGGGCGGATGGATCTGATGATGGGCCGCGGCAACACCGGACCCGTCTACCCCTGGTTCGGCAAGGACATCCGCCAGGGCATCAACCTCGCCCTGGAGAACTACGCCCTGCTGCGACGCCTCTGGGAGGAAGACGTCGTGGACTGGCAGGGGAAGTTCCGCACCCCGCTGCAGGGCTTCACCGCCACCCCCCGTCCGCTGGACGGCGTCCCCCCATTCGTCTGGCACGGATCCATCCGTAGCCCGGAGATCGCCGAGCAGGCGGCCTACTACGGCGACGGCTTCTTCCACAACAACATCTTCTGGCCGACGAGTCACACGCAGCGGATGGTCCAGTACTACCGCCAGCGTTTCGAGCATTACGGCCACGGGAGCGCCGACCAGGCGATCGTCGGGCTGGGTGGCCAGTTCTTCGCCCGCAAGAACAGCCAGGACGCGTGGAACGAGTTCCGCCCGTACTTCGACAACGCCCCCGTCTACGGGCACGGGCCCTCGATGGAGGAGTTCACCACAGAGACCCCCCTGACGGTCGGCAGCCCGCAGCAGATCATCGACCGGTACGCCGCGATGCGCGAGCACGTCGGCGACTATCAGCGCCAGCTCTTCCTCATCGATCACGCCGGCCTGCCGCTCAAGACCGTGCTCGAGCAGATCGACATCCTCGCCGAGGAGATCGTCCCGGCGCTGCGGGCGGAGATGGAGCCGAAGCGTCCGGCGCACGTGCCGGCGGACCCACCCAGCCACGCCGAGCGCGCCGCGGCCGCACGGGCGGACGGCGCCGCGCACCAGGCCCACGTCGCCGGTGACGACCGCTGGACCGGGAAGAGTGCCGAGGACGGCGTGGTTGCCCCGAGTGCGGCCTCCGGCCGATGAACGCGGCCGCCCGAGGAGAAGGAGAAGGATGAGCGAGCGCACCATCGTCACGATCTCTGCCGGTCTGGGGCAACCGTCGTCCACCCGGTTACTGGCCGACCGGCTCACCGAGGCCACCACGGAGGAGCTTGCGGCGCACGGCCTGGACGCAGTCGTGCACACCTACGAGCTGCGTGATGTGGCCCACGAGGTCGTCAACGCCATGCTCACCGGGTTCCCCGCCGGCGAGCTGCGGGAGATGCTCGAGGCGATGACCAACGCGGACGGGCTCGTCCTGACCAGCCCACTGTTCACCACCACCTACTCCGGGCTGTTCAAGTCCTTCATCGACGTCATCGACAAGGACTCCCTCACCGGCATGCCGGTTCTGCTCGGCGCCACCGGTGGGACCGCGCGGCACTCCCTCGCGCTCGAGTACTCCATGCGCCCCCTGCTCACCTATCTCCGCGCCGACGTCGTCACGACGTCGGTCTTCGCCGCCACCGACGACTGGTCCGGGGAGGCGGACGCGGTCAACCCGCTGCCGGCGCGCATCCGGCGGGCGGGCCGGGAGCTCGCCGAGAAGGTCGCCGGGCGTGAGCCCGGAGACGCGGCGGATGTCTACGACGACGCGCCCTCGTTCGAGGAGATGTTCAAGCGCCTGTAGTCACCCGATCTGCAGTGCGGTGGCACGCCACCGCCCGCGGTGAGCTTCGAGCCGGACTGCTGCGGCACGCATATGGGCCCCGTCGTGCAGGACGACCGACGCCTCGACCACGTCGGCCGAGATGCGACACGTGTGCACCCGGCGCACGTGCGGACGGCGAACCGCCGTCGACCGGCGCTGGAGCCGGTGCGCGAGCCCCGCGCGCCGTGAGACTGTCTCGAACAGTTCCGGACTGAGCCACCGCGTCAGCTGCGCCACCGGCCGGGCGCCGCTGAGCACCTCGACCGTCGAATGCACCAGGGTGCCTGCCCATCGGCCGGGGTCAGGAAGCGTGTGCGCCTGGTCCTCGGTGTCCGGCGTCGACCCTGGTGACTCCGAGCCGGCGGCTCGCACACGGTCGCCGGGCTCTGTGCTCGAGATGCGTGGCGTCGCGCCCGGTCCGGTGCGGCGCACGCCGGTGTGGACGTTGCCGGGGTGGACGGGACGGGTCAGGGTCGCAGTCATGCTGACTCCTCGGTCGGGGCCCGGAGAACCAGGCCGGGGTGGATGGTGTCCGGGTCCGCTCCGACGGTGGAACGGTTCGTCTCGTACCAATCGGGCCAGGCCGCGGCAACCCGTGCCGGTGTCGCGGGCTGCTCCAGGTGAGCGGCCGCGATGGACCACAGCGAGTCGCCCTCCTCGACCCGGTAGGCCTCGCGACCGGGGTCGTCGTGCTCGGGGGGTTCCGGACCTGTGGGCCGGCGATCCTCCCGCTGCGTGGGTCCGGCTGTGTCGGCGCCGGATTCCGGCGCTGCTGGACCGGGCTCGCCGGGCGTGCCGTCCTCCCCTCCGCCGCCCTGGCCCGTGGCCTCGTCCGCGGCGGCCCTGCCGGTTGTCTCGCCCGCGTTGGGTCCGTTGCGGGGCGCCGGTGACTCGGTCGGTGGCACGGCATCGGTCGCGCCCCACCCGAGATCGGCGGGAACCGGCGCCTGAGGACCTGTGCTCGTCTCGTCCTGCGTGGTCGCGGTCGCAGGGGCCAGGGCGAGCGAGGCGCCGGCACCGGCCGCCGCCGTCGTCATGACCGCCTTGCGCAGCACCGGGAACCCCCAGCGCCTCACCCAGCGCTCCACGTCAGCCAGGTGCCTGCCCCCGACGCGCGCCCATCGCACCGCGATCACGCCGAGGCAGGTGGCGGCGTACCAGGCGGCGGTCAGGGCGCCGGCTGCGAGGCACAGGATCGTGACGACCTCGTCGAGCCGGGAGGCCGCCGGCGCGGACCCGGTCAGCGCACGGCCGGTGAGCCAGCCAGCGCGGCACAGGCAGATGGCAAGTGCCGTTGCCACCAGCAGGCCGGCGGCAGGGGGCAGGAACTGTCGGTGCTCGAGCTGTGCCGAGGTGGTCTCGGGTTGCGCCATCGCATGGCCTCCGCGTCGGACTGTCAGTGCTGTTTGATGTCGTTTGATGAGCTAGGACGATGTTTTATCGCACATGGTGTTCTACGGCAAGGGGGCGGTGATCGGCTGTGGAATGCGCCTGTGCGCGGAGGCTGTGCAAGTCCCGAAGCGCGCATCAGGGCCGATACCGTGCCGTCATGAGGTGGGAGGCCCTGTTCGAGGACCTGGCCGGTCAACTCGACGCCGCCGAGCGCGCCGAGGACGAGGCTCTCGTCGCCGAGCTGACGGCGGCCGAGGCGGGGCGGACGGCCTTCGCCGACCGGTTGCGCGGCAGGCAGGGCGCACAGGTGCGACTGCGGCTGCGCAACGGGGACGATGTCGAGGGCGTGGTGCTCGATGCCGCGCCCCACTGGGTGCTGGTGGGAGACGGCGAGCGGCGCACGCTCGCTCCCCTCGAAGCGATCCAGGCCGCGTGGCCGCTCGCGCACGTGGCGCCCGAGGCCGGGAGAGTCGAACGCGGCCTCCGGATCACGCATGTGTTGCGCGCCCTGGCCCGCGAGGGAGCGCGCGTGCGCCTCACCTGCGACGGCGGGTCCTACGCCGGGTGGCTCACCCGCGTCGGCGCCGACCACGTGGACTTGCGCCCGGCTGCCGGGGAGCCCGGACCGCTGACGATCGCACTCGGCGCCGTCGTCTCCGTCTCGACCGTCTGAGGTCTCCCTCGCCGATCCGGCGGGCGGCGGCTACTGCTGCTCCGCCTCGATCCGTGCCCGCGTGCGCTCGTACTGCTGGGCGATGTACTCCTCGAGCGCGGAGTCCTCCACGCGCCACTGGTTCCGGCCGCCGACCTGGATGGCTCGCAGCTCGCCGGAACGTACCAGCGTACGCACCTGGGTGACCGAGACCGCCAGGGCCTCGGCCACGTCGGCCAGAGTGAGGAATCGCTGCGGCATGGCCACATCATCGCATCGGCGACGCGGCGTCCGCGCACAGGGCGTGCCGGGCCTGTGGACAACGATTTGGGCCGACGGCGTCCGCGCGGCACCATGGTGCGCCCGAGGACGGAGGGGGCAACGATGACCAGCGACGATCTCCCGCAGGCGCGCCGGATGCGCCGCCCGACCTGGCGCGATCCGCGCCTCGGCGTCGGCGTGCTGCTCGTGGCCGGATCGGTGGCCCTGGGGACCTGGGCCGTGCGCGACGCGGCCGCCACCGTCGAGGTGTACGCGGCGGCGGACGCTCTCACTCCCGGCGAGGCCGTCGTCACGGAGAACCTCGAGGTGCGCGAGGTCCGCCTCGGCGCCGGTGAGGACCTCTACCACCGGGTTGCGGACGGCCTGCCTGAGGACGCCGTCGCCATGCGCACTGTCGGTGCCGGCGAGCTGCTGCCGCGAGCCGCGGTGGGCACCGGGGAGTCGGTGGACCTCCGCCCCGTCGTCGTCGACCTCGGCCTGGCCGTGCCGGCCGACCTGCGGGCCGGCACCACCGTCGACCTGTGGCTTGCCGCCCAGCCGCCCGCGGCGGGAACCGCCGCACGCGACGACGTGCCCGAGCCGGAGCTGCTGGCACCGGACCTGATCGTCGCCGAGGTCATCGAGGACGATTCCGTCATCGCCGGCCAGGACGCCACGTCCGTGGAGGTGCTCGTACCGCGTGATGACGTCGCGACCGTGCTGGCGGCGCTCTCCAGCGACGGCAACCTCGTGGCCGTCCCCACGATGAGCGTCGGCGCGGCCGGACCGGACAGTGTCCCAGCGGAGCACACCGGCGCCACCGGCGGCCCGGACGACGCCTCGTGAGCACCGGCGTTCTGCTCGCGCTGACCGGCCCCGTCGAGAGCGAGCTCGTCCGGCTGCTGCACGCGCCCGGATCTGACCTGCGGGTGGTACGGCGGTGCGCCGACGTGCCCGAGGTCCTGGCCGCCGCCGGCGCCGGCCTCGGCACGGTCGCCGTCCTGGGTGCCGAGTTCCCCGGACTGGACCGCTCGGTCGTCGCCCGGCTGCGCTCCGCCGGCACCCGCACCCTCCTGGTGGCCGCGCCGGAGGATGCGGCACGTGCCTCCGCCCTCGGACCCGACGCTGTCGAACCGACCGGGAGCGCGGCCGCGCTCGCCGAGGCGGTCCGTGCCGTGGTGCGCACACCCGAGCCGGGCGAGGCCCCTCCGCCACCTCCGCCGTCGCCCGAGCCGGCGCCGGGGACGGTCGGACCGCCCGAGAACCGGGAGGAGCCCGGAGCCGGCGTGACCGGCAGCGGCGCGAGCGGCGTTGACCCGGGTGGGAGGCAGGCAGCGGCGAGTACGGAAGACGCCGAGACTCCGGGGACTCCGGCCGGAACCACGGCGGCGACGGGCTCCGGTGCCCGGCGTGGCTCGCTGGTGGTCGTGTGGGGACCACCGGGTGCGCCCGGCCGGACGACGACGGCGGTCACCTTGGCCACCGAGCTCGCCACACTGTCGGGCCGGTCGTTGCTCGTCGACGCCGACACCGAGGCGCCCTCGGTCACCCAGATGCTCGGCATCCTCGACGACGCCTCGGCGATCGCCGCCGTCTCCCGGCAGGCACTCGCGGGCAGGCTCGACGCCGGGGCGCTGCTGCGCTCCTGCCCGGCGCTCGACTCCTCGGTCCACGTGATGACCGGCCTGACGCGCGCGGACCGGTGGCGTGAGGTGCCGGCGGCGGCGCTCGAGGTTGTCTGGGACGTGGCGCGCGAGGCGGTGCCGTGGACCGTCGTCGACGTCGGTCCCACACTCGAGGGCGACGACGCCGGGTTCGGGCCAGGGCGGCACGAGGCCACCATGTCCGCGCTGAACGCCGCGGACGTCCTGGTCGTCGTCGGGGCGGGCGACCCGATCGGGATGCGCCGGCTGGTCATGGCGCTCGCGGACCTCGCCGACGGTGACGTGGCCCCGTCCGCGCGTCGGGTCGTCGTTGTCGGCCGCGTCCGATCCTCGGCGGCGGGCCCGTCACCCGGGCAGGCCGTGCACGAGGCGCTGGCCCGGTTCGCCGGCGTGACGGACCCCGTCGTCGTCCCGGACGACCGGCCGGCTTTCGACAAGGCCGTCATGCAGGGCACCACCCTCGACCAGGTGGCGCCGAACTCACCCGCCCGGGACGCGCTCGTGCACCTCGCGCACCGGCTCACGGGCGAACGACACCGGCCGCGGCGCCGACGCCTGTGGTCGGCGCGGCGGTGAGGTGTCCAGGCGTGCGTCCGCTGAGAGACTGACCGCATGCGCGTCTACCTGCCTGCCACCGTTGCCGACCTGACCGCCGAGGACGGCATCGCCGCGCGGTGGGCCCACGCCGTGACGCCGGCCCTCCGCGCCGCGATGCCCGACGAGGACGACGAGGGGCTGGAGATGACGGCGACCATGGCCGCCGCCGACGACTCGGTCCGCCGACTGGCCGCCGAGCCCGCAGCACCACGACGCGTGGTGCTGGCCGCCGACGTCGCGGACTCGCTCACCGAGGTCCCGCAGGAGCCGGGCGTCGACCGCCTGCCCACGGCGATCCGCATCACCGATGACGTCCCGTGGCACGACGTCGTCGCCCTGCTCGTGGACGAGCCCGGCGCCGAGGACGACGTCCGCGCGGCCGCGGCCGGGGACGACGAGGCGTTCGAGCGCAGCGCCGATCGCGATCTGCTCTGGTACGACACCGGCGAGCGCGGGGATCTGCTCAGCCAACTCTGAGCCGGGGCGGCTTAGCAGCGCACTGTCAGCGTGGACGAGCCGGACGGGGTGCGCCGCACCGAGATCCGCTCGGGAATCCGGTCCTTCATCTCCGTGACGTGGGAGACCACGCCCACGGCACGGCCGCCTTCGCGCAACCGGCCCAACTCGGTCATCACTGTGTCCAGCGTCTGCGGGTCGAGCGAGCCGAATCCCTCGTCGATGATGAGCGTGCCGAGCTCGATCCCGCCGGCCTCCGAACGCACGACATCGGCGAGCCCGAGCGCGAGGCACAGCGAGACGTAGAACGTCTCACCACCGGAGAGCGTGTGCGGGTCGCGCGGCCGCTCGGTCACGTGATCGCGCACGCGCAGCCCCAGGCCTGCCTTGCGGGAGCGCTGGCCGCCTTCGCGTTCGTCGATGCGTTCGAGGGCGTACCGACCGTCCGACATCGCCGCCAGGCGGCCGTTCGCCGCGGCAACGACGTCCTCGAACCGCCGGAGCAAGACGTAGGTGGCCAGCGTGGTCTCGAGGGTGTTGCCGTCTCCGGCGCCGGCGAGTGCGGCGATCCGCACGACGGGGCCCGCCCGGTCGCCGGCCGCCATGTACGCGTCGCAGGCCGCGCCGAGTCGGTCGGTGAGCTCGCGGACCTGCCGGCAGCGCAGCCGCGCCTCGCTCGCCCGGCCAGCGAACCTTGTCACCCTGGCACGGGCGTCGTGGTACTCGGCCTGGCGGTGCTCGACCGCCGGCTCCTCGGCTCCGGTGAGCTCGACGATGCCCGGTTCGGCCAGACCCGCGGCCACCCGGGCCACCTCCGCGCGATGGTGGTCGACCGTGCTCGCGAGCGCATCGACCTCGTCCTGGGGGAGCAGCGCGTCGCGTACCGCCGCGGCGTCGGCCAGTCGGGCACGGTCGAGCGCCTCGGCCAGGTCCACCTCGGCCTGCTGCAGCGCCTCGGCCGCTTCCTGGTCCTCCAGCGCCGCCTCGAGGAGGGACCGCGCCGCTCGCATACGGCTGCGCAGCCGCGCGGCCCGATCGGCGACGGACGCGTGGGGGCCGCGCCCTTCGGCGGCACGACGTTCGTCCTCCCTGAGTCGACGCGCCCGTTCATCGAGCCGTTCCGCGCACATCGCGTCCGCCGTGCGGGCCTGCGCCAGTTGTTCGGTCAGCCGCGCGGTCTCGGCGTCGTGATCGGTGAGCTCCTGGGCGAGCTCGGCGTGCCGGACCACCGCGGCCGCTGCCGCCTCCACCGCGCGTTCGGCCTCGGCCACCCGTTCCGTGGCCTCGGCAACGGTCAGCCCGTCGCAGGCCTCCTCCAGACCGGCGGACCGCTCCTGCAGGCCGGTCAGGCGAGCCTGCAGCTCGGCGAGCGCTCCGGCGGTCCGCTCCCGGGCCTCGGCCGCGGCAGTGACGTCCTCGTCCGTGGCATGGTCCTCGCCGGACCGTGCAGGCGAAGGATGCTCGGTGGCGCCGCACACCGCACACGGCCGGCCGGGCTCCAGACTCTCGGCCAGTGCCCCCGCCATGCCCTGGACCCAACGCCGGCGCGTCCGGTGCTCGGCGTCGACCGCGTCTCGCGCGGCCTGCGCGGCCGCGGCGAGCTCGGTCTCCACCGTTGCGATCTGCGCCCTGGTCCGCTCCGCCTCCCGTGCCTCACCGAGGCGGTCCAGGGCGAGGTCACGTTCGACGCGCGCGCGTTCTCGTCGCGAGCCGACGTCGCGGTAGTCCTCGAGTCGGCGTTCCAGCTCCGCACGCTCCGCCGGACGTCGGTCCACCTGCGCGGCCAGCGACGCGGTGCGCTCCTGCGCGTGCGCGGCCTCCGCCCGGTCGCGCTCGAGCGCCGCTGCCCGCTCCGGCAGCGACTCCTCGACTGTCACGAGTGGCTCGAGCCGACCCAACGTCGTGCTCGCCTCGTCCCGGAGCCGCTGCAGGGACTCGAGGTCCTCGTCCGCCTCGATCCCGTACGGGCCGGCGGCGACGGCGGCCTGTTCTCGCGCCGCCGCGGCGCGAGTACGACGCTCGGCGGCCCGCTCGCGTGCCTGTAGTACCGGAACGACCACGGCGGCGCGGCGGGCCCGGTCGAGCCGGCCGGCCGCGCGATCGACCTCGTCCGCGGCCTCACGCAACGCCCGGTCCGCCTCGACCAGTGCGGCCCGTCGCGCCGACCGGGCGGCGAGGTCCCGGGCGGCGTCCAGCGCCGCACGCGCGGCCTGCTCCTCCCGCTCAGCAGCCGCACACGCGGATTCCGCCGCCTCCTGACGTTCCTCCCAGGCGGCGCACGCAGCCTCCGCGAGTTCGCGCACGCGTGCCACGTCCGTCTCGGCGGCCGCCGCTCGCAGGTTCTCGGTGATCGCGGGGGCGCCGTCGCTCGCCGTATCGCCACCGGTGCCGTCCTCCTCCGTCCCGTCCTCGCCACCTGCTGCCGCACGGGCCAGCTCGTCAACCGTGGCGGTCACCTGCGCGGCGGCGCCGTCGACCTCGCCGCGGGCCGCACGTGCCAGCTCGGCGAGGCGCTGCTGGAGGCGTTCGTAGATCTCGGTACCGAAGATCTCCTGCAGGACACCTCGGCGGTCCTCGGGCCGGGCGTGCAGGAAGGAGGCGAACTGCCCCTGCGGCAGCACCACCGTCTGGGTGAATTGCCCGCGGTCGAGGACCACGATCCGGGCGAGCTCGTCACCGACCTCCTGCACGTGCGCAGAGATCGGCACGCCGTGCTCGTCACCGGGGCGTTCGCTCCCGGCCGGTAGCCGCCACAGCTTGGCCCGAGCGTTCTGGAGGGTCTCGCCGTCTCCGCGTCGCTTCGGGCGGCGGTGCTTCGGTGAGCGCCACACCCGGAATGTGCCCGCGCCGGTGGAGAAGACGAGCTCGACGAACGGCTCCACGCCGGGGGCGGCGTGGTCGGAGTGCAACCGGTCTTCGGACACCCCACCGGCGAGCGTGCCGTACAGCGCGAAGACCACCGCGTCGATCAGCGTCGACTTGCCTGAACCGGTGGGCCCGTCGAGCAGGAACAGCCCGGAGACGGACAACTCGTCCAGGTCGACCTCGTGCCGCTCGGCGAACGGGCCGATGGCCTGCAGGGTGAGACGGTGCAGCCGCATCAGGCGCTCCGTTCCGCCGCCAGCACCGACTCGTAGGCCTCCCGCAGCACTGCGACCTCGTCCTGTGTGGCCGGCCGGCCGCCGGCTGCTGCGAGGAAGGAGACCGCGATCTCGAGCGGATCCTGCCCCGGGACGGCCGGTGCACTCTCGTGGCCACCCGTGACCTGGGCGGCCGCGTGGCGTAGCACGAGGGCATGCGGGAAGCGGTCCGAGACCCGTGCCCAGAGTCGGTCCGGCCGGACCGGGTCCGTCACGGTGACACGGACCCAGTGGTCGGTGTAGTGGTCGAACCGCCGGCCGAGGAGCTCGTCCAGCGTGCCCGACAGGTCGGCCAACCGACGCGGGACCGGTGCCTCGACGAGCTCGACGCCGGTGACGCCCTCCGGACCCAGCTCCACCAAGGCCGTCGACTTGCGGTGACGAGATTCGGAGAAGGAGAACGCCAGCGGGCTGCCGGCGTATCGCATCACCGGGTCACGGCCGACGCGGCCCACCTGCTGCGGACCGTGCAGGTGCCCGAGAGCCACGTAGTCCACCCCCGCGCCCGAGAACACCCCCGACGGCACCTGGTCGACGCCCCCGACCCGGATGTCGCGCTCGGACTCGCACCCGTCCCCGCCGGTGACGAACGTGTGGGCGGCGACGAGCGCGGGCACGCGGCCGGCGTCCCGCTCCCGGCGGGCCGCCAGGTCCGCGCGCACCCTGCGGACCGCGGCCGCGGTCACGGCGTGGTGCGACCGTGCCGGCGCTGTGGGCTCGCCGTCGTCGCCTGGTTCGGTGAGCTGCTCACGCGCCAGGTCCGGATCGAGGTACGGAAGTGCGTACAGGCGGGCGCCGAGTCCGCCGTCGGCGTCGGGCAGATCCACCGGCGTACCGACGCCCCCGACGGCGGTCCGTACCGCCAGCCTTTCTCGGAACAGTCCGGCACCGAACCCGAGGCGGGTGGCCGAGTCGTGGTTGCCCGGGGTGAGCACCACGTGCGCGTGCGCGGTGAGCCGGTCGAGCGCGTCCGAGAGCAGTGCCACCGAGTCCACCGGCGGAATGGCCCGGTCGTAGATGTCTCCGGCGACGACGACGGCGTCGACCCGCTCCCGCCGGACGACCTCGACGAGGTGGTCGAGAAAGGCGGCGTGGTGCTCGCTCAGGTCCACACCGTGCAGGGTCCGGCCCAGATGCCAGTCCGAGGTGTGGAGGATCCGCATGTCCCGGACGGTAGACGCCGCCGCCGACATGGCCACGGTGCCCCGCCGGGCGAGGCCGGATCAGCGTCCGGGCCGGTCCCGGCGAGCACGGCGCCACGCAGCGACGACCTCGTCGACGTCTGCTGGTGCGACCGGGATGGCCGGACCGCTCGGAAGGCGGATGTATTCGGCCACGCGCCGGTTGACCTCGCGCACGGCGTCGCGCACCGCATCCTCGCTTTGCAGGTCGGCCACCGTCTCGGGCAGCTTGGCGACCTCCTTGCGCAGCTGCAGCGCCGGCGGCAGCAGCACGTCCGGGTCGACATCCTCGTCACGGATCTTCTGGCGCAGCCACCAGTCCTCGTCCGGGGGCCGCTCGTCGCGCAGCGGCTTCCCGGCGCCAGGAAGGTTGTCGAACTCCCCGCGCTCGGTCGCGGCCCGGATGATCTCGTCGACCCAGTTGCCGACCGGGACGCCGGGCGGTTTCCGCTCCGTCACACCGCCAAGTGTGCCAGGTCAGTCCTGCTGCGCGTCCAGACCGGCCAGCACCGCGGTGTGCAGGTGGCCGTTGGTCGCCACGGCGCTGCCGCTCCACGGGCCGTCCGCACCGTCGAGCCCGGTGAAGCGCCCGCCCGCCTCCTCGACGATCGGCACCAGCGCCGCCATGTCGTACAGCTCGAGCTCCGGCTCGCAGGCGATGTCCACCGCCCCCTCGGCAACCAGCATGTACGACCAGAAGTCCCCGTACGCGCGGGTGCGCCATGCCTGCTGGGCGAGGGAGAGGAACGAGCGCAACGACCCGCGCTCGGCCCAACCGCCCAGGCTCGAGTAGCTCAGCGAGGCGTCACCGAGCGTACGCACCCCGGAGACGCTCAGCTGCCGGGCCGCGGAGAGCGAGCGCCCGGTCCAGGCGCCCGACCCGCGCGCCGCCCACCACCGCCGGTTGAGCGCGGGCGCGGAGACCACGCCCAGCACCACCTCGCCGTCCTCGATGAGCCCGATCAGGGTCGCCCACACGGGAACACCACGGACGAAGTTCTTCGTTCCGTCGATCGGGTCGATGACCCACTGCCGGGGGGAGTGCCCGGTGGTGCCGAACTCCTCGCCGAGGACCGAGTCCCGCGGCCGGGTCCGCGAGAGCTGGGCGCGCACGATCTCCTCGGCGCTGCGGTCGGCGTCGGAGACCGGCGTCAGATCCGGCTTGGCCTCGACCTGCAGATCCTGAGCGCCGAACCGGCTCATCGTCTGCCCGTCCACCTGGTCGGCAATCACGTGGGCCAGGCGGAGGTCGTCGGTGTACCGGTTCGCGGCGTGCGCAGTCATATCGGGCAACCTACCGCCCGGCGCTCACCGCGCCGCCGACCCCGCCACCGCGCCGGGCGCGTCTAAGCTCGGCTCGATGGCCACGCCCGCTCCCCGTCTCCCGGCCGGACCCGGCCCGGAACCGCAGCTCGTCGAGGAGCGCTCCGTCGTCGTCGCCGGCGCCCGAACCCGCTACCACGTGTGGGGCGATCCCACCGCCGAGACCACGATCCTGGCCGTGCACGGATTCCGCGGTGACCACCACGGGCTCCTGCCGATCGCGGCCCACCTCCCGGACCACCGCGTCGTCACCCCGGACCTGCCCGGTTTCGGCGCGTCCGCACCGTTTCCCACCGACGGGCCCGACGCCGGCCCGCACGATGTCACGCGGTATGCGCGCTGGCTGGCCGAGCTGTGGGACGTGGCCGGTACCGGGCGGCGGCGGGTGCTGCTCGGGCACTCGTTCGGGTCCGTCGTCGCCGCAGCAGCCCTGGCCCACGAGGTGTTCCCGGACAACCTTGTCCTCGTCAACCCGATCGCCGCGCCCGCGCTGCACGGCCCGCGGGCGATGCTGTCCGCGGCCGCCGTCGGCTACTACCGGCTCGGTGCCGCGTTGCCGGAACGGATCGGTGGCGCGCTGCTGGCCAGCCGGGGTGTGGTCCGCGTCATCAGCGAACTCATGACCACCACCGAGGACCGCGAGCTACGCCGCTGGATCCACGACCAGCACCGGCGCTACTTCTCCGGGTATCACGACCGGCGCGTCGTGGTGGAGGCGTTCACCGCGTCGGTCTCCCACCACGTCGGCGACTACGCCGCGCACCTGACCGCACCGACCCTCCTGATCGCGGGCGACAAGGACGACATCGCGGCTCCGGCCGCCCAGTACCGGCTCGCCGAGCAGGTGGGTGCCCAGCTGGAGATGCTGACCGGCGTCGGGCACCTCATCCACTACGAGCGGCCTGCCGCCGCGGCGGCGGCTATCCGCCGGTTCCTCGACCAGCTGGCGGCGGCATAGATCTCCTGCAGCCCCGCCACGTGCCGCTCGGCGGTGAACACCTCGCCGGCGGCCTGCGCCCCGCGGGACGCCTCGATCACCCGCTCCGGGTGGCGCACCAGATCAGTCAGCGTGGCGGCCAGCTCAGCGGGCTCGGGCCCGGAGAGGATCCCGGAGCCGGACAGACCTTCGGACAGGGCCGGATCGCAGTAGAGCACCCCGCGCCGGGCGGTCACGGCTTCGGCGATCGTCATCGGTTGGTTGTCGAATCCCGACGAACTCAGGGCCAGCAGATGCGACTGTGCGAGCAGGTGAGCCACCTCGGCGTGCGGGCGGCGGCCCAGGAAGGTCAGGGCGTCGCACCCCGCCGCCATGTCCTGCGCCTGCGCGAGTTGGGCGCCTTCGCCGACCACGGTGACGGCGAGCCGCCCTTGACCGGCGCGCGCGACCGCGTCGAGCACCGCCCGCACGAACGGCAGGATGCGCTTCTCCGGCACACAGCGACCGACCCACAGCACCCGAAGCGGCCCGGAGACGTGCGTCAGCGGTTCGGCAGCTGCGGCGCCGGTCACGACGTTCGCGAGGACCGAGACCGCCGGCAGCCCGGCCGCCCGCAGGTGCCGAGCCTGGTGGGCCGACGGCGAGATCACCACGTCCGCGAGGCGCGCCGTCGCCAGGGTCATGTGCCGTAGCGCCGAGTCGGCCGGCCGTTCGGCCAACGGTCCTCGTCCCGGACGTAGCCCGGTGGCCGCCCGGAACGCTGCCCGCAGCGCTGGCGCGAGCAGATGCCCGCCGCGGTCCGGCCCTCGCCAGAAGAACGTGTGCACCGTGTGCACGACCGGGACGCCGCAGGCCTCCGCGGCGCGGGCCGCTGCGGCCGCGAGCCCGAACTCGGAGTGCAGGTGGACCACATCGACCCCCCGCCGCCGCAGGAAACCGGCCAGATCCCGGCGCAACCGCCGTCCCTCGGTGACCACCGGCAGGTCCAGTCCGGGCACGTGCGCCATCGGTGGTACCCGAAGGTGCCGCACCGCGGGATGCGGCCGCACCCGGCTCCACACATGTGGTGACGACGGCGTGACCACCGTGACGCGGACGCCGGCCGCGGCCAACGCGGCAGCCTCCTGCAGCAGCGCGGTTTGTGCCCCGCCGAGATAGGCCAGCGAGTAGTCGCACACGAGCGCGACGTGGGCCCGCTCTCGCCGCGACAGGCGCGGCCGAGGGCGGTCTCCCGGGATCGGCACGATGAGGCGAGGTCCCTTCCTGGTCCTACTGCGGCGGGTCGGCGACAGCATCCCAGATGGCCACGGGTGATGCCGCGCACGATGCGCCTGCGCGGAGCCGGCCTGGTCGGACGAGCGCCGACGTCACCCTCCGGGTGGAGTCGGCTTTACGTCTTCCGGCTGATGGCACGGTCCCTGTCCGCGCCCTAGCGTCGTCGACGTGCAGATCGGACGGAGACGAGGGAGCCGGTCCCTGAGCCGCCTCGGGGCCGGAATCAGTGGTCCCACCGATGGCGGTGGGCGTCCGGACTGCGGCACCGTGGACACCGATGACCTCCTTCCACGGCGCCGTCGCGAGACGTTCACCCGATCATCGCCGGACACTCACCTCGGCGCCACGCGATGTTGGCCGTCGCTCCTACCATCGGTGCTGACATGGTGACCGTCCTCGCGATCGCCCTGGCCGTCATCGATTCGGCGTGCTTCGCCGCGGCGGCCGTCGTCCAGCAGCGCGCCGTGCGGCACACCGTGCGGCGTCAGGTCCCCGTGCGCGAGGAGCCCCACCCCAGGGACCACCGGCTCAGCCTCCGCGGGCTCGGCTCCCTGGTCCGCCAGCGCGGATGGCTGGCGGGCGTCGCGCTCATGGGGCTCGGCATGGCGCTCCACGTCCTCGCGCTGGCGCTCGCGCCTGTCTCGGTGGTTCAGCCCATCGGTGTGCTGGGCGTGCCGTTCGCGGTCTACCTGGCGGCTCGGCTCGACCGGCATCGACCGGACCGTGGCGCGCGCGTCCCGGTGACGGTCTGCGTGATCGGCGTCGCGGCGTTCGTTTGGCTCGCCGCGTCGCACACGAGCGGCGATCATCCGGTGCCGGTCCGGGGCCTGCTCGCCGGCGAGGTGGTGCTCCTCGCCGTGCTGGTCGGGTGCGCGGCGGCCGCCCACCGGGTTCACGGGTGGCGCCGCTGTCTGCTCAACGCGCTGGCCGGAGCTGCAGCGATCGGGACCGTCGCGGCGTTGATGCGGGCCGTCTTCCAGCACATCCAGGCGGGCAACGACCCCCTGGCGCCGTCGACGCTGGCCATGGCCGGCATCCTCGTGGTCAACGGTGTCCTCGGGGCCTGGCTCGTCCAGCAGGCCTACGCCTCGGGACGTGCCGAGGTGGTGCTGGCCTGCCTGACCGTCGTCGACCCCGTCATCGCCGTGCTCGCCGGTTTGCTGCTGCTCGGCGAGGGCGCCCTGCTGCCCGGACCGATCCTCGTCGGGATGTCGCTGTGCGGGCTGGCGGCGGCGGGCGGGGTCGTGGCCCTGGCCCGTGCTCGTCCCGGCATCGGTGGCTCGCCCGCGCAGGCCACACCTGCGGCCGTCCCCGCAACGTCCCAGCAGCCGGCACACCGTGCGGCGCACCAGCAGAATCTGGAGGAGACCCGGTGAAGATCCTGATCGGCGCGGAAACCTACGCCCCGGACATCAACGGCGCCGCACGGTTCGCCCAGCGTCTCGCCGCGGGCCTGGCCGGACGCGGGCACGAGGTGCACGTCGCGTGCGCCTCGACCGACGGCACGCCACGCCGTGAGCGGGCCGACGGCTGCACCGTCCACCGGCTGGCCTCGACGCGCTACCCCTGGCACGCCTCGCTGCGGTTCTGCACCCCCGGCCGCACCGGCGCCGCCGCCGACGCGCTGGTCGAGGAGATCGGACCGGACGTCGTCCACGTCCAGGCGCACCTCGTCCTCGGCCGTGCCCTGGTCGGCGCCGCCCGCCGCCGCGAGCTGCCCCTCGTGGCGACCAACCACTTCATGCCGGAGAACGTCCTCGGCTACCTCCCCATCCTGCCCCGCCGGTGGCACGACGCCGC
Organism: Georgenia deserti; assembly: GCF_042680605.1. Lineage (NCBI taxonomy): Bacteria > Bacillati > Actinomycetota > Actinomycetes > Allobogoriellales > Allobogoriellaceae > Georgenia > Georgenia deserti. Next base: position 631,301 of record NZ_JBHUEE010000001.1, read on the forward strand.
CAGCCGGCTCACCTGGCGCGACCTCTCGGCCGTGTACTCCCGGGCCGACGTCATCACCGCGCCGACCCCGCGGGCGGTCGAGCTGCTGAGGGACGCCACGGGCCTGGCCGGCGAAGCTGTCTCGTGCGGGGTCGACGCCGACCGGTTCCGGGCCGCCGCTGCGGCCGCGCCCGAGCCGCGCCTGCTGTTCGTCGGCCGGCTGGATCCCGAGAAGCGGATCGATGAGCTCCTGGCGGCGCTCGCCCGCGTCGAGACCCGTCCGCGGCCGGTGCTGGAGATCGTGGGGGACGGCGACCACCGTGCCCGACTGGAGCGCATGGCCGCGGACCTCAGGCTCTCCGAGCGGGTGACCTTCCACGGCCACGTCAACGAGCCGGAGCTGCTCGCCGCCTACGCCCGGGCCCATATCTTCTGCATGCCCGGGATCGCCGAGCTCCAGAGCATCGCCACGCTCGAGGCGATGGCGGCCGGGAAACCGGTCGTCGCCGCCGACGCCATGGCGCTGCCGCACCTCGTCCGACCCGGCGAGAACGGGTATCTCTACACCCCGGGCGACGTCGATGAGCTGGCCGCTCGCCTCACCGAACTCGTCGGCGACGCAACGCTGCGGGAGCAGATGGGCGCGCGCAGTCGCGCCCTGGTGGCCCCGCACACCCACCGGGCCACGCTCGACCGGTTCGAGGAGATCTACCGGGCGCTGGGCACCGTTCCGCGCCTCGCGGCACTGCCGCGCACCGAGCCGGGCTCGCCCGAGCGGTCCGGCGCGCGGACCGAGGCCGCGTTGGCCGGGCCCGCCCGCCTCCGCTAGCGTCGGCGTCAGTTCCCGACCTTCTCGACGCGGAGGAGCCAGGAGATGACCGTCGCCGCCCGAGGCGCCGTGGCCGCAGCGGTCGGCGCGCCCCTGACCTATCAGGACATCGAGATCGACGAACCGGGCGCGGGCGAGATCCTTGTCCGGATCGTCGCGACCGGTGTGTGCCACACCGACGAGATCACCCGCCACGGTGACCTGCCGATGCCGTTCCCGGCGGTGCTGGGGCACGAGGGCGCCGGCATCGTGGACGCCGTCGGCGAGGGGGTGACCACCCCTGCGGTCGGCGACCGCGTGGTCCTCGGATGGCCGTGGTGCGGACAGTGCCGGAACTGCCTGGCCGGTGAGCACCGGTACTGCCTGCGGATGGGGGAGGCCGTCGCCGGCGGCGCGCGGCTGCTCGGGCCGGCCGCCGGGCGGAGCGCCTACCACTTCCCGGACGGTGCGCAGCTGTACGGGCACTTCTTCGGCCAGTCCTCCTTCGCCACCCATTCCCTCGTCCTGGCGAGCTCCGCCGTCGTCGTGCCCGAGGATGTCCCGCTGGACATCGCGGGGCCGCTGGCCTGCGGCATCTCCACGGGCGCCGGTGCCGTTCTCAACACTGCACGACCCGAGCCCGGTGCGAGCCTCGTGATCTACGGTGTCGGCGCGGTCGGTCTCTCGGCCGTGATGGCCGCCGTGAACACACCGGCGACGACGATCATCGCCGTGGACCGCCACGTCGATCGCCTGCACCTGGCTCGGGAGCTGGGCGCGACCCACACGGTGGACGCCGGCACCGAGGACGACGTCCCGGAAGCCGTACGGCGGATCTGCGGTGGGCCGGCCGACCACGCCCTGGAGTGCACAGGCGTGATCGCGGTCGTCGAGCAGGCAGTGGCCAGTGTCGGGATGCTGGGGACGTGCATCCTCGTCGGCGGGGCGCCGGCGGGCGCCACCTTCGCTGTCGACCACGTCTCGACGCTGTGGGGCAAGCGCATCGTCGGCACTCTCGGGGGCGGCGGGCGCAGCGACACTCTCATGCCGGCGCTGCTGGACCTCTACGGCCAGGGCCGGTTCCCCTACGACCGGCTGATCGGCTACTTCGACGCCGAGGACGTCGAAAGAGCGATCGCGGCGAGCAAGCGCGGCGAGGTCGTCAAGCCCGTGGTGCGCCGGGACGGCGGCGGGCGCACACCCGCCGGTGCGGACGAGCCGGAGGCCGGGGTGGTCGGCCTCGCGTGAGACCTATCCGCCGGGCTGGGCGGCCTGACGGGAGGCGAGCAATCGCCGGAAGGAGAGCAGTCGGGCGGCGCCGGCGTCTCCGGCGGCTCCGGACTGCACCCACTGGTCCAGGGCACAGTCCGGCGCGTCCTGCGCATGCGTGCAGCCGCGGGGACAGTCCGTGGCGATCTCGGCGAGGTCGTCGAACGCGGCGAGCAGATCCTCCGGATCGACGTGCTGCAGCCCGAATGAGCGCACCCCGGGTGTGTCGATCGCCCAGCCACCCTCCGGTAGCGCCAGCGCGACGGCGGAGGACGACGTGTGCCGGCCACGTCCGGTCACGGCGTTGACCTGACCCGTGGCACGGTCGGCGTCCGGGACGAGTGCGTTGACCAGCGTCGACTTCCCGACGCCGGAGTGCCCCACGAGCACCGACGTGCGGTCGGCCAGGCGGTCGCGGAGCTCGTGCAGGCCCTCGATGCGTTCCACGCGGGCCGCGGTGACGACCGCCGGCACCGCGAGCGCGTCGTAGCGGGCGAGGAATTCGCGGGGATCGGCCAGGTCCGCCTTGGTTACGCAGATCAGCGGATCCATGCCGGCGTCGTAGGCGGCCACCAGGCAGCGATCCACGAGGCGTGGCCGTGGCTCCGGCTCCGCGGCCGCCACCACGACCACGAGCTGATCGGCGTTCGCCACGATGACCCGTTCCGCTCCGGCGGCGTCACCGTCCTCGGACGAGCGACGCAGCACTGAGCTGCGCTCGTCCACGCGGACGATCCGTGCGAGCGTGTCCTTGCGTCCTGAGACGTCTCCGACGACGCCGACGTGGTCGCCGACCACGACCGCCCCGCGTTCGCCGCGGCCGAGCTCGCGAGCCTTGACCGCGACGAGACCCGTGCCGTCGTCGGTGAGCAGGTGGTAACGCCCGCGGTCGACGCCGAGGACCATGGCGCCGAGGGCGTCGGGGTACTCGGGTCGGACCTTGGTCCGCGGGCGGCTGCCTCGCCGGTTCGGGCGGACGCGGACCCGGGCGTCGTCGGTGCCGGTGTCACGCACAGCGGCGCCGCCTAACGTGCCCCGCGACGCTGGGCGAGCATGGCGGACCACATGCCCGGGAAGTCAGGCAGCGTCTTCGCCGTCGTGCCGACATCACGGACGGCGACGCCGGGCACCCGCAGCCCGAGCACGGCACCGAATGTGGCCATCCGGTGGTCGGCGTAGCTGTCGACGGTACCGCCGTGCAGGGCCGCCGGGTGGATCTCCAGGCCGTCCTCGGTCTCCCGGGCCTGCCCGCCGAGCCGGGTCAGCTCGGTGGTGATCGCCGCGAGCCGGTCCGTCTCGTGCCCGCGCAGGTGAGCGATCCCGCGCAGCCGCGAGGGGGAGTGTGCCAGGGCGCACAGCGCGGCGATCGTCGGGGTGAGCTCCCCGGCCTCGTGCAGGTCGGCGTCGATGCCGTGGATGGCGCCGTCGGCGGGACCGGTCACGGTCAGCGTGTCACCGGAGAGGTCGACGGCGGCTCCCATCCGGGCGAGTAGTTGCCGCAGCTGCGCACCCGCCTGGGTGGTGGTGGCCGGCCAGCGCGGCACCCGCACCCGGCCGCCGGCGGCGAGGGCGGCGGCGAGGAAGGGGCCGGCGTTGGACAGATCGGGCTCGACGACGATCCGGCCACCGGAGACGGGGCCCGGGCGCACCCGCCAGCGGCTCGGTGCCCCGTCGGCCGGTTCACCGTCACCGGTGAGTTCCTCGACGAAGACGCCACGGTCACGGAGCACGGCGGCCGTCATGGCGATGTGCGGGAGTGAGGGCAGGGCCGAGCCCACGTGGCGCACGTCGATCCCTTGCTCGAAGCGGGGCGCGGCGAGCAGCAGCGCGGAGACGAACTGGCTGGACGCCGACGCGTCCACGTTCACCCGGCCACCGGCCAACCGGCCGGTTCCGTGCACGATCAGTGGCAGCGCGGCCGCGCCGTCGCTCATCGTGGCGGCCTTGATGTCGGCGCCGAGGGTGCGCAGCGCGTCCACGACCGGACCCATGGGGCGCTCGCGGGCGCGCTCGTCACCGTCGATGCGGACCTCGCCGTCGGCGAGCGCGGCGACGGGCGGGACGAATCGCATGACCGTCCCGGCCAGGCCGGCGTCGATATGTCCGCCGCCCCGCAGCGGCCGGGGCGTCACGAGCAGGTCGCCCGGGTCGGCGGCGTCGATCACGGCGCCGAGCTCGCGCAACGCGGCGATCATGAGGGCGGAGTCACGCGAGTGCAGCGGCCGGATCAGTTCCGTGGGGGAGTCCGCGAGCGCGGCCAGCAGCAGGTGCCGGTTGGTCAGCGATTTCGAGCCGGGAACCTCGACGACGGCGTCGAGGGGGCCGGAGGCGGTCGGAGCAGGCCAGGGATCGGCGGCGAGCGTCGTGGTCACTTCGCGTGGCGGTTCTTGACCTTCGCCTTGGCGCGGCGGATGTCGGCGCGGTGCTCGCGGGCGTTCTGCACCCGCCACGCCCACGACGGCCGGCCCTTGCGGTCCGCGGCGGCGAGCAGCAGGCCACCGGTCAGTCCTGCCCCTTTCAGCACTCCGGTGAGGTGGCGGGTGCGCTCGGCACGGTCGCCGGCCTCCCACACGGGGTGCTTGGCCAGCGTCGTGGGCAGTGCCACGGCCGCGAGCGTCAGGGCGGCGGCAGACTGGCTGCGGCCGGTGGCGAGCATGAGGCCGGAGAGCGCGGCCACCGCCCCGGAGGCGCGGATGATCGGCGTGGGGTCGTCGAGCAACGAGGGCGGCACGCCGAGGTCTTCCAGCATCGGGCGGACCTGCTGGACCGCTTCCACGTGGTCCTTCGGCCGGGCAAGGGCGCCGACACCCTCGACCACAAATGGGGCGGCGAGCAACGGGCGCGCGATCAGGCGGACGAACGTCATGGCTCATTGCTACCGCAGATCGGTCAGGTCTGCGACCCCGTGCCGGAATGTTCGCCGCCGCGCCGTCGTTGTCGCGGTCGTGACACTGACGACGGAACTCCCCACACTGCCGGGTCCCACGGACCAGGCGCCGCAGCCCTGCGCACGCGCGCAGGGCGCCGCGGCACTAGGCTCGTGGGCGATGACCGAGACCCACGAGGGCGACGCCGACCGCCGCGCCCCGGACGGCGAGAGCGACGACGTCCGGGCGGAGCGGTTCGAGCGCGAGGCCCTGCCGTACCTGGACCAGCTCTACGGTGCGGCCATGCGGATGACCCGCAACCCCGCCGACGCCGAGGACCTGGTCCAGGAGACGTTCGCCAAGGCGTTCGCGTCCTTCCACCAGTACAAGCCCGGCACGAACCTCAAGGCGTGGCTGTACCGAATCCTCACCAACACCTTCATCAACAGCTACCGCAAGAAGCAGCGCGAGCCCCAGCAGTCGGACGCCGAGCAGGTCGAGGACTGGCAGATCCACCGGGCGGCCTCGCACACCTCGACCGGGCTGCGTTCCGCCGAGGCGGAGGCCATGGACCTGCTGCCCGACTCGGACATCCGCGACGCCCTGAGCGAGCTGCCGGAGGACTTCCGTATCGCCGTCTACCTCGCGGACGTGGAGGGCTTCGCGTACAAGGAGATCGCGGAGATCATGGGGACCCCGATCGGGACGGTGATGTCCCGTCTGCACCGTGGACGCCGCCAGCTGCGCGAGCGCCTCGTCGACCACGCGCGGGAGCTCGGTATCCGGACGGAGGCCAAAGCATGAGGCACGCGAGGAGCGGCGGGACGCCGGAAGAGCACCTCGTGAGCCGGGCGGAGGAGGCCGTGCGCGCCCGCGCCGGTGAATCGGGCCCGTGCAGCTGCGAAGAGCTGATGGATCACCTCTTCGAGTTCCTCGACGCCGAGTTGGACGAGAGCGAGGAAGCGCGGCTGCGCCGTCACGCGGCCGAGTGCCCGCACTGCACGGAGGCGGCCGACGCCGAGGTGCACATCCGCGAGCTCGTCAAGCGGTCCTGCGCAGAGGTGGCGCCCAGTTCACTGCGGATGCGGGTCCGCTCGCAGCTCACCGTGCTCAAGGTCTCCCGGGTCCGGGCCGACTGAGTCCGGGCTCGTCCCGACGGGTCGTCCCTCCGGCGCGGCACCGGTGTTGGGCGCGCCGAACGTGCCCGTGGTCCCCGCCGGCGGGCCGTTGGTCTCGGGCGGTGGGTCGGTCGTTGTCGCGTCCGTCTCGGTGCCGGGAGCGGGCACCAGGCGCGCGATGAGATGCCGGTCGACCCAGATCACCACGTGCAGCAGTACACCGCCGGTCAGCAGACCGGCGGGTAGGTCGGTGGCCCAGTGCCAGCCCAACAGGTAGGCCGTGGCCACCGAGTTGACCGCGATGATGCCGACGGCGATGACGAGGCGGCGGCGGACGGTCGCCGAGGGGCGGCAGTACCGGAAGATGAGATAGACGGCGGCACCGTAGATGAGGATCGCCTCGGAGGTGTGTCCCGACGGGTAGGAGATCCCGTGCCAGCCGTCCTCGAACAGGCCGCCGGCGAAGAATCGGGCGTCCTGCATCACCGGCGCCGGGCGCGCCAGCACCAGTTTCATGAGCCCGACGCCCCCGAAGAACGCCGCCTCCGCCGCCGCGACGACAAACAGTGGGCGCCAGGTGCGCCGGCGCCGCGCGATGACGACGGCGACCGCGAGCAGCACCGGGAGGCACACGGCCTGGCCGGTGATCCGGTCCAGCACCTGCTGCAGGACCCACGGCACCGGGTCGGGGAAGCCGCGCGCCCAGTAGCGGTGCCAGGTGGCCTCGTAGGGGCGCAGCGGACCGGCGACCAGGAGGGTGAACCCGATCAGGGCGGTCAAGAGCGCCGGCAGGGACACCAGCGACTTCAGGGCGCGCACGTGACCACACATTAGCCGCCCACCTCACCCATCGCCCCAGGTGGCCGGGTGTTTCGGGGCGGCGTGTGACCGGAATCGCGCGCCGGATGAACACGGCCCCAAGACGGGGCAAGCAGCGGGTAACCGTGCCGTACACCGTCGTCTCCCGCTGATGTGGGACCATATCCCGGTCGCCGCATCCAGAAGGAGTGACGAGATGAGCAAGCGCGGTCGCAAGCGCCGTGCCCGCAAGGGCAACGCCGCGAACCACGGCAAGCGCCCCAACGGGGGCTGAAGCCGAGCGAGGGCCGGGTCTCCGTCATGGAGCCCGGCCCTCGCCGTCGGCTCCGACCGAAGCCCGGTCCGCACCGTCCGGGGCGCGTAAGGTCGGATTCATGGCCACCCGATCCTGGATCGTCCCCGGCGTAGCCCAGCACCAGATCGACGACGTCACCCGATTGCGGGTCCAACTTGTGGCGGGCAGTGTCGAGGTGCGCAGCCACGAGGCACCGCACGTGTGGGCCGAGGTCACCGAGCTCGTCGGCAATCCGCTCGAGATGACGGTCGAAGGCGGACGTCTGACCATCGGGTATCCGTCCATCGGCTGGGAGGGCTGGGTCAAGCGGCTCCGGTCGTACAACTCCTCCGACTCGGCCGCGCTGACCATCTACGTCCCGCACGGAACCGGCACCAGCGTGGCGACCGCCTCGGCCGACGTCACGGTGCGCCACCTCGTCGAGGACGTCACCGTCAACACCGCCGCGGGCTCCATCCTGCTCGACGGTTGCCGGGGCGCCGCGACGTTGAGATCCGCCTCGAGCGGAATCGTCGTCTCCGGTCACGACGGTCCGCTGCGGGTCAACGCCGCGGCCGGGCGTACGAGTCTCGCGGGTCGGCTCCCACGGGTGGAGGTCGCGTCGATGGCCGGCGACATCGCTGTCCGCACCGACTCGGACACCTCGAAGGTCGACGTCTCGACCGTCTCCGGCGACATGCGCGTGGCCCTGCCCATCGGAACCGGCGTCTCGCTCAGCGCACGCAGTGTCTCCGGCGCCGTGCGCCTCGACGGGACCGATCACCGGACCTCCGGATTCGGGGCGACCACAGTCGAGGATCGCACGGAGGGCGGCATCTGCTTCCTCACCGCACGCTCCGTCTCCGGGGACCTCGACGTCGTCCGCGAACCCGCTTCCCTGCCGAGGGCGTCATGAACGACGGCGGACGGTTGGCCCCGGTCGCGGGGGCCGGGGACGACACCGTCTCGGGATTCCAGGCGCAACTCGTCCAGGCCGCGCGGGACCGTGCCGGGAGCTGGGACGCGGCCGCCGAGGTGCTCGCCGCTCCGGCGGAACGCACCGTCGAACGACTCCGGTCGGGGGAGATCGCGACCGCGTGGCGGTTGGCTGCACGGTGGCTCGAGGCGGACGCGGACCTGTTCACCGCGGACCTGATGAGCCTGGACGTCTACGCCCGCGCGGCGCGCCGCCGCGACCCGGCCGACGACCTGTCCGCCCTGCGCGAGGATCACACCGCCCACCTCGCGCCCGCAGGGGACCTGGCGGACGCGGCACGGCAGGTCGCCGAGCTGTGCCGTCGCGAGGCCGACGCCTGGGCGACCGGCGACGCCCCGGCGGCGCGTGGTCTCCGGGCGGACGAGCGCACGCACCTCGACGAGCATCTGGTCCCCGCCCTGCCGGATGCGGCCGCCTCGCTCGCGGCCCACGCCGAGACCAGGGTGGGACGCACGCTCGGACGACTGCTGTTGGCCATCCTGTCGGTCGAGACCGGCACCGACTACACCCGGGAGGGCGATCAGTGAGCACCGGCGAGAACCTGCGACGCGGCGACGAGACCCGCAAGATGGCGCAGATGAACGCCTGGCTCGACGAGGTCTGTGCCGAGCTCGGCGTCGACCGCACCGTGGTCGGCGAGGTGACGCCGGACCTGTTGCGCTTGGTCAGCGCGGTCGCACACGGCCCTTCGCGGCCCGGTGCCCCGCTGACCGCCTTCGTCGTCGGCCTCGCGGCCGGGGCGGGCGGCGCGTCCGCCGAGGCGGTTCGCGGCCGCGCGGACGCGGTGGCCAGCCTCGTGGCCGCCCGGGAGGAGCAGCCGTGACGGATCGGCTCGCCCCGCCCGGTCAGCGCGTCGTGCTCGCCGCCGTCCGAGACGCGGAGATCACCGTCGCGGAGTGCGAACGAGCGGTCGCGGACTCGGCGGCCGGCGCCGTGGTCGCCTTCACCGGGGTGGTGCGCGATCACGACGGCGGGCGTGCCGTCAGCGGGATCGAGTACGTCGCCCACCCCGGGGCCGGATCGGTCGTGACGCAGGTGGCCCACGATCTCGCGGTGCGGTTCCCCGTGGATGCCGTCGCGGTTCTGCACCGGGTCGGCACCCTCGCCGTCGGCGACGTCGCGTTGGCCGCCGCGGTGTCCGCCGCCCATCGCGCCGAGGCCTTCGCGGCTGCCGCCGAACTCGTCGAGGAGATCAAACGGCGCCTGCCGGTCTGGAAGCGGCAGGTCTTCCCGGACGGCTCGCACGAATGGACGGGCAGCGCCTGAGGGACGCGCCTGCCGTCAGTGGCCCTGCGAGACGCGGGTCGTCAGCGTCGCCAGCCCTGGTCCGTCGAGATCCGTCAGTGCCGCCTCGCGGCCTGCGACGGCGAGGAGCAAAGCCTCGCCTGGGCCGCGAACCTCGGGTCCGTCGCCGTGAACGAGATCGAGGTCGGTGACCACCAGGCGCAGGCCCGCCGCATTCTGCTTCGCCGGGAGCACCGGCGCGGCCAGCGCGCGGGGGAGGGCTGCCGCCAGCCGTTCCGGGGGCACCGTCCGGGGGAGGCCGAGCGGCCGGCGGATGTCCTGATGGTGGATGAGGGCGTCGGTGAGGCCGATCATGCCGCCGAAGGCTGCCGGCAGTCCGCGTGGGGTCAGGTGTGTCCGGAGCAGGGCGAGCAGGTCCTCCGGGGAGTGCTGAGCATAGTCACGCAGACTGACGGCGTTCGCGTCGCCGCCGCCGAGCCGGCCGCGCAGGAGCCGCCACGGAAGGCCGCGCCAGCCGATCTCGTCGTAGCTGATCACGTGGGCGACGACGTCCCGGACACTCCAGCCGGCGCACAAGCTGGGCGCACGCCACTGTTCGGGAGTGAGTCCGGCCAGGAAGTCGGCCAGGTCCTCTCGCTCCGCGGCTGCGAGCGCCATGCCCGTCGGTTCCTTGGTCGCCATCTCAGGTATCCGCCAACCCGGCGAATCGTTCGAGATACACAGGCCAGCCGCCGGGCCCGTCGACGGAGTCGCGCTCGCGCTCCCAGCCGTCACCGTGCCGGTCCAGATGACGGTGCTCCAGCGCCACGAGCGTCCGCTCCGGGCCGTCGGGGATGAACTGCACCTCGACCTCACTGCTGCGGCCCGGGTCGGTCTCGACCGTCCACGCCGGCGTGATGTCCCACGAGATGACGACGCGGTGCGGTGGTTCGAAGACGAGGACCCGTGCCCACCGGCACTGTGAGCCGTCCTCGGCGCGGTCGTAGACGGCACCGCCGACGCGTGGCTCGAAGACCGTCTCGACGATGGGGGAGTCGAGCAGGTTGTGCTCGCGGGGTTTGATGGCGTCGAACTGCTCGGTGAACACCACGAACGCGCGTTCGGCGGGCACCTCCACGACGACCTCGTGGCGCACGGTGGTGGGGTCGGCGACGGGCATATCAGGTCTCCTCGGTCTGGGTCCGGGTGCGGGTCTGGGGCGCCGCTGAACTCTCGGCGACGGACTTGAGGTTCGTCAGCGTCTGCGCCCAGAAGGCGTCGAGCTCGGCTCGCAGGGCACTCAGGCCCGTGGTGTCCACGGTGTAGATGCGCCTGGTGCCGGCGGTGTGGACGCGCACCAGCTCCGCCGCACGCAGCACCTTCAGGTGCTGGGAGACGGCAGGACGTGAGATCGGCAGGTCGGCGGCGAGCTCACCGACGGACTGCGGCCGGGAGGTCACCGCGTGAAAGATCCGCCGCCGGCTCGGATCCCCGAGGGCGGTCCACGCGTCGACTTCGTTAGTGAGCACTTACGGTAAGTTACCGCTTACCGAGCCGCATGCCAAGCCCCACTGCAGAAAGCACCCGTGGGCACCAGAGCGTGGGGCAGTTGCCAGGGGGCCTGGACGCCGTCGACCCCCGTCTCGTGGGTACGCGGCCAGGGCGCCTCGGGACGACGAGGCGCGCAGGATGACAAGGTCGCCGCTCACCTGGGGACCGTCCTGTCCCCAACCGGCGACCGGGACTGTCGCGTCCGCGCTTGTCAGGTCCTGGCGCTGTAGAGGACGTACTCCTCGTCCCGGTCCTGGAGGCGGACCGGCAGGGCGCTCACCTGGACAGCGGCGAATGTCGCGGACAGTGCCTCGTGCAGCTCCGGCGCCGGTGCGGAGGACCACACCGCCAGAACGCCGCCCGGCCGCAGCGCCCGGCAAAGGCGAGTCAGGGCCGGTTGCTCGTAGAGCTCGCGATTCCGCTCGTGGACCAGGTATCCGGGCCCGTTGTCGACATCGAGCAGCACAAGATCGAACTCGGCCGAGGCCGCCATGAGGACGTCGGCGACGTCGGCCACGAGGACTTCGACCCTGGCGTCAGCCAAGAGCTCCGGGCCGTGCGCCACGGTGCCGTCCCGCATCCACGTGACCACATCCGGTTCGATCTCGACGACGACGCAGCGTTCCACTCGCGGATCCGCGAGGACCTCGGCGAGGGTGAATCCCAGGCCGAGGCCGCCGACCAGAACGGCGGCCGGGTCGGCGCACGTGCGCAGCGCCGCAGCGGCCAGCATCCGCTCAGTGGTGACGTCGGCCGTGTCCATGACGAAGACGCCGTTCACCCGCAGCTCCAGATCCCCGGACGGCCGGCGCGACAGCGCGAGTTCTCCGCGCTCGGACCGAGTTCGGGCCAGGTGTTCCATCGCGGTGTCGTCTCCGTCGGGTGTGCCCTGGACGCGGAAGCGCCACAGGCTCACGGCGTCCGGACGACAATACGAGACGAGCATAATGCTGGTGTGACCTATCCAGGTGGGCCGCCCCGCGGGCCGTACTCGTCGCCACGTGGACGGCAGCACCCGGCGACGAAGCCCGTGCCCACCTGGGGAGCGGATCTGCGCAGGATGCTCATCGTGGCCGGCTTCGTCGCCGTCTTGTGGACGATCTTCATGCTGGTCTCCGCCACCGGGCTGCTCAGGACGAACAACCTCGATCAGGTCGAACCGGACGGCGTCTGGGCGGGCATCCTCGCCGGGCTCGGTCCCGCGCTCTGGACCTACTCGCTCGTGAGCTTCAAGCGGGAGGACAACGGCTTCCGGCGGACGGGCCTCCCCGGTCTGGTGATCCTGGGTGCCCCCCTCGCCGCTGCCATCCAGCTTGCCTCGATGCTGGTGTGGCCGCTCGTGGTCGACAAGCTCATGCACGGCCAGACCGTCATCGCGACCTACTCCTCGGATCCACTGGCTTTCGGTCTCGCGGCCGCCTTTGTCATCGCGATGTACGCCTGGTGTCTGCTCTGCCTGCTCGGCATGGCCCTGGACAGCATGGGTGCAGGGCTGATCGGAGCAATCCTGATGATCGCAGTCGCAGGCGTGGGGATCTGGCGGGGCATCCGCATCTTCGACAACCCGCCGACCGAGACGAGCCTCCTCGTGTGGGCGGTCATCGCCGCCCTCGGACTGGTCCTCCTGCCGGTGATTGCCGCGGTGGTCACGCGGCGTACGCCGGACACGGGGCAGGAGTACCCGTACCGTGCCGCGTCAGAGGGGCGCAAGAGGCCGAGAGGCTGGTGAGACCCACGCTCTGACGAGCGGTCAGCCCCCCGCGAACGGGGGCAGGACGTCGACGCCGACCTCGGCGGCGCCGGAGAGGCGGGCGGCACCGTCGTCCGCGACCACCCGAGTCTGCCCGTCGACCAGGAGACTGGAGATGGCCAGCACCCGGCCCAACTGCGGCCCGTGGGCGACCGTGAGCGTCTCGACCAGCTCGCCGACCGTGCAGTCCGCCCGGACGGCGAGGTCCTCCGAGGACGTCCCGGCCGCCTCAGCGGCGGCGGCGAAGTACCGCAGACGAACCCGTGTCGCCTGATCGGTGGGGGCAGCAGGCTGCTGCGCCATCGCCTCGGTCATCACACCCTCCGTTCGTCCCTCACTCGTGCTCGTCACCCTCGGTGCTGGCTGGTCGGGTTCCTCGCACTCCGTTCGTCCCTCACTCGTGCTCGTCACCCTCGGTGCTGGCTGGTCGGGTTCCTCGCACTCCGTTCGTCCCTCACTCGTGCTCGTCACCCTCGGTG